>UQAB01000016.1 GCA_900538765.1 uncultured Azospirillum sp. | reverse complement strand
GGTTGCGGCGGTTCTCGTCTGTGTTGCAAAGTGTGCGATCCGGAAGACCGCACCTGTCAGTGTCCGGGATATGTCTACTGCGGCGACACCAAAACCGGTTCCGGCGCTTCCTGCAAAGCCGGTGACAAGACTTTCTACGAAACCTGTCTCGTGAAAGAAACGTGCTTGCCAGAATTTTTAGGCTGCCGTTATGTTGCTTCTCCAACTTCTTGGAATGGAAAAAATTATACCTATGTTCGTCCTTACTGCACTACACAAACCGGCGTACAATATAATCTTTATGTAATGTGTCAATGCGAAACAGAGGGAGTTCGTGGAAAATGTTATGGCAAAAAGGAATGTACCGGAAATAGAGGACGCCAAAATAACGGAAGTACAGAACCATGTCTGTGTGCCGGTTCTCAATGGTTTGATATTTGTGATGACCCTTGTAATTATGATGGTTTAACAGCAAATGGCGGATATTGTTTAGCAACCAACACCAGTGTGGTTTCTGGACACTATTATATTAAAGATAAATGCACTACATCAGGCGGCGAGGTTGTGAGATATGTCGGAAGATGTAAAGGAATTGATTGTGAAGGCAACAAAGGCCCCTGTTATGGAAAAACAGTATGTGATAACAATACTATTGCCGTTGATCCTTGCACTTGCGGTGGCCTGACCTATGGAAGCTCATGCGTTATTGAATGTCCGTATGAACAAACCGCGGCGGACTGTAAAGCGGGGCAAACATTTACCCAACGCTGTAAAGACAACAACGGAACCTGGTTCGGTGAGTGTAAGTAATATAAATTTATATAATTGATAAAAAAGGCTCCGTTTGGAGCCTTTTTCTTTTATTTATTTTCAATAGCCAGGGTATTAACCTGCGGTTTGACATGGGTTAAAATACTCAAGACCCGAACCAGAGCATCTTTCATCTCCTGACGCGTCACGACAATATCAACCATACCATGCTCTTTCAGATATTCGGCACGTTGAAAACCTTCAGGAAGCTTTTCGCGAATTGTCTGTTCAATAACGCGCGGGCCGGCAAAACCAATCAAGCAGCCTTTTTCGGCAATATTGACATCGCCAAGCATGGCGAAAGACGCCGAAACACCGCCGGTAGTCGGATCCGTCATAATAGAAATGAACGGAATGCCTTTCTCCTTCAGCTGATTAATTGCGGCAGTTGTTCGCGCCATCTGCATCAGGGAAAGAATACCTTCCTGCATGCGGGCACCGCCGGAAGCGGTAACGGTTACCAAAGGATAATTTCCTTTCAGGCAAATTTCCGCCGCTTTAACGATACCTTCGCCGACAGCCATTCCCATTGAACCGCCCATGAATGAAAAATCAATCGCCGCAACAACGCTTGTTATCCCGCCGATTTCTCCTTTGGCGACGCGGATTGCATCCTCGCTGCCGGTTATTTTGCGGTAAGAGCGCAGGCGATCGGTGTATTTTTTAGAATCCTTGAATTTCAAAGGATCTTCTTTTAATTTCGGCAAGGAAATTTCGCTGTATTCGCCATTGTCAAAAAGCATTCTCAAGCGTTTGTCAACATACAAACGCAGGTGGTGCCCGCAACGGGTGCAGACGTACATGCTCTTTTTGAGTTCTTTAGAAAACAGCATTTGGCCGCAATCCGGGCACTTCAGCCATAAATTATCGGCAATTTCAATTTGCGCTGTTTTTTTGATTTTCGGTCTGACGAAGTCTGTAAGCCAATTCATATGTTTATACCATTATTGTTGTAAAATTTCATTAAGCGTCATTTTTCTTTGAATGGAAAAGATTTTTTACCTTTTCACTCATGCTTAATTTTGGTTCATTTTCCTTTACGGTTTTATTTTCTTCCTTAAGGTTGACCAGATTGTCCTCCAAACTGGAAACTTTTTCGCTCAGGCGCTGATGTTCCTTATTCAGGCGGCGGTTAGCCTTTCTTTGCTGACGCAGTGCTTTGCGCAGCGGCGCATAAGAAATATATGAATCCAGTTTTCCCATAAGGAAACCAAATAAAATCAGAACGACGATAACAACACTTTGCGAAACGGTCAGCTCAATGAAGAACGGCCATAAGCTGAAAGATACAAAATCATTATTAACAAATGCAAAAATAAGAATAATGATGAGTATCGGCAATTCAACAAGCATTTTCACAAAATTCATGGGCAACCGCCTTTCTGTTAATCCTGTCTAAATCAGTTGTTGTTCAACAACTCGTGTAACTGTTTACCTGTCTTGAAGTGAGGAATCAGGCGTTCTTCAACATCAACCTGTTCTCCCGTCCGGGGATTTTTGGCTGCCCGAGGAGAGCGTTTACGAACAGAGAAAGCTCCAAAGCCGCGAAACTCTACCCTATCCCCTTTAGCCAAAGAACTGATGATTTTATTAAAAACAACATCAACAATACGCTCAACGTCTTTCAACATTAAATGCGGATTTTTGTTTGCTATTCTTTCTATTAATTCAGATCTAGTCACTTCAATTACCTCTTCTCTTCATTACTCGCTTAGGTTATACGCTTTTGTTTTATAAATCAATATATCAATTACAGAAAAAGTTAAATTTAATCATTGAATTATCCCCAAAATGGAGCGTTTTCCTCTTATTCATTTACTTAGAAACGGAATCTCCTCCGTTTAATTCTTTTATTGAATGTCATTCTGACTTATGCCGACTGCTTGCCGGTAAGATGCACAACAGAAACAGTCTTGTCAGCCGGACCAAGCTGAATATCTTCAATTTTTTCGATACGGCGGGAGATTTTGCCGGAGGAGATTTTAATTTCATTAATATCTTTTCCGGCCTGTTCAAAATGGCGCCCCAAGTTTTCGATCCGGTCATCCAGGCGGGAAATATCTTCCACCAGACAGCTTACCTCTTTTTGAATAACACCGGCCTGTTCACGCATATGAGCATCTTTCAAAATCGCCCGTACCGTATTCAAAGTTGCCATTAATGTTGTCGGCGAAACGATCCAGACTTTCGCCCGGTATGACACCTCAATAACATCAATAAAATTGGCATGGAGTTCGGCATAGACAGCTTCCGAGGGCAAAAACATCAAGGCGGACTCGGCCGTTTCTCCGGGGATGATGTATTTTTCAGAAATGTCTTTAATGTGCTTCAAAACCGAAGCGCGAAAAAAACGTTCCGCTTCAATTTTATCCCGTTCCCCGGAAGCATTGCGCAAAGCTTGGTAGCTTTCCAACGGAAACTTAGAATCGATAACAATGGTTCCCGGCGGATTGGGTAATTTTAAAACGCAGTCTGCTCTTTTCTGATTGCTAAGGACTTCCTGAAAAGAATAAGCAGACGGCGGCAGAATCGAGGTTACCAAGTCATTGAGCTGGATTTCACCAAAAGCGCCGCGCGCCTGCTTGTTACTTAAAACTTCCTGCAAAGAAACGACCTGTTCCGACAGACTGGATATTTTTTGCTGGGCTGCGTCAATTTTAGCCAGGCGCGCGCTTAAATCATTCAATGTCCGGCTGGTTTTATCCGCAGACAACTGCAGCCCTTCGCCAACGTTTTTGGTTACGGCAAGCAGGCGCTCGTCCATTATTTTCAACATGGAAATCTTTTGTTCATGAATTGCCTGCGCCAACATTGCCTGCTGCGCCGAATTGTTTTCGTTCAATTGGCTTAAACGTCCGGCCAGCTCGCTTTGTGCCCGGTAAATGCTGTCCGCAAACAAAGACAGCTCCCTGCCGTTTTTCTTGCGGAAAACCAGATACAGCATAATCAAAAACATTACGCCGACAAGAGCAAGAAGGACTATGAGAGCCGTTTCCGTATCAAAAATCATGAAATAGCCTTAGTTTTCGGGAAGGTGGCGCCCCATTTCCAAAAATTTTTCCGTACGCATTTTCTTCAAATCTTCAGTATTAACCGGCAAGAGCTCTTTCAGATGTTTCAGAATAACATTGCCGACTTCTTCAATTGCCGCCCGCGGATCGCGATGCGCGCCGCCAAGAGGTTCAGGAATAATTTCATCAATCACGCCCAAATGTTTCAAATCCTGCGCGGTAAGGCGAAGCGCTTCCGCTGCTTCTTTCACCTTGTCGGTAGAACGCCACAAAATAGAACTGCAGGCTTCCGGAGAGATGACAGAATAAATGGAATTTTCAAGCATCAAAATCCGGTCGGAAGTGGCTATGGCAATTGCGCCGCCGGAACCGCCCATGCCGATAATCGTAGAAATAATCGGCGTTTTGATTTTCAGACATTTTTCGATTGAAGAAGCAATTGCTTCTGCCTGACCGCGCGCCTCAGCGTCAATTCCCGGATAAGCGCCGTCAGTGTCGACAAAGCAAATTACCGGCAGGTTAAACTTATCGGCCAAATCCATCATCCGCTGTGCCTTGCGATACCCTTCCGGCCTTGCCATACCAAAGTTATACTTGATACGGCTTTCCAAATCGTGTCCTTTTTCCTGACCGATGACAGCGACGGAAATCCCTTTAAAACGGCCAATTCCGGCAATCATCGTGGCATCATCGGCAAATGCACGATCTCCGGCCAGCGGGACAAAATCTTCAATCAAAGCATGAACATAATCCAGACACTGCGGACGGTCAGGGTGGCGGGCAACCTGAGCCTTCTGCCAGGGAGACAGGTTGGCATAGGCAATACGGAGCTGCTTTTGAAGCTTTTCCTGCAGACGGTTGACTTCGCTGGAAATATCAACATCTTCCTCTTCCGCCAGCATTTTGAGACTTTCAATTTTTGCCTCGACTTCAACAATTGTCTTTTCAAAATCTAAAACCATACTGTTACTGCTTGTGTTCATCTCAATTTCTCTTTGAATATTAAAACTTTATACGTTATTAGCACAAATAAACAAAAATTTCGACTCTTATTTTACATGATTGTGAATTTTAGTGCGTAACCTGAGGATTTTCTTTATAATTTGATTGAAATAAAATGCAGATATACTAAACTTGGTTAAAATTTTGATTGGTTACAGCCTTAATTTAAGGAGATTTGCCGTGTTGGCCTTAACATTTTTCGTATCGGTATTTTCTACCGTTTTTTGGTTGATTTATGCAACTTTGTTCGTATCAGACAAGCTGCAGGGCATTTCTCCGATGAATCTGGGATTGTGGGACGCTTCCGTTTATGCGGCTTTTATCCTTGTTCCGGTTTTCTTTTTATGGGCTGTTTTCGGACATATCAACCAGTATATCGCCAACAAGAACGTTTACGGCAATCTTTCCGCCCTGATGAAACAGATGAAAAAAAACATGGACTATACGGATTTGGTCGCCCGTATTCTTCTGGAAGCGGAACAGGAAATCAAAGACGGCTTTATGCTCAATAAATTTGACGTTTTCATTGCCGACATGAATGAAGTTCTTTCTGAAATTATCCGCCGTTGCAGTCTTGCTTCCTCGGAACAGATAGAGAATCTGTGGACAAAGGTTCAAAACGGCGGCAAATGGTCTTTCGGCAAGGTTATCATCGAAATCAGCCAGAATCAGAGCGATTTTGCCCAGAGAACCATCAACCGTGCCAGAAATGATGTTGTTTTGGCAGGTTCTCTGCTTGAATTTTCCGCCAGATACCAGAGCCTGATTAACCTGCTGGAGCGCCATGACAAGGAGCATGTTTTTCTGAATATGGTGGAAACCGGCGTTTTCGGCAAAGTTTTTTCAATTATCGCGCCGATAGCCGATGAAGTTAAACGAAGCAAGCAAAACTCGGCAAACCGGACGACAAAAACAGCGCAAAAGATTTCTTCTCCTGACAATTTCAGCGCCCTGATGGCTGATCTCGGCGAAAATCAGGAGGAAGTCAAGGTTACGGACATTCGCGATTTTAAACCGGTAAAAACCGTCCAGTCAGGGACATCTATTGTTTCAAAATTAAACGTTTTCAGAAAAAAGATGTCGCAGGACGGCATCAAAAAATCCGATCCGGTTTTAACGGACAAAGATCCGTTTACAATTGCTCTGGAAAGAAGTTTTGGAAGCACTGAGGAGAAAGAACAGGAAAACAATCCGAAAGAAACTTCAATTCTGTCAATAAACCTTGATGAAAAAAGCGACAGCTGGCATGACGATAATCAGCTGGATATTGAGGACTTTACCGGCCATGTCAACAACAAGAACAGAGCCGACAGCAAAGTTGCGGAGTTCAGCGAAACCAGAAAAACGCTTAATACTCTGCGCAAAGAATGGAACAATGAGAGAAAAGAACAGCCTGCGGCAAAGGTTGAAGCCGTTGCCGACGAGCCTTTGGTTTCTCCTTTCAGTAATTGGACAGATGAAATTATTGAAAAAAGATAGGCCGATATATTTTTTCGTTTTCATTTTTTGGTGCATTTTTTTGCCGGTTCAGGCTAAAGATATAGAAACCGGCAAAATACTCTCTCTGTATGGCGAAGCTAAATATGCAAACGACTTCAAACATTTTGACTATGTTAATCCTTTGGCTCCCAAAGGCGGTAAGGTTGTTTTTCCCAATTATGGCAGTTTCGATAATTTCAATCCGTTTATTTTCAAGGGTAACGCCGCGGCGGAAGTTGCCGCTTTGACGCTGGATACGCTCGGCGTTTCGCCCAGTGATGATATTGCAACAGTATATCCGCTTATCGCTAAAGAATTTGAACAGCCGAAAGACAAATCCTTTGTCGGCTTTATTTTGGACGAGCGGGCAAAATTCAGCGACGGTTCTCCGGTTACGGCAGATGACGTTATTTTCAGTTTTAAAGCCGTAACAGAGAAAGGCGCGCCGATATACAAGGTTTATTACGGCGATGTTGAACGTGTTGAGAAAATTAATGATCGGCATGTCCGTTTTTATTTCAAAAAAGGAACAAACAATAAGGAGCTGCCGCTGATTTTATCGCAATTATCCATTTTTTCGGCAAAAGACTGGGACGGAAAAGATTTCAGCAAACCGCAGTTAAAACCTTATTTAGGCAGCGGGCCGTATCTTTTGGATAAATTTCAGCCGGGAAAATCGGTTGTTCTGAAAAGAAATGCGAATTATTGGGCCAAAGACCTCCCCTCCAGACGCGGTTTTTACAATTTTGATATTGTCGATTATGAATATTACCAAGATACAACGGTGACATTGCAGGCTCTGTTTTCCGGAAACATTGACATCCGGGAGGAATATATCGCCAAAATCTGGGTCACGGGTTATGACAATAATCTTGTCAAACAAGGGAAAATCCGCAAAGAGGAATTTCCGCACAATAAGGCTGCGGTGTTGCAGATGTTTGCCTTTAACCTGAGAAAAGAAAAATTTCAGGACAGAAGAGTCCGCAAAGCCATCAGTCTGGCTTTTGACTTTGATTGGGCCAACGACAAACTTTTTTACAATCAATATGAGCGTTTATACAGTTATTTTACCAATACCGGCATGGAAGCAACCGGGCTTCCGTTGGGAAAAGAGCTGGAAATTCTTAATCGCTACCGCTCCCGCCTTGACGCTGAAATTTTTACAACGCCTCCGGCGAATCCTGAACATAAGACGCCGGAACAAAGCCGGGAAAACTTAAAACAGGCCGTAAAACTTCTGAAAGAAGCCGGTTATGACTTTAAAGACGGCAAGATGATTAACCTTAAAGACGGCACGCCTTTGACGCTTGAGATTATTGACAATTCCGCAAACGGAAAATCTTTTACGCGGGTTATGCTGCCTTTTATAAACAACCTGAAAAAAATAGGCATTGACGCCCATTTTCGAACAATAGAAGTTAATGTTTATAAAAACCGTCTGGACAGTTTTGACTTTGATATTGCCATTATCGCTTTGGCGATGAGCCAGATGCCCGGTAACGAACAAAAAGAAATGTGGGGCAGCGAATCCGCAATGGTTAAGGGTTCGTATAATATTCCCGGTGTGGCGAATCCGGTTGCCGACGAATTGATTGCCGGCATTATCCAAGCACAGAACAAAGCTGATTATATGGCTTACGTCAAGGCCTTTGACCGGGTTATGCTTTACGAAAACTATATTATTCCGCAATGGTACTCACCCAATTCCCGTGTCGCCTATGTCAATAAGTTTGAACATCCGCAGACAACGCTTAAAGTCGGGTTTCAACCGTTTACCTGGTGGCTGAAGGAGGAATACAGAAAATGAAAAATTATATTCTGAAACGCCTGTTTCTGATTCCGCTGACGCTACTCGGCATTATGACCGTCAATTTTCTGGTGATACAAATGGCACCGGGCGGGCCGGTGGAGCAAACACTGGCAAAATATCGGGGAATGAACGTCAACAGTACGGGAAGCATTACCTCCTCCGCGCAAATGAGCATTGCTAATTCCACATCAAAATATCAGGGAGCACAAGGTGTTCCCGAAGACTTGGTTAAAGAACTGGAAAAACAATTTGGTTTTGACAAGCCTGTTCATGAGCGCTATTGGAAAATGATTAAAGACTATGCAGCCTTCAACTTCGGCAAAAGTTATTATAAAGACAAGACCGTCTGGAAGCTGATTGTTGAAAGGATGCCGGTTTCCGTTTCTTTAGGACTATGGTCTACGTTGATTATTTATCTGGTCGCAATCCCGCTGGGAATAAAAAAAGCCGTTCGCGACAGTTCAAAATTTGACACTTGGACATCCTTTGCAGTTATTTTGGGTTCTGCCATTCCGGTATTTCTATTTGCGGTATTTCTGATTGTTTTCTTCGCCGGCGGGACATACTGGCAATGGTTTCCGTTACGCGGATTGACGTCGCCGGACTGGGACAGCCTGAGTTGGTATGGAAAAATCACCGATTATTTATGGCATATCACCTTACCGGTTTTAACCATGGTTATCGGCGGATTTGCCAGCCTGACCATGCTGACAAAAAACTCATTTATAGATGAAATCAACAAACCTTATGTGTTGACAGCCAAGGCTAAAGGTTTAAGCGAAAACCGCATTTTATACGGCCATGTTTTCCGCAATGCCATGTTGATTGTTATTGCCGGTTTCCCCAATATGCTGATTAAAATGCTGTTTACGGGATCTCTTCTGATTGAGGTGATTTTCTCATTAAACGGGCTCGGGCTGCTGGGGTATGAAGCGATTATGACAAGAGATTATCCGGTTATTTTCGGTACATTGTATATTTTTGCCCTGCTAGGATTAATTCTTAAACTGCTCAGTGACGTAACCTATTCTCTTGTCGACCCGCGAATCAGTTTTGACGCTAACTAGGCCCGTTCACGATTATTGCTTTTTTGTTCAAGCAACAGCCGGATTTCGCCGTCATCCAGCTGCTTTTGGTGCGATGGCGTAATTTGCGCCAAAAGTTCGGGGTGCGTATTCAGCATTGTCAGTTTTTGCTGTTCCAAAGCCTGTTGAATGAGCTGCTGCTGAACCTTCAGCAATTCCATAATTTGCGGATTTACAACATTTAACGCCATATTATCCGCCAGGCCGAGCTGCATTAAATCGTTCCGGAAAAGACGGTGCTGCTGCGACAGTGCTTCCTGTTCCTGATGTTTTCTTTTGACATCGCGAAAAATGGCAAAAGTGTCCATCCCCTCAAGCTGGTAAAAACGCTCATTATAAATACGTTCCCGGGAAAAGGCGCGCAGCATATTTTCAGGGTCAAGCGTATTTTCGGTAAAGTGAATATGGTTACCGTCATAAACAGCAATGTTGTCACGAAAAAACTCGTATGAATGTTTTTTCTGGCGATGCTTGTCAATCCCGGCGTAGCTGTAAGCAATGTTGACAAGGCTTTTGGTAAAACCTTCTCTTGCCAAAACCGGCAAATTTATTTCCGATGCCTGCGTTTCGTAAGCCGCCTGAAGAATCGAAAACTGCCGCAACTTTACCAGTTCCCAAAACTGTTCTTCTTTAAACGGTACATTGGAAGAAATGCCGTCCAAACCGGCTTTTTCAACCATCGACATCATTTTGTCATGCAATCTGGGATTCATTTTTCCACCGCCATTTGTCAAATATGGCAGTAATATAGCACATTTTCAGCTTAATTTCTACAATTTTTTAGAATTCGTATTTTTCAATCAGCGGCTTAAAATATTCTATGATCCGGCGATAAACCTCTTTTTTGAACGCAACGACATTGTCAGCCGCTTTTTCTATTTCAATCCAGCGCCAATTTTTAAATTCCGGTTCCGCTGTGTTCAGGTTTATTTCGCTTTCATTACCCGTCAAAAGGTATAAACTCCAGTATTGCTGCTGGCCGTCATTAAAAATTCCTCTGGCGGCATTTCGCTTTTTTATTTCCGGCGGAAAGTCGTAAATCAGCGGTTCAGGCATAGAGGCAACATATCTTACCGAGGTCAGGGACGTTTCCTCGCACAATTCTCTGGCAGCAGCCTGTTCGACCGTTTCGCCGCCGTCTATTCCACCCTGCGGAAACTGCCAGGCATTTTCATAATTGCCGACACGCTCACACAAAAGAACTTTGCGATCACGGTTAAAAACAATAATGCCGGCATTTTTACGATAATTTCCCATATTTCACTCCACGACAACTTCGGAAAGAGGTATTAAGGCAAAAGGTTTCTCGATTGCCGTAATATTTTTCTCTTTCATCTCTTCATAAGTATATTGCGGAGAAAACGTATTAATCCAGTGGCTTAATTCCATTAAGACAACCGGTTTCGGTTCTACGGCAATGACGACCATTCCCTTGCTTTGGGACAGCAGTTCAGCCTGGAGAAAGCTGCGGCGGATGTTTTCGGGCGTAAAATCACTATTTATGACGATATCGGCTTTTTGACGCGGCAAACCGGCTGTTGGAACTTCCTGCACGCCATTTTCTCCGGTCGCATCAATTAAGAGCAACCCCATATTCCGAATTTCGGAAAAAAGCTCCTGAAGACGGCTGCGGTTATTTTCATCGGCAACTCCCGGGTTGACAACTACGCCGCCGATTGCCGACGAAGAAGAAACCGTTTTTTTCAGGCGTTGTTTGTTTTCATCTTGGCTTGATGTCATGCTCATAGCCACAGGTCCGGTATCCGATCTTAAAAAATCGCGGGACGACAAATACATGTCGACATATGTTTCATGCCCATGGCGGCGCGCTTCGGCAATCAGTTCTTTATTTTCATTGCCGTAAGGAGAAAAAGACAAGGAAATTTCTCCTGGAAATTTGGTAACAACAGCCCGGGTTGTCCGGCGATCCAACCCCAGATTTTTTACAACGACGGCTATCCGCGAAAAATTCGGCTGAACCGTTTTGGCCGGTGCAGCATATTCAATCCACGGCTTGCGGCCGTCTTCCGATATTTTAGGCAAAGTCATTTCTCCCTCAGCCATGCTCAGGGCGCTGTCTGTTTCAATGTATTTAAGAGGGAGCGGATTGACAATATCCTTTAATTTGCTCAAATTGGGCGTATTATTTACCAATTCCCGCAAGCGGATATCTTCTTCAGACAAATCGCCTTTGTATGCTTTTGACGGTTTGTCGGCCTTTTCCTCGTTGTTATCAGCGTTTTTTTCAACAAAATCGCGGCGCGTTTTATCTGGCAACGTAATAATATACTTTGGGGATTTGTTATCCGTATCAAACAAAAGCTTATCAACTTTGTTCTCAAACTGCGGCTCAGTGCTTTTTTCCGCTGCAAGCCATACAACAACGGCTATTATCAGCAAGACTGATAATATGACGCCGATTGCCTTAAACTTTTGTTTTACACTAATCGCCAAATGTCAAAATCCTCTTACTTTTGGGCTTTTCCCTGTTCGTAAATTCCCATGGCGCGAACCAGGTCAAGCGCCCGAGCCAGCTGATAATCTTTTGCAAGTTCTTCCTTCTCGGCTTTTTTGGCAGCCTGTTTCTTGGCATCAACTTTTTCTTCGCTGTCATTTTTCAAGGCATTATTATATTCGCCTTCGCTTAATTCAAACGGACTTTCGATTTCTTCCACCTTTGCCGGTTTCACGGCAACATCAGGCTCTATGCCTTTGACCTGAATCGAACGTCCCGACGGCGTATAATAGCGGGCGGTCGTTAAACGCATGGCTCCGTGTTTTCCCAACGGGATAACCGTTTGAACAGAACCTTTGCCGAAAGTTTTTTCGCCCAGAATAACCGCCCGCTTATGATCCTGCAAGGCGCCGGCAACAATCTCCGATGCGGAAGCCGAACCGTCGTTAACAATAATAACAATCGGCAGCCCATCGGCAATATCGCCTTTTTTGGCATTATATTTTACGGTATCTTCTTCGTTGCGGGAACGGGTTGACACGATTTCGCCCTGGTTCAAAAACAAATCGGAAACACTGACGGCCTGATCCAACAATCCGCCGGGATTGTTTCTGATATCAAGAATTATCCCCTTCAGATTTCCCTTTAATTTCTTTTTGGCATCTTTTACGGCCTTTTCAACCATTTTATCGGTGTTATCGCTAAAGGACGTGATACGCACGTAAGCGACATCTTCGCTTTTGATACTGCTTTTAACCGTTTGGATTTTAATTTCCTCACGTTTTATGGTTACGTCAAACGGCTTTTGATTAAAACGACGGATTGTCAATTTGACTTTGGAACCGACTTTACCGCGCATTTTATCGACGGCATCATTCAAAGTCATGCCGACAACCGGCTGCCCGTCAATATTAACGATATAATCTCCCGGTTTCAGTCCGGCTTTGTGCGCCGGCGTATCATCAATCGGCGACACGACTTTGACAACACCGCTTTCCATTGTCACCTCAATTCCCAGACCGCCGAATTTTCCCTGCGTCTGTTCACTCATGTATCTAAAATCTTTACCGTCCATATAACTGGAGTGCGGGTCAAGAGAAACAAGCATACCGTTAATGGCAGATTGAATAAGCTGTTCATCCGACACTTCATCCACATAAGAATTCTTGGCGCGCTCCAAGACTTCGCCGAACAGATTAAGCAGCTCATAGGTATCTTCTTCGGAAACGGCCTTTTTATCGGTTTTGGCAGCATCGGCTACTGGGCTGATTAACATCAAAGAAAACAAGACGGCGCTAAATGCGGATAATTTTTTAGACATTTTCAGTTTTATTCCTCTTTAATTTTGTATCCAGGTTAACGGATTAATCGGATGATTATCTTTGCGTATCTCAATATACAACCGGGCATCGTCGTCATCCGGCATTTGCCCGACAGGCTCTCCGGCCAGAAGAAGCTGTCCCAGCTCCGTATCTATCGTTTCCAAGCCGGCCAACAGGCTTAAATAGCCTTTGCCGTGGTCAATAATAATTAAATTTCCGTAGCCGCGGAAAGGTCCGGCAAAAATGACTGTTCCGTCAAACGGGGCAATAACCTGCGCCTGACCGCGCGTTTTGACAATAATTCCTTTGGAGCTGACGCCTTTGGCCGTTTCTTCTCCGTAACGGGTCACAACCTGTCCCCGGGCGGGCATCGGCAGACGCCCTTTGGCTTTAATAAAGCCGTCTCCCAATTCTTTTATAGCGTCAGCTTTAAATTTAATCAAGGCATCTTGCTGATTTTCCTCTTGTTTTTTGCGCCGCTGTTCTTCAGCCCGGCGGGCGGCTTCTTCCCGGTCGCGTTTTTCCTTCGCCAAACGCTCTTTTTCAAGCTTTTTCAGCAAGTCCCTTAAATCCTGGGCCTGTGATGCCAGTTTGTTGACTTTTTTCTGCGCCGCGGCAGACTGTATTTTAAGACTGTTTCCCAGCTGCGACTTTTTCTGAGTGAGGCTTTTCAGCTGGCTGTGTTCCTGTTCAAGAACTTTTTTCTGTGCCAAAATGCGTTTAACCTGATTTTCAACTTGCCGCCGTTGTTTTTCAATTTGTTCAAGTTTTTTACGGATACGCTGGGCATTCTGCTCCAAATACGGTACGGTTTCCCGCAGGAGCATAGCGCTGCGAATGATTTCAACCGGCGTCAAAGGCTGCACGAACAGGGATTCCGTCGGTTTGAGCGCCAAATTCTGCAAAGCGGAAAGCGTTCGTATCAAATTGTCGTCTTCAACGGTAAAATTATTTTCGGCGACCTTCAGTTCTTCTTCTAATTTTTTCAGTTCGGCTTCCATTGCCGATATTTTTTCTTCACTGTTTTGAATCAAACGGGCGGAACGCACCATTTTGGCACTGAGAGATTTCAGTTCTTCATTGATTTTGGCGGCCTGTTCCTGCAGGCGTTTATGCTCGGCATTTTGCCTGGCCACCTGCTCTTCCATCTTTTTCAGTTCGGATTTTGACACCTCAACGGCAGACAAACTTCCAGCCGAGAATAAAATTATTCCCGCAACAAAAGCCAGAATTTTGCCTGCCGTTTTCAGTTTCATTATTTTTTCTTGATTAACAAAGACTGACCGTTCATCTCTTTCGGTTTCTCAATACCCAGCAAATCAAGAAGCGTGGGAGAAACATCCGCCAGCTTGCCGTCGCGCAGCCCTTCCAGCGGCGTTTGACAGTTGACCAAAACGGCTCTGACTTTGCCGACGGTATGCGCCGTATAAGGCGCGCCGGTCTTTTCATCAACCATTTTTTCGGCATTACCGTGGTCTGCGGTTATAAAGAGAACGCCGCCGACTTTCTTAATTGCCTCGGCAACGCGGCCGACGCATTCATCAACTGCGGCAACAGCTTTTAATGCCGCTTCCATAATACCGGTATGTCCAACCATATCACCATTGGCAAAGTTGCAGATGATGACGTCGAATCGCTGGTTTTCTATAGCATCGACCAGCTTATCGGTCACTTCATAAACGGACATTTCCGGTTTCAAATCATAAGTCGCAACTTTCGGGCTGGGAATCAGAATACGGTCTTCACCCTTAAATTCCTTTTCTTCGCCGCCGTTAAAGAAAAACGTTACGTGAGCATATTTTTCGGTTTCGGCAATACGCAGCTGTGTCAGGCCATGCTCGGCAACGACTTCACCAAAGATGTTGTTCAGAACTTCGGGGCCAAAAATCGTTTTCATAAACCGGCGATGATCGACAGAATATTCCGTCATGCCGACACATTCGGCAAAATGAACAACTTTTTTGCGGGCAAAACCATTAAACTCGTTGTCAGCCAGCGCATACAAAATTTCGCGGGCACGATCGGCGCGGAAGTTGCACATTAAGATGACATCTCCGTCCTCAGCGCCTTTGTAATTTCCAATAACGTAAGGAACAACAAACTCATCGTTAACGCCTTCCTTATAAGACGCGGCAATCGCTTCATCAGCGGTTGCAGCATGTTTGCCTTCGGCCAGCGCAATGGCGTTATAAGCAGCTTCGACGCGATCCCAGCGTTTATCACGGTCCATGGCATAAAAACGGCCGGAAACCGTTGCCATAGAAACATTTTTCATGCTGGAAACCGTTTTTTCAAAATCAGCCACATAGCCGGCGGCGGAAGCCGGGGGCGTATCGCGACCATCAAGAAAAGCATGAACTTTTACCGGAATGTTGTTTTCATTCAGGATGGCGCACATGGCTTCAATATGCTTCTCGGAAGCATGAACGCCGCCCGGGGACATCAGCCCCATAACATGGCAGGTTTTGCCGCTGCTTTTTAAACCGGCAATCATCTCGGTCAAGACCGGATTTTGTTTAATGGAACCGTCTTTAATCGCCTGGTCGATACGCGGCAGATCCTGCATAACCACGCGACCGGCCCCCAAATTCATATGACCGACTTCAGAATTACCCATCTGTCCTTCAGGCAGGCCTACGGCCAGGCCTGACGTTTCGACAAAGCAAGTCGGGCATTCTTTGACGAATCTGTGCCAATTCGGCGTATTTCCCATTTCGATAGCATTATCGTCGGTGATTTTTTCACGATAGCCCCAGCCGTCAAGCACCAGAAGCATTACAGGTTTTTGTGTCATTCTATTATTTCCTCTTCAAATATCTGTTTTTTGTTGGTTCGTATTATATATAATTATTTCAAACATAAAAGCACTATTTTGAAATTATTTTACCAGCATAATTTTCTTCCAGATTTCTGCCGGAAGACCACTGCCGCCAATTCCTTTCATCGGGCTGTTATCATCATTCCCGACCCAGACGGCGGCAACATAATTGTCCGTAAAGCCGACAAACCAGGCATCCCGGTTGTTTTGGGACGTTCCGGTTTTTCCCGCGGCAAAGAAAGGCAGACGCGCTCTTTTTCCGGTTCCTGAATTAATGACATTTTCCAGCATTTCGGTCATTTCCTCCGCTGCATAATCAACAATAATGCGGTTTGGTTCATCCGGCTCGCGCATATAGAGCTGATAGCCGTCTTTGGTGTAAATTTCCTGAATGGCATAAGGCCAGACGGCATAACCGCCGTTGGCAATTGACGCATAAGCCACCGCCATGTCCAGCACTCTGACCTCAAATGCTCCCAAAGCCAGAGCCGGCGTGTTTTCTATCGGGGTCGTAATTCCCATGCGTTTTGCCGTGCGGATGATTTTGGAACGGCCGACTTCTTCCGACAGGTTAATCGTTGCCAGATTGAGCGAGCGGGAGAGCGCCGTATTCAGCGTTACTTCACCATAGTATTTCTTATCTATGTTTTCCGGCTTCCAACCTTTTATATCAACAGGAACGTCGTAAATTACGTCATTGGGCGAGAAACCGTTTTCCAAAGCCGTCAAGTAAATAAAGGGCTTGAAAGACGACCCCGGCTGGCGCAGAGCCTGAATTGCCCGGTTAAACTGGCTTTTGTGATAATCAACGCCGCCGACCATGGCTTTGACCGCTCCCCATTTATCAAGAACGACAACAGCTCCCTGGGTTACATTGCGGTGTTTATTCGCCTTAACAGCTTCCCGCAAAATCTTTTCGGCTTTTTGCTGCAATTCCTGATCCAGCGTTGTGGCAACATAAATGTCATCATCCCGCTCGCCGATATAATCGTTTACTTCTCCATAAACCCAATCGGCAAAATGCTTTCCGCCTTCGACCTTGTAGGATTTTTCAGGACCGAGTTTCATTTTTAAGGCATTTTGCCGCTGTTCATCAGTAATTTTATCGTTTTTTACCATATTGTCCAACACAACCGCCGCCCGTTCCCTTGCCCGGCTTTCACTGGCTATAGGATTATAACGTGACGGCGCTTTAAGCATGCCGCCGATAATCGCCGCCTCCAGAAGATTTAAATCCCGCGACGATTTCTGAAAATACTTTTGCGAAGCCGCTTCAATTCCGTAAGTCCCGGCACCAAGATAAACCCGGTTCAAATACAGCGTCAGTATCTGGTCTTTGGTCAGCTTATATTCCAGCCAAAACGCCAACAGCAATTCCTGAACTTTACGCTTTATATTTTTATTGGACGTCAGAAAAAGGTTTTTGGCGACCTGCTGAGTGATGGTCGACCCGCCCTGGACATAACGGCGGTGCCAGAGATTGACGGTCATGGCGCGCGTAAAGCTAATAATGTCAAAACCAAAATGGGAATAGAAGCGCCGGTCTTCTGTTGCAACCACAGCATCTGCAACATAAGGCGGCAGTTCGTCCAAAGAAACGACTTCGGAATAAACGCTGCCGAAACTTTGTATTTCATTGCCGTTTTCAGCAATAATCATCGTCGACGGCTGACGCGTGCGGTTAATCGCCTTATCCATGTCAGGAAGCGTCAAAAAACACCAGGCGATATAAACACCCAAAGTTATCACCAGAAGCAGAAAAATTTTAGCCAGAAGCCAATAGATTTTAACTCTTTGTTTTGACTCTCTTTTTTTTGTTTTTTTCTTGTTTTTCTTAAGTTTAGCCTTTTTTGCCACGGATTTGTCCTTGCCTTGATTCATAAAGTATTTTAATAATAATACATCAAATAAGTTAAGGAAAATTTTATGAACAATACTTCGGTTAACATTAGCAGCGAAATAAACTCCAAACTGATGGAAATTGCCAGAAACGAGGGCTGCTCCATTGAAGACTGTGTTGCGCAGGCTTTGTCCGAATATATTGCGGCTTATGATGATAATTGCATAACAGACATGAATTCCGTCAACAATATGGAACGTGCCTTCTTTTTATCCGCCGGGGAATAATCCGGTTTAATTTTACACAACGCAGGTGCCAATGACCAAAAAAGTTTGTCTGGTTGACGGTTCGGGATATATCTTCCGGGCCTTTTACGGTTTGCCGATGATGACTAATCCGGAAGGAACGCCGGTTAATGCCGTCTATGGTTTTACCAATATGTTTCTGAAGTTGACAGCAAAAATCAAATGCGATTATTGTCTGGTGTTGTTTGACGCCAAAAGGCAGAATTTCCGCAACAATTTTTTTGCCGATTATAAAGGAACACGTAAAGAAACTCCTGAAGAGCTTATTCCCCAGTTTCCGATTATCAGGGAAGCGGTAGACGCTCTGAATATCAATCATCTGGAAATGGAAGGTTTTGAGGCTGACGACCTGATTGCAACTTATGCCAAGCAGGCAACTGACAAAGGATATGAAGCGGTTGTCGTTTCCGCTGACAAGGATTTGATGCAACTTATCCGTCCCGGCGTAGAATATTATGACCCGATGAAAGACAAGTTTTTTACCCCGGAAGACGTTAAGGAAAAGTTTGGCGTTTACCCCGAACGGGTTGTCGATGTTCAGGCTCTGGCCGGTGACAGTACGGACAATGTTCCGGGTGTTCCGGGAATCGGCCTTAAAACAGCCGCCGAACTTGTTAACCAGTTTGGTTCTCTTGAGCAGGTTCTTGCCCGCGCGGAAGAAATCAAGCAGAACAAACGCCGTGAAACCTTGCTGGCAAATAAGGAAAACGCCGAGATTTCCCTCCGACTGGTCACTTTGAAAAATGATGTTCCGGTTGAACACAATCTTGAGGAATATCATTGCCGACAGCCGGATATCAATATGCTGAAAGAATTTGCCGACAAGCATGATTTTCGCACATTAAAGCCACGTTTTGAAAAATGGGCGGCAGAAATGTGCGCGGCCATTCCCTGCTCCGGCGAAGCGCCGGCGATTTCGCCGGTTGCGCCAGAACCTGAAAAAAACTATGAATTGGTGCAAGATGAAAAAGCCCTGAAAAACTGGGTTAAGCGAATCGAAGAACAGCGCCTTTTTGCTTTTGATACCGAAACCAACGGGCTGAATCCATTCTTTGACAAGATTGTCGGAATGTCGATGGCAACCGCCCCCGGGCAAGCCTGTTATATTCCGATTGCTCACAAGGATATGCAGGCAGACAAAAATGATTTATTCAGTGAACCGATAAGTTCGTCTTCCGAATTAAAACAACTGTCTGCAGAAGTTCTGAAAAAATATTTGCTGCCGTTATTTACAAACAAATCCATTTTGAAAATCGGCCACAATGCCAAGTTTGACATGCATTTTCTAGCACAGATTTTCGGAGAGGACGCCGAGATTTTCCCTTTAGACGACACTTGCGTCATGTCTTATGATTTGGACAGCTCTGAACACGGGCACAGTCTAGATGAACTTTCCGAGTTGTTTTTGGCGCACAAGATGATCAGCTATGAAGAAGTCTGCGGCAGCGGAAAAAACAAAATCACCTTTGACGAGGTTCCTCTGGACAAGGCTTTGGATTATGCCGCAGAGGACGCCGACATTACCCTTAGGCTGTATCAGCTTTTCAAACCGCGTTTGAGCCGAGAGAAAAAGGCGTTTATTTACGAACATTTCGACCGTCCGCTAATTTCGACTCTCAAAAAAATGGAAGAGTGCGGCATTATGGTTGACGCGGCGGCTCTCCGGCAGCTCAGCGCCGATTTTGATGCCAACATAAAAAGCATTGAGCAAGAGATTTATCAACTTGCCGGCGAAGAGTTTAACCTCGGTTCACCAAAGCAAATCGGTTATATTCTGTTTGACAAGCAAAATATCAAAGGCAAAAAAACAGCCACCGGCGCATGGCAGACCGGCGCCGATGTTTTGGAAGATCTGGCGGCCGAGGGGAATACGATTGCTCAGAAAATTTTGGACTGGCGAGGCTTTTCAAAACTCAAAAGCACCTATACAGATTCCCTTCTTGAGCTGTTGGATAAAAACAACCGCGTTCATACGACTTTTTCACAAACAGTGGTTAATACCGGACGCTTGGCTTCATCTAACCCAAATCTGCAGAACATCCCAATTCGCAGCGAGGAAGGCAAAAAAATCCGCCAATGTTTTGTCGCCCGCAAGGGGTATAAAATAATTGCCTCAGACTATTCTCAAGTAGAACTCCGGCTGATGGCAAGCGTCGCCAACGTCAAAGCGCTTAAAGAAGCGTTTGCTCACGGCGCGGACATTCATGCCGCAACGGCCGCCAAAGTTTTCGGTGTTCCGCGCGAAGAAGTAACACCGGATTTGCGCCGTCATGCCAAAGCTATTAATTTTGGCATTATTTACGGTATTTCGCAGTTCGGGCTGGCCAAACAAATCGGCGTCAGCAATGACGAAGCCAAAGCTTATATTGACGCCTATTTCAGAGAAATGCCGGAAATACGGCAATTTATGAAAGAAACGATAGAATTTGCCCATCGCAACGGTTATGTTGAAACACCGTTTGGCCGCAAATGCACAATTCTGGGAATTAACGACCGCAACAAGCGCATTTCCATGAATGCGGAAAGAGCGGCAATCAACGCGCCAATTCAGGGCGGCGCCGCCGATATTATCAAATTGGCCATGAACAAGGTGATTAAGGCTCTGGCTGACGCCGGGCTGGAAACAAAAATGCTTCTTCAAGTCCATGACGAACTTGTTTTTGAAGCGCCGGAAAGCGAAGTCGACCGAGCTTCCACACTGATTAAACAAATTATGGAAAATGTCGTTGATTATGATGTTCCGCTGATTGCCGAAGTCGGGTGCGGCAACAACTGGACCGAAGCGCATTAAAAATTCTCAAATTATTTGAAAATCAGAGGCTTTTGTGGAATATCTGCGATTTTTCGCTTGGTAAAAATAACAAGATGTTGTATGCTGAGGGCAATAAAATTTAGTATGAAAGAGGATAATAAACATTATGACTCACGAAATGACACAAGAGGAAATCAATCAGGAAGAAAAAGAGTACAGCGCTGATTCGATTAAGGTCTTGAAAGGTTTGGACGCCGTACGCAAACGTCCCGGCATGTATATCGGCGATACGGATGACGGTTCCGGTCTGCACCATATGATTTATGAAGTTTTGGACAACGCCATTGACGAAGCTTTGGCCGGGTATTGCGACAAGACGGAAATTATTTTGAATGCCGACGGCTCGGCCACAATCCGCGACAACGGGCGCGGTATTCCGGTTGACATTCATAAGGAAGAAGGCGTATCCGCCGCGGAAGTCATTATGACAGAACTGCACTCCGGCGGCAAGTTTGACAACAATTCTTATAAGGTATCCGGTGGTCTGCACGGTGTGGGCGTTTCCGTGGTTAATGCCTTGTCTACCTGGTTAAGGCTCAGAATTTGGCGTAACGGCAAAGAACACATCGCCATGTTTGCCAACGGCAACGTTACCGAACATTTGAAAGTTGTTGCCGAAGCTCCGGGAAAACACGGTACGGAAGTCACATTTCTGCCTTCTCCGGAAACATTTACGCAAACAGAATTTAACTTTGAAACGCTGGAACGTTCCATTCGCGAAAAAGCTTTCCTGAATTCCGGCGTTTATCTGAAACTTATTGACAACCGAGGCTCTGAGCCGCGCGAAGTTGACTTTCACTACGAAGGCGGTTTGAAAGCATTTGTCAGCCACATCAACAAGTCTAAGGCTCCGTTGCACGAAGAAATTATTTTTATCAGCGGCGAAGACAATGATATTCAGGTTGAGGCCGGCATTCAGTGGACTAACGCCTATAACGAAAGTATGTTGTGCTACACCAACAACATTCCGCAAAAAGACGGCGGAACGCATCTGGCCGGCTTCAGAGGTGCATTGACCCGCACAATCAACAATTATATTGTGGAGAACGGCTTGCTTAAAAAAGAAAAAGTCAGCCTGACGGGTGATGATATGCGTGAAGGTTTGACCTGTGTCTTGTCCGTCAAGGTTCCTGACCCGAAATTCTCTTCCCAAACCAAAGACAAACTGGTTTCTTCGGAAGTTCGTCCGGTTGTTGAGAGCGTTGTTGGCGACAAATTGAAAGAGTGGCTCGACGAACATCCGGCCGAGGCAAAAATTATTGTCGGCAAAATCGTCGAAGCAGCAACCGCTCGCGAAGCTGCCCGCAAGGCACGTGAGCTGACCCGTCGGAAAGGCGTTCTTGACGTTGCGTCTTTGCCGGGAAAACTGGCCGACTGTTCGGAAAAAGACCCAGCCCTTTCTGAAATCTTTATCGTGGAGGGAGATTCCGCGGGCGGTTCGGCAAAACAGGGGCGTGACCGTAAAACTCAGGCAATTATGCCGCTGAAAGGTAAAATCTTAAACGTTGAGCGTGCCCGTTTTGACAAGATGTTAAATTCTGCGGAAATCGGCACAATTATTACGGCGCTCGGCACGGGTATCGGCAGAGATGACTTTAATCCGGATAAGTGCCGTTATCACAAAATTATTATCATGGCCGATGCCGATGTCGACGGAAGCCATATTCGCACATTGTTGTTAACCTTCTTTTATCGCCAGATGCCGGAGCTGATTGAGCGCGGTTATATTTATATTGCCCAACCGCCTTTGTATAAGGTCAAAAAAGGAAGTTCAATCCTCTACATTAAAAATGAACGGGAGATGGAAAACTACCTGAACCGCGGTGGTTGTGATGATGCAACATTGATTAAAGCCGACGGAGAACAGATTGTCGGGGAAGATCTGGTTGCCGTGGTTGAACAAAACCGCCGGGCACACAGCCTGATTGTCAATCTGAGCAAGACTGTTCCTGAAAAAATCGTTGAACAAATGGCGATTATGGGTATTTTCAGCCCGGCATTGCGTGCCAACCCGGAAGAAATGAAAGCGGCTTTGACAACGCTGGCCGGACGTTTGGACAGCTTGGAAGCTGAATATGACAAAGGTTGGAAAGCCGAGTTGACTGACGGGCATGATATTAAATTTACCCGGACACTGCGCGGCGTTACCGAAGAACACGTTATGGAACTGAAAATACTGGAAAGTCAGGAAGCGCAGATGATTAACGAAATGAGCGCTTTTCTGAAAGAAAGTTTCGGTACGTTCAGTACCCTTGTGTCAAAACAGGGACTGGAAAAGAAAATTCATGGTCCGGTTTCGCTGGTTGAAGCAATTGTTGCCGCCGGAAAGAAAGGTATTACTATCAACCGATACAAGGGATTGGGTGAGATGAACCCCGAACAGCTTTGGGAAACAACGCTTGATCCTGAAGCACGTTCTTTACTGCAGGTGAAGATCAACCAGATGGAAGAAGCTGACGAAACCTTTGCCACCCTGATGGGCGATGTGGTCGAACCCCGCAAAGAGTTTATTCAGGACAATGCCCTTAACGTGGTTAATCTGGATATTTAATCTTTGGTTATTGTAAAAGCTCCCGAAATATAAATTTCGGGAGTTTTTTTTCTGGGAATTAGAATTCTATTACTGGACGGACAGCAAGGTAAAAGTCTCCCTCAACACGATAACTCTTACCGTAGATGCCGTATGCTCCCAATTTATTTTCTATAAAATATGCCCATGCTTTATTATTGTCATATTCAGATGACGACCACATATATTCATTAGCATCTATGTTTGTTGGAACTTTATAATATGTAAACTTTTTACCCTCTAATTTGCCAATGGCATTGTTAATTGTTTCTAAATTTAATATCAGATTGTGCAACATTCCCAAAGCAGGCAGACACCATTTTCCCTTTGTTTCAGGAGCTTCAGAAGGTACATATTCATACGCTTTCCAAGCAGCAGGATGACTATAATTGTTTCCAGCCTGAATAATTTTTAAAGTGTTACCACAACTGTCATAATCTTGGATTGCTGTTTCAAAAGATGTGTAATTAGGTAAAGCTGATATATCCATGTCATTATCTCCCCATTCTATCATCGTCGCAATCGGCTTAGCCGTCATTGCCCAACCGCAGTTTTCTTTTATGGCTAAGACGACACCGAGTGGGGATTTTCCGTTGACTTTATCGGTTGTGCAGGTACCGTCGCTGTTTAAGATATCCCCGATTTTACAGTTCTTCGCATATCCTGTACATTGACCGAGAACGGCTTTTTCCTCAACTTTGGGGCAAGCCCAATATTCGCCAAACGGACATTTCAAACCGTTGTCACATTTTTGAAGAGAAGTATAGCCTAATTGCTGACAATCGGTAACTGCGCATTGCGCCGCAGCATATTGTGGGATTAAGAACAGACTTGTCCCTATAAGTAAAACTTTAAAGTTATTATTCATGTTGAACATCCTTGTTTTGAGGTTAAAACAAAAAATCCTCCCAAAGGAGGACGGATGTTCGAAACCGTATAACAGTAAACGGCTCAGCGCTTTCGTGCAAAGCCTTATTACGCTGACACCCGCCCCTAGCACATATCCAGGCAGATATCAGCATATACTTATTTAAAGTCGCCATTATGCTTAACGACTACTGTTATAAAGGGTTTCGACGCCCTCAGCGGCAAACTCTGCCACCTAAAATAAAGGGTAGCATAAGGGGGATATTTTAGCAAGGGGTTTTTGAGTTTAGCCACGGTTACATGATTTTACACCCCTCCTTTCCTCCCCACCTCGGGGGAGGAATAAGAGAGAGCGCAGTGAAACTCGAGTAAAACTTTCTAGCTTGGTAAGTTTCGCGTCATTGAAAAATGCTCCAGTGAAGCATTTTTCTGCCTCCAGCCCCTTGAAACAAAGGGAGAAAAGGCACGCCTCATAATGACGACTTTAAATCTTAAACAAAGCGGTAATTTCCGCGGCGATTTCTGCGGCGGGATTGAGGGATGCGGCAGGCACAAAGGACAGGTTATCCTGAGAGAGAACCGCCGCATAGCCTCCACTTGTTAAAGAATCGACAAAGCGCAGATGTTTCGGCGTCAGCCAGCCTTTTCCCGTAAAAATAAAAACAGGTTTTCCGGTGCCGCAGGCCTCACAACACATCGATACAGAATCTCCGGTGGCGATGATATTATCGGCACAAGCCAGATAGCCCATGAAAGGATTGGAACTTTTATCTCCCCACAGATAATTATAAGACGGAATGCCTTTCAATATGTTTAATATCAGTTTTTCCATATTTTCTCCTGTCCGCCAAGAATCCGTCACCAACAAGGAACCGCCGGTTTTATTGTGATATTCTTTTACGGCCTGAGCCAAAGTTTTGGCATTTTCCTCCGTAAAGCCTTTGCCTTTTATGTTTCCGCCGATGATTAAAGCCGTTAACGGGCGGGGCAATGCCGCAAAAGCCTTTTCCCATTCCCGGCGGGCAGCCGCAAGGCTTTGAGGCGTAATACGATGCGGTGAACCGATTGTGAAGCGGACATTGTCACCGCTGATTTTACCGCGGTCATGTTCCGGAACAAAAATCAGGTCATAATCCTTACGGCCGAATGCTCCGGGATAAAGGATTTGCACGATTTTGGTTTTTCCGCCGGAGTGCTTTTTTATCCAACGGGCAACCGGCGCCGAACGGCGGCTGCCGGAAATAACAACATCAGGAAAATCCCGGTTAATTTCAGGAACAGATGACGAAGCCAATCCCAACAAGCTTGCTCCCCGCAAAAAATTCGGCAGAGCCGAAAATGCCGTATATTCAATATTTTTTTCAATAACAGCAAATTTTGCGGCATCAAGCTGCTGAACAACGCCGCGGATTTGTCCGGCGCTGCCTTTGCGGCTGTCGATTAAGGCCCAAACAACTTTTTTCATCTTTACTAACCCAATGTTAAATTATTGTCTTTATTCTATCCATATTCCTGATTAACTCAAGGGGAAAAAATATGAATAAACTGATTTACACCGTCGCCTTTACCATTGCCGTCTTTTTACAAACACCTGCCCAGGCTCAGTATGCGGCGCAGAATGACGCCAAATACCTGGCCACCATTAAAGCCGTTGCTGATTATAAAATTAATGACGAAGAAAATCTGCAAGGTGTGGAAGCTCTGCGGCAAAACCGCGCTTTTAACGAAAAACTGCAAAAAATGCTGAACAAGCTCAGTAACAAGAGGACCAAAGACACAACCAACCGCAGGGTGTTGCAGATTTTGGAACAAGCGGGAAAAGACATCTATAATTTGCTGGATTAATCTTTGTTTAAGGAAAAAACAGTATAATGCACCGTATCAATTAACCGCAGAGGAGAGCAGAAATGAAAAAGTTAGCTCAAGACACCAAAGCGCTTCTGGAAGAAATTCAGGATTTGCGTTTAAGTTTGTTCAAAAACATCAGTTTTGACAGAGAAGAAACTGCCAGCGCCCGCAAGGCGAACAACAAACCATCCAGTACAAAACACAAAAAATAAAAGTGATTAAAAGATGAAAAAATTTGCAGCCTTTCTTTTTACCTTATTTCTCCTTCCGGCATGCAGTTCTTTGAGAGCCGAAGATCCGGCTAAAGAGCTTGAAGAACAGAATATTGCCGCCTATAAGCAAAAAGTCAGCTTATGGAAAGAGCAAAAAGCCCAAGGAAAAGTAAAGATAGCCGAAGATGCCAACAAAGTGGAAATCATTCCCTATATCAAAGGGCACAAGGCGCAGTTTAAAACGCCAAAGCATAAGCCGACGGTTGCCGAAATTGAAGAAGAAATCCGCTATAAGCAATATCAGGACAAATATGCCCGCCTGATTGACAATGTGATTGTCAAATCTCAGTCTGCCGACGCCATTACTTATGAATATAACGACGCGCGTGTGGACGAACTGGCATTTATGGCGGTTCAGTACTGCAAAGAGCAGGACAGGAAAAAAGCTTTCCTGCAAAAGATTACGCTGGTGCAAAATAAAGCAAGACAGGCAACTTTTGACTGCAGACGCTTGTAATAAGACCAAGAAAACACTATATAAAACTATAGTATTGGTTAAAACAGGTCAAAAAAATGGCAAAGAATTTATATGATGTTCTGGGTGTTTCAAAAACTGCCAGCGAAGCGGAGATTAAGTCCGCTTACCGCAAACTGGCCAGAAAATATCATCCGGATTTAAACAAAGACAACAAAGAGGCCGCGGAAAAGTTTAAAGAAGTTTCCGCCGCCTATGACATTATCGGCAACAAGGAACGCCGTCAGAAATATGACAACAATGAAATTGACGCTGACGGCAAGCCTACCGGGTTTGGTGCCGGCGGTTTTGGCGGCGACGGCGGATTTTATTCTTCTTACGGTTCCGGCGGAAATCCTTTCGGACAGGGTTTTTCCGGCAGCCGGCGTTCAGGAATGAACGGCGGATTTGACTTTTCCTCAATTTTCGGCGAAGACATCTTCTCTCAGTTTGCCGGGGGCGCGCAGGGTTTTCAGGGCGGGGCAAGACGGCCGCGCAAAGGCGAAGACATTGCCTACACGATGAAAATCAGTTTTCTTGATGCGGCCAACGGCAGTGAACAGAAGGTTTTTCTCGGCGGAAAAAATATCAACGTCAAAGTTCCGGCCGGAACAAAGGACGGACAGACCCTGCGGTTGAAAGGCCTCGGGCAGCCAAGCATGAACGGCGGCGAAAACGGTGATGTTTTGATTACGCTGAATGTTCAGCCGCATCCTTATTTTCGGACGGAAGGCAATGATATTCATATTGATCTGCCGATTACGCTCAAGGAAGCTGTTTTAGGCGCCAAGATTACCGTACCGACCCTGACCGGGAAAGTTGCGGTCAAGGTTCCGCCCTATTCGGATTCCGGGGAAAAGCTGCGTCTGAAAGGAAAAGGCATTAAATCCGGCGACGAAATCATTACGCTGAAAGTTGTTACTTCCAAGACAAAAGACAGCGAATTGGAGAAAGTTTTGGAGAAACTGCCCGACACGAATATCCGGAGTTTTTAATGCTTTTGGAACAACTCAGAGATTTTGAATGGCTTAACGAACCGGAAGATGTGTCTTTCTCGGAAGAAGGGATGTCGGTGACGGCCAAAAAAGAATCTGATTTCTGGCAAAACACCCGTAAAAATGTTCATGCCGACAACGGGCATTTTTTCTTTGTTCGCAAATGCGGCAATTTTACCATGGAAATCAAATGGCAGTTTCAGCTTGCCTGCCATTTGGAGCAATGTGGCATTATGCTGCGGTTTGATGAAAAAAACTGGATGAAAGCTTCCCTGATGTGCGATAATCAAGCGGCTCCCCGGCTGGTTACCTGTGTGACGAATTCCGGATATACGGACTGGGCGGCTCAGGAGATTGCGGCGGAAACAGACCGTATCTGTTTCAGGATTAAACGCCAGAACGGCGAATATGTCCTGTTTTATTCTGCGGACGAGGTACATTTTCGTCAAATACGCCTGTTTTCTTTTATCAATGAAGATATTGAAATTAAAGCAGGCGCCTATATTTGCAGCCCCAAAACTGAGGATTTTTCCGCGACATTAAAAAGAATTGCATTTGAATAGCCCGGAGGAAACGCAATGAAAATTTTAAAATACTTTTCAACCCTGTTTGGCGCTTCGCTGTTATCATTCTCGGTACTGGCTGCTCAGGACAAACCGGCTCATATTGTCCTCCCAGAACCCAGTTATGATACAGGAAAGCCTTTTATGCAGGTTTTAAAAGAACGCAAAACAACACGAGAATTCGGCCCAAGGACTATCAGCGACCAGAATATGGGCGAGATTTTGTGGGCGGCAGTCGGCATTAACCGCCCGGACGGCAAGAGAACAAACCCAACATCCCGGGATTCTCAGGATTTGGACGTTTATGTTCTCAGACAGGGCGGCGCTTATCGTTATAATCCCCGCACGCATTCTTTGGATTTAGTTAACCCGGCAATGTTGACTTATACGGCGGCACGGCAGGAATTTGTCAAACAGGCTGACGCGCTTTTGGTTTATGTTTCAAACAACCCCAACCGGGAAGTCGGTTCCATGCATGCCGGTTCGGCGTACCAGAATGTCGGGCTTTATGCCGCTAACGTGGGAATGAACAATGTTGTTATTCGCATGGTTGATATGGAAACCCTGCATAAAGAACTGCATTTGAATGACGATGAATATGTTATTGTCACGCAAGCGTTAGGATGGCCGAAAAAAAATAAATAAAAAACGGCTAAATTTTAAAATTATTGTTGCAAAAATAAAAATAATCTTATAGGTTATGCCGTAGATTATGGATAGATGGCCGAGTGGTCGAAGGCGCACGATTGGAAATCGTGTGTACCCCTAAAGGGTACCGTGGGTTCGAATCCCACTCTATCCGCCATTTTGATTAAAAAGACGCTTGGGAACAGCGTCTTTTTTCGTATGCGGAAATGCGGGCTTTGCGGGTGGTTGACTTTGCCAAAATGACTATGGTAAGCTCGTTTTATGTTGGAAAATGCAAAATTTAAGGCAGTTACATACATTGCCGAATTTTGGGAAGTCACTTCAGATTTTTAAAATGAGTATTATTCCGACAGTCAATAAAACTTCGAGTAAGTTGTATATCCATTGGTGTTTTCTTTTCCACTAGGGGAATCAAAATCTTGTTCTTATTAAAACAAGATTTATGAAATTTCATCATATTGTCATTGTTGCTATTTTTAGTATTTGCAATTATCCTGATTTCGTAATCTGGAAACCGAATGATATATGTATGTTTCCCTAAATACTTTGTTCCCCAAATTCCAAGAAAGTGATCGGAAGCTGTTCCTGTAGTCTTTTTGTATAGTAATGGCAAAAATAAATCTTCATCATCTTCAATTTCGTCTTTTAGAATTTGCAAAGCTATATTTTGATATTTGCCTAGAGGAATTGGTTTAGTTGTTAAAGATGCTCGCCATAATAACGAAATAAAAAATTTACGAAAATCTTTATATTCTTTCTCGTTAAGTTGTAATTGAAGGCATTTAACATCCATTATTATCTCAGCTTCAATTTTTGACGTGCGAAAACAAAGAATTTTATAGGCCAAATCATCTAGTTTGCCTAAAAGATTATCACATTCTTTACACAAGAGATATTCTTTAATCCCATTTTGTTGATCTGGAGCTTGATCAATTTTCTTTTTGTTTAAATTTACATCACCCCAAGTCCCAAGTTCTTTTATTTTGCAAAAACACTTTGGAATGACATGCGATTTAATAAGTTCAGTTTTTTTACCGCAATATTTACAAATTCCAATTTTCAATCTAGCTCCTATCAGTTTATAGAAGATAGAGTAATCTATATTTATAAAAATTTGCAAGACTCTTTTAATTGTTAGCCAGCATCTTTTCCTGCTCTTCGAAGCTTAGGTTTTTAGAGGCGATATTGAAGAGAGTTTGCAGATTGATGGTTAGGATTTCAGAGAGAAGTTGATTGACTATTTTGGGCGAAAGGTAAGCGAGGTTGAGGTATTTATAGATTGTGCGCTTGGTCATTTTCTCTTGTTTCATAATGTCTTCCATCCGGACGCCTTTCTCATAAAGTTTCTTAAATTTCCATGCATAGGCAAAGGCTCTAACGATCAGGCGGTTGTTGTCATTAACACTCATCAGTCCGACCTTTCCGGCGTTATAGACGTTGCTTGACAGTCCTCGGTTTATGACGACCTGTTTTTCATAAATGATTTGGTTGTTGGCGTTATGTAACAAAGTTTTCCTGTTATTGAGTTTAAATTCCCTGTTAATTCTTAGAGAAATTGCAGGTCTGTTGCCTGTAAAGGCTTAGGACGCAATTGATACAGTCATGAGTGATTCTCAAAATGCCCCTGAAAAGTACTAAATTTCCTTGTAGATTCCTTGTTATTAGGGGATGGGCAATGATACGTTTGTAATCCCGAGGTAGGAAAGATTTAGTTTGACTTTGCAAAAATAGTGATGGTACACTTTTTATACGATTAGTTATATTGTGGAGAATAGAATATGGTTAGAAATGATTTGCCTAATTTATTGTATGAAACTATTAAATCTTTAGGAGGTAAAGCTTCCATGATGAATATATTCCGCGAATTCTGGAAGCTTTATGCGAGCAAATTAAATCCTTCTGAAGATATGTTTTATACATGGAATTATGATATTCGTTGGGCTGCAACAGAATTAAGAAAAGAGGGAAGAATGAAGCCTGCTTATTCGAAAGAGAATCCGGGAGAATTAGTTGATGAAAGTCCGAAAGGGATCTGGGAAATTATTTAATCATTGCTCTTTCGTATGCTCAATACCGTTGAGGTTTACTACACCGCCATTTTGATTAAAAAGACGCTTGGGAACAGCGTCTTTTTTCGTATGCGGAAATGCGTTGAAAATATATATTTTTACATAACTAAACTTACTTAAGTTGCTATCATGAAATTTTTTCCTTAAATATAATTTGTTAAAGTAATATGTAAAGGAAATATAATATGAAAGATTTATGTTCAGAAAATTTTAAGCAAAAAAAAGACGATTATATACTTTCAAACAAGCATATTCGTCTTTTGGATAATATTTTCAGACAATATCATCAGCTAAACGGTATATCTGAATTTCAAGCTCAAATTTTAGACTGGGCAGCAATTGTTTTATTAGAGGAAAAAAATTATGGGAGGATCTTCGAGAAAATTCAATTGATATCTTATGTCATTTAGATAGAAAAAATGCTGCCTATAAAAGAGCGGCAGCTAAAAATAAAAGATATGAACCTTTTAAAAAAGTATTTAAGCAGCTTCAAAAAATACAATTTATAAAATATCAAAAAGCAGGAAAAACATTATCAGCCAATGCTTTTGTTAAGTGGTTTTTGAAAAACAAAATTCAAACAATAGAAATTCCTTATATTGAAAGCAATCAAACAAACCAATTAATTAAATTGGCTCAAGCAAACAACAGGGAATTTAAAAAGCTTTTGAATGCAGAAGCTGATACTTCGCTAACGGCGGAGGATTGAAAAGTTTTTTCCTTTTTTGTTATTCTTTTTATGTTTTTAATTCAATATACAAGAAAGGATAAAGAAATGACATATAAATTACACTCTGTACCAACATATATGGCTTATGGTGGGGTTCCAGAAGGTGAAGCTTATGGTGGTGAACCTCAATATATTCAAACACCTTATGGCCTTGTTAAAAATGATTCTACTTATAAAAAATATTTACAAGAAAAGGAAAAAGAGCAAAATCATAACAATCAAGGAAATCTTTCAAATTATACACAATATCCGACTAATTTTTGGGGCAATTCAGCGGATAATAATTATGGTTTTGGCAATTCCGATATTGAAGGCAATGTTGAGAAGATGAAGTCATCTTCGTTAAATATACGTAATCCAATTACATCTTTATATAACGCCGGACATAAAATTGGTGAATTGGCAGCTGATGCTAAGATAGCTTATGATTATTTGCAAAAAATGAAACAAACCGGACGTAAACTTGTAACTACTTATGGCCCTAATCAGGGTGCGGATATCGATAATTACTATCACCCTCTATTGCAGTGTCAGTTGGCAAAGATAAGTCCGACAAGTCGTGATTGGGGCTTAAGATTGGGTTACGCTAAAGAAATATGGGATTATCACAAAAAGAAAGGAACTATGCCGATGTCAGAAATTTCTGCGGATAGCAGGAAAGACTTGCAAAACAATCTTTACGGTAGTAACTTAGGCTATAATAATCCAAATAAAAGCTGTTGGGATATGCTTGATGACCGAAGAACGCCGAATATGCGAAAATTAGGAATCAGGTAAAATTCTGTACAGACATCATGATTCGGAAATTGAAATGAGAAATATAGTTTTGAAAAGCACAATTGGTATATTGGTAATCATTGTAATATTTTTAATATCTTTATTTCTTTTTGAAGGTTATATGAATCATGTGTGTATAACTGAGTGTATATCGGCAGGAAGAACAAACGATTGGTGTGAACAGGGATGTTTTGAATTACGAATGATGGAATGAAATATCTTATCAGTTATATGAGATATTGGAACTAAAATCTAGTATGCTTGATATCGTTGGAATTTACTACACCGCCATTTTGATTAAAAAGACGCTTGGGAACAGCGTCTTTTTTCGTATGCGGTGGAAATACATATATGGGGCTTTGAAGCAATTTTTTATGAACCTTTTTCGGATGCTGTTCGTTATAACGGGTGAATGAACAATATTCAAAGAAGGAACAAAATAATGAAAAAATTTTTAGCCTGTTTAACTGTTTTTTCCCTAATCAGCTCGTCGGCAACAGCCCGGCCGTTTCATTTTCATCATGATTTTCATCGGCCGGCTCCGGTTATTATTCATAAAAAACATCATTTTCATCCGGGAATTCCTGTTTTGACTGCGGCATCCGGCATTATCGGCTTTGCACTTGGCGCCGGAAGCACGGTCAAAACACAGACTGTTTATTCCGTTCCGGTAACTCAGAACAACGGACAGTGTTTTGCCGTCGTTTCAAAATCAACCGGCAAAGTTACCCAGCATTGCCTGGGAGGCAGCAATCAAGTTCTCTATGTCGATTAATAAAAATATGAACTTCCGACGGAAAACCATCGTTTTAAAATATGCAGGTATTAATTGATTATTAAAAAATTAAGGTAATAAAGTAAATTAAGCGATTATTTACGCAAACAAAGAGATAAACAATGAAAAAAGCTTCTTTTTTTAATAAAAAGTTATTGATGTATTTTGTTATTGCCGTTATCGGCGCCGGTTTGTTTTTTAAATTTTACCGGAACGGCGACGATATTACTTATATTACGGAAAAAGTCATACGCCAGAACATTCAGAAAGTTGTTAATGCTACCGGAGAAGTTAAAGCTATTGAACTGGTTACCGTCGGCGCCCAGGTTTCAGGAAAAATAGAAAAGCTCTATGTTACCATGGGACAGCAGGTTAAAGAAGGCGACTTGATTGCCGAAATTGATTCAACAACTCAGCAGAACGACGTTGACATCAACAAAGCCAAGCTTAAAAGCTATGAAGCGCAGCTTACGGCTGCAAAAATTTCAATGAAAGTTGCTGACAAGCAATACAAGAGAATGCAAACCCTGCAAAAACGTAATGCCGCTTCGGCAGAAGATTTGGAAAACGCTCAGGATACTTACGAAACGGCCAAGTCTAAAGTCACCGAACTGGAATCCTCCTTAAAAGAAACGCAAATCTCTTTGAGCACGGCCGAAACAAATCTTGGTTATACCAAAATTACGGCGCCGCTTGACGGGACAATCGTTTCTATTCCCGTTAAGCAGGGACAAACAATCAATGCCGCCATGGATACGCCGACCATCGTCCAGATTGCCGACTTGAGGCGCATGGAAATTCTTATTGAAATTTCCGAGGGCGATATCGACAATATTAAACCCGGTGTAAAAGTGTCTTATTCCATCCTTTCCCGTCCGCATGACGTTAAAGAAACGGTTTTGAAATCTATTGACCCCGGACTGACATTGCTTACAAACAATGAATATACCGAAGTGGTCGGCGCTGATGAGGCTATTTATTATTACGGCAGGTTGGTTGTTCCCAATGATGACGGAAAGCTTAGAATCGGCATGACAACACAAAATGTTATTTATGAAGAAAGCGCGGAAAACGTTCTGACGGTGCCGGTTACAGCCGTTAAGGAAAACGACGGGCACAATTATGTGGAAATCCTGACGGCGGACGGCGTCCAGCGCCGGCAAATTACCACCGGGGTTTCAGACGGTTTGAACATTGAGGTAAAAAACGGGGTAAACAGCGGTGAAAAGGTGGTTATCGCCAAAATGTCTTCCGCCGAGATTTCCGACAAAGCAACCGGCATGCGCGGTCCGAGAAGGTTCTAAGATGAATATTATTGAGTTAAAAAACATACATAAGTTTTTTGGGCAGGAAAAGAACAAGGTCCATGTTCTGAAAGGCATTAATTTATCAATTCAGAAAGGCGATTTTGTGGCAATTATCGGACAGTCCGGTTCGGGAAAATCGACAATGATGAATATTATCGGCTGTCTGGATACGCCGACTTCCGGGTCATACAAAATCAACGGCGTAGAAGTCGGCAAAATGGGAAAAGATCAGCTGGCTGAATTGCGGTGCAAAACTTTCGGCTTTATTTTTCAGCGCTATAATCTGCTCAACAGCCTCAAAGCCAGCGAGAATGCAGCACTTCCCGCCATTTATCTCGGGCTGAATGAAGAAGACCGTAACAAAAGAGCGATTGAGCTCTTGAAAAAGCTTGATCTCAACAATAAACTCAACAACAAGCCGAACGAACTTTCCGGCGGACAGCAGCAACGCGTCAGTATTGCCCGCGCTCTGATGAACGGCGGGGAAATTATTCTGGCAGACGAACCGACCGGCGCCTTGGATTCCAAAAGCGGCGAAATGGTTATGGAAACAATCAAAAGCCTGCACAAACAGGGCCATACGATTATTCTGGTAACGCATGACAGCCATATTGCCAGCCAAGCAAACCGCATTATTGAAATCAAAGACGGCGAGATTATTTCCGACGTCAGGAAAGCCTCAGAATTTTACGATATGACAGACAGTGTCAAAAACATTAAAAGGAGCAGGCTTGACGCGATAAAATACAGTTTTTTGGAATCTCTGAATATGTCGGTTCACGCCATTATTTCCAATAAAATGCGCTCACTCCTGACAATGCTCGGCATTATTATCGGTATTGCTTCCGTTGTTTCGGTGGTTGCGTTGGGAAATGCGTCCCAGGCCAAAATTCTGGAACAAATTAACTCCATGGGAACAAATACCATAGACATTATGCCGGGAACAGGGTTCGGCGATATGCGCTCCGGGCGGGTCAAGACTCTTAAAGTCGGCGATTCAGATTATCTCGGCAAACAGGGATTTATTGACAATTCCACGCCCAATGTTTCGGCCAGTGGCACACTGGTTTACGAAAACCATTCCGTTACCGCCCAGCTCAAAGGGGTCGGCGCGGCTTTTTTTGACGTCAAAGGCAAAAAAATTGCCCAAGGGCGGGTTTTTAATCAGGAAGAAGTTAACACCATGGCGTCGGTTGTCGTTATTGACGATAACACGCTAAAAGAAGTTTTTTCCGAAGATGCCAACCCCGTCGGGAAAATTCTTATTTTCAACAAAAAACCGCTGCAGATTATCGGTGTTACGAAAAAAGACAACACGCCCGGTCCGTCATCGGATTCTATGAATATATGGACACCCTATACGACGGCTATGTATAAAATAAACGGCAGCAGCGATATCAACTCCATTACGGTGAAGATTTCAGACAAAGTCAATTCCCAGGTTGCAGAAGAAAGCATTGAAAATATTCTGACGACCCTGCACGGCAAAAAAGACTTTTTCATGATTAACAGTGACAGTATCAAGCAGACTGTTGAAAGCGCAACTAACACCATGAAGCTGCTGATTGCCAGCATTGCGGTTATTTCCCTGATTGTCGGCGGTATCGGTGTTATGAACATCATGCTGGTTTCCGTCACCGAGCGGACCAAGGAAATCGGCATTCGCATGGCCATCGGCGCTAAGCAGGCAGATATTCTGCAGCAGTTTCTTATTGAAGCAATTTTAATCTGTCTGGTCGGCGGATTTATGGGCGTTGCCCTGTCAATGCTTATCGGCGTCGGATTCAATACCCTGTCGGAAGACTTCGGCATGATTTTTTCAACGGCATCAATTATTCTGGCGCTTGTCTGCTCTTCGGCTATCGGCATTATTTTCGGATATATGCCGGCAAAAAATGCTTCCAACCTTAACCCTATTGATGCTTTAGCGAGTGAATAACATGAAAAGACATATTCTCATCACATCACTTTTGGCGGCAAATCTGTTTACGGCAGGCTGTGTGTCCACGCCGACGCCACCGATGAGTCTGTCGGAAGAATTAAAATATTCAGCCTCTCTGCAACAAAAATATACGGCAGACGAAGAATGGTGGAAACAATATAAAAATACCGAACTGAACAGGCTGGTCAAAACGGCTTTGGTGAATAATCCCGATTATCTCAAGGCTGCCCTGAATATCAATAAGGAACTGTACAACCTGAATCTGGCTTCCAGCGATTTATTTCCGACATTATCCGCCGGACTGGGCGCTTCTTCTCAGAGGCAAATTGATACACATGACAATTATTCCAATAATTTCTCCGGCGAGCTGGGGGTAAGTTATGAAATTGACCTGTACGGCAAAATCAGGGATTTGCAAACAGCCCAGGAATTTGAATACAAAGCGACAATCATGGATAAAGACGCAGCAAAACTCAGTCTGGTCAACAGCGTTGTCGATCTGTATTTTAATCTGGAATATCTGCAAAACTCCATAGACATCACAGAAGAAAACATCGGAACGTATCGCAATCTAAAAAAAATAGCCGAGGCAAAATATAAAAGCGGCAAGACGGACAATGTCGAATATCTGCAATCCGAGCAGAGCCTGCGTTCTGAACAAAACCGCCTGCTTGATTTGCAGACACAATTCCGGGAAATGGAAAAAAGCCTGAGAAGTATTTTAAATATAACGCCCGGCGAAGATTTAAAGATACAATATGCCGATATAATGCAGCAGAAAAACCTCCCGGTAAATCTGGATGTCCCCTTGTCTGTTTTGGCAAATCGTCCTGATCTTCTGGCAAATCAGTACCGGCTGGAAAAATCTTTCAAAACCCTTGAGGCAGAAACAAAAAACTGGTATCCGGACATTACCTTAAAAGGTGCGTTAAACTCGTCCTCAAACAAAGCGCGAACAACTTTTGATTTTTCATATGTTTTGGGAAGCATATCGGTTGATTTGCCGTTTTTGGACTGGAACAGGGTTAAAAACAATGTTCTGATTTCAAAAACTGACTATCAAATTGCCCTGATTGATTTCCGGGATAATTTGAATCAGGCATTGAATGAAGTGGCCTATTACAATTTTGCCTATCAAAAATCAGCCGACATTTTAGAAAACACACAAAAAAACTATCAAAACTCGGCAGCCATAACGCAATATTACAAAGAGCGCTATGACAACGGCAAAAGCGAGTTTAAGGACTATCTTGAGGCTGTATACAATGAAAATTCCCTGAGAAAAAATTTGATTCAGCAAAAATATCAAACTATCAAATACGAAAACTATATTTACAAAGCCATGGCCGGAAAATATTAAAAAAATTAGTTGACTTTTGGTTAAGAAAGATTATGGTTGATTTGTTTTGATATTATTAACTTATTTTTTTAACATTTAAATTTTTAGGAATTATGAACGGAAAAAATGTACTTTTCGTAATTGGTGGTTTTGTTGCCGGTGTCGGATCTGCTTTGGCTTATGTCAAAAGAGAGTATGTAAAGAAAGAAGTTAACGAGGCCATTGAGAAGCTGAAAGAAAAACTTCCTTTGAATAAGAAAGAAGAAGTTGCCGAGTAAGCTTTCTGTACATGAGTTTCAAACCCCTTGGGAATTTTTAATTCCTTCGGGGTTTTTCTTTAACCAAATTTTAGAAGCTGGCATTCTAGAATAGGAATATGAAGATTTTGATATATATTGCTGTTTTTTGCGCCGTACTCTCTGCAATTTGGGCTTTTTTTATTGAACCCAATTTGTTGAAAATCAAAAATTATAAAATTTCCTGTTCTGAATTACAGGGAATAAAAATCGTTTATGCCAGCGATTTTCACATTGCTCCTGAGCACAAAAAGCGTTTGCAGAAAATCATCAAGGAAATAAACAACCAAAACCCAGACTTAGTCTTGCTTGGCGGGGATTATGTCAAAGGCCACAAGGCCAAGTCTTCCATGCCTATCAGAGATATTGCTGCAGAATTAAAGAAAATCACATCTAAGCACGGCATTTTTGGCGTTATGGGTAATCATGACTGGTATGTCAACGGCGCGGAAATTATTGCTGCTCTGAAAGACAATAATATTAAAATTCTGCAAAATGAAAATACTTCAGTAAAAATTGATGGCAAAGAGCTTTGTATTGCCGGAATTGAAGATATGTATACACGGCAGCCCGATTTGAAAAAAGCTCTTTCTTCTTGTAAAGATTCGGTTATTTTACTGTCCCACGAGCCGGATATATACCCTGATGTACCGGAAGATGTTTGCCTGACTCTGGCCGGACATATGCATGGCGGACAGGTTCGCCTGCCGTTCATCGGCGCTTTAATCGTCCCCTCTCCCATGGGGCCTAAATATGCGCAAGGATATTTTGAAGAAAAAGGACGAAAGATGATTGTATCTTCCGGTTTGGGGACAAGCCTTCTGCCCTTGCGTTTTAATACCATTCCTGAAATTGTCGTTATTGAATTTGAATAAAAAATGTAATTTTGTCTATTGATTTTTTCTAAAAAGTCAGATATAAAGGTTATGATATTTTATAATTATTCACTTAATATTTACAATTATGAAAACAAATTTTAATGATGCAATTGCCAAACTTCGCATTGCAAGAGATGTAACTGCTGACGAACTTTGTAACGATAATGTTCCTCCCGTTCAAGTAGTCACTTTTGAACTCTACAAAATGCTGGCTGTTTTACTGGCTTCTTGTCAGGCCGCTTCCGGTACAAAGTCTTTTAGAGATAAAACCGCTTTAATTCTTCTTCAAGAAGAAACTAATCAAATGGAACTGACTAAAGAATTCCAGGAAGCCACGGAACTTGCCAAAGGCGATATCGTTAACGGAAATTTCCTAAAACGCTACCGGGAAGCTAAGGTGCTTTTAGCAGACATTCTCGAAGACTAGTTTTGTGAAAACCCTCTTTCAGCTTTATGCTGATTGAGGGTTTTTTATGTCTTATTTTTCCTCTTCTTGCGAAAATTAATGATTGAACATTGTGTTTAAATGTGTTATATTAGAGTCGTGATGATAAGAGCGGAGGATGTA
>UQAB01000015.1 GCA_900538765.1 uncultured Azospirillum sp. | reverse complement strand
TACAACAGCGGCTATTATGACAAATGCGTCTGCCGCAGTGATCTTGTGACCTGTACCTATCCGCAGAGCGGCGTGGGTGAGGCCTGCGGCGGGAAATATGCTTCCTGCCAATGTCCGGGTTCGTACAAATCCTGCGAATGCGGCGGTGCTGCCGGAGCTACATCCTGCACCGTCAACGGGCAGACGACTTATTCAAGCTGTAAGGAATGTTGCAAAACGTCTTGCCCCAGCGGCTATAATAATTCAACTATTCCCAACGGCTATGTTCAGGACGGGGAGGCCTGCAACCATTGCTCGCTCGGCTTGCGCTACAAAATTAAACCCAACCCCTGCACCGGTTTTCAGAAATGTCAGTTTGGCCCGGAAAGCGGCGCCAAAACCTGTCTTTCCGGTTCGACAACTCTCTATGACAAGTGCCGCCCCTGCAACAATGCCTGCCCCAGCGGAACGTCGGAAAGCAATCCCGGCGGCTGCGGCGGGTCAACAACGAATGAGTGCGGCACTAAAACCTGCTATTATCCCTACGCAAGCTGCTGTGACGATAGCTGCCCCTATGGATATTCGGGGCCTTATGAATATTGGGAAGAAAAACCTACCTGTTCCGGCAGTCAGGAACTGTTTACATCATACACAAGTTGCGGCAGTAATTGTTACAAATGCGCAAATAAGATGTATTATGGCAGCACTAGGCTTACTGGCTGTTCTCCAATGAATACATGGGAAGGAGCAAGCAACAGAGTACGCTACAGCTGTCACCTGGAAGAAGAATGCCAATGCGGTGACGGCCCGGTAACAACCTGTACGGCAACAGGACAAGTTGTTATCAATACTGATTATGAAGACTGTATGAGCGCATGTAGTTCATATGAGAATTCAAGCTCACTAAAATGGACGGGCGGGACTTGCTAAATAATAAAAAAACGATAACAGAATGTTATCGTTTTTTATCTCCCGGCAGCCCCTATCTAAGCAACGCGCTTCTTTCTGCACGAGACAACCAGCAGCGAACCGATCGCTCAGGCCGTGCCTGCGCCCGCGGGGGCTCCCCGCCGCACGCAGTGCTTCCTTATGCACAATCAACCAACAGCTAACTTTCCGCAACAGGCCGTGCCTGCATTTTTTTTATCAGCATATTTCTTTTCAAGCGGCTCAAATGGTCAATGTATAAAATACCGTCAAGATGATCGATTTCGTGCTGTAACACAATGGCCAGAAAATCATCGGCCAAAATTTCCTGCTGCTTGCCGTAATAATCCAGATAACGTACACGAATGGCCGCATAGCGCTCAACCTCGGCATGCTGCCCCGGTACAGACAAACACCCCTCATTGCCGACGACGCGCTCTTCAGAAGTCCAGACAATTTCGGGATTGATAAAATACATCGGCTTTCCGGGCTTGTCCTCCTCGCGTTCATAATCAATCACCAAAACGCGTTTGGACACGCCGACCTGCGGCGCGGCCAACCCGACGCCGACGGCATCATACATTGTTTCCAACATATCATCAAGCAGGCGGCGCAGCTCATCATCTACCTGAGCAACATTTTCTGCCCGCTTTTTCAAAACCGGATGCGGATATGTGTAAATCTTTAACTTAGCCATTTTTCAATCTTCATAAACTCAAAAAGCACAAAACGCCCCGCCCACTGCTGCGGACGGATAACAGCATAAACTATTCACGCAAGATTTTTAATAATGCTGTCAAGCAGCGCATTCACCATCTTCGGCTCTTTTTTGGAGAAGAAAGCATACGCCAAATCGACATATTCCTTAACGATAATCTTCGCGTCAATATCCTGCGTATTCAGTATCTCATACATAGCGCATAAAAGCAAGGCCTGCAACGTGCCGTCCATGCGTTCAAAGGAATATCCCTCGGCCAGATAAAGGGACAGGCTCTTTTCAAGGGCTTCCTTGTTCTTCTGTACACCGCGGACAATTTCGCTGAAATAAGACTTGTCCATTTCAGAAACTTCAACCATTTCCTCGGCTTCCGTCACCGGATCTTCATCAATCACAAAGCGCCCGACAACGCCGTCGGTAAAATCCTTAATCACCTGGTCGACCGGCAGCTGCCCGAAAGCAATCATATAAGTCGCCTGCACCGCCGCCAGACGGGATTCCGATTTCATTCTGATTTTTTCTGAAATAAACTTTGCCATAATATCCTCTTAGTCTTCAATTTTTTTGTTGTCTTCAAACAGCTCCGGCTTGGCCAATCGGTCGATTGTGTCCACAAAATCCTCAAAATCTTTCACTTCGCGAAAATCTTTATAAACCGAAGCAAAACGGATATAAGCGATGTGGTCGAGCGTCGACAGCGCCTCCATAACATAGGCGCCGATAGTTCCTGACGAGATTTCTCCCTCGCCCATAAGCTCCAGCCGCCGCTGAATGGAAGTTACGATTTTCTCCACGCGCTCATCGTCCACCGGACGCTTGCGCACCGACAGATAAATTGACTTCGCCAGCTTATCGCGGTCAAAAGGCACCTTTTCGCCGTTTTTCTTAACCACAATCAAATCGCGGAGCTGCACCCGCTCATAGGTCGTAAAACGCGACCCGCATTCCGGACACTCCCGTCGCCGGCGGATAGAGGTGTTGTCATCGGCGTTTCGGGAATCTTTCACCTGCGTATCGTCGCAGCCGCAAAACGGACATTTCATAATTCATCCCCCTTACTTTCCTTTTTCAACCAGACTTTCCGTCACCTGATAGAGTTTTGAAGAATACCTTGCTCCCTTTATAAGGACAATATCATTATTTTGCAACAGGTTATTTAATAAAAATTCATCCAAACCCTCTTTATTTTCAAAATAATACTGCTCCCGTCCGGCATCCAGCTGTGCCAGCATATCCTTCATTTCCGGACAAACGCCGATAACAATGTCAACATCGGCGGCATCAACCGCCTGCCCGATTTCAATATGCTTCTCGCGGGAGGCGGCACCCAATTCGGCCATTTTGCCGAGCACGGCGATTTTCCGCCCCGGACAAGCCTGCACACGGCTCAGGTTTTCAATCGCCAGCTTCATTGATTCCGGCTGCCCGGAGTAACTGTCGTCAATCAGCGTATAAATCCCGCGGCCGTCCGGCAGACGAAGCTTCAACCGCTGCCCGCGCCCCGGCAATGAGCCGAAATCCTTAAGATACGCCGCAGCCTGCGCTACATCCAGCCCCAAAACATCAACCACCGTCAAAGCGCATAAAGCATTGTAAACATGATGCTCGCCGCATTCGCTGAGCAGAAAATCCAGCTTTTTGCCGCCGACTTCTGCTCTGACACGACAGCCTTCCCCTTCAGGCGTAACTTCCGGCACATTGGCGCTGCCAAACAAAACCACCCGCGCCTGCCGCTCGTCTGACCGTTCCACGAGCAAATCGGCATAATTGGCATCACCGTTGATAATCGCCGTGCCGCCCTTGGGCAACCCCTCAAAAATCTCGGCCTTAGCCTCGGCAATCCCCTTAAAATTCTCAAAAAACTCAAGATGCATCGGATAAACATTAGTCACCAGCGCAATATCCGGCTGCACAAAAGAAGTCAGCCGTGAAATCTCGCCTTTGGCGCTCATGCCCATTTCAATAACCGCATAATCTGCGCTGGCATTAAGGTTACACAGCGTTTCCGGAACCCCGATATGATTATTGTGGTTTCCCTCGGTGGCATAAACATCGCCAAAACGGCTGAGCAGGAACTTAATTTCTTCTTTGGTCGTGGTCTTGCCGGCGCTTCCGGTCAGGCCGATAACTTTTCCCTTGAAGCGCGAACGGTTATAAGCACCGATTCTCCCATAGGCCTCCACCGTATCCGCCGTCACAATCTGACGCACCGCCGGCACCGCCGGATTCAAATGCTCAACCAAAACCAGCGGACAACCGCGGCTGATAACCTCTTCCACAAAATCATGCCCGTCAAATTTTTCACCCTTAATCGCCACAAATAGGCTGTCCTTCCCGGCTTTGCGGCTGTCAGTCACCACTTCGCTGATATCCGCATCCACCACGCTGGAGGTTGAATAAACAATTTCGGCAATCTTTTTCGAATTAATGTGTTCCATAACTTTCCCCGTAAAATCCTTTTCTTTGGAGTATAAAAGCCAAATATAAATTTAGTGTTTAAAATAAAAGATTGCAATTTAAATTTATAGTGTTAGTATTTTGTCCAATAACCTATTATTAATTTTAAATTTTTATGTAGTATGAAAAAGTTAAGTATTATTTTGAACTTTGCCATTTTGGCAATTATGAGTGCAGTAACCATGTCATGCAACGGCAGCGGCGGAAACGTCAGCGCGACAGAACCGATTGAAATCACCAAAGATGAAATCATCGTCCTGCCCACCACTGATTTATTCTCGTACAAACTGAGCGACCAAGGTCTTCGCATTTCAGACACCTATTTCGGCCCGAAAGCTTACAAATTCCGGGAAGAATACAACTTCAAGGCATATGAAAGTTGTACGGCCAATGTGGGATACTCTAAAAAAATTGAAGCTTTTGACCTATACGAACTTGGCGGAAGCGGACTAACTCTGGCAACAGATGTACGCGGCCTGGCCATAACCAAAGCCAACGGACATCTTCTCGTCATTCTTCTTTCCGCACACAACCCGTGTCTGGCAATGAGAATGAAATATACAGTCAAAGCAAACTTTGACCTTTCCCCCACAGACGTCGGAATAAGCGAAAATATTCTAACCTTGCTGCTCGGAATAGAGGACAAAGAAAAGCGCACTACCAGAATTCTGATTATGCCGCAATACTTCTACCAAAAAAACTTACCGCCTATTGACTCCAGCAATTTTGCCGAGCTTACCGCGCTTCCGGGTGACGGTCTAAAACCGCAGCAGGATACGACTGTTGTCTTCCCCTGCTATGGCGACAAACCGCAGATTGACTGTGAAAAGGACGGAAACGGCAGCCGCGTTATTGTTCGCAATGCCGAAGGACCCGGCAAAGACGCTTCGTTCAAAATAGACGCCGCGTATAACTATACGCCGCAGGAAGTCTATAATGTCAAAGGAATAAATTGGCATAATCCGCAAGATGTTGCCGGCGCCTGCTTTGGTTTGCCGAACGGCAAGTTTTTGAATATTGTGCAGTGCCGGGATAAAAATCTTGCACAGCAACGTTACAGCACCTCAATTGACGCCACAAAGATGGATGGCAACTTTGACTCATCAGGTTATCGGTCTTTGATATATTTCAAAAACCGCAGCCGTGATGTCATGAGCCTGCCGTTTTATTTTCCGCTTTTCGGCGAAGAATAAAACTGCCCTTTCCCCAAACTTCACCGTTTGGGGATTTTTTTGCCCTTTTCCCAACCCTCCATCTGAATGTCATTATGAAAATCCTCTCCTCAACCATCTTTCAATGTCTCCCTGAACTTGTTCGCTCGTTCGCACCAAAAGACTCTGTCTGCGCTATCGCTTGCCAATTGCCAACTATCGACTCCGGCATCCAAAGCCCTCAACAAGAACACAACCCAACCAAGCAAAAGAACCTTCTTCCTCCGCTCGCCCCTCCATACCACACCTGCCCTTTTCGTACTTTTTTTTCATAATATATACTAAAGATTTATATATTAACAGCAGAATTACTCTTGAATATTTTGTCAAATTATGCTACTGTTATAAGTGATAACATTATTATTAACTAAAATATGTACAATTATGGAAAATGTAAAAAGCACAATCAAAGGATTACTGAAAGAAAATGGTTACAAATGCAATGCTGACGGCCGCCGCTTTATCGCTGACAAAGTCGGAGCATTGGAACCGCGTAAATTGGACGAAGCAAAATGGCTGCCCGTTTTGGAATATGCCGAACAAATCGGCGGCTGCCGTCCCGGAGAAAAATACACTTATGCCAACGCCCAGGGCTTTCTGTCCACAGCGCGTGTCACAAGCCTGTATAATCTCCCGGAAGATATGGTCAACCCCGTTCTGGTCTGCTTCTCCGGTATGATGACCGCGCACCTTTGCGCCTTTGAAATCATACGTTTTTACGCTAAACAACACGACGAGCTTCTGCCTCTGCTGGCAATAGGCAAAAGCGGCAACAAAGGATTGTATGAAACCGTTTTCAATCGTGAACGGGGAATTATGGTCGGCAGCGAATACAACGCTTACCTCAATGCCCTTGAACATCTTGCCCCAAGCAAGTATGTTCGCGCCAATGAACGTGTTTGCAAAGACATGGATACTGCCGGAAACTTTGACGAACTTTACCTGTTTGCCAAAGAAACCGGACGCAGCGAAGTGACTTACATCCTCTGCTCGGGAAACTTCAGTTATGACAAGCGGCTCCTTGCCGAATTTCTGCTGAAGGCTGCCGCACCGGAGTTTAAAGATGTAAAAATCAACTTTGTTCTGGCACATTGCCCGATAATCACCAACTTAAAGGTGGTTGACGGACATCTGTCAGAAACAATGCTTGGTTACATCGCCGCCTGTCTCGGCCCGTTGATGAAAAACACCGTCACCTTTGACGGCAGCAGTTCATCTGAAAACCCCGAGAGGTATCTAATGCCCGGCGTCGCCGAAGCCGACTGGTCTGTTTTTAAGGAACTCATCTGTAAGTTCTCCAATATGGGCTGGCCGAACTACGCCGAACTTTTGTACGGAACAGCGCATGAAGAAGCCGTTTTGGATATTATCCTCAGCGATCTTCACGCCCGCGGTTCTTTTACAAAAGACAGTTATGATGAAGGTCTTGCTGAGGATTTGGAAGCATACCAACAGTTTGTCGGAAAATATGAAGGCGGCGAAAACCTCGCTCATTTCATTGATTACCTGCAAAGCACCCCGGAAAAATATTTCCCATGGAATTCCAAAGTCAGCCTCTTCAACCAACTGTACGATGCATATCAAATGCATAACAGAATGAATAGAGGTGATAAAATGATAGCCAGCTATCAGCTGGATGAAATCAGAGTTCAAACGAATGGAAAATGCCAAACATGGTCAGATGTCCGAAATGAACTCATTACTCTTGGGAAGAGCTTCGGTAAATAACAAAGAATCCCGGTTGATGAAAATCATCGCCGGGATTTTTTCTGCCCGCCTTTACCATACGGCAAATTGTCACCCTAAACTTGTTTCAGGGTCTAAAACTCCCAATAAAAACGTAGCCCAACCAAAAAAACGTCATCCTCAGGCAAGCGCAGTGCGACCCGGGGATCCAGGTGAAAATATGGAAGCTTTGTTTAACCTGGATTGTCGGATCTAGTCCGACAATGACATTTCTCTTTCTCCCGGCAGGCACAAGGCGCACGTAGTGCTTCATTATGTACAGGACAACCAGCGGCTAATTTGCGCCCGCGGGGGCTCCCCGCCGCTCACCCCGCGGGTGCGCAGCAGGCCGTGCCTGCAAAAATGCCCCGAGGAAAAACCCCGGGGCATTTTCAAGCTCAACAGAAATAACAAAATTATTCCTGAACTTTGAACTCAGCCATATGTTCCAACAGCTCGCGTTTAGCTTTGAGGTTCTCGGATGATTTTTCCATCAGAGATTCATAGCGTTCCGGATTCATCTTGTTGACAATCTGGAAACGAACTTCATTGGACATAAAGTCGGACAACGGACGGGACGGAGCTTTTGAATCAAGGGTCAAAGGCGCCTTGCCGTCTTTAATGTTGTTCGGGTTGTAGCGGTACAGCGGCCAGCTGCCGGTTTCAACGGCGGCTTTCTGGTGATCCAGACCGTCAGCCAGATTGAAGCCCTGAGCGATACAGTGAGAGTAAGCAATAATGATGGACGGACCGTCAAATGCTTCCGCTTCGTTCATAGCTTTAATAACCTGAGAGTCGTTAGCACCCATGGCAACCTGAGCCACATAAACATTACCGTAAGACATGGCAATCATCGCCAAATCTTTCTTCGGCAGTTCCTTACCGGCTGTCGCAAACTTAGCAGAAGCACCCATCGGGGTAGCCTTGGACTGCTGTCCGCCGGTGTTGGAGTAAACGCCCGTATCAATAACAAGAATATTAACATTCTTGCCGGAAGCGATAGCGTGATCCAAACCGCCGAAGCCGATATCATAAGCCCAGCCGTCACCGCCGATAATCCAAACAGATTTCTTAATCAGGTAGTCGGCAATCTTGCTCAAATGCTTGGCTTCCGCATCATTCATACCAGCCAGTTTAGCGCGAAGTTCGGCAACAAGGCCGCGCTGAGCGTCAATCTCGGCATCGGTAGCCTGCGGATTGGCCAAAATCTTTTCAGCCAACTCGGCGCCAATTTTGTCTTTCAGATTGTTCAGCAGAGATTTTGCAACATTTTCCTGCTGGTCGATGGAGAATCTCATACCCAAACCGAATTCGGCGTTGTCTTCAAACAAAGAGTTCGCCCAAGCCGGACCATGGCCTTTTTCATCCTTGGCGTACGGGGTCGTCGGCAGGTTGCCTGAGTAAATTGAAGAACAGCCGGTTGCATTGGCAACAACCATTCTGTCACCAAAGAGCTGTGTCAGCAATTTGATGTAAGGCGTTTCGCCGCAGCCTGCGCAAGCACCGGAGAATTCGAACAACGGCTGAATCATCTGCGTTGTCTTCGGCAGATTCTTGGCAACTTCGGTACGTTTTACATAAGGCAGTGTTTCAAAGAACTTCCAGCACTCTTTCTGCTCATCCAGATGGTTTTCGATATGATCCATATTGATAGCCTTGCGGGAAGGATCAGCCTTGTTCTTGGCCGGGCAGGCGCTGACGCAGATACCGCAGCCTGTGCAGTCTTCCGGAGACATCTGCCAGATGAACTGCTTGCCGGCAAATTCTTTTCCTTTGTAAGGAGCAGACTTAAAGCCTTTCGGCGCGTTCTTGAGTTCTTCTTCAGAAGCAACCTTCATACGGATAACAGCGTGCGGGCAAACAATAGAGCACTTACCGCACTGGATACAGGTATCCGGATCCCAAACCGGGATTTCGGTTGCGATACAGCGTTTTTCATACTGAGTTGTTGCTGTCGGCCAAGTACCGTCGGCGACTTCGGCAAAAGCGGAAACCGGCAACTCGTTGCCGCGGTCGGCAATCAGTTCACCTGTCAGCTTCTTGACAAATTCAGGAGCATCAGCCGGAACCGGAGCCTGCATACGGATAGCAGAATCAGCCTGAGCCGGAACGTCAATTTTCGTCAGATGTTCCAAAGTAGCGTCAACAGCAGCAAAGTTCTTCTGAACGATAGCATCGCCCTTCTTGCTGTAAGTCTTCTTAATAGCGTTTTTAATCTGCGCGATTGCTTCGTCTTTCGGCAAAATGTTGGAAATGGCGAAGAAGCAGGTCTGCATAATGGTGTTAATGCGCTGACCCATGCCGGTCTTGCGGGCAACATCAACAGCATTGATTGAGTAGAAGTTGATCTTCTTGTCAATAATCTGCTGCTGAACTTCGCGCGGCAGGTGCTTCCAAACTTCCTGTCCGTCATAAGGAGCATTCAACAGGAAAGTAGCACCCGGTTTGGCAATTTTCAAAATGTCTACTTTAGACATGAACGGGAACTGGTGGCAGGCGACAAAATCAGCCTTGTTAATCAGATAAGCCGCTTTAATCGGATTATCGGAGAAACGCAGGTGAGAAGTCGTCATGGAACCGGATTTGCGGGAGTCGTAAACGAAATAGCCCTGACCGTATTTGCCGGCGTCTTCGGCAATAATCTTAATTGAGTTTTTGTTGGCACCAACAGTACCGTCTGCACCCAAGCCAAAGAAAACAGCACGGACAACATCCTTGCCCTCAGTGTCGATATCATCGCTGAACGGCAGAGATTTGTGGGTAACATCGTCTTCAATACCGACGGAGAAACCGTTCAACGGTTTAACGGCAGCACCGTTGTCATAAACGGCTTTAACCATACCCGGGGTAAATTCTTTAGAAGACAGGCCGTAGCGTCCGCCGACGATTCTCGGCATAGCTTTGATTTCGCCGTTGGCAAAAGCCTGTGTCAATGTGGCAACAACATCAAGATACAAAGGTTCACCGATAGAACCGGATTCTTTTGTTCTGTCGAGAACGCTGACTGTCTTGACGGATTCCGGCAAAGCCTTCAGGAAAGACTTGGTCGGGAACGGACGGTACAGGTGAACTTTGACCAAACCGACTTTGTAACCGTTGTTGTTGAGATAATTAATGGTTTCTTCAACCGTTTCCGCGCCGGAACCCATAATAACGATAACCTGTTCGGCGTCTTTCGGACCGACATAGTCAACGACATTGTACTGACGGCCGCTGATTTTTGCAAACTTGTCCATTTCTTCCTGAACAATGCCTTCAACAGCATCATAATATTTATTGCAGGCTTCGCGACCCTGGAAGAAAACGTCCGGGTTCTGAGCCGTACCGCGGATAACCGGAGCTTCCGGGCGCAGTGCATGGTCAGCAACAAAATTAACGTTAATGCCGTCAAGCATTGCTCTCAAATCGTCATCGGACAGCAGTTTGATTTTCTTGATTTCGTGAGAAGTACGGAAACCGTCAAAGAAATGCATGAACGGAACGCGGGCACGCAGTGTTGAAGACTGGGCAATCGCGGCAAAGTCATGAACTTCCTGAACCGAGTTGGAGCAAAGCATTGCAAAACCTGTCTGGCGGCAGGACATAACGTCTGAATGGTCGCCGAAGATTGACAAAGCATGATAAGCCAGAGAACGGGCGGCAACATGCATAACAAACGGCGACAGTTCGCCGGCGATTTTATACATGTTCGGAATCATCAGGAGCAAGCCCTGAGAAGCAGTAAAGGTGGTTGTCAAAGAACCGGCCTGCAAAGCGCCGTGGCAGGCACCGGCGGCACCGGCTTCGGACTGCATTTCCTGAACTTCAGGAACAACGCCCCAGAGGTTTTTCTGGTTGGCGGCAGACCACGCATCAGCCCATTCGCCCATCGGAGAAGACGGGGTAATCGGGTAAATAACGCAGACTTCGTTCATGCGGTGGGCAACGGAAGCCGCGGCTTCGTTACCGTCCATCATTTTCATCTTAACTTCAGACATTATGTTATTTTCCTTAAAGTTAGTTAATTAATAAGCTTTAGTTTGCACACAAAAAAGCAAACCATAGAGCCTCACAGATTCTCTATGCGCGCTTTATACCACCAAAAGATTCAAAAATCCATCAAAAAAAGCACATCCATGAATAAAAACTGCCACACCTGACAAGACCGCGCCAACCGCCCCGCCGGCCTTGTCCGCCCCGTCTGCCTTTCAAAGCAGGCTCAATTTGCCGTTTTCGGCAACAAGGCGAATAATCTGCGCATGTGGAATGTCCGCCTGCAGCTTTCCGAAATATGTCAGCAAACAGCGCAAAACCATAGAATGAGTTGCAACGGCAATATGCGTATGGCCGCAGGAAGCAATATCCAACAAAACCCTGACCGCCCGGTTCCTGATTTCTCTTTTACTTTCGCCTCTTTCAAAACGGGAATCAATAAACGCCTCCTCCAAATTCCGCCAGCAGCGGAACTCTTCCGGATACGCGGCAACAATTTCCTCTCGCAGCATGCCATCTGCCACGCCATGGTCGGCCTCAATCAAATCATACGCTACCCGTAAAGGCACACCGCGGTAATCTTGCAGAATGCGCGCCGTTTCATAGGCGCGTCGCAGCGGGCTGGAATAAATAATTTCCAGAGGACAGTCAGCAAAAGAAACCGCCAGCTCTTTTGCTTGTTTAACTCCCTCCGCATTCAGTTTTTCATTTAGCAACTGCCCCTGGTAACGGCGGACAATATTCATATCGGTCTGTCCGTGCCGAAAAAGATACAAAAAAACACGCATTTTAATTTCCTCACCTTGGATATGCTGCCATTATTCCATACCATAACTAAATAAATTATGAAGACGACAAAATAAATTATGAAGACGACAAATCTCGATAACTGTTTTTTTCCTTATTTTACCTCTCTCTTCTGCCATTCTCTGCTCCACTTTTCCCCTTCTGCACCTTACCCGCCCCGTCTGCCTTTCAAAGCAGGCTCAATTTGCCGTTTTCGGCAACAAGGCGAATAATCTGCGCATGTGGAATGTCCGCCTGCCTCACTGCCCGACAAAAAAATAAAAGCGGTTGTTCCATATCGGAACAACCGCTTTTGAATTAAAAAAATCTATTGTTTGACTACACTTCTGAAAGAGCAGATTTTTCCTTTATTTCGTTGAATCTGCGTCGCCTTTTTTCCTGTTCTTTGAGAAAGTCATTCCTTTCAATTTTTAAGTTCTCCCATCGCTGCTGCACTTTTTCTTGTATTAGCCTGTGCATTTCGAGAGTATCTTTCAACTCTTCTTCGCTTAATGACTCGCGATTATTGAGCTTCTTTTGCAATTCATCACAGTCGAAAAGGAAACTGTTTCCTACTTGCCTAACGATTTCGTCCGCATTGGGCATTTTAGAGATTTTTTCTCGCACGGAAGCAAAGATTGTGAACTGTTTTTTGTCACAAGGTATGCTCATAAGCGCTTCGGCATATGGCAGATCAAGGAGTTTAAGCAGTGCATCCTCAGTATAAATACTGCCATTTTGAAGACACTGATACACTATCTCATCGGCATCCGGCAAATTGAAGATCTTGAGCTGTGCATAGCCGCTGAGACAAACGTAGTGTTTGGTATACTCTAACATGATCTCGTTGGCATTGGGCAGCTTAAATACCTTATATTGTGCATCATTACTGAGAATCCAACCGTGTTTGGCATACTCAAGCATAATATCGCCGACATTTGACAGAGTAAAAATTTTGCTGTGTACACATTTGTCAAGCTCATGTCCGTGTTTGACACATTCAAGTATAATCTCCGCTGCGTTTGGCAGTTTAAAAACTTCAATCTGCGCATAGCCGCAAAGCTTGTGCTCGTGTTTGACATATTCAAATATAATCTCAGCCGCGTTTGGCAGCTTAAAGACTTTGAACTGCGCATATTCGCTAAACTTGTGTCCATGTTTGACATACTCAAGCGCAATCTCCGTTACATTTGGCAGCTTAAAAAACTCGACAATAAGATCTTCGGGAATTATTGTTTCCGAAGCTTTTCCCTCTTCTTGCCTCACCGCGTTTAAAATAAAGTCGCTTGCGTTAGGCTGAATAAAATCTTTTTTCGTAAATTTGATGATTTCCTTCAGAACAGAAACTTTTTTTAGACCATCATAAACTTCTATGTATGTCTTTTCCATAATAAGTTAATTTTAATTAAACATAATTGTATTTTATCATGTGCACGATAACACATTTTTTTGACAAAAGCAAGTTTTTTTGTTTAGACAATATTCATATCGGTCTTTCCTGCCGCTGGTCTGGCACAAAAAAACCCGCCGGAACGAATGTCGTTCCAAACGGGATAAATTCTGCTCCGCAAAGCGTTATTTTGACGGCTTATCGGCAAATTTCACGCGGCAAGGCTTGTAATGCCTGAGCACACCGAAAAAACTGACCAAACACCCGACCAGAGCGCAAAGACACAAAACGCCAGCCAAAAAGACATCCTGTATCTCCAAGAACAGCCAATAAAGACACATAAACGCCCAATTCATTGCCTCATTGTCAAAATGCTGCAAATCAACCCGAGTATCTGCGCCAAATTTTTTCTGGACCTTAAAATAAGTTATTGCCTTGCTCAAAGCAACCAGCAAAGCGCAAATAATTATCACATAGCGGGGAAAATCCGGCATCAGATCAAAAAGCACCACCGTCATTCCAAACACAGATGTACCCGCTAAAACAGCCTCAGACACCAAGAACAAAATTTTTTTATTTTTTCTTTTCATAATTATAATGTATTTAATTAGACATAATATTTACCTTTACAATTTAATAATACCACATTTCCTTACCTCGCACAAGCAAAATTTTTCATTTTTTGTCCAAGAAAATATTCACCCCTATCAACAAAAAAATCCTGCCTGTTGGGCAGGCCGGATTTGGGATTAATAAGGCGCAAAACAGTTTATTCCCTCAAAAAAGAACCAATCGCCGCCGCCAAATCATCCTGATTTTGGCCGCTGACAAAATTATGGCTGCTGTTGACAATTATGGCCATATACTTGAGAACGGGAAGACGGCTGTATAGTCTGCGAACTTCCTGCGGCGGCACGACAGTATCGTTATCAGCCGCAACCAGCAGGGGCAAAGCAGTCAAAAAAGCACGAACATATAAATTGGCGGAAAAATTTGAGAATTTTTTTGAATAATGACACATTTTTAACTGAATGCAATTCTTTTAAAATAACTTCATTTAGATAAATCACTTTCTTGCTTAGTATCTACCCCTTCAATTTCTTGTTTAGAATTTGAAGAGTACATAGCATTTTCAAGAGTATTGTAGGTTTGATATATTCCAACGAAAAAAGTTATAAATGAAAAAAGACAGAAAACTAAGGCAACCGTCTGGTAAAAAAAACCTTTATTACTTGATACTTTCCCTGAGCAGTCCAGGCAAATAAAAGGCTTAAACAGGCTAAAGCAGCCCCTCCTGCAAAAATCATTGTAGCCCAGCAAATACCCGAAGCGATATCATATTTTTCTTCAAGAATTATATGAGTGAAAAGCGTTAATAAAGAGATGGCAGCTGTTCCGTTGAGGATAAAAACGCCTCTTACCCCCATTTTGGCAAAATCAATAGTATGTTGAAGCATTTGATTTTCTTCAATGTTACCAAGATTTTCTTGATGAAGACGCTTTTCTTGATAATATTTTCTCAAATCTTCCATCTTTTACCTCTCTCGCATACTTTCGTTGAGATATTTCATGACCGGAGAGAGCAGATATTCAATCACGCGGCGTTTGCCGGTTTTGATTTCCGCCGTCACGCTCATGCCGGGCTTGAGTTGGATAATCTGCCCGTCGGCTTTTATTTTGTTATCCAAGAGCGTCAGCCGGGCATTAAATACCAAACCGAGTTTTTCGTCCTGTATCGCATCACCGGAGATATTGCGGACTTTGCCTTTGATTGTGCCGTATTTGGTGAACGGAAAGCTGTCGATTTTAATTTCTACATCCTGTTCCGGCCGCACAAAGCCGATGTCTTTGTTCAAAATCTGCACTTCGGCCTCGAGTTTATAATCTTCCGGCACAAGGTTCATAATCGGCTTGGCAGTTTCGACCACGCCGCCCTTGGTATGATAGACCAGCTGCTGAACATAGCCAGAAAGCGGCGCTTTAACGATGGTGCGTTTCAAAGCTTCTTCATATTTAATCAGTTCCTGCTGGTAAGACGCAAGCTTCTCGCGGCTTTCGGTCAGCTCCTGCATGACATTCTTGTCAAACTCGGCCAGATATTGCCGCTGTTCTTTTTTGAGCGATTCAATATTCGCCTCGGTTTCCGCCATTTTCTTGGCCTGTACGTTGCGCTGTTCCTGCAAATTGGTTAATTCTTCTTCCTGTTCCAGAAAAGTCAGCCGCGCCAAAAGCTTCTTATCCACGAGGATTTTCTTTTTCTCAATCCGCTCCTGCACACTCGGCAGCAGTTTCTCAATGCGGGTCAAATCAGCCTGAATGGTGTCTTTTTCTTTCTCAGCCTTGGTAATCTGCCCGTTCAGAACTTCAATCTTGGCCGCTTTCTCGGTCATCTGGCTTTTAAGCAAATCCGTGTGCATTTTAATCAGGTATTCGTCAATATCCGGATTATAGCTGAAATTCTTCTCCGGATCATCCGATAACAGGGCTTTCAGCCTTGAAATCGCGATTTCCAAAGCTTCCATTTCGTTTTCCACCCGATTAATGTTCGCCAGAACCTCGGTCTGGTTAAATTTAATCAGGTCTTGCCCCTCTTTGACATATTGCCCTTCCTGAACATAGATTTCTTCAATCTCACTGTCGGTCAGGGTTTGAATGGTCTTGATGTTTGAAGCCGGCATCAGTTTTCCGGCCGAGGTAGCGATAATGTCGATTTTGCCTAAGATTGACCACAAAATCAGCACCGTAAACATCAGCATGATGACGTATGTCAACAACCGCGCGGCATGTGACGGCGGCATCTCGGTCACTTCCAACACCGCCGGCAGAAACTCTTTTTCATGCTCGTTCATGCCTTTGATTTTGCTGTCTTTGGCGGCTTTTTCCTGCAACAAAGCCAGCTTGGCAATTTCCCAATACCTTTTGAGCTGCTCCATCATGCCGCAACCTCCTCATTGGCGGGCACAATCGGCGCGGTCTGACTGTTCCACAGATAAGCATAGCGCCCGCCGCGTTTTAACAATTCGTCATGCGTGCCGGTTTCGGTAATCTCACCCTTTTCAATGGTAATAATCTGGTCGCATTCCCGCACGGTCGAGAGCCGGTGCGCAATCATAAACACCGTCCGCCCTTTACAGATTGAAGCCATATTCTGTTGAATAATCCGTTCGGATTCATAATCGAGCGCCGAGGTCGCCTCGTCAAAAATCAAAATCCGCGGATTGTTGACCAAAGCGCGAGCAATCGCAATCCGCTGCCGCTGTCCGCCGGATAACGATGAGCCGCGTTCCTCAATAATCGTGTCATAGCCGTCCGGCAGTTCGGTAATAAAATCGTGTGCGCCGGCCTGCTTGGCCGCGGCAATAATCCTGTCCATGGATATTGCCGGATTGGTCAGGGCGATATTTTCCCGCACACTCTTGTTAAATAAGTAGTTTTCCTGCAAAACGACGCCGATTTGCCGCCTTAACCATGCCGTATCAACGGTGGAAATATCTATCCCGTCAATCAGCACTTTGCCGGATTCCGGAATATACAAACGCTGAATCAGCTTGGTGACGGTCGATTTGCCCGAGCCGCTCGGCCCGACAAAACCGATTTTCTGTCCGGCCCTGACTTTGAAACTCATCTTTTTGAGAATTTCCGGCCCGTTCGGTACATAGCGGAAAGTAATGTCCTTAAATTCCACATCGCCTTTAATCTCCGGCATCGAGCCTTTGGACAGGTTGGTTGTATTCTCCGGCGGATTGTTCAAAATATCCGAGAGCTTGTCCATGGAGATTTTAGCCTGCTGGAAATTCTGCCACAACTGCGCCAAGCGCAAAATCGGCTGCGTTACGCGACCGGATAACATGTTAAAGGCAATCAGCTGCCCGACCGACAGCTCTCCTTTCATCACCAAACTTGCGCCAATCCACAAAGTCAGCGCCATGGTGATTTTCTGCACCAGCTGCACGAGCTGTCCGGCAATATTGTTGATGTGAGAAGCTCTGAAAGAAGACCCGACATAGGCCGCCAGCTGCTGCTCCCAACGGCGTTGCATCTGCGGCTCGACGGCTAAAGACTTAACCGTCTCCACGCCCGAAACCGCTTCCACCAGAAAACACTGGTTTTCTGCCCCGCGGCGAAACCGCTCGTCAATCCGCGAACGCAAAATCGGGGTAAAAAACAAGGACAACAAAACATAAAAAGGAATGGAGAGCAAAACCAACAGCGTCAAAGTCTTGGAATAAAAGAACATCACCGTAAAAAAGATAATGGTAAAAAAGAAGTCAATAATCAGGGTTAAGGTCGAACCGGTCAGAAAATTGCGGATATTCTCCAACTCATGCACCCGCGCCACCGTGTCGCCGACCCGCCGCACGCCGAAATAAGACAGCGGCAGCCGAATGAGATGCTTAAACAAACTCGCCCCCAACTCCACATCCACGCGGGTGGTGGTATGCGAGAAGGTATAAGTCCGCAGCCCGCCGAGCAGGGTCTCAAAAATCCCGATGCAGATTAGCGCCACCATCAACACGTCAAGGCTGGAAAGCCCGCGGTTAACCAGCACCTTGTCAATCACCACCTGAAACAACAACGGCGACACCAGCGCAAACAGTTGTAAAAAGAACGAAGCCAGAATAACCTCGCCGAACAGCCTGCGATATTTGACCACTGCCGGAATAAACCATGAAATGTCAAACTTGCGGTTTTTGCCGTTGATAAACTCACGGCAGGTCATCATTAAGAGCCTGCCGTTCCATCTGTTCATAAATTCTTCTTTGCTCAAAACCTCGGGGTGGTTGCCTTTGGCGGGGTCTTGAATCAAAACTTTGTCCTCAGCAACTTTGCCGATAATAAAATAAGTATTGTCTTTGCTTTGAGCGATTGCCGGCAGTGCTGTCTTGTCCAAACGCTCCCACTTGGTTTCGACAAAGCGGGCTTTGAAAGAAAATTCCTTGGCCAATTGCAACAGTTCATATTCTTCAAAATACGAATTCTGCCGGTCATATTTATGCTTGATTTGGTCAATAGAGATTGGCTTTTCAAAGAAATTCGCCATAATCGCAAAACAGGCTAAGCCGGTATCAAGAGTTTGGGGATTTGAATTTTCTTCTGTCATAAATTTGCTCACTATCCCGTGGGTTGTAATAATTTTATAGCAAATCCTAATACGAAAAAAACAAAAAGCAAAGAAAATTTTTTACAAATAGATGTATTATTTTCATTTTAAAATTAAAACTAATTTTTATTAAGCTATCCCAAATTTCTCATTCAGGCATATTCTTCTCCAATGGAGAGATTCGCTAACTTTCTGATATATGCTAATAAAACATTAACAGAACAGAAAATAAACATAATTTTTCTACTTGCTTTTTAAACTTTATGATAGAGAATAGGAACATATAAATCTCATTAAGAGTGAAAATGAATGAATAATTATACCGAACCGCCCTTCTCCGGGCCATTTTCTGAACTGCCATCATCTTTAAAATTTTTAGATGTCTCTCCTGATTCTGTCAAATTAAAACCTTACTCCTTTAAATCTCATTTCAAAGATTTTCTTACTTTACTACTTAATTAACGAGGAAAGTATAATGACCCCAAAAAATCAGCCAATAGAAAATAAAAACACCTGCACTCAAACAAAACTCCATACACAAGTATGGAAAAATATGTGGGAACATCCCTTAAGTATAATTTTTTACTTTTTCATTTTTTGCTTTTTATTACATCCCCAATGCATTAACGTAATATTTAGTGGAGCATCCAATTATTTTATTATTTTAGCTCCGGCTATAATTAATATAATTGTTTTTATACTCATACTTAATATCTATGGTAAGAAAATATTTATAAATATTTTTAATTCCTTTTTTCTAATATCTTTAGTTTTATCTTTTATTTTAGTATATAAGTATAACAATATTATTATGCTTGTATTAATTATTTTTCACAATTTTTATTATACGCTTTTTATAATTTTAATAATTATGTTTATTCCTTCAAAAACTAAAAAAACATTATCGAACCAAATGAGGTTATTTTGGACTATATTTTGTGTTCTTATTCCTTATATTTACTATTTTTCTTTAGCATTTTATCATCGTCTAACAAATGTCACATTTTAGGAGTTTTCTATGACTACATATTCGTTAAAAATGCATTCGTATAATGTTTACGATCCATTAGGTCTTTCTGTAGCTGCTCGTCATACCGGTTATAATCTGGTTGTTACTGATAATAATGGCAATACAACAATTTACGGTATCGATTTTGGACCAGATATAAACAATCCAGACAAAGCCCATATTTTTATAACAGAATCCTCTGCTAAAAAATTTATTTTTACAAACAAAGAAAATCCTAACATTACACAGGAAGCTTATTGGTCTGCTGATACAACACAAGAAGATATTAGCAAATATGAATTTTATAACTCTAAAGAATTAGCATCTGGTAATGATGCCTTAGAAATATTTAACAAAATTAAGTTAGATGCCGCTTTAACCAATCTTGTCAATCAAATCGATTATGAGCTAGGAATTCCATGGGTTGATAATGGCCGAGTATGCAATACAGCTACAAATTATTGGGGCTTGGAATATATACCGAATTTTGATACAAATATTTACAATTCTTTACCAGACAAAACTACTTTTGGCTATTGGGGGCATAACGACGATTACATTAATGCCAGTAATTACGAACAAGCTAAGAAACTTGAATTTATCAACAAATTGGTTAATGCTCTGGATGACGTTGGCGCTATTGATGATATTTTAACCAACAATGAACCTTATATTTCAGAAAAATATTTACAAATATTGCAGCCTTTTTTAGAACACGATTTCATTTACAATGGCGAAGACATTCTAATAAATAAATTTTTATCCGATGTCGCTCAAGGGGGTGTAAGTTTCGCTGTAATAGCTGGCTTAACCTCAGCCATTAATACAAAATATGTTGATATAGCTTCAATTCAATCCTCTTTTACAGCAGCTGAAAATAATCCATCTCCTTTGATTCTCGATTTGGATGGGGATGGCGTTGTTGAAACAACATCTGTGGCAAACGGCATTTATTTCGACCATGATAATAATGATTTTTCTGAAAAATCAGGCTGGGTTGGGAAAGATGATGGCTTACTGGTTCGGGACATTAACGGTAACGGACAAATTGATGACGGGACGGAGTTGTTTGGCAATAACTCCGTTCTTTCAAATGGACAGAAAGCCGCTAACGGCTTTGAAGCGTTAAAAGATTTAGATTCCAACAATGACGGCGTATTCAATAGCCAAGATACAGCTTGGAACGAAGTCAAAGTCTGGAAAGATACCAATCAGAACGGCATTGTCGATGAAGCCGCATAATTATCCCCCCCAAAAAAAACATTAGAAATAAATTTTTCTGCTTGCTTTTTAAACTTTATGATAGAGAATAGGAACATATAAATCTCATTAAGAGTGAAAATGAATGAATAATTATACCGAACCGCCCTTCTCCGGGCCATTTTCTGAACTGCCATCATCTTCAAAATTTTTAGATGTCTCTCCTGATTCGGCCAAAAACTTTTCCCAAGGATCATAAAATGTTTTTTAAATCATATAATCTCCATGAAAACAAATTAAGCGAACAGCTAAGTGATGACAATCCATATAAGAAAAAGCTAATTCAAATGGAAACACCATCTGAAAAGCATCCTATATATACAGGATTAGTTTGGGGATTGCTTATATATAGTTGGATTTTTTTTATAATATTAATATCCAGTCAAATAAGAAAAGCAATTATGTCTGAAGCAAATCTTTTAATCTTTATATTAAACATAATATTTATTACATTCAGCATTCTGCTTTGTTATAAAAGAGATTTTATGGTTAGTCAAAATTTTAAAGATAATTGCAAATTATATATTATTTTTATTACTACCTTCATTTTTTCCATCTTTGTTACAACAGAAGCAAATAATATCAAAACATCATGGTCAGAAATATTAAGAATATTTTTTTATTTAGATGATATAAATAATAAATCATATCTTGCACAAATAGTTATATCTTATTGTGCTCTAGGAATTGCAATGAGTTATTATTCGTGCCCATATAAAATTTATCAAGCATTTTATTCTGCACATCAAACTTATCATGAATATAAAAGTGAAAAAATCCTTATTAATAAATCACTTAAGTTTCTATTTTTATGTGTTTTAGTCTTTTTACCATTTATCTATAGTATTTTCAACTCAGGAGGAGATTACTTTACTTCAAGACTAAGAAATCTATCTATCTTTTTTATATGTGGAAGTTTTCACATATGTACAATTATATTTGTAGGGAAAATGTACTACAAATATTATGAAAAAGCAATCAAATATCAAAAGGAAGTTTGGAAATGACAGAAGTTTCTCAGGAAGATAAAGAAAAAATAAATAGCTTTTATGACAATTTGGAACAGACATTAATAACAGGAGGAGAGGTTACTCTAAGTAAAATAGGAGACTGTATATCTAAAATGCCTGATGATTTAAAAAATTTGGGCGGTTTAGTAAAAAAATATGGTTATTATGGGGCTTTTCTAGCTATAAAAGAATCTTTAGATAATAGAGATATTGGCCCTATAGGAAAATATGCCTTAAGTACAGGATTAGCTGTACTACTAATTCCTTCTTCATTTGGTATACTTTCGACAACACTTTTAGCTGTAGGAATCGGAAGTTTAGTTGATTTATCGTGGGACTATATTGAAGAACATAAAGACGATATTTTTACCAAAATACAAGAAAAATTAGCAATTGTAGGGATGGAAATAGAAGAAACTTCCATTACAGTGAATTATTGCCCTTTATTACAATATAATGCAGAACAAGCTAAAGAAAATTTACTACCTTCAATTCAATCCTCTTTCGCCACAGCAGAAAAGCAACTCTCTCCACTTGTTTTAGATTTAGATGGAGATGGAGTCGAAACTATTAATACAGAGAGAAATGTTCATTTTGACCACGAAAACGATGGCTTCGCCGAGAATACCGGTTGGGTTGGGAAAGATGATGGCTTACTGGTTCGGGATTTGAACAATAATGGGCAGATTGATGACGGGACGGAGTTATTTGGCAATAACTCCGTTCTTTCGTCTGGACAGAAAGCCGCTAACGGTTTTGAAGCATTAAAAGATTTAGATTCTAACAATGACGGCGTATTCAATAGCCAAGATACAGCTTGGAATGAAGTTAAAGTCTGGAAAGATACCAATCAGAACGGCATTGTCGATGAAGGAGAATTACTGACCTTAGAACAAGCTGGGGTCAGTGGTATTAATTTGGATTACCAAGATTCAACAACTACCGATGAAAATGGCAATCAGCATAAGCAAACCGGCACATTTATTAAAACAGACGGCTCAACAGGCTCTGTTCACGATGTCTGGTTTAATGTAAATCTTACTAATACCCAAGACACTACGAATGTTGAAATATCTGAAATAATTGTGGATTTACCAAATATTCAAGGTTTTGGAAATGTGCATGATTTACACACCGCAATAACCTTAGATACATCAGGGGAACTGAAAACCTTAATTGAACAATATATTGCGGAAACAAATGCCGGAGTCCGCAAAGGAATGATTGATAATATTATCTTCCATTGGGCTGGCGTTCAAAATATTGATCCAGAAAGCCGTAAGCCCAGCTATTTTTATGATAATCCAATTGAAGATGCCCGTTATTTGGCAACTTTAGAGATGTTTTTGGGGCAAACATATACTAATTGTTATTGGTTTGGTCTTGGAGAGCCTAACCCTTTTGAAAACGCTGCTATGTTCTTAAGGCAAGGATATGATATTTTAGCAACCTATGTTTCCAACGAATTAGAAGCTCAAACACATTGCAAAACGCTTCTTGAAAATATCAAAATGACATGGAATGAACAAACTCAAACATGGAATACTGATGTTTCAGGTGCAGTTACAATTTTAAATGATATGGCTGAAACTAATATTGATAGTGCGATTAATACTTTGCACAATTTGGAAGATATTGTAAAACAGCAAAATATAATGACTGATAGTATTAATGAAGCTTTCCAAAATTGTGAAACTCAAGTATCCGGCTTGCAAACATATTTTACAAATTTTGGAAAGTTTGAAAACAAAATAAGTAATAATGATGATATTATTTATGGTACAGAAGACAATAACTACATCAATGGTCTTGCCGGTAACGATAAAATTTACGGGCAAGGAGGAAATGACACATTAATCGGCGGAACCGGTGACGATTATCTGGTCGGCGGTGAAGGCTCAGACACTTATTTCTTTGAAGGTTCCTGGGGACATGATTCTATCAATAACTTCACTAATGAAGAAAAAGGGACTTCAACAGATGTTGTGCAGTTTGGCGAAGGAATTTCTCCTTCTGATGTCACTCTCAAACGTCAGGGAAATGATCTCATTCTCAGCCTGCATAATGACGCTGATACTGTCACGATTTACAGCTATTTTTTGGAAGCCGGTAAAACAACAAATACGGTTGATTTGATTAAATTTGCCGATGGCACCTCTTGGGACTACGAATATGTACGTGTTGCCTGGAACAGAGCTCCGATTACCATAGGAGAAACAATGGTACTTAATGGAACAGATGAAAAAGAAGATATATACGGGACTGCCGGAAATGACATCATTTCCGGAGAAGCTGGAAACGATTACATCAGTGCAGACAACGGAAACGATATAATCTATGGCGGCAAAGGAGACGACCGGCTCTATGGTGGTTATGGCGATGACACATATGTTTGGAACTGGGGTGATGGATTAGATGAAATCTATGACAACGGAAACAATGACACTATCTTTTTTACCGAAATGATTACCCCGGAAAATCTGACATATCGTTGTGAAGGAAATGACTTGCGCATAATTGTCAATGGCGATGAAACGCAAGGTATCCTTATTAACTACTTTTTTAATAATATTAATAATAAAATAGAAAATTTACGCTTTGCCAATGGTGAGAATATCCGCTTATCCGAAATCGGCCTCACACTGACCCAAAAGAACAGTGATGAATACATTTCCGGTACAGAGTTCGATGATGTTATTTACGCTAACGACGGAGATGATCAAATCAATTCACAAACAGGTAATGACATTGTATACGGTGGAAAGGGTGATGACCAAATAAACACTGGAACAGGAAACAACATATTATATGGAGAATCAGGACAAGATACCATAAATGGCGGCAACGACAATGACATTATTATCGGCGGTAAAGGAATTGATACATTAAAAGGCGGCGGCGGTGATGATATTTATATCTATAACATTGGTGATGGATTTGACTATATCTCTGATTATGATTGGAACAATAGTCCCGAATCAAACGACATCATCCGCTTTGGCGAAGGTATCAGCTTCAGTGATTTGACATTTTCAAGAATTGCTCAACATTTACAAATCACTCTTTTCGGTGACTGTACTCAAGGAATACAGATTGAATACTTCTTCAACGGAAGTTTATATTCTTTTGAAAAACTGGAGTTCGCCGACGGAACATCATTCAATTTATCAAAAACAGGACTGACTTTGCAACAAAGCAATGGTGACGACAGTATAACCGGAACTCAATATGATGATGTTATTTACGGCTATGACGGAGATGACGAACTTTCCGGCGACAGAGGCAACGATACTCTTATTGGCGGCAAAGGTGATGACTATCTCTTTGGGAGTTATGGAACAAACACCTATATCTGGAACTTGGGAGATGGCTTGGACACGATATCAAGTCTTTATGAAACTCAGGGCATTATCCAATTCGGCGAAGGTATTTCCTTCAATGATTTAAAATTTGAAATTTTAAGAACCGAAAATTCACTCCGTCTTTATGTCAACGATGATAAAACACAGGGTATAATCCTCAGCAATTTTTATACCAGTCACAAATATCTTCTCAAATTTGCAGACGGAACAGAATACAATCTTGAGGAACAAGGTCTGACGTTTATCCAACAGGATGAAAATTCAAATATTCTCATTCCTTTAGCGAATAGTACAATTTACGACGGAAACGGAGATAATACAATCACATTAAGCGGCGGGACGAATACCGTCTGTGCCGGAAAAGGTAACGATACAATTTCCGGTTACAACAGCAATGGCACATTTATCTGGAATATCGGTGATGGTTTGGATACATTCAGTTTTAGATACTCAACAGGAGGAATCCTTCAATTTGGAGAAGGCATTTCTTTTGATGATTTGGTATTTGAACAAGACGGAATTTACTGTAATCTATTTTACAGAGGAGATAGAACACAGGGGATAAAAGGCTTCAGGTTAAACGATTTTACTTTGAAATTTGCCGATGGCAGCAGTATTGAATTGTCAGAAACACCGCTCAAACTCATTCAAACGGATATATCAGATAATTCAGTATCAGGCTCATCATATAACGACGAAATTTATGGTAATGGTGGTGACGATAAAATCTACGGCAATGCCGGAGATGACATAATTTCCGGAGGACAGGGAAATGATTCCCTCTATGGCGGAGATGGAAACGATACCTATCTCTGGAATCTGGGAGATGGATTTGATTACATTGATGACAGTTACGGCGAAAACAAAATAAAATTTGGTCAAGGAATTAATTTTGAAGACCTCTCGTTCGCCCAGACCAATCTCAATCTCTATATTTTTGTAAAAGGAGATACTTCACAAGGTATAAACATATACCGAAAAAATATTAATATATTAGAATTTGCAGATGGATCAATTGTTGACTTGTCGACAAAAGAAATAGAATATATTCCCTATGAAAGTCTAAATTTAAGCGGTAATAATACAGACCAAACCTTTATCGGAAGTGATTTTGCCGATACAATAAATACAGGGACAGGTAACAACCATATCACCGGCGGCAAGGGAAATGATAAACTCACCGGCGGAAGCGGCAATGATACCTACTACTATAACCTCGGAGATGGATTTGATGAAATTTACGACAGTAATGGTTTCAACAAAATTATTTTCGGAGAAGGCATTTCATGGGAAGATATTAGTTTCTCAAAATCATCAGCAGGCGTTATAATCAATATCCTCAACATGCCCGGACACGGAATTCTGCTTTCGGGACAGGCAAATTCATCCAACATATTTCCTATATCAGAATTGCATTTTTCAGACGGAACAATCAAAGATTTAACCTCAACCGGTTATGCCTTTATCCAGCCAAATATAGACAACAATGGCACAGCCATCCGCGGAACTGATTTCGATGATATTTTCTATGACGGAAACGGAAACTCTTATATTCAGGCCGGAGCAGGCAATGATACGCTCATTGGCGGCAAAGGAAACGATATCCTTGATGGCGGCAGCGGTAATAATATCTTCATTTATAATCTCGGAGATGGTTGTGATACCATAAAAGCCAACTATAACGTCTCAGACATAATCCGCTTCGGAGAAGGCATCACGGCAGATTGTCTGACTTTTACCAACATTAATTCTAATGATTTACAAATTTCGATTAATAACGATCCGTATCAACGTATTTTGATTGAAAACTTTCGTTTGACAAACAGTATTAAAACACTGGAATTTGCTGATGGTACAAGTATGGATTTAACTCAAGGATTAACCTATACGCAAACTGGCGCTAATGATGATTTCTCTGCCACTGATTTTAATGATATTATCAACGCCGGAGAAGGAGATGATAAAATTTATGCCGGAAATGGCGATGACATCATCATCGGCGGTAAAGGGAATGACCGCTTGGACGGAGGAGTCGGCGCAAATACCTTCATTTATAATATCGGGGACGGACGGGATATAATTTTAAGCCAGTATGCTGACCGAAATGCTGACGATAAAATCAAATTTGGTGAAGGAATAACTTTAGATGATTTGATTTTTACGAAAAACGGAGATGGTCTTGTAATCTCATTCAAAAATTATCCAGACCAAAAAATAACCTTAGAAAGAACAGATATTATAGGTCTGCTGGAATTCTCAGATGGAACTTCTTATAATATTGTTAATCAGGGACTGACATATGTCCAAAGTGATGCCAATGAAGAAATTCGTACCGGAGATAATGATAATATCATCTACGCCGGAGATGGGCATGATGAAGTTTACACCGGAAATGGTAGTAATATTATAATCGGCGGAAAGGGAAATGATACTCTAAATGGAGGAAATGGTAACGATACCTATGTCTGGAATCTTGGGGATGGGTTTGATACGATTTCTGACAGTAATGGCAATGATAAAATCTTATTTGGAGAAGGAATTTCTTTAGATGACCTGGCATTTGAACAACACGGAAGAAATTTACGTATTATTGTTAAAGGAGATGAATCTCAAGGCATCCAAATAAACAACCAAACATATTCTAACAATATGGTCGAAACAATAAAGTTCCATGATGACAGTACACTGAATATCAGTAATGCAGACCAACTGATTCAAGCGATGAACAGCTTCAGCGTCAGCAATTCGGCTTCGACGGATACCCTGTCTAATCCGACACAGGATGTCAGCGATATGTACTCTCTGGCAGCCAGTCAGGATTTGACCAGAAAAGCAATCTAAAAGAGGTATTTAAACGACAAAAAGCCCCCTACTCCGTAGAGCAGGGGGCTTTTTCAGGTGCAAAGGTCATCATAAACCAAATTGTTGCGGTCAATCTGGTCTATGGTTTCCTGAAGACTCAAAGCGAGTATTGCGAACCACGTTCGCTTGATGTATCGCATTGAGCTGTCCTTTCTGTTTAGTGTCGATTTGTTTAATTTTTTCATCTTTTCGCCCCAGCCAGTAAAGCAAAAGACCAACTCCGGCAATAATCCAGGCCTTAAATTTGTTTAAAAATTCCGCCATAGTACCAGTCCTTTACATTAAAGTTGGGGCAAGACTTATACCGGCATAACTCATAATGTCCGAATACTTCTGAACCGGGGAAGAGTTTCCGATAGGAGCCGATAAGGTTTCTCAGCGAGACCAGCTGGGCCGGTGTAAACTCCCGGCGGCCAATCAGGCAAATGCCAATGCTGTTTTCATTATAACCGTTGCAATGAGCGCCGATCTGAGCCAGAGGACGTCCGTTTTCAATCGTTCCATCCAATCTGATGACATAACAGTATTTTTCCACTTTTTCGCTTGTGTTTTATAAAAATCTTTTCTGTCTTATGCCGTTTTCCATTTCATGTAGGGGGGATGCAAAAGTTCGTGAAAACCTATATTTTCAGCCGACCGATAAGCGGTTTTTACTCACGAACCGATTTTAACTATTTTCCCCTCAAAGCCAATAAAACTGATGTAGGGATACTGTCTAAGGTGTCCCTACATAACGTAGACTTTTTGCCCATTTAGACCGAAATTAAGCCCTTTAAGGCGGGACTCCTTAGACTAAAATCCCGTCTTTCAATCTCTCCAATCCCCTGATTTCCTAAGTCTTAGCGCACAAAAAAATCCCCGTATTCCTACGGAGATTCTTCCAAATGGTGATGCGGTTTCCAGTCATCACGAACTGGTCTAACCAGCCGCAAACTTTTGCGTATAAACACTTTGAGGAAGGAACGGACTTCTGCGAATCAAACGATTTTTTATCAGAAGCACTTTTCCCCCTTCTCGAACTTGTCTAAATCCTCAGTCATAGTTTTAAATTTAAAAATGTTTCAATGTGTTAAAGTTATATATTTTCATTCTCTAATAATTTGAATGTCAATAGCTTTTTAGCATAATGTTGTTTTTGTTAATGTCTAAATTATAAATGCTTTTATAATTTGAGCATAACACTGCCGGAATGAGTAGGTTGGCATAAACATACCTCCCCAGCAGTAAGACTTGCAAAGCTTTTATACTGGACGAAGGTAGTTTAATACATATAATGCCATCTATGTGAACAGGTGGAAGTTTATGTAGACTAAGACGACAAAAAACATTAATGGAATTTATAAATGGATATAAAGTTCATCCATTTGTTGCCCAAAAATTTTTAACTCCTTTTTAATGTCATTCCATGTTTCAACGCTGACTCTGTTGTCAGAAGAATGTTCACATGTTTTAGTGCAATTGACCTTACACTTTTTTTGTTCAAAATCATTAATCGAGTTATAATGCATAACCTGTTTGTTGGCTTTGCATACTTCAAGCTTCCTATGAGCCAAATTGTTACGCATGGATACTATTTCATTTAAATACTTATCAAGTAAAACGCTATCTATTTTATCTTTTTCCAAATAGTTCAAAATTCGCTTTAGCAACTCGTATCTGTCATTCAGTGAAAGTATGTCGCTTGGTAATTTTAAAAGAGCATTGACATTTATAGAAATATGTCCATCAATTAATTTTAATGCGGCTTTCATGTTTAATTGATGTTTGTTGTCGTTTTCTGTAATTATGTTTTTAATGTATTCAGCCAATTCTTCTTTTTCATCATCTTTCAATAACGAATATTTTCTTAGCAAATATGACTTCATTATATAATCGTTTTCAGAAGTTTCATTCATAAGAAGTCCTCTAATGTTATTGATAGAATACAATTTTTTTGCGTTTTTGTTTAGCAGATACTGAGATTTATCGTCAAAATGTTCTCTATTTGTCACATATACTCCTTCAAAGGAGGAGAAGTCATCTTTAACAATTTCTTTAATTGTAGGTACGTCGTCTGCAGAATAAAACAGGATGTCTGTACAAACATTATATCCTCTTAATTCTTTTATTACAGAATCTCCAAATTTATCAGATTGCAAAGAAAGATTGTAGTCAATAAAGCATATGTCATATTTTTGAAAACCGTCCTTTTGTCGCTCCATTGCATTAAAAAAGACTTCAACATCTTCTATATACTCAAAGTTGACGTTAATGCCATTATCTGTGGCGAACATTTCCAATATGTCTTTTTCTTCGTCATAAAAAGTGCGAGAGTCTTCAACCCATAATACATTAATATTGTATCTCATGTTATATCCTTATTTGTAGTTCAAAACCAGAGGAAACCTTATTTATTTTAACGGTACCTTTTAAATTTTTCTCAACAATCTCTTTTATATGAAACAGACCAACGCCTGTTCCTGATGCCGTATAACTTATGCCAAAATCAAATAATGAATTTACATCTTTGATTTTTTCGTTTAAACCCAAGCCATTGTCCTTAAAAATAATATTGGCCGTGTTGTCTTCCATATACATTATGATATCCAGTTGAGATGCCTTATGTTCTGTTTTGATGGAGTTCGATACAATATTGTCAAGAATTATTACAATATCTTGAGGGGAAAACGTTGTAATGAAACGGTCAGTGTGTTGGTTTATTGCTTTTATGTTTATGTCATCCGTTTTCCCCATCACATTATTTGCATACTCTGTAATAAATTCAAACAAATCACCGTTTAATTTTTCATTGTTTATATTAAAAACAGCGTAAGGAGTATAAGCTAATGTAGCTTCTGTTCGAGCAATATGGTAAGAAAACTTTTTTAAATTCATCAAAGCCTCATCGATTGAAAACTTATTTCTTTGAATAAGCATAATCATTTTTTTTATTGCTTTTTTCATAGTAATGATGTTAATTTTTAACATATGCAATCGTTTTGCAAAAACTTTTTGGTCTTCACCAAGGGAACTTTCTAAGAAATTAGAACGTTTTTTTTCAATCAAAACTGTCGTTTCAGCAATTTCTTTAGCTTTCTCGGCATCTAATCTGGCTTCAGTTTCTTCTTCAACCCTTTTTTCGGCAAATTCTCGTTGTCTTTTTTCTTCAGCCGCTTCTTTTTCTGCCGCTTCTTTTTCCGCTTTTTCTTTTTCAAGTATTGCATTTTCTTCTGAGCTGACTTGATTTGACAATTGAATGCGTGTACGTATCAGTTTTCCAATAATTGGCCCTAGTATTTCAATCAAAAGGCGCACTCTTTCGTCGTCTTCGATTAAACTTTGCCTATTTGTTGTCGCTATATCGTCAAATCGATCATCATCTAAAATGTCAAAACTAATTTCGCCTTCGATATAATTGGCAAAAACTTGATTGTTTTTTATGAGGTCTAAGAAATTTTCGACAGCCAATTTTTTTCGTACATATAACCTGAGCTGATTAGGTTTGTAAGCCTTGTTTTTTAAAAAATTGTCATCATTTCTTTTAGCTGTTTCTTTATCGACAGAGGTATGCAAACCAATCCAGCCTTTCAATTCATATTTTATGTCTTCATTAGACAATATGCCATTTTTCAATGTAAATTTTCGGGCTCCGGAAATGTTCTTAAATTCATCAAATTTAAAAATATGAACTTGCCTTTTTTTGTTGCGTATTTCGCTATATGGCGAATTGACAACGATTGTCGAAGATAAATTTTTTAATATGTCATTATTTGTGTTATATCCAAAAGCAAACATGTTTTTAAACGCGATAGACTTTTTTACCGTTTGAAAATCTATAGTCAAATTGCTTTTGTCCATAACCGCGATTTCGATCTTTCCATTCAAACCATCAATAAGAAAAAAATCTGCCAATCGAGCTTTCAAACCCTCAATCGTCTGTTCGCCGATACCTGTTAAATCAACGTTTGTCAATTTAATCATGGTTCCAGTTTTGAATTGTTCCCAATATTGAGATGTCTCTATTTTAATTTCTTTAGTACAACGTTCAAGTGTAGGAATTTCATTTTCAGGACCTTCTGAATCCAAAAGCCATCGGCTTTCGTCTTCATCAGCCGTTTTAGTCAGCAAATAATATTTTTTTGACAAGTATAACGCGGCCAATTTGCCGATTCCCTTTCGTCCCATGTAGCTGTTCCTAAGGTTTTCGTTATTTTCCTCGTCTCTTTTGTTTTTTCCCATAAAAACATATTTTTCAGCCAAATCTTTATATGTCATCCCCGTACCATTGTCAAAAATTTCAATGGTAGAATGCTCTTTATCTTTCATGTTAATGTATAAATATACGGAAGTGGCCTGAGCATCAAGGCTGTTTGCAACCAATTCGGATATCGCACTCCAAGGGTTGTTATATAGGCCCTTTCCCAAAAGTTTAAGGGCAAAATACGAAAAGTTGAAATATATTTTATTTTGGGTATTTTCCATCTATAGTATCCAATACATTTTCCAATTCTTCCGCTATTTTCATAGCCAACAATGGGGGAACGGCATTTCCAATCTGCGTGGTAACATTTCCTTTGCCTCCCCAAAAACGGAACCAATCTGGAAAGGACTGTAATCGGGCTCCCTCACGAGGAGTTAGCGCTCTGTTTTCCTTATAATGAATGCATCGTAAGCCAGAAGGAGTCGACATATTATTGGTAATGGTTGTACTGGGACGGTCTTCCCAAAGTCTCCCGTATGTGTTTTTATATCCGGATGTAAGACGGTATTTTTTATCAATAATCCCCTTGTCGACTAAAGAATTTATGTAATCTTTTCCTTCTCCCTGAATAACATTGTTTATAATGGTTTGCATTTTTTCGCCATAAAGTGAAGAAAAATGTTCTGTAAGATGTTCGTTTTGTCCTCGCATAAGACGTTGATAATCGTTTGTCGCCAAAGAAGTTTCTTGATAACTGCTAACGGGCTCATTTCCATACACGGGAGGCAAGTCATCAATAGCTTGTTTTACGGTTATCTGTTCCGAAACTTTCTTTATGTTGTCAAAATTCCAAGAAATGTTTAATCCCTTCCTTTGTCCAATGATAAAAACGCGTTCCCTATGCTGGGGCACGCCATAATCTGCAGCATCTAATACTTTGTGTGAGATATCGTAATTAATGCTTTCAAATTTATCCCGAATATCATTAATGACTAATCCTCCATCAGTGTTTTTCATTGATAACATTCCTTTAACGTTTTCAAAAAGGAACATTTTCGGCTTGACTATGGAAAGAATTCTATAATATTCTTCATACAACCTTGCTTTGTCATCATATTTTCGTTTGCCAATAGTGCTATATGATTGGCATGGTGGTCCGCCTATAATTAAATCTACTGTTTCTTGTCCCATATATTTTAGAATTTCTTCTTCTGACAAGTTTTTGATGTCTTTGTTAATCATTGTTACTGAGGGAAAATTTAAAGAAAAAGCCTTTGCGGCTTGTTGATCCCATTCGTTTGCAAAGACAATATGCCACTTGGGATTTTTTACAAATCGATTGTTAACCTTTTTATAGTAAAAACCAAAGGTTAAACCACCAGCTCCTGAAAACAAGTCAACTATACGCATATTGTATACAATCTCAACAAGATATAAAAACACATTATTTATTTTATATCTCGATGTTTGCAAGTATGTCAACATTTTTAGAGAAATAAATTTACACTTGTTTTTTATTGGACATGTCAATACACTAAAGATAAATCAAAAGTTTTCATACAATTGAGGTGGCGATGGATATTATGACTAAAGAGCAACGTAGATATACCATGCAACAAGTGAAAAATAAAAATACCAGCATTGAAATTTTACTAAGAAAGGCTTTATGGAATAAAGGAGTGCGTTATAGGAAAAATCCTTCAAAAATTCTTGGAAAGCCGGATATTTGTATAAAAAAGTATAAATTGGCCATTTTTTGTGATAGCGAGTTTTGGCATGGGAAAACTTGGTTGGAAGGAAATTGTCATTTTGAAACAAACGGAGAATATTGGAAGAACAAAATAGAAAGAAACATCGCTAGAGACGCATACGTAAATAAAGTATTGTCTGAACAAGGATGGACCATATTAAGATTTTGGGAAAAAGAAATTAGAAAAAATACGGACCAATGTGCGAATAAAGTTTTAATGGCAATAAAGCTGCTAAAAAATGTTAATGATTAATTATTGAAAATATAAAATGTCAGCATGGATTACTAAAACACATATAGTGTTTTAAAAACGAAAATTGTACAGCTGTCAAATAGGTTGTTGACTTATTCGGTGTTTGTCAGTCTTTTTATGACTTTGTCCAATTTAACATTAGATATTCCTTTGAAATGCAATAAAATTCTCTTGTAAATAATTAATGCAAAGGAGAATAAAAATGGGAATGTCAAAATTCACTCAGGAAATTAAAAGCGAAATTGCAGACAAATATAAAAAGGGAGCGGATGTTATTTTGTTGTGCCAAGAATATGGCATCAGCAGAAGTTATCTATACAGGATTGTCAAGTTAAAAAAGAAACATCGAAATCCGCATAAGAAAACTGCATATACTCTCTGGGATATAGAACTTATGAAAAGGGAGTTGGCTGTCCTTAAAACCGAAAACGAGATTTTTAGAAAAAGTGGCTGTGGTTTGAATGCTTCCAATGATGAAAAAATTGCTGTAGTTGAAAAGTTAAAAGAGGAATATTCTATACATACTATTTGTAAAACGTTGGAATTATTAAAATCTACATACTATCACAGAATAATGAGGGCTCCGGAAAAGAAATGGTATGAAATTCGTAATGAAATGCTTAAACCCAAGATTCTTGAAATATTTAAAAACAGTAAAGAACGATTCGGAGCACCCAAGATAAAAATAAAATTAGAAGAAGCCGGTTTCTCCGTAAGTGTTGAAACTGTTGCAAAACTAATGAAAGAACAGGGATTAATTTGCAAACAGAATTGTGTAAAGAAACATAATCCGACAAAAAACTATTACGCATCTCCTCTAAACATATTAGAACGAAATTTCAATCCGGATGCCCCAAACAAGTGTTGGGTAAGCGATATCTCGTATATGAATACTGACGGAGGATGTTGTTATATCTGTGTTGTGTTGGAGCTTTTTTCAAGAAAAGTTATTGCATATAATGTATCTGACAGAAATGATACAGACTTGGTTTTAACAACTTTTGACAAAGCGTTTTTTGACAGGGGCAATCCTAAAAATCTGCTTTTTCATTCAGATCAAGGAACACAATATACTTCATTCAGATTCCAATATGCTTTACAGAAGAACAATGTTCGTCAATCGCTTTCAAAACCGGGAACGCCGTATGACAATGCGGTAATGGAACGATTTTTTAAATCAATAAAATACGAGTGTTTAAAACATAAAACCTTTCAAAACATAGATGAATTGAGGACGGCAGTCGAAGAATATATAAATTATTACAACGGAATGAGACCGATGAAAACGCGGAAAAATCTGACACCTAATGAATTCGAACGACGATATTTTGAGGGAATGGTGAGTTAAAATTACGATTTAAACGAATAAAGCTCCGTAAAACGGAGCTTTATTTTGTAGACTTAGTCTACTAAAAAGAGTCTAAAAAAGCCTCTTACTTACAATTGGTGAGCGCGTCGGGATTCGAACCCGAGACCCTTTGATTAAAAGTCAAATGCTCTACCAACTGAGCTACGCACCCGTTATTTTGGGATTTTAGCCACCGTCATACGATGACGAAATGAGTTATAGTGGATAAATTTCTTATAGTCAATATAAAAAAATGCTTTTTTTCAAAAAAAAATTATTTTTGTAATTTATTTATTAATAATTATATGCTACTATCTTTTCAGATTTTGAAAATTAATAGTTTAATAGGTGCAAAATGGTTAAAAGTGCTAATCAATCAGAAGGACAATATGACATTCTCCAGAATTCCGCAGGAGAAATCCTTATCATCATTCAATACCGTGACGGCGGCCCTGAAAATCCGCGTTTGGTTTATGACGGCGGCGATCAGGCTTTGCTGTACAGAAGCCGTGAGAGTGCGGTTATGCTTGATGCTATTAATGAAGAAGCCCGTAAACCGCTGCGCGCCGTTTCTGAAGTTCTGATGGTTGAACTTGATAATGACGATGTTGCCCGCGAATACCGTGTTCCGGTCAGAAACGTCAAAAGCCTTGAAGCTTTGATGAAATAAACCGTCCGTCGTAAAAAAAATCAGGGAGGCTGTAAGAGCCTCCCCTTTTTTATCCCGTTTTCTCCCGATTCGTAAAACATGACAATAAAATGCTTGACATATACCCCCATATGGTATATAAATTAATTATACCCCCAGAGGGTACTTAACCAATAGGAGAAAAATAATGACTAAATGTAAAAATCCGGACTGCAAATGTGAAAACTGCCAGTGCGGTGACAACTGCCAATGCGGCAAAAATTGTTCCTGCGGAGAAAACTGCACTTGCGGCGATAACTGCACCTGCAATAACGAACACCGCTGCAACGACGACTGCAAATGTAAATAACCGTTAACATCGTCCCGCCCGGCTGCTTCCCTTTTCATTTTGCGAAAAATAAAAACCGGGCGGTTTGAACGGTGCCAGACATAAAGGACTAAGAAAAATGAAAACACCCTGCCCCAACTGCACCCCGGAAAAGAACGGCGCCAACCCCAGCCATACCGCCAACCTCCCGCGTCTTAACCGTATTTCGGGACAACTGGAAGGCGTCAAAAAAATGATTGAAGAAGGCCGTTATTGCCCGGATATCCTGATACAGCTCAAAGCTATCCGCTCCGCAATCCGCGCCGTCGAAAGCAACATCCTCGCCGTCCACCTGCAACATTGCGTTTCTCAGTCCTTTTCTTCGGAAGAGGAACGCGAGCAGAAAATTGAGGAACTCAAAACGCTTTTCGACCGTTTTGAAGAATAACCCCTTCCAGACCATATTAACAAACACCACCCAAACGGCCGATTATCACCCGAACCTTCTTGTCCCGGGCAAATTTTATCCGCCCGTAAGATATTATTGCCATTCCCAAAGCCGCACCAGAGTCCCGTAAAAAAATCCCTTTACATTTCCCTGCATCTTCGTTACACTCTCTCTTGCAGACAGGCGTTCTGTCTGCGGTGTCCGAAAACACCATATGTATGAAAATCCACTTTTGGGTGGAGTGTGGCAAATATATTGAATACCCACGTCTGTATACATACAGTTTTCGGCTCCACCGCCATAAGGATTTCCCTCTGGCGGTTTTGTTTCATTCAAACAAGGAGCTTTAAGAAAATGAAAAAGAGCAAAACCGATTTCATCAAAAAGCAGCCCCTATCTAAGCATCGCGCCTCCTGACGCACGGGACAACCAGCGGCTAACTTTCCGCTCACCCCGCGGGTGTGTCGCCGCAAACGTCATTTTATCTTTGAAGATATGCCTGAAATCACCGGCCTGACGCCCTTAAACGTCATGCTTCTGGAATGCGGCAAAAAAGAACTTTACAACTGGACACTGGCACAACTCTGGACTTACCTTGATAAAATGGGATACGACCTCTATATCGACGCCATTCCCCAGAAACAGGAAAAAACACCCCTGCCCCCAAACACAGTTCTTGCTGCGGTATGTTCAGTATCCCAACCAGCCTCTAAAACCCGCAACAAAAAGTCCCGCCCCACACAAAAAAACAATTCGCAAAACCGAATTGTTCAGCCCGGACGGGGATTTGGCAAGGCAGGCACATTTCGCGCATGCCTGCCCTTCCACATCATCAATTGGCATTATAACACTTTTTCAGATAATAATCAACTGTCTTTACAATGCCGCTGGCAAAATTCTCATCGGCTTTCCACCCCAGTTCATGCGTCAGCTTGTCGGCATTAATGGCATAACGGCGGTCATGCCCGGCGCGGTCCTTCACAAAAGTAACCAACTCGCGATAAGACTTACCTCCCGTGCGCGGACGGCGCTCATCCATAAGCGCGCAAATAGCATCCACAATTTCCAGATTCGTTTTTTCATTATGCCCGCCGACGTTATAAGTCTCGCCGCTTTTTCCTTTATGGAAAATCAAATCAATCGCCTTGCAGTGATCCAAAACATAAAGCCAGTCGCGAATATTTTTGCCGTCGCCGTATATGGGAATGGGCTTCTCAAACACACAGTTTTCAATAATCTTCGGAATAAGCTTTTCCGGATGCTGCTTCGGCCCATAGTTGTTTGAACAATTCGACGTCGTCACATTCATGCCATAAGTATGAAAATAAGCCCGCACCAGCAGGTCAGACCCCGCCTTGCTCGCGGAATAGGGAGAGTTCGGCGCATAGGGCGTCGTTTCCTCAAAATACCCGCTTTCGCCGAGCGTTCCGTAAACTTCGTCAGTCGAAATATGATGAAAACGACAGTCCTCATACCCCGGCTTTACCTCAAACGGCGCATTCATCCAATGACGCCGCGCGGCATCCAGCAGCGTAAACGTCCCCAACACATTTGTTTCCACAAACGCGCGCGGGCCGCTGATAGAATTGTCAACATGGCTTTCCGCGGCAAAATGAACCACCCCGCGGATATCATATTTTTCGAACAGCGCATCAACCAGTTTGGCATCGCAAATATCGCCCTGAACAAAAACATAATTTTTTGCCCCGGCACATTCTTCCAGATTATCCAAATTACCGGCATAAGTCAGCTTATCGAGATTAATAATCCGGTATTCCGGGTATTTCGCCACCATATAAGGCACGAAATTTGCCCCGATAAAACCGGCGCCCCCGGTAACCAAAACAGATTTTTTTTCAGCCATGTCATCTCCTGATTTCAGTAAAAAATAATAAAAGATTTTAGGCAGATTTGCCGCGAAAATCAAGCGCAAAAAAAATTCATTTTTTTCAACGGAATAAATATTTTATTAACCAATCGACGCTATCCTAGGTAGGAATTTTAACAAGAACATAAACTCTGGAGAAACCAAAATGTCAAATTTATTGAATGAAAAAGCAATCAAAGAAGCCGCTTACTACATCTGGAAAAACGCCGGCTGCCCGGCCAACACCAGCATGCAGGACTGGAACGCCGCCATTCAGCAGCTCACAGCCTCTTCCAACAACAGCTCTTTGAACTTTTCTTCAAAAAAATCTTCTAACAGAACTTCTTCTTGCAAAACAGCTTCTTTGAAGAAAACATCTGCTAAATCAGCAAAAACAACTAAAAAAGCAAAATAATCTAACCGATTTTTGCCATTATAAAACCCTGAAATTTTCATTTCAGGGTTTTAATTTTTCCGCCGCCTTATTTTCAACTCAGCATTTTCGGCTGCTCATGTAATCATTATATTTTCCGCACATGTCAACTGTCGGATTCCAACCAAAATTACACTGCCGCTCATTGCCGCGCTGGGACGGTTTTGTTCCGCCGCAGCTGAGGTAGTCGACCATAATCCACTCGCCGCAAAAAACGCCCTCTTCTCTTTCAAAATTGCGGCAGGTTGTCCAGCAGGTTTTCTCAATCCACTCAGAACATTGATAACATGAACCGCCGCAACCGTCACTGGCAAATCTATGCCCCATCTTACATGCCGGACAACCATTTTCATATTCTGCCGTATCTTTGCAGCTGGGTACACAGGGCTTGCAGTTTTCCGGCTTATATTTTTTAGTGTTGCCGCTCTGGCAATAATCACCCGGATTATAAACGCCGCTCGTACAGGTTTCTGTATACCCCGGACAAGTCGCCGCCTTTCTTTTGTAAAGCCTGCCGCGCGTACAATGGTCGCAGTAATCGTTTCCGTCCTTGACCCAGCCATTGCCATTTGCCCCCGTGAGCTGGCTTTCCGTATAATCATAACCAGCCGGACAACTCGTCGTACAACATTTTTTACAATCGGAATAAGTCGTCACGCCATTCACTGTACAGGATGTAGCGCCGGCAGCGCCGCCGCATTCACAGGATTTGTACGACCCCGGACATTGGCAGGAAGCATATTTTCCGCCGCAGGCCTCGCCCACGCCGCTCTGCGGATAGGTACAGATCACAAGATCACTGCGGCAGACGCATTTGTCATAATAGCCGCTGTTGTAAGAACATTTTTTGTTGGGCGTCTGTACTGAAGAACATTGCGCCGTTTGTCCGTAGCCGTCTTCCTTGCAGGCTTTATCGTCATCACGTTTGCATGAAGCATATTTGCCGTCACAAGACGGCCCGACACCGTAATAAGGCTTGGTACAGGTTTGTGTCATGTTGGCGTCGCAAACACATTTCTGATAATAAGAACTGTCAGCGGGACA
>UQAB01000014.1 GCA_900538765.1 uncultured Azospirillum sp. | reverse complement strand
CCGGACAAGAAGTGTCAGATCGGCTGGATACTGAACAGCGATATGAGCTGCACGGAAAATGTCGAAAGCGGCAAAACGCCGATTGCCGTCGTCGTTTATATGGATGATAACGGTAACGGACAGGCTATGACCGCCAGCCCGATTAACTCGTCATCCCTGACATGGTCTTCAACGGCAATGGCAAAGACGGATATCCCCTCTCTGCCGAACATTATGCAAAATCAGTTTGCGACAGACATTAACAGCTGCCAAAACAGTTTCTATATTGCGGCATATGGCGACAGCAGCAAGTTCCCGGCAGTATGGGCAGCTAAGAATTACACGCCAGCGGCAGCACCTAACACAAAATGGAAGTGGTGCCTGCCATCAGCCGGTATTTTGCGAAGTGTTATCGACAATAAGGAGGTTATCAATAAAGCTATTGATTTGTTGGGCGGCCGGAAGATTGAAGAAACGTCGTCAAAAAGCGAGGGGATTTTATCATCGTCCGAAGCAGACGGCACATGGATTTGGGAGACTTGTTATTCGCGAGATTTATGTACGTCATACAAAGATTATACCAACGGAAATTTCCTTTACAGCGTTCGCCCGGTGATTGAGTTTAATATTGATACCGGCGCGGCAGAGTGTAAAAAACTTCCTGATGAAACAGGTTGTACAGGGATAACAATAACCGGTGACGACGGTTGCGGCGGGACGAGGAAAACCTGCTGTACTCCGACAGGTACCAGTGATGCATGGTGTCCCAGCCATACGGTACCGGTTGACTGGGGCGATGACGGCTGCGGAAATACCATAAAGAAATGCAGAAGCAGAACGGAATGCAGAAACAGCGTTTCCTGCGGCAGTAACGGCGTCGGAACATTAAGTACCATTTGCACATTTTATATGGACAATGGAAATTCCTATGGAAACCGGGAATATAAAATTAAAGATTACAGTTACGGAACTTATGTTAATTGTAAAAATCAAACCGGCAGCAATCCTCCAGCCAAAGGCGTTTACGAATGTACTAATGAATATGCCGATTATGTTGGAGATACACAGAAGCCGCTCAATGGTTGGGGTGTTATCTATAAGACAACAGATTCTACCGGTACGTTACACCGTATTCGTATTGATGACTTCGGGTGGGGTTTGGCAACACGCAGCGAGTGTGAAGCAAGATTGCAAACATATTGGGGTGATTTGATGTAGCATAAGAAAAAGAGGCCTGATTCTTCAGGCCTCTTTCTTCTTTGCGGTGGGAAGCAGAAAACTGAAACTAGTCCCCTGCCCCGGCTGCGTTTTGACACGTATTCTTGTCTTGAACAAATCGGCAATTTTTTTGACAATCGCCAGTCCCAGGCCTGAACCGCTTTTTTTGTTTTCCGGGTTTTGCCCGCTTTGGTAAAATTCATCAAAAATATGCGGCAAATCAGCATCGCTTATGCCAATGCCGTCATCCATAACAATAATTTGAACAAAGTTTCCGCGGCGTTTGCAGCCAAAGACGATTTTGCGCTTGGCATATTTGACAGCATTGGTCAGCAGATTGCGCAGCATGCGTTCCAACAGAATTTTGTCGCTGCGGATTTCTAAAGAACAGGGAATGTAATGGAGATGTTTGTGATGACAAATGCTAATCATGGAAAATTCTTCAGCCAGCTTATCGGTCAACTCATGCAGGCAGAAAATATGTTCTTCATATTTTGTACCGCCGTAGTCTAATTTGGATAAATCAAGATAGTTGTTCAACAAGTCGTGCATATTGTCTGCCGCTGCTATAATTTTTTCAATCAGGTTTTTCTGTTGCGGTAAAAGTTTGGTGTCGGCAAGAAGCGCGGCAAAAATACGCAGAGCATGCAGCGGCTGGCGCAAATCATGCGACGCCTGCGCCAGAAAGTAAGATTTGGAATCGCTTTCTTTTTCGCTGGCTTTCAATAGCCGTTCGGTTTCCTGATATTTTTCAGACAATTCCAAACAGTCGTCATACTTGCCGCTCATCTTCGCAAATCCTTTCTATCCCGATATTTCAGCATTCCAGAGGCGGCTGCCGGCATAACTGCTCAGACGGAAATACCAGTAGTTTGACAATGCCTCATTATTTTTAATATAAGCATTGACAACCGAAGTTGGTAGGCTGGTGGCGGATAATTTTTGTTTCAGCCAGTATTCCTTGTCTTTTTTGAAGAGAATCAAATCAACAATCAGACCGTCAAAAGTCACAACGCGCAGTTCCCGGTGCTGCGTAAAGAGCTGCTCGTCAAAATTCTGAGCCGAACGGACATCCGTGAAAGTGACGGACTGGAGCTGATTGAGCAAATCTTCAGGGTCGGCGCGGCGCAACATCCGGTTGCCGTCCATTATCCAGAATGGATATCCCGGCACGTCCCGACCGATAATCAAGTCTTTGGGCGAGCGTTTGACAATAATGTCCCTGACTTCCGCCGGATTGAGCGTCAGCAGCGGCTGTTGCAGCCAGGCATGAACGTATTCCGGCAGAAGCGCCGCATTGCTGACCATATAGATTTTCTCACTGTCGGGAAAACGAACATAGGCAAATTTATTGTTATATGTCCGGCGGCCAACAATAACGCTGCCAAGCGTTTTTCCGCCGGTGTCGGCCAGAACGATTTCAGCAGCGTTGTTTACAAAATTGTCGGCGAACTCAGCATCAGTCAGTTCGACTGCCCGGTGGATACGGGAATAACGGAAAAAGTCAAGCAGCTTTTCAACCATTTGATAATTGGCAAAATACATATCCGCCTCGCTGACCCGCCAGAGGTTTTCGTCTTTGACCAGCGTTATTTCTTCCTTGGGCGTATGTATTCTGATTTCGGCAATTTGCGACAGTTCCAAATCAGGAAAAAGCGGTTCGCCTTTCAGAGAGCCGAGATTTTCATAATAGACCGGAAACAGGCTGAACAAAGCGAAACATAATGCAAAGACAAACAATCCCAGTCCGCGGCGCAAATAAGCATTATTCATGGTTTTCCTCCAACGGGTTGCGATATCTCCGGCGGCTGCGGCTTAACCTGACGCTAAACAGGATGCCCAGAACGGTCAGCAGGCTCAAAGCTGACGCTGCAAAGATAAACCACAGGACGCGCCGAGATGTTTCCTGCTCGATTTTATAATTAAACTCGCGGATTTTATCTTCTCCGGCGGCGATATTTTTCCGGGCATTGTCAAGCTGCTGCATTTCATCCAGCGTCAGTCCCGAAATCTTTTCCTCGGCTTGCAGCCGTTCAACCGTCAGGGTATTTTGTTTCAGGCGGCGAATGGTGTTGTTATAAGCGTCGGCAAGAGGCTGTCCCGCTTCATTGCGGAACAACGTTCGCAACGAGATGTCCCACAGCAGCGGCCGATGTGCATTTTGCAGATAATCATGGCTTCCGCTCATATAATCAACGGCGCGGAGAAGCAAATCGCCATTGTCTGCCCAGGGGACTATGCCCCAGACCGGATTGCCGGCGGTATATTCGGCATCCGACCAGATGTCGTCATAAATAAAATCCGTATCGCCAATGATGAGAATTTTTCCGGGGTTGAGCGATTCAGGCAGATATTCAAGCATTTGTTTGGCATAAGGCGTTCCCTCCATAACATTGCCGGTGAAGAAAGATTTGAAATTGCCTTCCAGCAGCCAAACCAGATTGGCTGGCATACCGTTTCCTTCCCGGTAGTTGCGCAGGACGGCGGCTTTATCCGGCAAAACGGCAAATTTGGCAGGGACATAACCGGCCGCGTCAGAGGTTCCGGCAAGCGGCGTTGCCCGCACACCATCCCGCTCGGCAATATTTACGGCCAGCGGAGAACGGAAAATAAGACTGTTCAGGCCGCGGGATATCAGATGCTGTTGTTCGATATTAGCCGCCGGCAGGTTAATCCACGGATAATACAACAGCGCCTGTCCGTCAAACAGAGCCTCCTCGGCATTGTTCTTATCGCCGGCGATTTGTTGCGGATTGATATAAATCCCCCAGTTTTCCAGCAGTTTTTTGAATGTCTTGTCATCGGTTATTTTATTGGTGTGCTCATTCAGCGAATCAACCAGCAAAATCAGATTGCCGCCGCGCAGCACAAACTGGTCAAGGGCGTAAAGTCCCAAAGGCGGCAGGCCGTACGAGGGCATAACGACAATCAGGGTGTTGATGTCGGCACCGATTTGGACGGCCTGAGGCGAAATCGGCACCAGCTGATAATCATTGGTCAGCTGGTTGAGAAAATTCCACCGTTCTCCCGGTTTGATGAACGGCAGGCGCGGATTGCCGATTTGTTGTTCCGGGGCGATAACGCCGATTTTGGGCGGGCGGCGGTCTTCGTTCAAATTGAGCAAAATCCGGTTCAAATCGCTTTCAAGGTAATTGCGGCGTAATTCAACAAAGCTCGGAATAACATAGCTGTCACCGCGGTCGGCCATTACCAAAGCACCAAAATACATGACATTTTTGCCGTCGGTACCGTAAAAGCTTTTCAGTCCCAGCATTTCCGCCTCGCGAGAAACTTCGTCAAAAGGCTCGGGATATTTGACATCATAGCTGACCGCGCCGTTTGAGGCATTCTGATACTGTTCGAGCAAGCGAATAATCGCGCGGGAAAACTGCCAGGTCTGCGGATAATCTTTTTCAACTCCGGCGGAAACATAAAGGCGGACGGTCAGCGGCGTTTTGATTTCAGAGAGCATTTTTTCGGTTTCTGGCCGCAGGCTCAGGCGCTTGTCGGCGGTAAAATCGGCAATATGCCCGGCAAAGAGGATTGAGCTGCCAAAGTTCAAAAGGACAAAGGAAGCGCTCAACAGTAGCGCCAGAATCAACAAAACGGAAGTTTTAGTCAGTTTCATACGCAGGCTCCTAATTCTTTTTGTTGGCGATAATAACGACATTCAGCCACAAAGAGAGGATGATTATCAGGCCGAAATAGATGAGATTATTGAGCGCGAGCTGACCGGCAATCATGTCCGCATATTCCGACCGAAAATCGAGCACGACCGACACCTGCCCCTTAAAGCGGCGGGCAACCCAGGAAAACAGCACGCTCGGGTTAAGTTCCAGCAGCATCCAGGCGCAGAAAAAAGAACAGACATAAGTCAGTACCGGATTGGAACTCAGGGCGGAGATAACGCTTCCCACGGCGGCAAACGCGCCGATAACCAACCAGACGGCGACATAAGCCAGAACAATATTCTGCCAGTCCAGCCTTATGTAAAAAGAACTGACAAAGGCCAGCGGCAGCGTGCACAACAGCATAACCGCGCCAAAACTCCAGGCGGCGGCAAATTTGGCCATAACCGCCGTTGCATATTTTACGGGCTGCGACAACAGGAAATCTATTGTGCCACGGCGGCTTTCATCCGTCCAGAGAGGCATGGACACCGCCGGAACGAGCAAGGCCAGAATTTCCGGCTGGAAACGAAAAAAAGAAAACAGCGCCTGATTGTTTATCCTGAAAAAATCTCCGGCAAAAAAGCACATACCAAGGGACAAAACCAGATAGACCAGCAGAATGAAAAAACCGAGCCAGCCTGAAAACAGGGCATAAAATTCTTTGCGCCAAATACTAATAAAGGGATTCGACATTGCGCCCTCCTCCGGTTGTCAGACTGCGAAAAGCTGCGGAAAGATCATTTTCCGGCAGCAGGCGCCTGAGCCGCTCCGGCGTCGTATCCTTAACCAGCCGCCCGTGGTCGAGCAGCAGAATGCGGGTGGCGGCGGCTTCGACATCTTCCATAATATGCGTTGACAGCAGAACGATACCGCGGCTGGCGTAAGCTTTGATAAAATTGACAAGCGCAAATTTCTGATTAGGATCCAGTCCCTCGGCCGGTTCGTCAAGAAGCAGGATTTCGGGATTGTGAATAATGCCGCCGGCAATGCCGACACGATGGCGAAAACCTTTGGACAGGCCGGAAATGCGGCGGTTGATGACGCCGGACAAGTCCAGTCCGCGGATAAGTTCTTCCGTCCGCTGAGAGAAAGTTTCAGCGCTGAGGCCGCGCATTCCGGCTGTAAACTGCAAAAATTCAAAGACGGTCATGTTGTCATACAAAGGGCTGTTTTCCGGAACATAGCCAATTTTGCGCAACGCGTCGACTCTGCTGCCGGCAATGTCTTCCTCATTAATAAAAACACAGCCGCCGGCTGGGGATAACAATCCGGCCAGAATGCGGAGCAAAGTGGTTTTTCCGGCACCGTTGGCGCCGAGCAAAGCGACTATTTCGCCTTTTTTGATGTCAAAACAGACATCGTCCAACGCCGTTATTTTGCCGAAATTCTTAGATAATCCGCGCACTGTAATCATTTTGCCGCCTTTTGACTCGTTTCAAATTGTTTCCAGTCTAGCTTATTTATTTTTAAATTTTAAGATTTTTTTAAGAGTTATAAAAAGTTTGATGATAATTTGTTTTTTTAATTTATTAATTGTGAAAAATGTGTTTTTATAGGGGCAGAAATTTTGTGTTTAGGAGTTTTTTATGCCTGAAAAATATACCAGTGAAGAAACAAAAACGCTGAAAACCGGCCTTTATGCCGGTTTGGCCGTCGTTTTGCTGTGCACTTTTTTTGTATTGCGGGGAACCGGTGCTGCCCAAACCGAGAACGGCCGCTCTTATGAAATAAACGCCCGCTTCGGCCGAACCGACGGCCTTTTGGTCGGCGATAAAGTCCGACTGGCCGGCATGGATATCGGTCGGGTTGTCAACGCGCAGCTGGATGACCATTTTCATGCCATTCTGACGCTTGATATTTCCGAACAGGTCAAAATTCCCGACGACAGCAGCGCTTCCATCGTCAGTTCGGGACTGATGGGCAACAAATATATTGAAATCGAACCGGGCGGGTCTCCCGATTATCTGGCGCCGGGCGGCGAGTTTGCCTATACGCAGGACGCCATGGTGCTGGAAGAACTGATTGACCGTATTATCGGCATCGGCAAAGCCAACCGCAAAAACTGCAAGTAAATTGCCGCAATAAATATAACAGATGTAAGGAGTTTTTTATGAATAAGAAGCCAATGGAAACAATTATGGGTATTGTGGTTTTGTTTGTTGCCGCATTTTTCCTTTATTTTGCATATAAAGTTTCTGACCTGCAGGTAGTAAAAGGCTATGAAGTTACCGCACGTTTTCTTAAGGTCGGCGGTTTGAATGTCGGTTCAGACGTCCGCATTAACGGCATTAAGGTCGGTACGGTCGTTTCCCAAAAGCTTGACAATGAAAATTATGACGCGGAAATTGTCATGAGTCTGTCTTCTGCCGTTCCTCTGCCCAAAGACAGTACGGCGGTTATTGTCGGTGATGGTCTTATCGGCGATAAGTTTATCAAAATTGAGCCTGGAAAATCTAAGGAAATGTTGCAAAACGGCGATGTTATTACCAATGTCAAAGATTTTAAGACCATTGAAGACATGGTCGGCGAAATAATTTTCATGGTGACGGACAATGGCGAAGAAAATAAATAAACTTCTGGTTCCGGCTGTTGTTCTGGCGGCGTTATCCGCTCCGGCAACCGCCAAGGAAATTGAAACAAACACGGCCAAGCTGCAGGCAATGGACAAGATTACCGGCCGGGTAAACGTTATTGAAGCGCCGGTAAATGCAGCAGTACGGTTCGGCAGCTTCTCAATTGTCGTCAGAGCCTGCAAAACCCGTCCGCCCGAGGAAACGCCCGATAACTACGCGTTTGTCGATGTGGTTGATATTGGGCAGGATAATCAACAGCAAAATATTTTCAAAGGCTGGATGATTTCTTCCAGTCCGGCGCTGAATGCCGTCGAGCATCCGATTTATGACGTTTGGCTGTTGCAATGCATTAACACCGAGGTGGACAAGTCAAAACTATTGAATACCGAGCAGCTGAAAGCGCGGGATGAAATTCCGCAGCAGCAGCTTAAGGAAGACGAGGCTGAAATTCCGGCGGAAGATTCTGAGCCAGAGAACCTGATTCCGGTCACGACGCCGGAAGATATTGTTTTAGAGGAAAAACAAGCGGAAGCTCCGGTAACCGAAGCTGCCCCTGTTCCCTCCGTTCCGACAGGTGAACAGGAAATTATTGATGACGGCGCGCCGGAATCGCTGATTAACATTTCCGAGGAAACTTTAGTTGAAACACCGGTACAGGCAGATATGGCTGAAAATACCCAGCCGAATGACGGTGTTATGGCCAATGAAGAGGAGGTTCCGGCCGATAGCGAAGATGTTTCCGCTGTAACAGAGGTTGAAACGCTTGAAGCCGAGGCCAAACCGGAGAATGTTGAAACTGACGTTATTCAGCCCGCAGAGGAAACAGCGCCGGCTGTTCCCTCAGAAAATGCTTCAACGGATAATACCGTCGTTTCCGGAGCGGGAGAAACTGATGAGCTTTTTTCTGACGGCGGAAAAGTTACCGAAACGGAAGACGCCCGTTTTATTGAGTTCAATGTTGAGGAGGAAGACGCTTCAATTCCGGAATTGAAGCTCTAAATAAAAATTCAGTTTGAGGCGAAAATGAAAAAAAATATTGACGTCAGTTTTGTAATGACCGTTTATAATAAGGAATATTATCTTCCGTCGGTCTTGAAAGCCCTGCTCGGACAAACCGGGGTGAAAAATCCCGAATATATATTTATTGACGATCTCTCAACGGACAAATCGGTTAACATTATTCGTGAATATACTCAGGGGCTCCCCAATGTGACAATTGTCGCCAACAAGGAGAACCGCGGCATCAGTCCGCGTATTAATCAGGGGATCGCCTTAGCTAAAGGGGAATATACCCGAATGTTGGATTCTGACGATATTTTTCCGATTGACTCAACGCAAAAAATGCTGGCTTTGGCCAAAGAACTGAATGCGGACATGGTTTACGGCCGTTTTTCCAAGACAGGAAAAGAACCGCAGCAGCTTGAGCATGAAACGATGTCTCACGACTTCAGTTACTCGTACAATGAAAATGCTCTGCTTGGTGTTTTGACCGGGCGTTTTACGCGCATGGGGCAGCTTATCAGGACAGAAGTTCTGCAAGAAGCCGGCGGTGCGGATGAACGGGTTTTTATTCAGGATGAATCCATTCCGTTACGGACAGCAATTTGTGCGCGGGGAATTGTTAAAATTGATGATAATGTGGTTTTGGTTCCAAAGGAAATCGGCAATTTTTCCGGCAATAAAATCCAGTTGGACAATGACCGTTTCATGGCTTACTGTTACGCTATCCTTGATAACCCCGGTCTGCCGGAAGATGCGTTGAAACTGATGTATCTAAGGGCTGTTTCCGCTTATTGGAAATATGTCAAAAAAACTAAATTCTGTCCGTATTTGCGCAAAGCCTTTTTCAAATATCTGGGCTGTAAGTTACGCCCGTCCCTGCCCGATTTGGCTTATCTTAAAGAAATGCAGACCGACTTTTTAAGCCTGCCGCATATCCGCCGCGTGGTTAATCCGCTTCATGCCTTAGAAAAGAAATAGGTACAAAAAAGCTCCGAGCCAAAACTCAGAGCTTTTACTGTTAAAGAGATACCTTTGATAAATCGAGTACCGGACGAACGCTATGAAGTTCATCCTTTGAACGACCACCAATACCATTATACCAATATCGGGCTTTAAAATGATTATCATTCCCATAATCGGTTGATGTCCAACATAAATGCACGCCCAATATTTCTCCACCTAAAGAAGAAAATATTGCATTTATATTGCTCTTTATCTGCTCGTTCAGATTGTTCCAGAATTTTGCTGTTCCGGCTTCACATCCTTCTCCTAAGAGTTTGACGCTTTTACAATATTCCTGAGCTTCCGTCCATGGCATATAGTCAGAAGAATCTTTCATAGAGATCAGATGATTTTCGAAGATTACTCCCAAAGGCATGCGTCCGGCTTTATCGCTTTTCAAAGTGCTGATTGTACCGTCGGCATACATGACAGGATACGCATATTCATCACTTAAATCAAGCATGGGGAAAGCATAATATTTATTACTTTGCCGATACCATTCTTTCCCGCTATACAACCCATAAAACAAACCAAATCCGACTGCGTCCTTGCCTGACTTTTCAGATGTCCAATATGTTTCTTCGGAAAGCGGTTTTGTACCTAGAGAATAAAATATTTTGTTTATCTCTTTTTTTCTGTCTCTAAATTTATACCAGAATTTTGCTGTTCCGGCTTCACACCCTTTTCCTAAGAGTTTGATGCTTTTACAATATTCCAGAGCTTCTTTCCACGGCATTTCATTCTGAGAAACTTTCAGCGACAGAAGGTGGTTTTCAAAAACAACACCTATAGGCGTTCGTCCAATCTTATCACATTCCATTGTGCTGACTGTACCGTCATCATACATGACCGGATAAGAAAAACGGCTTTTCTGTAAACGCAACAGATGAAATTGGATTTTTTCCCCAAAAGACAATTTCATTGTTGTTTTTGCCTCTTCCTGCCAGTCTTCTTTACAAAGACAAGGCGCATCTTTTACAAATTCATTCATAATTATAAGTATTTGTGGTTAATAATATATTTTCAACTCTCTTATACCATACTTTAGACAAAAGTCAACAAAAAAGCCCCAAGTATGAACTCAGGGCTTTGCATTCATAAAATCAATTTTTAAGCTGATTTTTTTGTTGACTTTTTAGCTGTTTTTTCTTCCGCTTTTTCTTCAGATTTTGCAGATTTTTTAGAAGAAGCTTTTTTGGCCGGTTTGGCGTTCTCTTCATCAAAATTATACAAATCTTCTACGGAAATGATTTTTTCCGCTACTTTAGCTTTTGAAATGATATGGTCGATAATCTTTTCTTCAAAAATCGGCGCTTTCAAAGCTTCAACAGCGTCTTTGTTTTTCAGGTAATAATCAAATACGGCTTTTTCCTGTCCCGGATATCTTCTCGCTTCATTCATGATAGCCTTGTTGACATCGTCAGCTTCAATAGAGATTTTGGCGTCTTTACCGATTTCAGAAAGCAACAGACCTAGTTTGACACGGCGGACGGCAATATTTTTGTAGTCAGCCAGCAAATCTTCCTCAGATTTGGCTTTTTCGCTTTCGTCAAGCTGGTTCATTTTCTTAGCCTGTTCATACTGAGCGACAATGCCTTTGTATTCGGCGTCAACCAAACCGGCAGGGACATCAAAGCTATATTCCTTGTCCAAAATGTCAAGCAACTGGCGTTTCAGCTTCATGCGGGAAGCTGCCTCGTAATCAACCTTGATACGGTCGGCAATTTTTGATTTCAGTTCATCCAGACTGTTTTCGCCGATGGATTTGGCAAACTCATCATCAACCTTAACCGGTTCCGTTTCGCGGATTTCTTTGATTTCCGTTACAAATACGGCATCTTTGCCGGCCAAATCTTTCGCATGATAATTTTCCGGGAAAGTGACTTTTACATCAACTTTGTCACCGGATTTTTTGCCAATCAGCTGGTCTTCGAACCCCGGAATAAAAGAACCGGAACCAAGTTCCAGAGGATAAGCAGCGCCCTTGCCGCCCTTGAATTCAATACCGTCAACAGAACCGACGAAGTCGATAACAACTGTGTCACCTTTAACAGTGGCGCGGTCTTCTTCAACTTTCTTGGTATTGCGGCGGGACTGAGCCAGATAGTTGATGGCTTTGTCAACTTCTTCAGCCGGAACTTCAGCCATTAATTTTTCAAGAGAAATTTTGCTCAGGTCACCGAATTTGATTTCCGGCAGAAGCTCAACGCTCATTTCAAACTCAACGTCTTTGCCGTCAGCAAAAGATGTGATTTTAACATTCGGCATCATGGCCGGACGGAGTTCCTTGCTCTTGATGACTTCTTCGGTTGCGTCGCGAACCAGTTCATCCAGTACTTCGCCCATGACGGAGGCCTTATACTTCTGTTTCAGCATTTCTTTCGGCGCTTTGCCCGGACGGAAGCCCGGCAGTTTGACGTTTTTGGAAACCTGATTCAATTTGGCGTCAACCTTGCTTTCCATATCTTTAGCCGGAACAACAACTTTATATTCTTTTTTCAAACCTTCAGATTTTAACTCAGTAACATTCATGAATTTTCTCTTTTTATTATGATTTATACGACATTCCGCAAAACGCAGAATGGTGCAGGCGGAGAGACTCGAACTCTCACAGCTCACGCCACCAGATCCTAAGTCTGGCGTGTCTACCAATTTCACCACGCCTGCGGTTGTTGGATTTTCTTAATTATTGTCTGAAATACTACATAATTTTTTATTTAAATCAAGTAAAATTAACAGGGCAATTAAAATTATTGTAATATATCTTTATATTTACTATTATGGCGGTAATTAATTAATGTCTTTCGGGAAGTTAGAAGGAGAAACTCGTGTTTTCAGGCAAAAATACCCAAGCTGTCCTGTGCAGCGCAATGTTTTCGGTTTTGCTCAGCTCTTGCGCCTGGTTTGATGGCAAGACTGCCGAGACGGCGCCGAACCACAGTTGGTTTCAGGGCGAAAATTACGGCACAAAAGGTTCCAGCGACGCGGAACTGGCGACCGTTGCTTATTCTCAGGGAAAATTCGAAGACGCGGAAAATTATGTGATTCAGGCATTGACGCTTAATCCCCGCCAGCCGCAGGCCTTAATGGTCGGCGCGCTTGTTTATGAGAAGACCGGAAGGCTTAACCGCGCCCGCCAGTATTATGAAGACCTGACAATCGTCGGTACGGAAGAAATGACCATTCTCGGCACAAAAGACGGCGCGCCGGAAAGGATGTCCGACGTTGCCCGCCGCCGCTTGCGTTACCTTAATATGATGCAGAGCGATATCATGATTGAGGACAAGGACGGGGTGATGACTTTTAATATTTCTCAGGAAGCAGCGCAGCGGCAGGGAAAGTCAGCCATGGAAGCGGCATTATTCATTCGCGAGCAGAAGCTTATTGCCGAAAATAAGGCGGCTTCAGCCGCAGATATTCAGGCTGTCGAAGTTTTATTCAACGATAATGAAAAAAACATTATTTCCCGTTTTCTGACCATGAAAGAACTGGCGGAAAAAGACCTGATTACCAAACAGGAATTTCTTGACGGGCGGCAGGCCAATATCGGCGGTTTACTGCCATTGACAAACATTCCGCCGGCAGAGGGAATTCAAGCGCCGGTTCCCTCACCCGATTTGATTATTGAGCGTATCGACTCTTTGAAGGAAGCCGTTGAAGCGCGCGCCATTACGCCGCAGGAATTTTCTTCGGAAAGAGATTTGATTGTCGAAGCCATTTTGCCCCCAAATCCGCGACAAAGGATGAAACCGCAGGCTCCGGCAAAAGATATTCTTACTGCAGCAAAAAATCTGCGCAAGCTTGATGTTATCCGCGACCTCGGGCTGATTACAAAAAGTGAGCAAATGAGGGAAAAGCAGGCGATTGAAAACTATCTCGGCATTAACCGTGCCGATGCTAAAAAAGCACCCACACCGGCAAAGGCAGAAGCTAAGGCTAAAGACAACGCCCCTGTTCCGCAGAATCTGCTTAAAATCCAGCCGGAAGCAGTTGCCGCTCCAGCTGCCAATGCGGCGGCTCCGAAAGTAGAAACGGCCGTTATTCAGGAAGAAGTCATTATTCCGGAAGTTTCTTCACCTTTTTAAAATTATCTTTAGACAGAATATTGACAACAACAGAAAGATATGGTATTTTTCTGTTGTTTTTTTTATTATTCTAAAACTAACTAAAACAATTATAATTATGAAAAAGGTATTTTTCTTTGCTGCAATGCTTCTCGTTGTGTTAAATTCTTTTGCCAGTGATAAAGGCGATACAGTCAGAATTAATGATATTCACACAAAGGTCATTATTTCACGAAAAACAAAAGTTCAAAAACGTTATTTATGCTTCCACCTTGAAGACAACAGGATGATTGAAATCATTGACCGGAAAAAAGGCAAAAAGGAATGGGGTTTTGTTTACGAATATAATTCAGATAAAGGCGTTTATATTCAATGCGACCGTTTCAGAACAAATTTTGACGACTGGAAAAAAGCGCGCAAAAACAGCCTGATACACATCAGACGCGAAAACTTTCGTACCGTGTACAGCCTATTGTAAAGAAAAAAGCTCTGAGTTTTTACTCAGAGCTTTTTTCTTCTAATTAAGATGTATTTAAGTTAACCAAACAAATCTGGTAATAACTTCCGAAGGCAATTTGCTAAAATCAAGTATCGGACGAACGGCGTAGCTGTTAAACTTATTATCGTAGTACTCATCGCCAGGGGCCAGACAGAAAGACCACGCTCCGAGAGTGATATCCCCGTGTGCCGACCAATATTTCCGTTTTGTTTTAATCCTTTTTCCGATCAAATAAAACAGCGTTTTGTTGATATTACAGCCTCCTTTCTCAGAAATACACTTTTTCCAGAACACCATCTTTCCGGCTTCGCACGATTGCCCAAAGATTTTAACGCTTTTGCAATAATCCATTGCCTCGTACCATTTCATTCTTTTAGAAGAATCTCGCAGTGTTATCAGGTGATTTTCAAAGATAATACCCAAAGGCTTTCGACCTATCCTATCACATATAGCATTACTTATTATTCCGTCGGAATACAACACCGGATACAGATAACTGCGATTACTCTTTCGAAGCCTATTGTACAATATCTTTTGAAAAAAGTTTCTTTTCGGCTGCATCCGTTCCATGTCATCGTCTTTACAAAGACATGGCGCATCTTTTATAACTTCACTCATAATTATAATATTTTATATTAATAATATTGTTGTTTTTACAGTCTTATACCGTTTTGGACAAAAGTCAAGAAAAAAGACAGCAGCGGCAAGACGTCTTTTCACTTGCAAAATTCATCTTTTTGCGTTAAAAAAGCTTAAAATTTTTAATGCATTAAAATAAAAGAGTATTTGTAAATGACTGAAAATAAAGTAAATCCGCGCAAATGTTTTGCGATTATTTCCCACCCGGACGCCGGTAAAACGACCCTGACCGAAAAGCTCCTGTTGTTTGGCGGTGCCATTCAGCAGGCCGGTGCTGTCAAAGCGCGCGGCGATACCCGTCATGCCCGGTCGGACTGGATGAAGGTGGAACAGGAGCGAGGTATTTCCGTTGCTTCCTCAGTCATGAATTTTGAATATGACGGCGTGACATTTAACCTTTTGGACACACCGGGACATGAAGACTTTTCCGAAGATACTTACCGCGTTTTGACCGCTGTCGACTCTGCCGTAATGGTGCTTGATTCCGCCAAGGGTATTGAAACCCAGACAAAAAAGCTGTTTGAAGTCTGCCGTTTACGCAATGTGCCGATTTTGACTTTCATCAACAAGCTTGACAGAGAGGGGCTGGATCCGTTTATGCTGCTGGACGACATTGAAAAAACGCTGGCTCTTGACGTTACGCCGGCGAGCTGGCCGATTGGCATGGGCAAAGATTTTCTCGGCTGTTATGACCTTTTGAATGACCGCCTGATTTTGATGAACAAAACAGGAGATAAATCGCAGATTAATGCTACTATTGAAACCTGCGAAGGTTTGGATGACCCGAAGCTTGACCGGATGTTACCATCCCATGCCGTTGAAAAACTGCGTGAAGACGTGATGATGGTTCGGGAACTTTGTCCGGCTTTTGATTTGGATTTATATCTGGCCGGCGCGCTGACCCCGGTTTTCTTCGGCAGCGCTATCAACAATTTCGGCGTTCGGGAAATTCTGGAAGGCCTGCATGAAATCGCGCCTCTGCCCCGCCCTCACCCGGCTGTGGAGCGCACGGTTTCTCCCGAAGAAAAGAAAGTTACCGGCTTTATTTTTAAAATTCAGGCCAATATGGATCCCAAACATCGCGACCGTATCGCCTTTATGCGCATTTGTTCCGGGCATTTCAAGCGCGGTATGGCTTTGGCGCAAATCCGCACCGGCAAGCAGATTAAAGTGCCGACACCGGTGATGTTTATGGCGCAAGACCGAGAGTTGGCCGAAGACGCTTATGCCGGGGATATTATTGGTATTCCCAACCACGGGCAGTTGCGTATCGGCGACACACTGACTGAGGGTGAAAAGCTGAATTTTACCGGAATTCCGAGTTTTGCACCGGAACTTCTGAAAAGCGTTCGTGCGGTTGACCCGCTTAAATCAAAACATCTCGGCAACGCCCTTTTGCAAATTGCCGAAGAAGGCGGCGCTTCTGTATTCAAGCTCATCAGTGGCGGCGAATGGGTTGTCGGCGTGGTTGGCGCTTTACAGTTTGAAGTTATGGCCGACCGTATCAAGAACGAATTTAATATTCCGGTCATGTTTGAAACAACGCAATATTATACGGCCCGTTGGGTTTCCTCCGAAGACAAAGCGCAGTTTGAGAAATTCAAAAATTCTAATCAGCTTACTTTGGCGGAAGACCATGACGGTTCTGTGGTTTTTCTGGCGCGCAATGCCTGGCATCTCAACAAGGCTCAAGAAGATTTTCCCAAGGTTGTCTTTATGAAAACACACCCGCGGGGTGTTGCGGCAAGTTAGCTGCTGGAAGCTGCCCCTGCTTCACCCCATCGGTTTGCCGCTGGTTGTCCCTTACTTAAGGAAGCACTGCGTGCGCCTTGTGCCTGCCGGGAAAAAGGTTCACACCCCACCTAACCTCCCCTACCTCAGGGGGAGTGAGTGTGATTAACTATACAAAAAAAAGCTCTGAGTTTTTACTCAGAGCTTTTGCCTTCTACTTAAGATGCATTTAAGTTAACCAAACAAATCTGGAGGCAACTTCCGGAGGTAATTTGCTAAAATCAAGCACCGGACGAACAGCAAAGTGGTCATCCTTATCGTTGGTGTCCATGTCGTCGTAGTTAGCACCATTACCCGCCCAGAAAATCCATGCAAAGAAGAGAGCTTGGATGACGACCAATATTTCCGTTTTGTTTTAATCCTTTTTCCACCCAGCGAAGCCAGCATTTTATTGATAGCTTTGCTTTTTTTCTTGCCAATACACTTCTTCCAAAACTCTATTGTTCCGGCTTCGCACGATTGCCCAAAGATTTTAACGCTTTTGCAATAATCCATTGCTTCATCCCATTTCATTCTTTTAGAAGAAGCTCGCAGCGTTATCAGATGATTTTCAAAAACGACGCCTAAAGGCTTACGCCCTATCCTATCACATATAGCATTACTGATTGTTCTGTCGGAATACAACACCGGGTACAGATAACAGCGATTACGCTTGCGAAGCCTACTGTATAAAATTTTTTGAAAAAAGTTTCTTTTCGGCTGAATTCGTTCCATCTCATCATCTTTACAAAGACATGGCGCATCTTTTATAACTTCACTCATAATTATAATATTTTATGTTAATAATATTGTTGTTTTTACAGTCTTATACCGTTTTGGACAAAAGTCAAGAAAAAAGCCTCATTGCTTTGGCAACGGGGCTTTAATTTTAAGAATATCAGAAATTCTGATTACAGGGATTTGATGGATCATCGGGGTCTGGCGCAGGATTGCTGTCATCGACATCAAGTGCATTCATTACTGCTTTGACAGGATCATGGACGACACCGCCGACAAGACCGACAACACCCATCCAAACGCGTTCACCAGCCGAATAATTTTCCTTAGTGCTGAAAGCTTCTTTCAACAAACTAAGACAATAACCGCCTTTTTTCGACATAATTATTAAATTTAAAGGGTTATATAATAGAGATAATTATTAAAATGTATTTTTATTTTACATCTCCAAATTAAATTTTGTCAATCCCTAAAATATATTGTTTTCATTCGTTTGGCTGTCCAATAAGTTCATTACGCGTTCGGTCGCCTTAATCGCCGCCTTAACCTGATCTGAAGAAACGGCATGGGTTATCAGCCCGTTATCCCATTTGATGACGGCTTCAACCAGCGAGTTGCTGTTGCCGCCGGGCGGAATGGTGATTTCAAAATCAAGCAGGCGCGGCACTTTTACGCCCATGCGGCCGGAAAGTTTGTTCAAAGCATTCATAAAAGCATCATAACCGCCGCTGCCGCTGGCAACCCCTTCATAAAAACGCCCTTTGTATTCAAACTGCACATTAGCACTTGGCTTCATTTTCATGCTGGTGGTGATAACACAGCCAAGGATGCGAAAATTTTTATATTTATGCCCGCCCAACAAGTCTGAAATCAAAAACGGCAAATCCTCGGCTGTAACTTTCTTTTTCAAATCGCCCAGTTCCACGATTTTGGCAAGAAGCTTTTTCTTCTGGTCGTCATTCAGGTTGATTCCGAGGCGTTTCAGGTTCATTTCCAAGCTGGCTTTGCCCGACAATTTTCCCAGAGCATAATCGCGCACACGGTCAAAGCGCCCGGGCATCAGTTTTGATTCATAGAGGCAGCCTTTCTTGTCGCCGTCGGCATGAATCCCTGCCGTTTGGGTAAAGACATCCTTGCCCAAAATCGGCATATTCGGCGCAATACGCTTGCCGCTGAAGGTTTCGACCAGAATACTGATTTCTTTCAGTTTGCTTTCGTTAACCGTCGTATCAAAATCTGTATGGTCTTTGATAGTCGCGGCAATCTGCGCCAAATCGACATTGCCGGTTCGTTCGCCCAGACCGTTGACCGTTACATGAACGCCCTTTACGCCCGCCCGGACAGCCGCCAAAGAATTGGCTACGGCCATGCCGTAATCATTATGGGCGTGAAATTCGAATGCAATTTCAGGATAACGACGCACCGTTTCGCCGATAAACTCGCTGGTATCAAAGGGGCTCAAAATTCCTAATGTGTCCGGCAGGATAATCCGTCCAAAGCCCATGCCGGCATATTTATCAAGCATTTTCCAGACATAGTCGGGGCTGTTTTTGATGCCGTTTGACCAGTCCTCCAAATAGACATTGGCTTTGAAACCTTTGTCAAAGGCGTATTTTATCGTTTTTTCAACATCGGACAGATGTTCTTTAAGACTTTTTTTTAGCTGCATTTCACAGTGGCGGCGCGATCCTTTTGTTAAAAGATTAATATGACGGCAGCCGGTCGGTTCCAGCCAGTCAATGGATTTGTCATAATCGGTAAAGCTCAGGACTTCCACGGCATCGGCATAACCGCAACCGGACGCCCATTCCATAATCGAAGACAGGGTCTTCTGTTCCTCAGGACTGACTTTGGCGCTCGAAACTTCGCAGCGGTTGACGCCGACATCTTCCAGCAGGCGGCGGACAATAACAAGTTTTTCCTGAGATTTGAAGGCAACGCCGCTTGTCTGCTCGCCATCACGCACCGTGGTATCGACAATATCAATCATTCTCATGCTATTTTTTCTCTTTAATCAACTCCAACACGATATCAGCCGCATTCTGGCTCGGTGTTTGTTCGCCCTGCCCCAGTATCTCGCGCACTTTGGCAAAACCATCCATCTGTTTTTCATACCAGTCGTCATCTTTTAAGATAAAATGGCGGATATAAGAGGCGATATTGCCTGGCACGCAGCGTTCCTGCAACAGCTCGGGGACAATTTCGCGGCCAATCAAAATGTTAGATAAATTCACAAACTGAATTTTTAAGAAGCGGCGAGCCAGAAAAGCCGTAAATGGCGAAACCTTGTAAGCCACGATATGCGGCACATTGCAGATTGCCAGTTCCAGAGCAACGGTTCCCGAAGCGGCAATCGCGGCAGATGAGGCGCGAAAAGCGCCGTAACGGTCATTTTCCGTATCAACCATCAAAATTTCGTTACCGGATTTTTCAACCTCTTTTCTGACGCTGTCCGCCACGGTTTTTACCGTCGGAATAACAAAATAAAAATCCTTGTCTTCTTGCTGCAAACGCTCAACAGCCTGCAAAAACACCGGCAGCAGACGGGAAACTTCCGTTTTGCGGGAACCGGGCAAAACCGTGATGATTTTCTTTTCTGCCGGAATATGGTATTTTTTGCGAAATTCAGCGCCGTCGGCATGGACTGCCGGACTTTCGATTACCGGATGCCCGACAAATTCCGCCCGCAAGCGATAAGGCGTGAAATATTTGGGTTCATAAGGGAAAAGGGTCAACAGCAAATCTATGTATTTATACATGGTTTGCGCGCGTTTTTTCTTCCAAGCCCAGACCTGCGGCGCGACATAATGCACCTGTGGAATGCCCAGTTTTTTCTTACGCAGAATTTTGTGAATACGGGAGGAAAAGCTCCAACTGTCAACCGTTATCACCACATCCGGACAGATATGTTCAATATCTGCAATAGTTTTTTTTATCAGTCCTAAAATTTTGGGAATACTGGGAATAACTTCCACCAGCCCCATAACTGCGAGATCGGAAATGTCAAACAGCGATTTCAGTCCCTCTTTTTCCATGGTATCGCCGCCGACGCCGTAAAACTCAATGTTACCCTTGTTTTTTTCACGCATGGCGCGCATGAAGCGTGAAGCGAGCAAATCGCCTGACGGTTCGCCGGCAATCAGATAAACTTTTAACTTTTTATTCGGCATGATATTCTCCCGGGTCAATTCCGATAACAAACAGCCCTTCTTTATCAGCCGCCCGAATGACTTCTTCCTCATCCACAATCAGGCCGTTTCCGGCATGGACAGCTATGCCTTTCAGCCCGGTTTCTTTGGCGCGATAAACTGAACGCGGGCCGATGGTCGGTAAATCCACGCGCATATCCTGCTGTGGTTTGCGCAGTTTGACCAGGACCCCTCCCTCACCTTTGCGGCGGTATTCTCCGCAGCGGCGGATTAGTTCATCCGTTCCCTCAATTCCTTCAACGCCAAGCACCAGTCCTTGTTGGACGACTACCGCCTGTCCGACGTCAAGTTTTCCGAGCGTCAAAGCCACTTCAATCCCGCGGCGGATATCTTCCATGGCCTGTTTATCAGGTTTATGTTTGCCAAGCACGCCTTTTTTCACCAGAATTTCAGGCATGACTTCGTGGATGCCTTTGACAAGCATTCCCTCGCCCTCAATCTCCCGTACCAAAGCGCGGAGGATACCGTCATCGCCGAGCGACTTCATTCCGACCTTGGCAAAAAAGGCCGTGGTACGCAAATCCGGCACTAAGTCTTTAATTGTCGGGCGCTTAATCGTGCCAATCATGACAATTTCTTCAACCTTTTCATCATGCAGCTTTTTGAAGCCGGTGCCGGCCTGCCCGATGCGTATCCATTTATGCGGCACATCATCGGTGATGAGATTTTTATTGGCATTGCCCTCAATCGCCAGCACAAAAAAGTCCCGCTTTTCGGCAAGGCAGCGTTCGATGAGTTTGCGGGGAATTCCGCCGCCGCCGGCGATAATGCCCAGTTTTTTATGCGTTGTCGTCATTTTCGTCCTTAATTCATACAAAAAAACAGGAAGTTGATTCAGATGATAAAGCAACTTCCTGTATAATTTCTTAATTTTTTACTCAGCAGTCATAATTTTACGGCGGCCGTGCAGAGATTCCGCGATAAAATCAAGCTGTTCCATAACCATGGGGTTATCGGCGAATTTTTCTCTGGCTTTTTCAACACGAATATCAAAAGTATCTTCTTTGCCTTTGAAAATATACATAAAAGCACGCGTAACCGATTTAACCGTATGCTCGTCAACGCCGCTTCTTTTCAGGCCGATGACATTCAGGCCGCGCAGTCGTCCGCGGTCGCCGGTAACGATACCGAACGGAATAACGTCGCGCTCAACGCCACTCATACCGCCAATCATTGCTTTGCGGCCGATATGGCAGAACTGGTGGACGGCTGAGTTTCCTCCTAAAATAGCGCCGTCGCCGACGTGGACGTGTCCGCCGATAACCGCGTTGTTAGTCATAATGACATTATTGCCGACTACGCAGTCGTGGGCAATGTGGGAATTGACCATAAACATACCGTCATCGCCGACAACGGTCGTCAAATGTTCCTTCGGGGTTCCGGCATGCATGGTAACGTTTTCACGGATAACGTTGCGTTTGCCGACAATTAATTTTGCACCGGGTTGAAATTCGTTGCCGTGATCCTGCGGGCCGCCGCCGAGACAGGCGTTCGGAAAGACAACCGTCCCTTCACCAATCGTTGTATCGCCCAAAATGCTTACTCTGGCTATCAGGTTGACATTTTCTCCTATTTTAGCCTTGGAGCTGACATAGCAAAAAGGCCCGATATGGGCGGAAGCGGCAATCTGCGCGCCTTCTTCGACAACTGCGGAAGGATGAATATTAGACATTAACTGTTCCTTTCTAAAAAACTCAAATTACAAATTTCAACACGACTGCTCTGAAGCTAGCAGACTTCGGCTGTAAAGTAAACACACAATTCTTTACATATTGTTACGTTTTGAGGATAAGATTTCTTAAAATTATGCTTCACAAATGCATTTTATTCTGCTAAATTAACGGCGTTTTTTCGTGTTTGCGGAAAAGCATCCTGCGGCATCGGGGCTGCGGGATTTTAATTGCGATATTAAACTTGATAAGGAATAAACTTATGGGATTGAAAAATTCAAGAGCAGGAAATTATCCTGAATGGTACCAAAACGTCATTACAGAAGCCGGAATGGCCGAGAACTCTTCTTCTCCGGGATGTATGGTTATCAAACCGTGGGGATACGGCATCTGGGAACGCATTCGTGACGTTTTTGACGAGAAAATTAAAGAAACCGAACATGAAAACTGTTATTTTCCGCTGTTTATTCCCTTGTCATTTTTCCAGAAAGAAGCTGAGCATGTTGACGGTTTTGCCAAGGAAATGGCGGTTGTTACCCATTCGCGTCTGGCAATGAAAGACGGGAAACTTGCACCGGAAGGAAAGCTTGAAGAGCCGTTGATTGTCCGCCCGACATCAGAGGCAATTATCGCCGACTCTTTTTCAAAATGGGTTAAATCTTACCGCGACTTGCCTGTTTTAGTTAACCAGTGGGCTAATGTCGTCCGTTGGGAAATGCGGCCGCGTCTTTTCCTCCGCACGCGTGAATTTTTATGGCAGGAAGGGCATACCGCCCATGCAACACCGCAAGAAGCCGAAGAAGAAACCACGCGTATGCTTGAGGCTTATCGTGACCTTTGTGAAAACACACTGGCTATGCCGGTTTTGGTCGGCCGCAAACCTGAGCATGAAAAATTCCCGGGCGCGGTTGACACTTACTGCGTTGAAGCCATGATGCAGGACGGCAAAGCCCTGCAGGCCGGCACATCGCATTTCCTCGGGCAGAATTTTGCAAAATCGGCCAATATTTCATTTGTCAATAAGAACAATGAATCCGAATATGCTTACACAACGTCATGGGGCGTATCAACCCGTCTTATCGGCGGCGTCATCATGACACACGCCGATGACGAAGGTATGGTTGTTCCGCCCAAAATCGCACCATATCAAATCGTTATTGTTCCGGTTGTCAAAAAAGCCGAAGATGAGCAAGACATCATGAACTACATCGGCCAGTTGGTTGCTGTTCTTAAGTTGCAGACGCCGTTTGGCGAGAAAATCCGTATTAAAGTTGACAAACGCGACAAGACTTCCGTTGATAAGTTCTGGGAGTGGACGCGCAAAGGCGCGCCGGTTATTTGCGAAATCGGCAAGCGTGATGTGGACAGTGCCAAAGTCATGGTAAAAGAACGCCTCAAGCTTGGCACATCGGAAGGTAAGGAAATTGTTGATTCAGCAGAATTTGCCAATACGATTGCCGAGCGTTTGGAAGCCATTCAGGAAGCAATGTTTAACCGGGCTAAAGACCGTCTGGAACATAATATCCGCACGGATATCACCACGCCGGAGCAGTTTAACGCTTATTTTGCGGAATCAAACACCTGGATTGAAGACGGCAAGCAAGGCAAGGTTGCTTTTGTTCGCGGCAAATGGAGCGGCGACGCTAACAGCGAAGAACTGTTGAAAGCCATGAAGATAACCATTCGCTGCATTCCGTTTGACCAATCCGGCAGCGAGGGAACTTGCCTGCTTACCGGCAAACCGGCAACCATGGACGTTATTTACGCCCGCTCCTACTAGAAGCTGGGGCAGCTTCACCCCATCGGTTCGCCGCTGGTTGTCCCGTGCATAAGGAAGCACTGCGTGCGCCTTGTGCCTGCCGAGAGGTGAAGAAAAGGAACTGAAAAAAAATCAGTTCCTTTTTTGTTGAGGTTAAAACTCAATTACCGGACGGACATATTGATTATCCCCTCGTCCATCACTTCTGCTATAGAATATCCCACCCTGATTAGCGCCATTATGTGTACAAAATACCCATGGACGTCCTACGTAATATTCTACAGATGATAAAATATGTTCATCATCACCCGCAAATTGTTTTCTGCCAAGTTTTGAGAGCGTATTGTTAATCGCATTTAAATTAATATACAAACTGTTCAGCATGCCAGGAGCCGGTAAACACCATTTTGTCTTCGTTGTTGGCGCTGCGTTTGGCTCATATTCGTATGCGGTCCAAGCAGCAGGATATGCATTTTTATCACCTGCTTGAATCATTTTTTGTGTATTAGAGCAAGCATTATAATTTTTAATTGCTTGCAGCCAATCTTTAGTCCCTTCGACAACAATACCTTGAGCTCCTTCTGCTATCCATTCAATATTTTGGGCTATCGGAGTATCTGCCATTGCCCAACCGCAATTTTCACTGCTGATATATATAACGACACCAATCGGTGTTTTTCCACTCTCTTTATCCGTCGTACAAGTTCCGTCACTGTTCAATATCTGCCCGATAGCACAATTCTTGGCATAACCTGTACACTGGCCGAGAACCGCCTTTTCTTCAGTCTTCGGGCAAGCCCAATATTCACCGAACGGACATTTTAAGCCGTTATCGCATTTTTCAAGTTTAGTGTAGCCAAGTTTCAGGCAATCTGTTTCCGCACACTGCGCCGCGGCATATTGCGGAATTAATGACAGACTCGTCCCTAAGAGTAAAGATTTAAAGTTCATATTCATGTTTATTCTCCTGTATTTTTTTGTTATTATAACAGGAATGAAAGTACAAATCAAATATTAATTTTATTGAATTAAGAAAAAAATGACAAACAGACTATAAAGACGGGCGGAAAATATGGATTTTTTATTTTTAAATTATCCTCAAACAAGTACTATCCGGTTCCCTCCCTAAGGTAGGGAGGGTTAGGGTGGGTGTGACGAGCGGAGCGAGAAATTCTTTTACTTGGTTGGGGGCTTGATTTAGACTCTGGAGTCGATAGTTGGCGATTGGCAAGCATCAGCGCAGACAGAGACTTATGTGATGAACGAGCTTGTCGAGGACAAACAAGTTCGGCATGACATTCGGGTAGATAGTTGGCGATTGGGAAAATGAGATTTAAGATGCCGTGTTAAGTTTGCTTTGCAGTCGGGAGAAATCAGCCGCAGAGATTTTAATTGTCATCACGGCTGTTTCATTGCGAAATTCTTCTTTCAGAACTTCGGCGTTTTGATGGAGCCAAGCGATTGTTTTGCCATCAGAAACCGGAATACGCACTTTTTCAGTCAAATACCGGCGGGACAGTTTCTCTTCAATTTTGTTCAAGAACTGCGGCATGCCCTCCCCTGTCTGGGCGGAGGTCGGAATCAGATTGCCGTTACGGGCAGAAATTTCTTCAATATAGTGTTTATCCGCCGGTGATAATAAATCTACTTTATTAAGCAGTTCGATGTAATTTTCTTCATTTTCAATGTTTTTCAAGCCCAGGCTGGACAGTACGGCCAAAACGTCTTTCTTTTGCAAAAGCGTATTGGGATTTGCCATATCCCGAACATGGACAATAATGTCTGCTTCCAGAACCTCCTCCAGCGTGGCGCGAAAAGACATAATCAGCTCATGCGGCAAGTCAGAAATAAAGCCAACGGTATCCGACAAGATGATTTCGCGGCCGGAAGGCAGCTTGAGGCGGCGCATGGTCGGGTCAAGCGTAGCGAACAACAGGTCTTTGGCAAAAACCTTTGCATCGGTCAGACGGTTAAACACTGAGGATTTTCCGGCATTGGTATAACCGACCAAAGCAACGACCGGATAAGGAATTTTGCGGCGGGAACCGCGTTGCAGCTCGCGGGTTTTCTTTACTTTTTCCAGCTCTTTTTTGATACGCACGATTTTGTCGTCGATAATACGGCGGTCAAGCTCAATCTGTGTTTCACCGGGGCCGCCGAGAAAGCCGGCGCCGCCGCGCTGACGCTCAAGGTGTGTCCAACTGCGAACCAAACGGCTGCGCTGATAAGTGAGGTGCGCCAGTTCGACCTGGAGTTTGCCCTCCCGGGTATGCGCCCTTTCGCCGAAGATTTCCAATATCAGCGCCGTCCGGTCAATAACTTTGGCTTTCAGCTTCTTTTCCAAATTGCGCTGTTGTATCGGCGTCAGCGACGCGTCAACCACCAATAAATCAAGTTCTTTTTCCGCAAACAGGGCTGTCAGTCGGTCAATATATCCTTGCCCGAAAAGAGCGCCCGGTTTGATTTCGCGGAGTTTGACCTGTTCGGAATGCGCCACATCCAAATCAATGGCCAAAGCCAAGCCGACGGCTTCTTCAAGCCGCGCTTCGGGCGAAAGCTGAACCTTGCTGCTTAAAACATTAGGAAAAACGACACAGGCGCGGGTTTGCTTTTTTTCGTTTATCTGGAACTCTGTCAAAGATTACTCTTTAGAATCGGCGGCCGGAAGCTCGACTTCAACGGCTGTGCTCGGCATAATTGTTGAAACAGCGTGCTTGTAAATAAGCTGGGTATGTCCATCTCTCCGCAATAGCAACGAAAAATCGTCAAACCAGGTGATAATTCCCTGCAATTTGACACCGTTGACGAGAAAAACCGTCACGGAAATTTTATTCTGGCGGAGGTCGTTTAAGAAATCTTCCTGAACATTTTGAGACATTTGCTTATCCTTCTTATTTATTATTGCCCGATTTCTCCCTCACAGGGAGAAATCGTTAGTAATGTAAGCCGTTTACATCAAATAGTAAAGACTTTTATTATGAAAATATTTTTTCGACTTTGCGCACGGCTTTGGAACTGGTGAACAAGATGACACTGTCGCCTTCAAAAATCTTATCGTACAAAGTCGGATAAATGATTTCTTCCCCACGGCAGATGGCGCAGATTTTGCTGTTTTCCGGCAAATCAAGTTCAATGACTTTTTTATCAATTATTGAGGAATTCTCATCAATTTTTATTTCCCAGACTTCACCAAAGCCGCGGCCAAGCGAATAAGCCTTGCTGATTCTGGCTTTGCGCAGTTCTTTTAAAATAGCGGAAACTGTTACGGAAGAGCTGTCGACGATAATACTGTCGCTGAAATTGCTGACCAGCGTATTATAAGCTCGAGAATTGACCAGTGAAATTGTTGAACGGGCGCCGTTTTTGCGGGCAATCAGCGAGGCCAGCAGGTTGTCTTTGTCCTTCAAGGTGGCAGAAACCGTCACATCCGCTTCACCGACGCCGGCTTCATCCAAAATGACATCGCTCATCATCTCACCATAAATAATGGTTGCATTGTCTAATGTTCGAGCCAGCTGGCGGGCGCTGTTTTGGTCTTCGTCAATGATTTTGCAGCTGGTAATACTATCATCGCGGCCTAGTTTTTTAGCCAGAAACTGAGAAATCAGGTTGCCGCCGAAAATCAGGATTTTTTCATTGGCCGGACGATCCATACCGAAGTTGTGAATCGCATCGTCAATTTTATCTTCTTCAACCAAGAAATAGAGTTCATCACCGCTTTCCAGCGTAAAATCCGCGCCGGGGATGAAGTTTTTGCCGTTACGGACAACGCTGACCGGGGAAATCTTGAGGTCCGGCGCCGCCATTTCAATATGCTCAAGCGGGGTTTTGAGCAGCGGACAGGCATCAACGCACCTGATTGAAAGCAGAAAAAGCTTTTTGTCATACAATGGCATAACCGACGATGTGCCGGGGATTTTGATGATTGAATAAATGGCTTTGGCTATTTCAATGTCCGGGGAAATCATCAAGTCAATGGGAATATTGCGTTCGTTAAAGAGTTCGCACCACAACGGATCCATAAAGTCCTTAGAATCGATACGGGCAATTTTTTTGCGGACATGGAACAGATAATCAGCCACCTGGCAGGCAATCAGATTGACTTCATCAACATTAGTCAGCGCCAGAATCAAATCAGCATTCATGGCACCAGCCTTTTCAAGGATTTCCGGGTGGGAAGCCGGGCCTAAGATGGGCATAACATCCCATTCCTTGGAGATTTCATCCAGGCGGCGCTGATCATTGTCAATCACGACAATATCGTTGTTTCCCTGGCTCAAATAGCTGACGATACTCTTTCCGATACGCCCTGCTCCGCAAACAATTATTCTCATCGTTCTTCACCTGCAAAACTGTCAAAATATTCATCAATGGCTTTCATGGCCGCATCATAATCGTTGAGTTTGGTATATATTTCCCGAAAACGTTTGGCATCTCGCAGATTTTTGCAATACCAGCAGACAAACTTGCGGGAAATAGCCAGTCCCATGTCCTGTCCGTAATAAGCGGACAACTCCTGAATGTGCTTCAGCAGAAAGGCCTTGATTTCGCTGACGGGAATAGGCTGAGGCTCAACACCCTCGTTCAGATAACGGTGAGTTTGGCTTATCAACCAGGGATTGCCGAGACAGGCACGGCCAATCATAACACCGTCAACACCGGTTTCTTTTATCATCCGTTCGGCATCATAGGGGGTGGCAATATCGCCGTTGCCGATAACCGGAATTTTTACAGTCTGCTTGACACGGCAAATAATGTCCCAATCGGCTTCTCCCGAATAAAAAGCACTGCGCGTCCGGCCATGCACTGTCAGATAAGCAGCACCGCTGTCTTCACACATCCTTGCAAATTCCACCGCGTTGACGCTGTTCATATCCCAGCCTTTGCGAAACTTTACGCTAACTTTAAGTTTTGTTGATTTTACCGCAGTTTCAATTATTTCCGAAGCTAGCTTCAAGTCTTTCATTAAATATGAGCCAGACTTATTATTTACAATTTTTTTCACCGGGCAGCCCATGTTGATATCTATGGAGCGGGCGCCCAATTCCTCTGCCAGGCGCACAGCTTCTCCGAAAAGGACGGGGTCGCCGCCGACAAGCTGTACTACAACAGGATAAGGCTCGTCGCGGACATCGGCAATGCGGTATGTTTTAGGATTTTTGCGCTGGATGGCATTGACGGCAACCATTTCGGAAACAATCGTTCCCGGCCCGAGCGAGGCTGTCAGGCGGCGCAGCGGCTTATCGGTTATGCCGGCCATCGGCGCCATAAATACGTTGCTGTCAAAATCCAAAATTTTCATCATTTATATCTTAAAGTCAAAATTGCGATTATATTCGTGCATGAAATCCAAACGGATTTTTGCGGGTTTGTCGGCATTAAAGACCGTGTTATAGCTGTTCAGCGCATAAGAACGTTCCGGACGGGTGAACTTGTAATATTCAGCCGAAGAAGCAAGCTGTTGGGCGGAAAAGGCTAAGCCGCCGTCCAGACGCGCCGCTTTTCCCTCAGGCTCATACCGTGGCGATTGTCCGGAATATTTTTCTTCCGCAGGCGATGCCGTTTTCTCTCCCCTGCCGTTTTTAATTTTGGTGGCATAGGAGGAAATGTCGGACAGCAGCCCGTTGAGGTTCATCCGGTTATGCGCGGAGGACAATGCCATTTATCAAGCCCCTGCCCTTAGTTAATCCGGTCAAGCGATTTTGCCAAAACATAGTAAAGCTTGCCGACATCCGCGCCGGAGATAACTGACAGCAGCATGCCCGAGTTCTCACTGTCACGCGCTTTGTTAACCAGGCTTTCAAAATCAGACAGGTAACGAGTGACGATATCGCGGAATTCGAGGTTTTTCTCAAACTCGTTTTTCACGGCGATAATTTGGCTGCGGCTCAGGGATTTGGCAAGGTGGCGGACAAAGACGGCCGTATCGCCGTTATAATACTTCTTCCACAAATCCTCTTCCACTTCGGGGCTGAAAATGCGGCTGATGTCGACAGCGGCGGCTTCCAGTTTTTCCAGAATGTACGAAGCATTACGCAGGAAGACGTCAACCCGGATGCCTTCATAAGCCTTATTCAAATCCTTGATTTTGATATCAGCCTTGGTGGAGGTGTCAATCAGCGTTTCAAGCTGTTTTTTGAACAGCGAGTTAAAGCCGTTGGCCTTTTGCAAAATGTCGTCACCGCGCGAGGTAAAGTTATGCGTGACGTCAAGCAGCCCGCTGATAGCGGTATTGACCTTGTCAATCGTATCCGTGCTGGCGGCGGTCAAAACATTTGTCTGTTTCAGGAAGACATCTCCCGACGTACGGATATCATTAGAGATACGCTCGGCATTGGCAGCGGCTTCGCTCAAAGAGGCGCGGAGCTTGTTGCCGGCGTCTTCCATATTGTGGGAACTTTGCTTGGTCGTGTCTTCAAGCTGGATACTCAGCTTTTTCAGGCTTTCGCCCAATCCCTTTACCTTGTCATAGGCATGGTTGGCGCGGTCTGAAAGCTGGATTGACGTATCGTTTAAAACCGTATTGAAATACGCAACCAGTTCCTTGGTGCCGTCAGACAACTGCAGCATTTTGTCGCTTTGCTGGGCAATGAGGTTATTAATCTCAACCACGCCGGAGCTGGCTTCCGCCGTCACGGTATTAAACCCGGCGACATTCTTTTGGTAATCATTGATAATTCCGTTGATTTTCTGTCCGGAAGAAGCAATGACAGCATTAAGGTCATCAGAAGCCTGACTGAGGGACATTCCGACCTGCTCCAGATTTTTGACCGAGTTTTTGGAACTCTTGGTGACTTCTTCGCTGAGTTTTATCAACTTGTCGCCGATAACATCAAATTCATAAGACAGTTTATTGGCATTATCGGAAACAAGATCAGCATTTCCCTTAAACTGTTCATTGATTTCGGTCATGCGTTTGGCAATATCCGAAGAGGCATCAGAGAGATATTTATACTGCTGTGCCAAAGATGCCTCGCCCAGACGGGTCTGCGTTGACACGACATTGACAATATCACTCAGACTTTCAATCTGTCCGGCCAGCGTTTCATTTATCATCTCAGCTTGCGTTTTAGTCTTAACCAAAGCGGCATCAAGATTTTTGACATGGCTTTCCATTACACCGGAAATGCTCTGTCCTCTTGTTGACAGGTTGTCGTTTGCTTCATTGAGCTGACTACAGTTGTTGACAATAGCGGCAACAACCTCATCAGCGCCATGTCTGATACCGTCCATCGCATTGTTGAGGCCGGTAATATGACTGTTAAAATTATCGGAAACAGTGCCGAGTTTGTCGTTAATTCCCTCAATATATTCGGAAATTTCCTTATTCTGCTCGCCAACAGCCTGATTAAGCAAAGCCAGCTTTTCGATTGACTTGTCGGTATTGTCGCTGATTGCCTGCGAGCGTTTGTTGGCGTCTTCCTCCAACATTGCTAAGCGGGAGAAGACCCTGTCGGCGCTTTGTTCAATAACGGCGACTTGTTTTTTGAGCGAACCGCCGATGGTGTTGGTATTTTCGGAAATGCGGTCACAGATATTAAAGAACTCATTTTCCTGATGTTTGAATAGCATACTGACGGTTTCGGCCTTTTCATCCAAGGCTTTGACGACATCGGAAACAAAGTTGACCGTTTCTTCGGCAACCGTGTTAAACATCTGGCTCTGCTGGCTGAATTTGTTCAAAATCTCATTATGTGTTTTTTCGCTGCTTGCCGTCGAGCGGTCAATCAAGTCAACCTGTTTGTTTACCGCGCTCATAATATTTGAGGTTCTGACTTCAATATCATGAGAGAAACTGTCCAGACGCTGGCAGTTTTTATCCAGCAGCGTATTCAGCCCGACAATTTTTTCAACAGTATTATCCGTTGACTTAACAAAGTTTTCACTTTGATTATAAAGCTCTGAATTCAGGGAACGGGTGCGCTCAACCACTGATTCCGACGCTGCCAGTGCCTGTTCCATCTGCTCTTTCAAACCACTGACCGCTCCCAGCGCATTCTCATTCATCAGGGAGGCGGCGCGCATCAGTTCGTCCATTTCGCGTTTCAATTCACCCTTGATTTCCTCAATATGGCTGACTGAGCCGCTGATATGGCGCTGCTGCTGCGCTAGAGCGGCTTCACTGACTTTGCTTTGAGCAACGACAACGGAAGACGCTTCCGACAGATTGTCGGCATTTTTCTTCATGGCAGCAGAAACGGCGTTAAACTGTTCAACAGCCGTCGTCGTTTCAAGTTTAACCTGCTCCGCCCTGTCCCGCAATTCCTGCGACAGATTTTTGATATTATTGACAATAGCAGCCGAAACGGCATCCAGCGTATTCTGCTTAGCCAGCAAATCATCTGTCATTTCCGTTGTTTTGAGAATGGATTTGTCAGCCAGTTCGGCTACAGTTGAGGCTTCCTGCGCCAATGATCCTGCTACAATGTTGATATTAGCAACAGCAATTTCGGAAGTACGCTGCAGCTTATCAGCCTGTTCTTTAATATTACTTTCGGCATTGAGCATGGAACTGTAAACATCCTCAGAAACGCCGCTCAGTTCGCGTACCTGTAAGGCTATGCTTTCCTCAATGGCATGCGTTTTGGTCATAATACGATCGACTTCGCCGCTGATAAGGGCACCATGCTCGGAGAGTTTTTGGCGGACAACCTCCCCGCCCTGTTCCAGAATTTTGACATTATCCAACAAGTGCCGGTTTTGTTCGGTCATCACGCCGTCAACCAAGGCAATATTCTTTTCCAAATCCTGTCCCATATCCTTACAGCGGTCGACAGCGCGAGCCGTACTTTGTTCAATCTGTTCAATCTGCGCATTCAGCATTTCCGAAGCGCGGCTGATATTGTCCGCTGACTTTTCCGACATCTCGCGAATCAGTTCGTTGGCTTTCAGCAGACTGCTGTAAGTTTCATCCGACGTACTTTTCAAGACGACGGAGGTTGCGCGGACATCGTTGACTTTCGGAGCAATTTTGACAAGCAGGTTTTCGGTGTCTTTTTGCAATTCGGCATAAGAAGAGGACAGATTGGTAACGCAGGCGCGGAAATTTTCGGTTGAATTTAATGTCCGCTCATTGATAGAATCCAAATTTCCGGCCAGTTCCTTAACTGTCCGAGCCAGTTCACCCACTGTCCGCGAAGAATAATTATCAAGTACGGAAACGATTTTGGAAAAATCTTCAACCCGGCCGCCGAGTTCATCACGAATTTTCTCTGTTTGCTCTGTCGCCTGACGGGTAGCTTCCTGCAATTCGACCACCTGTGAACGGATGGCGTCGGCCATGGCTTTTGCCGTCTGCGCGCCGCCGTCTTCCGGATAAACCAGCTGATTCATATAAGCGCGGAGGAAACGCGCTTCATTCTTAAAGCTGGTGCCGCGGTCAATATAAGCCATAACCACCCAGATAATCGCCAAAGGCAGCGTGATTCCGGCCATAAAACCGCCGAACTCGTCCGGCATCATTAAAAACAGGTTAGACCAGCCGAAAAATTGCGTAATATAAATCAGTACCACGGCAAACCAGATGATGCTTATCCAAATCATCAGTTTATACAGGTTTTTTGTCAGCCATGTGCTTTGAGAATCGATATCTTCCCCATAGACACGTTTATTAAGAATGTCGTCATTAACTTGTTGTGACATAAATATATTTCCCCTATTGTCTTCAAATTTCCCCAAATTTGAATCTTAATTTACGCCCTAGTTTAACGCATTTTTTTAGAAATAGAAAAATTTTAACAAATTATTAACAACCTGTACGACAGGTCGCGGCAAATTAGCTGTTGGTTGTCCAGTGCATAAAGAGGCACTGCGTGCGCCTTGTGCCTGCCGGCGGGGAGCCCCAGCGGGCGCAAGTTAGCTGCTGAGGGATAGTGCGTAAAGAGGCGCGATGCTTAGATTGTACCTGCCTTAGCTTCTCTACTTTGAAGAAAAACGAAAAGCTCTGAGTAAAAACTCAGAGCTTTTGCCTTTTAATAAGATGCATTTAAGCTAACCAAACAAATCTGGCAATAACTTCCGAAGGTAATTTGCTAAAATCAAGTACCGGACGAACGATGATGTGTCTATCCTTAAAGTTCCAATCGACGCTGTCATAACCATTTCCATTAGCCGTCCAGAAGTACCACGCGCCGTAAGAAGAGCACTTGGATGACGACCAATGTCTCTCCGGCTTAATACTTTTTCCGCCCAACGACGCCAGCATTTTATTGATAGCTTTGCTTTTTTTCTTGCCAATACACTTTTTCCAGAATTCTATTGTTCCGGCTTCGCACGACTGCCCAAAGATTTTAACGCTTTTGCAATAATCCATTGCCTCGTACCATTTCATTCTTTTAGAAGAATCTCGCAGTGTTATCAGGTGATTTTCAAAGATAATACCCAAAGGCTTTCGACCTATCCTATCACATATAGCATTACTTATTATTCCGTCGGAATACAACACCGGATACAGATAACTGCGATTACTCTTTCGAAGCCTATTGTACAATATCTTTTGAAAAAAGTTTCTTTTCGGCTGCATCCGTTCCATGTCATCGTCTTTACAAAGACATGGCGCATCTTTTATAACTTCACTCATAATTATAATATTTTATATTAATAATATTGTTGTTTTTACAGTCTTATACCGTTTTGGACAAAAGTCAAGAAAAAAGCTTTTCCAGGCGATTATCCAGTTATTCTTCGGCTTGTTTTTGCAAAACATATTTCAGTTTTTGCAGTGCCTGGATTTGCATTTGCTGTTGTGACAAAGACACCGGAACAATAACGCTGGCCTCAATACGGGTTTCGCTTTCAATCGCCGTCACTTTCACAAAATTTCCCTGTCTGACAAATTCAAACAATACTTCCGCCATGCGTTCAGTCTTTCAAAAACTTGTTGCTCTTTGGGAAGCCGAACGGCGCCAATTTACCGATTTGCGCGCGATGTCCGAACCAGGTTAACAGTTCCGTTTCCGTTTTGGTGCCGCCGGCGCGGTTATAGGTAAAGCCATCCGCTGCATTGAAAATCTGCATATCGGACATATTGCCCTCTTTATATTTCTGCAACGTTACACCGCGGCCGCGCGCCATGCTGGGAATTTCTTCAATTTTGAAGACCAGAAGTTTGCGGTTTTCACCGATTGTGGCAATCGTATCGCCGGTGACTTTACGGCAGAATGCAGCAACCTCCCCTTCCGCCAGATTCATAATCTTGCGGCCATTGCGGGTTTGTGCAATGATATGGTTTTCGTCAACAATAAAACCGCGCCCGGTATTGGAAGCAATCACATATTTTGCACCGGCTTCAAAGGCAAACAGCGTACAAACAGAATCGGCAATGCCCAAGTCAATCATTAGGCGCAGCGGCTGGCCGAAACCGCGGCCGCTCGGAATGTCATTGGCAGGGAAAGTATAAAATTTTCCGGCTGTGTCAAAAATAATTATTTTATCCGTCGTCTGGGCATGGATTGCCGTTTGCAGCGCGTCGTCATCCTTAAACTTAAAGTCCTCATTAAGGTCGACATGGCCTTTGAGGCAGCGTATCCAGCCTTTTTGCGAAAGGATTATGGTTATCGGCTCTTTCTCAATCAAGACCTCCAGCGGCATTTCAATATCTGCCGGCGCTTCGGCAAATTCGGTCCGACGGCGGCCAAGCGCAGTTTTTTTGCCGAACTTGTCTTTCACCAGTTTAATTTCATTACCCAACGCTTCCCATCTCTTCGCTTCGTCACCGAGCAGCGCCTCAAGCTCGCCTTTTTCCGAACTTAAGTCGTCAAACTCTTGTTTTATCTCGGTTTCTTCAAGCTTGCGCAGCGAACGCAGCTTCATGTTCAGAATAGCTTCGGCCTGATTGTCGGTCAGCTTAAATTCTTTCATCATAACGGCCTTGGGCTCGTCTTCTTCCCTGATAATACGGATAATTTCATCTAAATTAAGATAAGCAATCAGATAGCCGGAAAGAATTTCCAAACGGGCGTTAATCTTATCCAGACGGTACTGTGCGCGACGCTGTAAAACGATGTGGCGGTGGTTCAAAAATTCTTTCAGCACCTGTTTGATATCCAAGACATGAGGAACGCCTTCAGAATCAAGGACATTCATGTTCATATTAAAGCGTGACTCTAACTCTGTCTGTTTAAACAGATGTTCCATCAGCAAATTAGCGTCAACCGTACGGTTTTTCGGCTCAAGGACAATGCGGACGTCATGACTGGATTCATCGCGGACATCTGCCAGAAGCGGAATTTTCTTATTGAACAAAAGTTCAGCAATTTTTTCAATTAATTTAGATTTTACAACCTGATACGGTATTTCCTTAACAACAATCTGGTATTGTCCGTGGCCTAAATCTTCTTTTTCCCATTTGGCGCGGATACGGAATACGCCGCGACCGTCTTTATAGGTATTCAGAATGCTTTCAAATTTGTCGATAACAACGCCGCCGGTCGGAAAATCCGGCCCCTTGAGGCGGCGGACAAGCGGTTCAATTTCACAATCGGGATTATCAATCAAATACAGCAATGCGTCGCAGACTTCGCTCAGATTGTGCGGCGGAATATTGGTCGCCATACCGACGGCAATACCGGCAGAGCCGTTGCAGAGCAAATTTGGCACCATTGACGGCATGACAACGGGCTCATCTTCTTCTCCGTCATAAGTTTCGCGGAAATCAACGGCATTTTCGTTCAGTCCTTCCATCAGGGCCATGGCAAATTCGGTCAGGCGCGCTTCGGTATAACGCATGGCGGCGGCACCGTCACCGTCGATATTACCAAAGTTTCCCTGCCCGTCGACCAGCGGGTAACGCACCGAGAAATCCTGCGCCAGGCGCACCATAGCGCCATAAACGGCACTGTCGCCGTGGGGGTGATATTTACCGATGACGTCACCGACAACACGGGCGCATTTTTTATATCCCGATTTCGGGTCAAGATGCAGCTGGCGCATGGCGAACAGCAGGCGGCGATGAACAGGCTTCAAACCGTCGCGGACATCAGGCAGAGAGCGCGACACGATTGTCGACATGGCATAAGACAGGTATCTTGTGCTCAGTTCTTCAGCCAGGTGAACGTCTTTGATTTTTTCATCATTTTCTACGGTATTTTCTTCAGACATATTTTCTTCCGCCAGAGGTTAAGCTTTGATTAGTTTATCCCGCAAATTAGCACGGTTTTCCGGGAATTTCAAGCCATGTAATTGAAAAAAATTTTTATTCAGGAAAAACTCGGTCATCTTAAGCAGCTCCAAGACTTCCCGCTGTTGCGGATGGTAATTTTTATCCACAATATACTGCGGAAAGGCATAAAGCCGGTCTTTATAAGGTTCTCCGGCCGCGGCACAGACAGCCTTGCCGGTTTTTGGCGAAACATATTTCAGGTTTTCCCGGCTGCCGGTAGCAGCGCACTCACTTAAATCAAGCCCGATACCGAGATATTCCAAAAGGAAATATTCAAAATAAGAATAGTATACTAACCAATTATCTTCATGTATCAGATTAAAAAAATTTTCTATTTTTTTGAAAAAGTCTTCAATGCTGTCTTTTTCCGCCAGACAGTCATTGCACAATTCGCAGAGGGAAGATAAGGCGGCAAGCTTTGCCGGGCTGTTCATAAAATTAACGGCATGCGGCGCCAACAGGTCGACATGAAAGCTGTACATATTCTCTTCAAGACGGGCGTAAGCGTTTAAGCTTACACTGTTACCCAATTGATAAACCCCAAGATTTTTACGGGTTATGGCATTTTTGACATAGCCTGTGATTTTGCCGTTATGACGCGTCAACACGGTGAGAATAACCGAACTCTCACCGTGCCGGCGAATATTGATTATATATCCTTCGTCAGAAAACTGCATCAGGCGTTATTAATAATCATGTATCATACTTTTGGTGATGCGGTCATAGGCCTGCAGTTCGCCCAAAACGCGTTTCATGTCTTTCAGCGGAATCATATTCGGACCGTCGGACAAAGCCTTTTCGGGGTGGTCATGCGTTTCGATAAATACTGCGGCAACACCGACAGCAACGGCGGCGCGTGCCAAGACCGGCGCATATTCGCCCTGCCCGCCGGATGTTCCGCCTTGTCCGCCCGGCTGCTGAACAGAATGCGTGGCGTCAAAGATTACCGGGCAGCCGGTATCCTTAGCCATGCGCGGCAGGCCGCGGAAGTCCGTTACCAGCGTATTATAGCCGAAGCTGGCACCGCGTTCGGTGACACAAACGTTCATATTTCCGGAATCTTCGGCTTTTTTAACAATGTTTTTCATATCCCAAGGCGCAAGGAACTGGCCTTTTTTGATATTGATTACTTTGCCGGTTTTGGCCGCAGCGACAACCAAATCCGTCTGTCGGCACAAAAAAGCCGGAATTTGCAGCATATCAACGTGCGGTGCGACGATTTCGCATTGTTCTTTTTCGTGAATATCGGTGACAATCGGAATGTTGTTGTAGAGCTTTTTAATTTCGTCAAAAGTTCTCATTCCTTCTTCAAGTCCTACGCCGCGGGCAGTATTGATTGAGGTGCGGTTGGCTTTGTCGAATGAAGCCTTGAAAATGTAGTTTATGCCGAGTTCTCTGGTAATTTCGACCATCCAACCGGCCATGTCTACCGCATGCTGGCGGCTTTCTATCTGGCAGGGGCCGGCAAGCAAGGCAAACGGGAGCTTGTTGCCGATTTCAAAACCGCCGATTTTGATTGTACGCTGTTCCATAAACATTCCTTTCGTTTGTTGGTCTTAATGTTTACAGTTTTAGCACATTTTCAGGAAATGGCAACAAATTCCCCTGCAATAGTAACATAATTATTGTCTCTGAACACCTCTCTAATAAAATAATAAAATGTGAAAAAAAAATTCAACAAACAAAAAAAGCCCGACAGAGAAATCTGTCGGGGTCTTCAATTCAGCAAAATTACAGGTTGCGGCAAATAATCAGCAAATCTTTGATTTTTCCTTCGTGTTTCTGTAAAAATACAGAAACTTTGTCAGTATCGGCTTTTTCTGCATCAAAATCTTCCGGCCGGTAAAGCATTCTCCACTTTTGCGCCATTTCCAACGTTAAGAAAGGAAAATCCGGACGATATTTTTTGCGAGCAGCATGACGCGTTTCAAATTCGGCAACATATCCGTCAATCAGCGAAAACATTTCCCGTTTGTCTGTATAAGGCGCAGCGCAGATTTCGTCAAAATCGCTATCCGGCATATAATAGGACAAATTTTTATAGCTAAATTTCCAGGCGGAAACAATACGCTCCGGCGGCAGAATCAACAGCTGTTTTTTCGTGATAATCTCACACAAAATGCTCTGACGCATCTGTTCGTCATAAATCTGATAATCAATGTTCAGATTCCGCAGAAAAGCGGCAACCTCCCGAGAGATTTCACGATTAGGGATAATAAGCGTCAATTTGGGGTAATGACCGTAATCAATATAATGCATGCCATAAGCATAGGCTGCATAAACAACTGACAAGACATCGTTTCCGTAAAGCATAATTCCCTCTGCCTCAGGCATTCGGCAACGGGCAAACACATTTTCTTTGCCGCCTTTCAGATAAAAGGAATCATTGTCATGGGTAAAAACATGCTGCAAAACATCATCGGCAAAACCCGGCAGAAGACATCCCATTTTAGAACACTTGTTATACGGATTTTGCATCAGCTGTTCATAAACAGGAAGCGAAGCGACAAACATCCCCTGCCCGCGCAGATTATAACTGCTGTTAACCAAAACCAGAAAATCAGGGATTTCCGTTTCGGGAAGTGGCTCGCCGCAGAGGTTGAGGTTGTAGCTTTCATGCGTCATTTTTTTAAACTGGCAAACTCTTTGGGCGATTTTTTCGCTCTCTGGGCTTTCATCATGCGCAATCCAGCCAAGACGGCTGAAATAATACAACCCCGGAATGATAAAGCATTTGTTTTCAACTTTCATTCCATTGTAAATTTCTCTTGCTAAATCAATTAATTCTTTCTCCATAATATAAAAAATAATATAAATTAAACATAATAGTTACTTTGTGCGGGTAACTTATGATAATTTTTGAGTTTTAGCAAGAAGAATTTTGGATTAAATCAGTTCATACGGATACGGAACCAGGTAAAGAGGACGTTTCCATCATTTTTTATTCCCGGGACATATGCGGCCTGCAGCGCCAAACGCCCGTATTCAATGCCGGCCATCGGCAACGGCAGCGGAACGGGAATATAATTATATTCATGACGCTGTGTCAAACCAACGGTAAAACCTGCGCCTACTCTGAAATCAGGATTACAGTTCACAAACCAGTTTTTTTGAAAGGCGTAGCCGAACATGGTTTCCGTATGGAAATTAGAATCTTTGAAAACCATGGCATACAAAGCATGCCAGTCGCCGTCATCATCATAGCGTGATTTGCCGATACCAAAACCCCAGGCTTCTTCGTTATATTTATCCAGATGCTCTTTATCATAAAACAAGCGGTTGTGCCAGGCATAAAAAGGCAAATAGGCATCGTAACTATCAGAATTCCATGTTTCGGAAACATTATATTTTGTTTTTTCCCAAAGGTTTTCCCTGCCTTCCGGCGTAAAGATATTGATTGTTTTGCTTTCTTCTCCCTCTTCTGCTCCGGCAACCGGCACAAAACAAAAAAGCAGCAAAAACAAAATTCCGACTAACCTGTACATGGTGATTTTTTCCTATTTAAACTTAAAAACTGATGTTTTATAACAAATATTCATTATATGTACAATTACACAATAAGTTTTGCACACCCGGACGCCGGGGCGCGGAAAGTCTGCTGTTGGTTGTCCCGTGCATAAAGAAGCACTGCGTGCACATTGTGCCTGCCTGTTTGTCATTTTTCTCTCCTCACATCAAAATTAATGATTGAACAGTAGGAATTTTTATGCTATAGTATCCTAGTGATGACAAGTGTGGAGGATACGATGAAGAATATTTCCCAAGTAATATTACTGTCAACTTCGTGCCTGATTTGGTA
>UQAB01000013.1 GCA_900538765.1 uncultured Azospirillum sp. | reverse complement strand
CACGAAGTTGACAGTAATATTACTTGGGAAATATTCTTCATAGTATCCTCCACACTTGTCATCACAAGGATACTATATCATAAAAATTCCCACTGTTCAATCATTAATTTTGATGAGAGGAGAGAAAAATGACAAACATCCAACCTACGGGTAAGATTAATTTTGAGACCAGAAAGAGCGGCTGAAAACGACCATAATTGTCAGGACTTCAAGACGCCCAAGCAACATGGCAAAAGACAAAACACATTTTGCAAAATCTGATAAAGAACTAAAATTCCCGGCCGGACCGACAACGCTTCCCAGCCCCGGCCCCGAATTGGTAATACAGGCAATAACCGAACTGAAAGCAATTTCAAAATTATAACCGGCAGCGGCCACCAGACAGGTCAAAAACGCAATACTGAGCATAAACACCGTAAAGAACAGAAAAACCGAAGAAACAATTCCATTGTCAACCGTCCCGCTTCCGACCTTAACCGGCATAACGCGGTTAGGCTCGGTTGCCACAACCAGAAAACGCCGAATATAAGCAAAAAGCACCTGCCAGCGAAAAATTTTGATAGAACCGGACGTCGAGCCGGTACAACCGCCGGTCAATGCAAAAATAACAAAGAAAGCTCCTATCCACGGCCCCCACAGCATATAATCAGTTGAAACAAATCCCGTTGTCGTCACAATGGAAACAATATTAAAACCGGAATAGCGAACCGCCTGCCAGAAATCATATTTTCCGATAAAAGTCAGGTAAACCGACGTAAACAGCGTATAGAACAAAAGGATTTTCAAAAACGCCGCAATCTGCGATGTCCCGAAAGAATTCCAGTCCCTGCCCTGCAGCACAATAACATAAAAAGTCATCGGCAAAGACCCGAGAATCATAAAAATAATAAGAACCGTTTCAATCCTGACACTGTCAAAAAAACCGACAGAAGCGTTTTTTGTTGACAAACCGCCGGTTGCCACAGCCGCCATAGAGTGATTGACAGCATCAAACCACCCCATCCCCGCTGCATAAAGACAAAAGACACACAACGCCGTCAAAAAAAGATAAACAATAAGAATACGTTTGGCAATATAACTGAACTTTGGCATGAACTTTTCATTCATGTCAGAATTTTCGCGCTGAAACATCTGCATGCCGCCGATACCGAGAAAAGGCAACATCGCCGCGGCAAAAATAACAATACCGATTCCCCCCATGCAATTCAGCATTGACCGCCACAACAATACCGATTTTGGCAGAGCTTCGACATCGGCAAAAACCGTCGCCCCGGTCGTACTCAAACCGGAAGTCGTCTCAAACAGTGCATCACTGAAATTGCCGGTCACCCCGGAAACCAAAAACGGCACCGCTCCGAGAAGTATCAGCGAAATCCAGCTCATCGAAGTCAGCAGATAGCCCTGCTGCAATGTAATTTTATTGATCGTCGTCCGGTTGGCCAAAAACATCGCCATCCCCAGAAACAGCGTCCCCAAAGCCGAAGACAGAAAAGGCGACCATGGCATTTTTTCATAAAAGATATCCCATCCGGCGGGAACGAGCATTGCCAGTCCTAAAATACTGACCAAATAACCGTTTATCATAAGCACCGGCTGCCACATTTTTCACCGCCTTTTGAAATTAAACAAAATCACTTTACAAAGCCACGTTGGCCGAATATCCCTTGACAACCATCTGTTTGTTAAGATTAACGCCGTCCAGATAGCAAATCGCCGTTGCCACCTTGTCAAGCGTATAGGCGACAATATGGCAGTCTGCCGTTTTACCGGACGTAACACGGCGCAGATATGCCTTTCCTTCCGCTCCTGTATCCGTCCGCGGGGAAACATAGATGCCGAATAAAATCATATAAGTGCCGTTAACATCAATCGTATTGGCGTCATAAACCGTAATTTCACCGCGCACATTTTGCGGATGGTCAAGATAAACCAAACCCTCAACATCCTTGCGATAAGCGCCGTCTGGACGGTTTTCCAGCTCGTGCTCCGACCCGGCAACGGACAACGCCGCGCCGGCCTTTTGCCCTTGAACCACGCTGACTGTTGCCGATGTTGTAATCTCATCGCCTTTTTCATGAAAAACCGGAACAACAATATCGCCGCTTTCCGCCTGTTTCATCACATCAACGCCCTGCGGCACACCGGCAGCCTGCCCAAAAGCCTGACGCTTGCTGCTGCGCGGGCGGTTGTCCGAAGATTCTGCCAGCCGGTTCAACCCCCGAGTCTCAAACGGGCTCTTGATAAAGCTCATGTCAATCTCTGTCTTGCCCCACAGGCCTTTTAAGCCGTCAACAACAAACATGACGCCGGACTTGGCCTTGTTCCAATACCACAAATGAACCTCTGCCGGTTTCACACCGGCAAAAGTCGGCGCCAAAAACAGCAAAAGCAAAACCGGAAAGAAGACCAGCGGCCGGCGTATCGGATAACTCAGCCGCAACGCCCATTTATACGCAAAACTGGCAAATTTATTACGGTTGCGGAATAAATCGTCTCGTCTTCTTAATCTCATTTACTTTCCCTGGCTCCCGTATTTGGCTTTAAGTTCTTCCGTCCGCTCCGGCGTAATGCGTTCAAACAACGGCTCGCCGACTTCAAACTTATGCCCCGGCTGCAGCGCCTGCAACTCTTTCTTCACGTCAAAACCGTTCAACTTCGGCATATCGGCAGACGTTAAGCCCAGACGGGCCAGCATACTTTCAGAAACTTTCGGCATAACCGGCGCACTCAAAATTGCAAAAATGCGGATAAGATTGATGCAAACACGCAAAATCGCCGCCGCCCGCTCCGGATTTTCCTTAATCACCGTCCACGGCTCCGTCGTCGAAATATAGTTGTTTCCTTCCACCCAAATAGCGCGCAGTTCATTCATCGCCTTGCGGATTTCCATATTTTCCATATATTTCAGATAGTTATTGACTTTTTCCTGAATATTGGCAGCCAATTCGTCTTCAACCGCTGTCATTTCACCGCCGCCCGGAACTTCGCTGCCGATTTTGGAAGCAGTCATCTTCAGCACGCGGGAAACAAAATTACCCAGCACGCCGTTCAAATCCTTGTTGACCGTAGAGGTAAAAGCGTCAAAGGTAAAACTTGAATCCGAGGCCTCCGGCGCATTCGCCATCAGCCAGTAACGCCAGTAATCAGCCGGAAACTCTTCCACGGCCTTGTCGGCAAAAACGCCGCGCTTTTCGGATTTTGAAAATTTGCCGCCTTCAAAAGTCAGATAGCTCAGCCCTTTCAGGTAATCGACAAAAGTCCAGTTCCCCCCGGTACCAAGCAGCATCGCCGGGAAAAAGATGGAATGGAACGGCACATTGTCCTTGCCCATAAACTCAACATAACGAACATCTTTGGCATCCAGCCACCATTCTTTCCAGCTGCGCTCGCCGGGCTTCTGGTCTGCCCACTGCTTGGTAATGCCGATATAGCCGATCGGCGCGTCAAACCAGACATAAAACACCTTATCCTCATAACCTGGCTTGTTGACCGGAAAACCCCATTTCAAATCACGGGTAATGCAGCGTTCCTGCAAACCTTCTTTCAACCATTTCTGAGCAATGGAATAAGCCACGTCCGGCCAGTACGGCTCTTTGGATGCCACCCACTCGGACAAACGCTTTTCAATCTTCGGCAGATTAAGGAACAGGTGCTTGGTTTCGCGCACCTCCAGATTAGTCGCGCCGGAAATCGTACTGCGCGGATTAATCAAATCCGTTGGTTCCAAAACCTTGGTGCAGTTTTCGCACTGGTCGCCGCGCGCCTTGTCATAGCCGCAGTACGGACAGGTTCCCGTAATATAACGGTCAGCCAGAAAACGCGCATCGTCAACCGAATAGACCTGCTTGATAGTACGTTCTTCAATAAAGCCGTTCTTGTCCAACATCTCAAAAATATGATAGGTAATTTCCTTGTTTTCATCGCTGGAAGTCCGGCCAAAACAGTCAAAAGACAGTTCAAAAGCATCATAGGCCTTTACATGCTGGGCATAATACTTGTCGCAATATTCTTCAACGGAAATCCCCTCATTCAGGGCACCGACCTCAGAAGTCGTACCATGCTCGTCCGTCCCGGCAATATACAAAACCTCATGTCCCATCATTCGCATAAACCGCGCATAAACATCGGACGGCAGCAAACAGCCGACCATGTGCCCCAAGTGCGGAACACCGTTGATATACGGCAAAGCGGATGTAATCAAAATCTTGGACATAAAGTTTTTCTCCTCATTAAAAACTGTTTTACAAACTTGCAAAAGCACGGTCAGTTTACAACTTTTTTCAAAATTCACAAGGAAAATTTCACCGCCGCCCGCTTCTGTCCCCAGTTTCTTGCACAACAAAAAAGCCCCGAACCCAGCCCGGAGCTTTTTTTGTTAAACAAGTCTTTTAATCATGCGAAACTGACGATGTCCCTGCGTGTCCTCTTCCTTAATTTTTCCTTCATGCAGATAAAAAACGTCAGCAACGTCACGTTTTTTCCGTGTAGAAGATGTCCACTGACCTTCAAAAGCATCAATCGGCGCACCGTTGATTTCAGTCAAAATCGCATTAACAATAACATAGATGCCGCTGTTAATAAATTCATCCCAAAATATACGGTTTCCCAACATGACGCCCTTCCGTTTACAAAACTTCAGCGCATTGTCTAACGTCATGCTTACCGGCGCAGCTTCTTTCAAAATGACATAGCCGCCGAAAACAACGCCGATTACTTGCCATTTTTTCAAGACTTCAATGGTTTTCAGCACGCCGTCCGGCGTTTGATACAAAACCTCCAGCTTATAATTTCCCGAAGAATCATACGCATCCGGCCTTTTGGGGTTAACGGCCAATTCGCCCTGACTGATGGCAATACCCATCTCTGCGGCCAATTCTTCCAGAGTGCAGCCGGAAGCCAGCAACACGGTTTTAATTCCTTGTAAAAACTCTTTTTTATTCATAATCATAAAGTTAAATAATATTTTATCAAACATTTTCACATAATAACGCCACCGGACGAACATACAAACTGCCGTTAACCCGGTAACGGTAAAAACACGACAAGTTCAAAATCCAAGCCCAGGCATAAAGTCTGTTGGCATCAATCGTCCAATACCACTCGTTGAGCTTAACCGCCTGCCCGCCCAAATGAATAATCAAAGCATTTAAAGCGGAAAAACGATTGCTCTTAAGCAGTTTTTTCCAAAAATCCTTAGTTCCGAGAGAGGTTTCCCGGCCACAAAGTTTCAGGTTCCGACAATACCACTGCGCTTCCCGCCAAGGCATCATCCTCGGCGCATCATAAAGGCTGATTAAATGACCGTCCCAGAGAACGCCGACGGCAGTCAGCTGCTCAAGAGGGATGCGTGAAACGACGCCGCCTTCATACATCACATCAAAGCGAAAATTGCCTTCCCCGTCAAAAACCTTGGCATCTTTGGTTTTAACGTAAAAGCCGCCGGATTTTGACAATACTGTTTCTGTTAAACTATTCTGTCCCATAATTGTAAAATTTAATAATTGATAATTGTTGCCAGCATAGATCATTTTTAGACAAAAGTCAATAGTTCCTCAAACTGCTTGACAAAAAACTGCGACAGTCTATACTGACACAGAAAAATAATCATTATGTCAAACCCTTAACTCTTTAAATTATGGAATTTAAGTATTATGCCGCACTGAGCGAAAAAATCGCCGCCCTGCAAAATCCCGCCCGTTTGCAACTGAACGAACTCCTGAACGAAATCACTGTTGAAGAAGACAACCTGGCTTGGGACGAAAGACTGATGCAGGGACTGGAAGAAGACGATGAAGCCGCCTTTGCCGAATGGGATACCCGGGATACGGAGCTGACAACCCTCAAAAATCAAGTTAAAAAAAAACTCGGCCGCTTCTGACAAAACAACAAAAAAACGCCTCCGGAACAAAACCGAAGACGTTTTTTTTGCTTTTCAACATCATCGTTTAATCATAAAAAATACTGATTTTCCCGGCGTTCTTTCAACTTTTCACTGAACATTTGCGCAAAAGTACGGTATTCTTCCGTATCCATATTTTTGGCATGAACCGGACAAATCCGGATACAACGAAAACAAGCCAGACACCGGTCGTCAATCGTTCGGCAGTCGGCGCCGACAGCCTGCACCGGACAAAATTTCACACACAAATCGAACCATAAGTATGGCGTCCGACAACCGCAGCCCCGCCCGTCACAACAAACCCCTGCCCCTTGGACAAATCGGCAAGCTCCAGCAACGCATCATCAAAATCCCGGTTGCCGAAAGTCACTACGGTCAGACATCGCGTCCCTTCTCCTCTGAACTTTGTCAAACGCTCGCGGGCAACCGCAGGAATACGCCCGCCATAGACCGGCGCACCAAAGATAACGACATCATCCCGACCAAAGATTTTCTCTTCTGCCGGCGCGTTGAGCGTTACGTCATGCACCTCAAAATTTTCAGCCAAAGCCCCGGCCATAGCTTCAACGCTTTTACGCGTATTTCCCGTCGGCGAAAAGAAAACCGCATGAACCTGTTTAACCATATTTCCCCCATTTTTGCCAAACTAAACCTGCAAAATAAGATAACACACAAAACTTTCCGCTTCGTAAACAACAGAAGACCCCTGAGGCAAAGCTCAGGGGTTTTGTGATTTCGACAACAAATCAACGACATAGATTACCGGACGAACATAATACTTCAAACATTTCATATCACAATCGGAGTAAAAAAAAGACCAGGTTACAACAAGCTCATCTCTCCCGGTTACTGTCCAATACCAGCGGTCTTCCCTCAATGGATTACCGCCAAGCCGTTCAAGCAAATTGTTGATTGCACCCCGCTGTTCATCAGAACGAAAAGCATTCCAAAAAGGCCACTCTCCTGCTGTCGCGTTTCTCTCCAATAGCTGAATATTTTCACAATATGTCATTGCCCTGCCCCATGTCATTTTTTGGGGAGAATCATACAGGGTTATCAGTATTTTGCCGTAAAGAACACCTAACGGCTTACGTCCCACACCGTCGCATCGGAAACGACTAACGGTCTTATCCTCATAAACCACAGGAAAAGCATATTCAGCCTTTTTCCGCCGCAGCCAATAATAATGCAGTTTTTGAAAAAAATTCCTCTGTATCAGAACATCTGCCATGTTTTCATCTTTGCATAAACACGGCGCATCTTTTACAAACTTGTCCATAATAGTATTGTTTTAAATTAATAATATTCTTTAGTTATCATTTCTATACTATTTTAGACAAAAGTCAATTTTTTTATACGCATCCCCAGTTATATATGAGGTTAGTTCAGAACATAACTCATTCATAACACTGTAAAAATTCGGAGTTTGAGGTTAATAATTGCTAAGTAAAAATACCTTTAATATGGTGTTTTTATCTGTAAAATCTTACTCTTCAAAACAAACCCCGCTCATGCACGGTAAAATCCCGATATATGAGGTTAGTAACAAGAAAAAAAATCTTTTAGCAACAGGAATGCACACAATAGTACATGGAGTCGATAGTTGACGACTGGCAAGCACTTGTGTGCAGACAAAGTCCTACGTGACGAACGAGCTTGTCGAGAACACTTAGCTAAAAGATTTTTCTTCTGTATTAATAACCCATAGAGCGGGATTTTACTAGTTGTCGAGGAAAGAACGTAACTTCTTCGACCTGCTCGGATGCTTCAACTTGCGTAAAGCCTTGGCTTCTATCTGACGAATGCGCTCGCGGGTGACGTTAAACTGCTGACCGACTTCTTCCAGAGTGTGATCCGTATTCATGCCGATACCAAAACGCATACGGAGAACACGCTCTTCACGCGGCGTCAGAGAGGAAAGAATACGGGTGCAGGTTTCCTTAAGGTTGGAATGGATTGCGGAATCTAACGGCTGCAAAGCGCTGTCATCAGCAATAAAATCACCAAGAGAGGAATCTTCCTCGTCACCGACCGGCGCTTCCAGAGAAACCGGTTCCTTGGCGATTTTCATAACCTTGCGAACCTTGTCCAGCGGCATCGACAAACGCTTGGCCACTTCTTCCGGCGTCGGCTCGCGTCCCATTTCCGACAACATCTGTCGGGAAGTGCGAACCAGCTTGTTGATTGTTTCAATCATATGAACAGGAATGCGGATAGTGCGCGCCTGGTCAGCAATAGAACGGGTAATCGCCTGACGTATCCACCAGGTGGCATAAGTCGAAAATTTGTAACCGCGGCGATATTCAAACTTGTCAACCGCTTTCATCAGGCCGATATTTCCTTCCTGAATCAGGTCAAGAAACTGCAAACCGCGATTGGTGTATTTTTTGGCAATGGAAATAACCAGACGCAGATTTGCCTCAATCATTTCCTTCTTGGCGCGGTCGGCCTCGCGTTCACCTTTTTTAATTGTATCGACCATACGGCGGTATTCATTGATCGGCAAACCGCATTCCGTTGCCATATGCGCCACGGAATCCCGCAGCTCGACAATTTCCTTACCGTATTTTTCAACAAACATTTTCCAGTGTTTGTCAGTTTTTTTAGAGATTTTTTCCAGCCATTTCGGATCCATTTCCGACAACTGATAAGCCTCAAGAAAATCCTCGCGCTTGATTTTACAGGACAAAGCATAACGCAGCAGCTTGCCTTCCAGCCCCATCAGGCGTTTATTCAACTCGTTCAGCTGTTCAACCAGCTGCTCAATGCGGCTCGCATTAAGATGAATGGAGCTCATCAGTTCGACCAGGTCTTTTTTTACGCAGAGATAATTTTTTTCGACCGCAGCGGAAACCTTTTTGCCGGAAATCATCGCATCAATGCGCTGGCACTGAATTTTTTTCAAATCATCATAATAGCTGGAGATTTTGGTCAGAATTTCCAAAACCGGCTGCATCAAAGCTTCTTCCATTGCAGAAACCGAGGCGGAAACACGTCCTGCGCCGCCTTCGTCGTCATCTTCGGCGTCAACGTCCTCAGCACTGGCTTCCATATCGGCGCCGGCATCGTCTTCCTCATCCTCATCGTCAACGGCATCTTCCAGCTCAATGTCATCGTCAATATCGTCATCAATATCGTCAAGATTATCTTTGTCTTCAAGCTCTTTGGCGACGGTGTCCAAATCGTCGACCTGAGCGTCAAATTCATCATAGACCATCGCTTCAGCATCATCGCCGTACATCATTTCCAAATCGACAATATCGCGCAGCTGCATCCGCCCTTCAAGCAGATCGTCACGCCAACCGGCAATAGCTTTCAGAGTCATCGGGCTTTCGCACAAACCGTCAATCATAACGGTTTTTCCGGCCTCGATACGCTTGGCAATAGCAATTTCGCCCTCGCGGGACAACAGTTCAACGCTGCCCATTTCCTTAAGGTACATACGCACGGGGTCATCGGAACGACCGAGTTCTTTTTCGTCAAAATTGCCGCTTTCATCATATTCTTCAACTTCGACATCCTCGTCGGTTTCGCTGCTGTCAGCGTCACTCTCGGACAGAATGCTGATCCCCAAATCGGAGATTTCGGTCATAATATCTTCAATCTGTTCGGAAGATTCGCGTTCAGAAGGAATGGCCTTGTTAAGCTCCTCAACCGTAATATAGCCGCGGACTTTACCCTTGTCGATAAGGCGCTTGACCGCACTGCCCAAAGTATCGATTAACGGCGCATCTGCCCCGTTTCCTTCATAAAAGTCTTGATTATCAATATCTGACATGTCGTTCCTTAAAAATCGATTTTTTAAAACACGAAAGCGGAGCTCAGAAGACTCCATAAATTGCTAGCTGGTAACATTTAATAATTTTTAGACGGTTTGTCAACACATGCTTTCACAAAAGCCGCATTATTTTCCCTAAAACCGCATAATTTCACAATTTCAAAGGCTAATCAGCCGGAACATAGCTATCTAAAAGTGCCTGTTTTTCTTTTTTCAGGGCCTGGTAGCGTTCATAAACATCATCAGGAAACGACTCGGAAGTTTCAATCGTGTTCAGACACTCCTTGATTTCGTCTTCCAGCACCCGCACCTGCACTTCCAGCATTTTGGTGTCAATATCGCGGCGCACGGCATTAATCAACGGCTTCTGCATGCAAAACATTCTGAGCTCCCACAAGCCGGAAACCGCTTTGCCGAAACCGCGTTTTTCCAGCTCTTCCAATAGCTTTTCGCGACTAAACTCTTCTTCGCCCTCATGGTCGGCAAAAGCGTCGGCCATGGCATCCCACAGATTTTGCAAATCAGCATTCGGCATGGAAAACATCGCGATTTTTTCTTCATATTCGGCAATCAGCTCGGGATAAAAAATCATTGACGCCAGAATAAATTTCAACACCAGCTCGTTCAGGCTGGTTTTGGGACGAACCATTTCGACCCGCGGCTGTCCGGCCGGCCTGTAATTGTCACGTCCCGCTCCGCCGTAGCGCCTGCTGCCGTCAGAGCCGTTATAAGCGCCGCGCCGCGCATAAGACTGCTTCCATGAGCCGCGTCCCAGCTCGTTATAAACCCGCTGCCGCATTTCATTGTTATAATAACCGCGCACCTGCTCGTCACCGATTTTGGCGACTTCTTCCATAATATTTTTCTCAATCAGTGCTTTTTGCTCCGGCGTCGACATCGGCACATTTTCGGTATTTTTCTTCCACAGCAAATCAACCAGCGGCGTCGTTTCCTGCAAATATGCCTCAAAAGCGTCATGCCCCTTGTCTTTCAGAAACTCATCTGGGTCCTGTTTGTCCGGCAGAAAAACATATTGCAGGGAATAACCGGCTTTCAAAATCGGCAACGCACGGTCAACCGAACGAATGGCCGCCTTGATACCCGCGCCGTCACCGTCAAAACACAACGTCGGCACCGGACAGATTTTCCAGGCTTCGGCAATCTGGTCTTCGGTCAGTGCCGTTCCCAAAGGCGCCACCGCATATTCAAAACCGTATTTGCTGAGGGCAATCACGTCCATATATCCCTCACAGACAATAATTTTGCGGGCTTCATAAGCCTTGTCACGGGCATTGTTGAGATTGTACAGCACATGGCGTTTGTTAAAAATCGGCGTTTCCGGCGAGTTGAGATATTTCGGCTGACTGCCGTCCATCACCCTGCCCCCGAAAGCTATTGGGCGGTTGGCCTTGTCAAAAATCGGAATAATCACCCGGTCGCGGAAAAAATCAAACACCCGGCCGTTGCTTTTCTCCGAAAGCGAAGCCAGACCGAGTTCTATCATATCATGTTCGCTGACGCCTTTCCCGGACAGCCAGGCTTTCAAACCATTGTTGTTCGGCGCATAGCCAAGACGGAATTTGGTAATAATGTCGTCGTTAAAACCGCGGTTGTAAAGATAATCCAAAGCCGCGCGCCCGCCGGTCAGACGCAGATTCTTTTCAAAAAACTTGACCGCCATCTCCATGATTTCATATTGGCTTTTGCGTTCTTCCGCCTTTTCACGGTTCTCATGCGACAATTGCGGCATCGGAATACCGGCGCGGTCCGCCAGTTTTTTCAGTGCCTCGAGAAACGGCAGCCCGTTGGCTTCCATTTCAAACTTGACAATATCGCCATGCGCGCCGCAGCCGAAACAGTGATAAAAGCCTTTGGCCTCATTAACCGTAAATGACGGCGTTTTTTCATTATGAAACGGACAGCAGGCTTGATATTCCCGCCCTTTACGCACAAGCTTGACCTTAGCTCCGACCACATCGACAATCGAAACTTTCGCCCGCAATTCCTCTATGAATTTCTGTAAATCCGCCATCTAAAAACAAACCATCCGCGAGCTTGATTTTTAACTAACCATCCGCGAGCTTGATTTTTGGATATGCTGTGCCGTGATTTTTCGACAATGGCTAAGCAAAAAAGCCTTTAATATGGCTTTTTTGTCTGCAACATCTCAGAAAACCTTAGTAAGTGAGGCAGCGACAACTGCCGAAACGAACTTAGGTTCCTGAGCTTGTACAAAACAGTACATAAGGAGAAAAATCACAAGCATGATACCCAAAATGCAAGCTCCCTCCCCTACTTAGAGGTTAAACTGGTCTTCACAATACCGTTGACCTTTCCGAAATCCATCTGCCCGACATACTTCGCCTTCAGTTCGCCCATAACCTTTCCCATATCCTTCATGGAAGTTGCGCCGGTCGATGAAATAGCAGCGGCAACGGCAGCCTGAATTTCTTCATCGTTCATCTGCTTGGGCATAAAGGTTTCAATAACACTGATTTCCGCCTGTTCTTTGTCCGCCAAATCCTGACGGTTGCCTTTAATATACATGTCAATTGAATCACGACGCTGTTTAACCATATTCTGCAGCATAGCCAGCAAGTCAGCCTCGGAAGCTTCCGTCAAGCCTTTGCCGCGGGCATCAACGTCCTTTTCCTTCATTCCCGCAATCATCAGTCGGATAGCGCCCACACGCTGTGTATCTTTGGCCAGCATGGATTCTTTCAAAGCCTTTTGCAAATTTTCTCTCAACATATTCTTTCTCCTGTTAATAAACTCAATTGCCCAAAAGGATAAACGCATCATCGCAAAAATGCAATAACAAAACGTTATTGTCAAATTTTTTCACCTCATCCATAAAACATTATTGAAATAATGAGAAAAATATGATAAATTGTATAAAAAAGCGGAGAAATATAATGAGCAACCTTTTTGACAATCTTTCACCGGAAGAGCAAAAGCTCTTTGAAGCTTACGATAACACCATCGCTTCGGGAGAAATGTATCGGACAGACGATGAAAAAATTTTCGACAAACTACACCTGCTGGGACAAGCACGCTTAAGAATCAATACATCTCGAACAGGCAAAAAAATAGATAAAGAATTCATCGAAAAACAACTCAGAGATTTGAAAAAAGCTCCGCCGAATTACAACAAAACCGGAGAATGGACACCGCTTAACACCCTCATTTCAAAACTTTATGACACAAAGAAATTTGCCAATTATGACCGCTCGGCCTACGGCATGTACACGTCAAACGACAGAACCGGCTGTCAGACGGCCAAAGGACGTGAATTTACAGATTATCTGACTTTAAACGATTTTCAGGGACAAATGAACATCATAGACAAAGAGAACAGCGGCTGGATATTCCGCACACCAAAAAATTTCATCAAAGGCAAAATAGACCATCGTTATGCCCTCAATGCCATCCCAGACAAAGAACTTATTCGCAAACTGGATGAATTTACTGCCAAACACAAAATGCACTATAAAACCTGCCGCCCGCGAAATTGGTATGACCGCAACGATTCCGTCGTTATCTACTGTCCAAATCCCCAAACCGCTGAAGAAATCGCCGAATTAAAGAAAATAGCCGCCCCATACATCCGCCGCGACAAGCCGTCCCGCACTAACGATTTGGACGGTGAACTGATTGCCGACGGCATTGTCACCGCAAAAGAAGTAGACAGGCAGCAATGTGCAGAATTATACCACAAAATCAACAAAATAAATCCATTTCTTGCTCAGGAATTTAAAGAAACCGTCGATAAGAACATCTTTGCCAATCCCAATAATCCGCTGAGCCTCGGACAATTCCAAAACTACACCAATTTGCTCGATACGTTTATTGCCGAAAGCAACAAAGCGCAGCAACGTACAGCCCGCACATCCATCCGCGACACACACTCTCTCGACCAACATAAAACATCGCAGCAATCACACAAAGACATGGCGCAGTTCATTAAAGATATGCGAAACGGCAATAATGCCGCTTTGCAGCAGATGCCTCCCGCTGCTTCCGCCCAAACAACCGAAAATCAGCCTTCTTTGTCAGAATTGATAGAAAAAGGCATAGATGTCAACCTGTCGGAAAAATCGCGTTTATCGTTTGCGCCGGATATTGAAAACTTGCGGGTGTCCAAAGACAAATACGGCGTACTTCATATGCAAAGCATCAGCAAGGACGGCAAACAGAGTATTGATTTCTCAGTCAAAGACGGTAATATCCAATTTGAAACGAAAGACGGAGAAGTTGCCCGTTCATATAACAACAAACTTGCCGGAAAATGGACCTGGCGGAATTTAAAATCACCATCAGGAACACGGCATTTTGACCAAAACGGCGAGGAATATGCCAAGGAAATGGCTGCGGTTATGGACAAGATTAAGCGTCAATACCAAACCAGAGCTCAACAAAACGCTCATGTTTCTGATATGGAAATTGCCAAAGACGGCGGCCGCTAGACGGCAATATCATCGACAGAAATAAAAAAACTACCGTTCCCATTCTTTTTCCGCCCAAACTGCCGGCGGCTTCACAATAGTGCGGACAGCGGACTGAACCGTCTGCGGCTTAAAAGTAACCGCCCGGATTCCCAATTCAGCCGCCGCTTTTGTATTCCGTGGTTTGTCATCTACAAAAATCAACTCCTCAAACGCGCAGCCCAATTGATTGCGAACCGCGGCATAAATCGCCGGATCCGGCTTCAACAATCCCAAATCATAAGAAGTAAACTGCCGCTCTTGCGGTATCAAATCATCAACCCGGGCAGTATTTTTCAAAATCGGCAAAGCATTGGACAACACACAGTTTTTGATACCCTGCCCGTCAAGCTCCGTCATCATCTGCCGCGTTTCGGGATAAAAATGCCCCACTCCCTGATGAAAAGCCCTGTTCAGCGCAATATTGTATTCCGGCTGGTAGGACACGGCATAAAAATCGCATAAATCCCGGCATAACGCGTCATAAGGCACCAGCCCCTTCATATAGTCGTTATAACTGTAACGCCCTTTGCGCTCCTCAAACAAAGCCTTGTCCGCCGTATTCTCTGCCATCCAGCGGTGAAGTGGTTCCAGACTGTAATCATAAATGACATTGCCGACATCCCAGATACAGTATTTTATTTTTGTCATGGCTTTTCCTCCGTCATCGACAGCTTACTCGAATTTTCTCAAAAATACAAGCGCAAAGCAGCCATAGTTTCATCCACATCATAGCGTCCGCGATTTTGCTCATATTTATACTGCACAGACAAAGCGGTATTAGTCGACATTGCATACGCCGCTTCAAGATTATATTTTATTTTTGAACCATAATTGGTCGTTGCCCAAACTTGCTCCGCCTCAGCCAAAAACCGAAAATCACCGCGAGTAATATAAACGCCGCCGGCAGCCCCCAGCCCCAAATACTGATTATGCGGCAAAAAACCACCGTAAGCGGCATGATTGTTCAGCATGGCATAAACCGACACCCCCTCCGCCATTTCATAAGAAAAACCGGCGCCGACCGTCAGATTGGCGACATAACCTTCATCTCCGGTCTGCGGGTTGAGCTCCCGGTTTATACCGAAAGCAATATTGTAAGAATATGGCATAAACATAACATTGACCGGCGACAGCGACTTAATGCTTAAAATGTCAAAATCCTGCAAAACATAAGTCTTGTCACGGTCATAATGGCGGGCTTTCACATTCAGAAAATTGATTTCGGCACCGGGCAGAAGGCCGTAAGCATTATCTGTCAGAGAATGATAAGCTGGCCGCAGCTGAATTTCCTGAAACCCCTGACCGTTGCGCACACCGGCGCCAAACAAAGCCCGCTTGGAAGAATGTGATTTCAGCGGGGATTTTCCGTCGGTTAGCGGTTCAAAATTATCTTGTGCTTTAATATTGCTGCGCGCCTGCAAAAGTTTGAAACTGCCGGAACGATAATCCTCCCGCGAAATATCTCCTGCCACATTCTGATATTGAAGATAACGATAAGCCGCCTCGGCCACACCGGCCTTTTCGCTTTCATCCAACCCGGGCATGACAAAATCATGTTCTTTGATTGCCTGGCGAAACGCCTGCCGTTGTGGCGCGTTCATCTGCCGGTATTGGTGAATCAGTTTATTCTGCCGCGACGGACGATAATTGACAGACACAACCAACCCGGAGCGCTCCGCTGCCTGTTTGACCGTGTCCAGCGGAATAGCCTGCGCCGGGAAATCATCGGCCAATTTCAGGCTCGGACGGACAGCATCCAGCATTTCCATAAGCATATAAGAGCAATTCTGCGAAAAGAAATAATAACGGGTCTGCGTATGCCCGACTTCCCAGAGATGCGCCACAAACATCTCCCGCTCCTCTGCGGAAAAATCAAGATTAAGCTCCCAGATATCACGGTTTTCAATATTGTTGTAGGTGTTAATAATATCGTAATAGGGTTTAACCGTAAATCCGCCGTAATACCCGCCGGTCAAGCCCAGAAGCGCATACAGCGGTCCGGGATTCTCCCCGGTAAACGCGCCGTAATTCATCCCATGCGCCAAAAGCTGCGTCCCTTTACGCGCCGTGTCAACACGAATAAGCGTGTGCCCAAACAAAGACGAGGGATTGTTCATATAAGCGTCTGTAAACAATAAAGTGACACCCGCCGGCTGTAAATCCGCCACAAACTGTTCGTATTCGGGACAATGCGGAAAAGCGGCCTTAACCAGCCCCTGCTGCTTCAATAAACGGTAACGCGCCGGAAAAAGACAGATTTTACCAATATCCTGCCCCTGCTCAAATAAAGCAACTGTCGCTTCAAGCTCAGCCTGCGGCGAGATGCGCCCCTCCGGCGCCAGATAAAAAGTTTCACTGTCAATCGTCCCTTCATACCCGCCGAAAAGCTGCGGCCGATAATGTACCATGGCCAGCCATGCCGGAGAAAAGGCAAAGCCGGAATTTTTAGCCGCCTCTCCCGCCTGCACGGAAAATGAAAAGAAAATCACCCAAAGAAAGAAAATTTTTTTCATAAATTTCAGCTCATGACATTGGTAAAACCAATCATCCATGGGTGGGATAAAGGGCTGTGCTGCGCCGTTGTTTTTCGCCGACGTGTACAAATAGCTACACGAGAAGAAAAACAACAAGCATGACAGCCCTTTTGCACGCCCCTTAACTCATTATGGTGAAAAGGTTTAGTGTCACATCCACCGCCTGCACATCCTGATCAGGGAATAAAAAGGCAAAATTCTGCTTGGAAACTTCGCCCAGTTTTTCGCTGTCAACATTCATGATACCAGCCAGCGTATCAATGGTTTCGCCCTGTCCGCGCGCAGCATCCATAGCGTATTGTTCCATATTGTTTTCAAGAAAAGCCAAAACCATTTTCTGAGTACCGCCGGTGATTCTGCCGTTAGGATCGCAGCCGGATGTGCCAAAGGTAATACCGAAAGTTTGCGTTCCGAAAAGGCCGTTCGTCGTTGCTGCCAAAATCTGCGGCACGCGGCCGGACTGCCCGCGCCATGCCATTGAGCCGAGTCCGCAGCCCGTACTGTCAACGGCGTTTGCGCCTGCGGAAAACATCATCATACCGCCGAAAACAGAAGCCAAAAGTATCTTTTTCATGAAACGATTCTCCTTATATTAACAAATTTGAATACCGCAATGAGTGTAACAAACCACCCTGTGGTGTATAGGAAAATAATGCTTATACACAGATTTTTCACCCTGTCGTCTGCGAAAAAAGAAGAAAAGGCTTGCATAAGTTTTTTTAGGTGTTATATTAAGGGCAACATTCAAAAAACAGGGCTGTGAGCGGTTAATTCCCCTCGCAGTCAAATTTTTCTGACATTTTTTTAACGAACCGGCCTGAAATTCCGCGGGAATTTGGGCTGTAATTTTTGAGGTGAAAACATGGATAAGTTTCCGTTAACCAAAAGAGGCTACATTGATCTTGAAGCCGAATTGAAAAGATTAAAAGCAGAAGACCGCCCGAACATCATCGCGGCTATTGCCGAAGCACGCTCCCACGGTGACCTGTCTGAAAATGCGGAATATTCCGCCGCCAAGGAAAAGCAAAGCTTCATTGAAGGGCGTATTCAGGAACTGGAAAGCGTTATCAGCCGCGCCCAGGTCATTGACCCGTCCCAAACCAAAGGCGGCATCATCCGCTTTGGGGCCACGGTTGTCGTCGTTGATGAAGACACGGATGAAGAAAAAGAATACCAGATTGTCGGCGATTATGAAGCTGATATCGAAAAAAACCGCATTTCTCTGTCCTCGCCGCTGGCTAAAGCGCTGATTGGCAAGGAAGCCGGAGACATCGCCGAATACACGGCGCCCGGCGGCAAAAAATCTTTTGAAGTGCTGGAAGTAATTTACCAGTAAAATCTTTAAATTCAAAATTCTGTGTATATATTTAAAGTCAGTATCAAAAATACTGGCTTTAAATTATAAGGAGAAATAAAATGACAAAGAATTTTGACGCTGACAAAAACTATGAACTGAAATGTGATTGCAGCGAAGATGACAGATGCGGCTGCACCTTCCCCAACAACATGAAGGTTGAAGGCGTAGACATGAAGCTGCCGGAACACGCTCCGGGATGCACCTGCACCAAAGAGCACAACTGCGGCTGTTTTGAAGGCAAGCCCTGCGTCTGTCAGAAAAAGGACAAATAATTTTTTGAAAGACTTGAACTATGGCTGAATATACAACCAGACTTTTGATTATCGGCTCCGGCCCTGCCGGATACACGGCGGGAATTTATGCTGCACGCAGCGGTTTAAAACCCATTTTAGTCGCTGGCCCGCAAATCGGCGGACAGTTGACCATTACCACTGAAGTTGAAAACTTCCCGGGATTCCCGACCCCTGTTTACGGCAGCGAACTGATGAGCAATATGCGCCAACAGGCTGAAAATGTCGGTGTAGAAATGCACGAAGACATTATCACTGAAATTGACGTTAGTAAAAGGCCTTTCACGCTTTGCAGCGAAAACGGCAACTGCTACGTCGCCGACAGCGTTATTATTGCGACCGGAGCGTCAGCCCGCTGGCTGGGTCTGGAAAGCGAAGCCAAGTTCCGTGGTTTCGGCGTTTCCGGCTGCGCAACCTGCGACGGTTTCTTTTACCGCGGCAAGGAAGTCGCCGTCATCGGCGGCGGCAACACTGCTGTAGACGAGGCCGTTTACCTGACTAATTTTGCAGCCAAAGTTACGCTGATTCACCGTCGTGACAGCCTCCGTGCCGACCAGGCTCTGCAAGACCGCCTGTTTGCCAATCCCAAAATCGAAGTCATCTGGGATTCAGTCGTTACCGAATTTGTCGGCAGCAACGAACCTCTCGGCTTGACAGCGCTTAAACTCAAGAACATCAAGACTGACGCCGTTTCGGAATTGCCGGTTTCCGGCGCTTTTATCGCCATAGGGCACCACCCGAACACCGATTTGTTCAAGGGCATTCTTGAGTTGGACAACGAAGGATACATCATCACCAAACCAAACAGCTGCGCAACCAGCGTTCCCGGCCTTTTTGCCGCCGGCGATGTTAAAGATCCGCAGTTCCGTCAGGCCGTCATTGCCGCCGGTTCCGGCTGTATTGCCTGTCTGGAAGCGGAAAAATACCTTGCCGCGCTGAAAAAATAAAACACTCATCCTTTCCCCGGCGATATATCCACCGCCGGGGATTTTTTATTGCAAGACAACAACATATCTCTTATGATTAAAATTATTCCTTAACTTTTTCTGCGGGGAAAACATGAATATAAAAGCAAAACTGACAGCCTGGGAAAACGCCGCTCTCATCACGTCCGGCCAGAAAGAACAAATCCTGTCTTTTGAAAATGCGCGGAAACGCCCTTTTCTCTATTACACTTTTCTCTTCATCAGCTGTATGTGCATCGGTACGGGTATCATCTCCGTCATAGCCTACAACTGGGAAAACATCTCCGACTTCACCAAACTGTTTTGTTATTTTATTCTGCTTGCCGCCACCGGAACCGTTGTCTATCAAAGCCGCATTAAAGAAAAAACGCTGGCTTTTGAAAGCCTGTCCCTGCTCTTTGCCGCCATGGTTATGGCTGGCATAGGCCTGATTGCGCAGGTTTATGACCTTCGTGCCGAAAACCTGCGCGCCGTCCTGCTGTGGTCAGTTATCACTCTGCCGCTGATGCTGCTTTGCCGCCGGCCTTTCCTTGCCGGACTGTGGCTTTTCGGCTTTTCCGCAGCGTTTTATGCCGAACTGATAAATATTGAAGCTATACAGGAATTTATGGAAAAAGCCTTGCGAAATGCGCCTTTCTGGCTTTTCTGGGCCGATTTGCTCATCAAGCTGGCCATACTGCGCATTTTATACGCTTTCAAGCTGACGGAACAACTTGCCAAAGCAGGACGCTTCTGGTTCTGCGTCTGCTTTGCCTTTTACATCCTGAACATGGAATTATCAGGCCTGTTTTTCGGCAGCGCTTATCCCTACATCACCACCCTGCCCGCCCCCGTATCGCCATGGTTGTACTGGCTGCCTGGTTTGGCCGCTTTCGGTGTTCTCTGGTGGTTCTGCCGCCGCGATGAAAAATACGGTCTGTTTTTAACCGTCATGCTGGCCGCCGCCGTTTACGGCATCATCCGCACTTACGCTTCCGGCGAAACTATTGCCGAAATTCTGAGCGCCGCCCTGACGATTTTTGTCCTGTTGGCCTGCCAGATTTACGCCTATCGCGGCGGATGGATAAAAACGATGAATCTCTGCGCCGCTTTGGTTGCCCTGCGCTTTTTCATCATTTATCTGCAAATATTCGGTTCCATGCTTGATACGGGTATCGGCTTAATCATCTCCGGTCTGGTCTTTCTGACAATAGCCCTCAGCCTGCACAAAGTCAGCTCGTTTCTCACCAGCAATCTTAAGAAGGAGGCTTAAAACATGAAAAAGAAACTGATTACCGCCCTAGCGCTCATTTTCCCCGCCGCTGTCCTGCTTCTCTGGACCGGCAGTCTGCAATACCGCCTTCTGACAGCCCCCGGCATGCGCCTCATCGTTGAAGGATATGACCCGCGCGACATCTTTTCCGGACATTATATCCGCCTGACACCCCGTTTTGACCAAAGCGGCTGCGGAGCAAGCGTTGAATGGAACACCTGCCGCGGTCACCGTTTCAAAAGCAGCTACAATTATTATATCGAAGAAGACATTGCCCCGCAGCTGGAACGGCTGATATGGAGCCGCTCGCCGCGTATGGAGCTTGAATTTGCCGTTGCTGAAGGCCAAGCTCCGCTGATAAAAGGATTTTATATTGAGGGAATTGATTGGCACGACTGGTATAATCGGCAAACCGCGGCCGAAAAGCCCCAACAATCCACAGAAGAAAATTAAAAATTGCTTTTTTTCGCCACTTAACGTAAAAAGAAATCGTGTGTGGTGTCAGTTATGAAGGAAAGTAAAATGTCAGCAATGCCATTGGTTACGGTCATCGTTCCGGTATACAATGTTGAAAAATATCTGGCAGAATGCCTGGACAGCATCTGCGCCCAAACTCTGAAAAATATTGAAATCATCTGCATGAACGACGGTTCAACAGACTTAAGCGGCGATATTCTGGCCCAGTATGCTGCCAGAGATTCCCGTATTTTTGTCCTGAATCAGGAAAATCAGGGACAGTCTGCCGCACGCAACAATGCACTTGATCTGGCACGGGGAAAATATATATCCTTTGTCGACTCTGACGACGTCATCGCCCCGGAAATGCTTGAAGAACTGTATAACCGGGCTGAAATGCTGAACACCGACATCGCCTTTTGCAACCGCGTTATTTACTATCAGGACGAAAACAAAAAAGACATTATTCCTTTCTGGCGCAAACTCAAGGCCGATAACACGGTTGAGGAAGACGACAATCTTCCGGAAACTTTTAAAGCCGAAAGAATTTATGACTATATGCTGATAACCCCCTGTTATCCGTGGGGCAAACTCATTCGCCGCGAATTTTTGACAAACCATAATATCAAATTCGTCAAAGGGCTGATTTATGAGGACATCATTTACTTTATTGACCTTATGATGTCCAAGCCGGTAATGACCTATCTCAACAAGCCCTTCTACACTTACCGCGTGCTGAGCACCAGTACCTGCCGCAAAGTCAGCGCCAAACAATTTGATATTTTCAAAGTCATCAAGCATATTGCCGCGACAATCAAAGCCAATGCGTTGGAGCAGCGTCTGAACCGCAATCTTTACTACCTCACCAATTATGACCTGACTCATAACTATCATGTCATTCCCGAAGACCGCCGTGCCGAATACTGCAAGCGCGTTGAAAAATATCTGACCAGAGAAGACTACAACCGTTTTCTCAGCCGGACACAGAACGTTAAAGTCATTGACCTCGGCTTTTGCCGTATCAAACTGCCGAAAAAGAAAAAATAATCTCCGTCTTAAACAAATTTCAGCATCGCCGCGATTTTTTATAAAACCGGCGATTTTTTTTATTAATGTACACAATTAAATGTTATTAACTTTCAAATATTGCTTGTAAAATACAATATTATAAATTAAGAAAAGAGTATAATTAAAAAAGACACAATTTACAGAATATAAAATGAAAAACACGCCGCTTATATCGGTTATTGTCCCGGTCTATAAAGTCGAAAAATACCTGGCCGAATGTCTGGATAGTATCTGTCGCCAGACTTATAAAAATATTGAAATCATTTGTATTAATGACGGCTCGCCTGACGACTGTGCCGAAATTCTGCAAAATTATGCCGCCTGTGACTCGCGTATTACTGTCATCACCCAGCAAAACCAAGGGCTGTCAGCCGCCAGGAATGCTGGTTTTGCAGCTGCCACAGGAGAATACATCACTTTTGTTGATTCTGATGACTTTATTTCGTTGATAATGATTGAAGAATTATATAAAAAAGCAAAACAAACCAATGCTGATATTGTTGTCGGAGATTTGGAAAAATTTTATCAAAAAGGCGGAAAGCCTGAACATATAAATTACTGGCGTCGTCTTGATAATGACGGCGTGGTACGGGAGGAAAAACAAATGCCCCGTGTCTTTAGAGCTGCCGACATATATAATTATACATTCACCAGCCCTTGTTACGCCTGTTGTAAACTTTACCTCCGTTCTTTTCTGCAAGAACACAACATCAGCTTTGTAACGGGGATTATTTATGAAGACATCATCTATTTTCTGGATATCATTGCCGCCAATCCGTTAATGTCTTTCATCGACAAACCACTTTACAAATACCGTATCCAACCGGAAAGCACCTGCAACAAAATAAGCCCAAAACAACTGGATATCTTGCGTGTTTATGAAATTCTGCGCCACAAAATAAAACAATACCACTTGGAAAAACAATTAGGGCAAAATCTTTATCACATGATGAAATACAATCTCGTCTGGAGTTATTTCGTCATCCCCGACGATTGTAAAAAACAATATGTCAAAAGAGTCAAAAAATTTCTTAATCGTAAAGACTACAACCATTTTCTGAGCCGTACACAAAACGTCAAGATTATAGACTGCCGTCTTTTCCGCATCAAATTACCGAAAAAGAAAAAATAACATTTAAAATTCATCCGGCCTTTACCCCCAAACGGTAATTTTTTTCATAAAAAAAATACAATTAAATGTGATTATATATCAAATATTATTTGCATAATATTATAATTTAAATTAATAAAGGAGAAGTAAAAGAAAAAAGACAATCTATGGAAGTTTTTAATGAAAAACACGCCGCTTATATCGGTTATTGTCCCGGTCTATAAAGTCGAAAAATACCTGGCCGAATGTCTGGACAGTATCTGTCGCCAGACTTATAAAAATATTGAAGTCATTTGTGTTAATGACGGTTCGCCTGACAACTGTGCCGAAATTCTGCAAAATTATGCCGCCTGTGACTCGCGTATTACTGTCATTACCCAAAAAAACCAAGGACTGTCAGCCAGCCGTAACAACGCCCTCCTTAAAGCTGCCGGAGAATATGTCACTTTTGTTGATTCAGATGACACCATTGCCCCGGAAATGATTGAAGAACTTTTCCGACTGGCTCAAACCGAACAAGCCGACGTCGTCATCGGTAACCTCGTCAGAACCGACGACAAAGGCAGAGAACAAAACACCCTGTCTTTTTGGCGGCATTTAGATAAAGATGGCAAAATCCACGAAGCCGACACGGACATACCACAGACGTTCCGCCTTGCCGATATATCCGGCTGCATCTACGCAACACCGTGTTTTGCCTGGGGAAAGCTCTATCGCCGCTCTTTTCTGCAAGACCATAACATCAGTTTTATCAACGGCCTTATTTATGAAGATATCGTTTATTTTACCGACATCATCATTGCCAATCCGCTGATGTCCTTCATCAACAAACCATTTTACAAATATCGTATTCAGGAAAACAGTATCTGCCGAACCCAAAGTGCCAAACAATTGGATATACTCCGGGTACTTGACATTGTCCGCCGGAAAATCAGGGAAAACAAACTTGAACATCTGCTCGGTTCAAATCTCTATTACCTTACAAACTATAACCTTACTTGGGGATACTTCGTCATTCCCGACGATTGTAAAAAACAATATGTCAAAGAGGTAAAAAAACATCTGACACGCAAAGATTACAACCGCTTTCTCGCTTTTGTTGAAAATGTCAAAGTCATTGACTTTGGACTTTTCCGCATCAAGCTGCCGAAAAAGAAAAAATAAGAGCCATGCTTTTTCAATAATTTTTTTTGAAAAAAAGCTTGCAAAATAAAATAAAATGGGTAATTTAGTTCTTGTCCGATGACTCGGGACATAGCTCAGCCTGGTAGAGCGCTTGCTTTGGGAGCAAGATGCCGACGGTTCGAATCCGCCTGTCCCGACCAGTCATTGCTATATCTGAAGCGCCCTTAGCTCAGCAGGATAGAGCAACAGCCTTCTAAGCTGTGGGTCAGACGTTCGAATCGTCTAGGGCGCGCCATTTAAAAAAGCCTCTGAAAAGAAGGCTTTTTTTGAATCAAAATCTTTAACAAGAGCATTTTTAATCCCGACACAATTCCAGCTCTCGCCGAAGCTTGTCAATCCGCCCGATCCATTCCCATGTCGCCGGTAAATCTCCCGCCTGCTCCAGTTCCTCAGCCACAGCAACACCGGCAACAGGATAAACCGGACAATAATCAGAGCTGACCGACGTGCATGAGCTTAAGCAGTTCATCACGAGAAACATTAGGACGAGCGTGAATCTCCGCCCTCTTTCTGTCCACATATTTAATTACCTCCACTTGTTCCTTTACAATTTTAATTTCCGCCTGAGAGCGCCCCAGACAATAAAAAGCGGAGCAAAGCCCCGCCATAACAATAAGCCGAAATCCTAATTTCAACATCTCACACCCCCGCTAAAATAAGCATAAAAGCGCGAGCAACGTTTTCAGCATATTCAGGATTAAAAAGGGCGACAACCGCAACAACGGCTGCCGCCAGACAGATAAGCTTCCACTTGTGACGTCTTATTGATTTTACCATAACATCACCCCGAAAATAAAACCATAGATTAATTCTGCCAGATTCTTCGGCTCGCCGCACCATTCCGGCCACTCAAGCATTTTCGGAAAACGCTCAAACAACTCCCAGCAGCTGTAATATACCGGCGAACCGGCCAGACCAATAATAATAAAGCTCCAGTCACCCAATACCGCAGCCGGAACAATCATCGGCAACCCGTAACGCAGCCAGCCGTACCACCAGTCATACATTCCCACATATTTAGGCTTGCCCAGCTTGTCATAAACCCAGTCTAACGGCACGCGATACCAACGGTCATAACTTTCCGCATTCTGAAACGGACTGCGGCCACAATCCAAAATCTCGCCCACCGCCCGGCTCCAGAACTGAAACTGAATCCACACCGCCAGCAGTAAGGCAACCCACCAGATTGTCCGGTCGTACAAAGCCGCAAAAATCGCGGCAACCATCACCGCCGTTTGCAATCCCCTGTCTCCCAGCCATTTATATTTCTCGTCAAAGCCGCCACCGAACCAACGTCTGAGAAATCCCCACAACAAACCATTCAATAAACTCATTTTATACCTGCCATTTCTAAACCTTTAATTAAAATTTCCTCATTATACGGCTGCGAACCGTTCTCATGCAGAATAATCGCCTTAATCAGCTTCAGCATCACCTCCGGTTCCGTCGGATTTATCCGCCGTTTGGGCAAAACACCGAGCGCCCTGCTTACACTTTCGATATAAGCATCGGTGTCGTTCTCCGTATGCGGCGCATAACGTTTGATGATTTTTGTTACTGTATCCAATCCATATTTTTCATAATAATTTTTAAGCAAAATTGCCAATGCCCGGATACCGTATGCCGGTGTCTTGAAAACACAAAAAGAGCTGTCGTTCTGAATTGCCGACAGCCCCTGCCATTTCTCGCCCTTGCGTATATTTCCGGGATTGTTGTTTCTAATCCCTCTGCTCGCCATTTTTCCTCCTTTTGTTTTTTTCTGCACACATGAGGTCAAGCTTAACCTTAACCTCGGTTAAGATATTGTTTTGCGAACTGATAAGACGCGAAAGTTCCTCAATTTTATTATCATAAGTTTCCTGCCGCCTCTCCAAAATAGAAAGGCGCGTTTCCTGCCGTGCCTTCCACTCTCCAATCCGCATAAAGTTAATAAAAACGCCGCCGAGCGCAATCGCATGCCCGGCAACTTCCCAGTCAATCGCCATTTTTTCTCACCTGTCCAATCTTATATATCTGAATTGCGCACCACCGCTGATTGCAACATTTCCACCTACGCTTATAGGGCTTCCACCGCCCTGTCCCCAGTTGTTGAGGCTGCAAACTGAAGCTGTCGGGGTATCGTTATGCACACCGCGCCCGCCGGTATTACCGTTGGTAGATTTTCTCTGTTCAAGAATTTGCAGCGAACTGTTAACGGAAATTATACCGGGATCGCCGCCATAGCCTGATACCGTACCGGTAGACCTTTTCCCGCCTCCGGCCGTAATCATGCGCACACCGCCAAGTTCAAGAAAAGAATCTTGCCCATTTGTTTCATTTTGTATACCTCCGACATAAATCTTGCAGTACTGTTTAACCGGATTGTAAAACTGCCCTTCCCAAGCAGCACCTGAACCACCATGGTTGTGAAACCATGTTCCGTAAGCCCAGCGTACGTCATCTCCTCCGGCTCCGGCAATAATCAGGTCATAAACCCCGACTTCCAGTTCGGTTTCAAAAGTTCCCGGACCGGTCTGATACCAAACCGTAGTCCCCGGGTCATAAGGGTCAGCTTGCCATACCAGTGCTGTTCCTTTGTAGATTTTTTTGATTTTCTGATTTCCTGCATAAACTTTTTTCAAGTTCTGCCCTCCTTTATATAATTTATAAGCCATGTCCGGCTCCTCCTTTTAATCATAAAAAATTAAACCCGCAGATACTGCAGATACATTCCACCGGCTTCTCCGCCCAAATGGCTTCCGCCGCGTCCCCAGCCTCTGGAACTGACAGAATCCCCGCCGGCATAACTGCCCGTGCGTTTACCGGGATTGCCGTTTCTGACATTGGAAGCAGAAACTACCCTCAGACTGCCGTTAACAGAAACAACACCCGCACCGCCGGCGCTGTTCCCCGAATGGCTGCCGCCCTGCCCCGCCGTAATCATGCGAACTCCGCCCAAATCCATATAACTGTCCTGAGCCCCGGAACCGGCATAAAGGGTTAACTGCTGATCGGACGGATTTTCAAACTCCCCCTCCCACGTTGCACCGGATCCGCCGCCGGCATTCATAAATCCGGCACCGGTCCAAAAATCCGTTCCGTTTCCGCCGCCTCCGGTCAAAATCAGTTTATAAATTCCTGCCGGAAGCCAAACAGAATAAGTGTTCGCTCCGGCGACATCCGTCAAAACCGTCCCGGGCTGGTACGGGTCGGCAACCCATACCAGCTCAGAACCTTTATACACCCGTTTGACCGGCACGGAGTTTTGATAGATTTTTTTTATCTGAACACCGCCAATGTATAACTTCTGCATTTCAGGCCTCAGCTTTTGCTAAAATAAAAGATATCAGCCGACGGACTGGACGGCAAAGCGTCAACGACCTGTATTTTCTGGCAAAACCAGCTGCTGGTAATCGGACGCTGTGAATTATCATTCAGCCCCGGAACCGGGACCGTCGGCGTACCGCTGAAAGCCGGACTGTCAAGATTAGCCTTGAGATTAAGGGATGACGATACCTCCGCCTGATTGGCCTTTAAGGCAAGCTCATCATCAACCTCCGCCTGATTGGCCTTCAGATTAAGCGCCGCAGTAATATCAGCCTGCGAGGAAATCTCCCCGGTAATATTGCCCCAGGAAAGTTTGGAACCTGTCGTACCCAAAAACTCCCAGTGATCGCTGAACCAAAAATATTCGGCAAAATTCTCGCTGCCCTCTTCTCCGACCAGATAAGCATCACCTTCAAGATTTCCCTCTGCAGGAAGCTCCGGCACGCTGTTCACCCGGCCTTTGATTTTAATCACCGTCCCCAAACGTTCCAAAATCCCCTGACAAACCACCTCGCTGGCCTTGGCATTGTCCTCTGATACCTTGGCCGCTGCCGCGCTGGCATCAACCGCAGACTGCTTTTCCGCTGCATTAGCATCAAAATCCTCCGTCACTTCCGCCTTATGCGTATCAATAGCGGCATTAGCGCTGTTGGTCTGCGCTACGGCATTCGCGTCAAAATCAGCTGTTTTTCCCATAGCATTCGCATTAAAAACCGCCAGTTTGTCATCATAATTACTGTTGAAAACAGAAGTCTTTGTTTCAAAATTATTATTAAATTCCAACACTCTGGCATCGGCATTGGCATTATAAGCTTCACATTTCTCCACATCATTGGCATTATAAGCGGCAAATTTCTCAGCTGCATTTGTATCGTAAGCCGCCTGCTTTTCCGCCGCATTATTATCATAAGCAGACTGTTTTTCAGCCGCATGCGCATCAAAACCCGTCACTGTCGTTGCCGCACTGTCGGCGCTTTTTTTGGCATTGTCTTCCGATACCTTGGCCGCAGCAGCACTGGCGGCAGCCGCTTCGGCGGAGGTATCGACAGCGGCTTGCTTTTCCGCGGCATTCGCATCAAAATTCCCTGTCAGTTCCGCCGCCAAAGACGATAATTCCTGTTTCTTGTTTTCGGTGTGCTGGTTTAAAGCAGGCAAAACAGTATCGTTAAGATAATCGTCTATATTGCCTTCCGCTTCCGCTGTCTTATCTGCAACAAATTCGGAAAATTCACTTTCCTTTTCCTTGACATAGCTGTTAATCTCCGGCTTGGAAACATTTTCCACATGACCGTCAATTTCTTTCTCGCCGTTGCGGACAAAAATGTAGCCTTCAGGACTAACCTCGCTCTCCACCTCATTCATCACCACTTCCAGCCCGACAACTTCATTGTCGTAATAAATAATATCGCTCATGATTGTTAATCTCCTTTCGTAAACTGTTCCGTCACTTTAAAATAAGCCTTGCACCCAGCTTTCGGCGGATAGAACGTAAACTTCTGCCCGTCGATAAACTGGATTTCAATATCCGTGTAATAAGTACCGACCGGAATATTGGTGTCCTCCGGCGTCAGCTGCAAAACTGTAATCCCCTGATCGGGATAAGTATGCTCCGACACTTCTTTTTTTATCAGCGGCTGCCCGTCCGCCGTTGACCGCACTTGCATTCTGAGAACCGCATTGGTCAAATCCACCGGCACTTTGTTGCTGCCCTGGTTAAAGGCAAATTTAAGGGGGATATTTAACGTATCCCCCTGTGTAATCACAATTCCCGTTGTTGTCATTCGTGATGTCATTGTTTAAACCTCCGCTTTTGCTTTGATAAAATAATTAACCGCATAGTTTTCCGGTGTCACATGCGCGCTTGCGCCGTAAATACCGCTGGAAATCGAAGCATCTATGCGAAAACGGCTGTACTTCGCCCCCAGAGCGCCGGAACCGGCAACATAACGTCCGCTGCCTTCAGTAACAATACAGCCCGTTCCCTCGCCCACGTTACAAAAAGAAGAATCTGCCGAAGCGCCGATAATGTTCGGCAGGCCCTCATTCTGTTTCGTAAAGAAATTCTCGGCCGAATTTCCACCCAACCCACGCAGAAACGCACCTTGATAATTCGGAACATTAAAAGTCGTTGTTCCGTTTCCGGCACCGAAATTAACCCCGATAACCTTAAACAAATCGGGATAATCGGCGCGGCTGATTTCCTGACCGTTGCACAGCAGCCAGTTATCATGGTTTCCGGTTTGCAGCGAGGTCTTGATGTCCCCCACTTTCAAGCTGTTGTTAACATTCGACAGCAGTGCTTTTTTCAGCTCATCCACCTGGTCCTTTAACTGTTTAAAGTTAACAGCATCCCCGTCCAGCGTGGCATCGCGCAGATTTTTGACCTGAAAATTTCCGGCGTCAAAATCATCTTTCAACGGCACACGCCCGTCGCGCAACAAACATTCATTAAGCCCTGCCGCAAAATTATCATCTTCCTCATCGTGATGGTCTGTCACGATTTCAATATCATTTTTCCGGTCATCTTCCCAGTTGTGTACCCTGGTAAAATAACCTTTTCCATCAAAAGGCATTTGTTTCTCCTTTTCAAAAAAAATTAATACATTGAACGCAAAGCGCCTGCCTGTGCCTGACGGGTAAGATCGTCAGGATCGGCCCAACCGCCGTTTTGCAAATATTGCAGCCTCTGCTGTCGCAGGTTGTTTCTCTGCTCATCATTGTAAGCTGTTCTGAAGCTGTTCACCATGCCGTTCAAATCAATCGGCTGCAAAACCGGCGTCACGCCTGTCCGCATCAAATCTCTGGAAATTTCGGCAGCTCTGTTAAAACGGTTGCTCATATTATCTTCCTCCTGTCAATCTTGATGTCATACTTCCTGCCGCCGCGGCGCCGGCCGGCCCGCCGAAATACATTCCGGCAGCCGTTGCGCCGGCATTCAGCAGATTTGACCACATATTATTCTTTGATGCCTGCGCATTGGCTCGTTGCTGCGCCGCCATATTGGCATAATTGCCGAGAATACCGTATTTTTCCATGGCAATGTCATAACCGCTCGGCGAATTTGACAGCAAAGTCATAATCTCGTTAATCGGCAGCATCCGCGCGCTGTTGGTAAAGTTTCCGGCATTGATTGAATCTTCAAGGCTCTGGCTAAAAGCGTTCTGGCCGCTCAAAACCGCCTGATTTGCCGCATTGGTATAAGCATTGTTCTGCTGCGTGGTCAAATCGTTCATCGCCCGCTGATAAGCCTCACTGCCGACGGAAAGCCCCTGGTTGGCCAGACGCGTTTCCAAATCGGCGCGCTGCTGGTCAAACTGCGGCTGAAAATTATTGACCATGCTGTTGTAATAAGCCTGCTCGGCACGCTGTCTTGCAGCGTCAGACCCGTTCACCGAATAAACATAATCCGGACGGTTGCCGAGATTTTGACTCATCTGCTCGCCATATTTTGCCATATTCTGATTGGCATTATCAACAGCCGACGTGTCAATCTTATTCAAGGCATTCAGGCCGTACCATGCGGCATAATTCTGCATTGCGGTGGGGTTTCCGCTCATTCCCCCCATCATTCCACTCATTTATTTTCTCCTTAAAAAATTACATTCAGATTTTAACATTCCAAAAATATGGGCATCTTGCCCGTTTTCCCGGAAAGCACGCAGTATGCCCTCCTCTTTGAAGCCCAGTCGTTGAACCAAGCTGAGGGATTTGGCATTGCCGCGGCTGACCAGAAGATTAATACGGCGGCAGTTGAGGTCATCAAAAGCCGCCGTAAAAGCCGTTTTCAGCACTTTAGGCGTACACCAGTGCCGATCTGTGGTATAAATCGTCCACCACACGTCATGATCGGGACGATAACCGCTGAAGACTAAAGCCCCGATTATTTTTCCCTTGCGCCGGAAAGCGAAAGTGAAAAAATCTCCCGAAAGCGGAGAATAATCGCCCAGGTTTTGACAAGCCCAAAGCGCCGTCAAACCGCTTTCATCATAAATTATCTCAACATCATTCATTTTTTCTCCTTATCAAATTAAAACAACCACTCTTATTGACATTTCCGCCCATTGATGATATTGCCTTTGAAGAGAGGCTCTGAACGTCAGAAAATCGCGCAGCCTGCCGCAGGGATCCGTTTTCCGGACCTAGCGATGAGGGGTTTACAGAATTTAAGTAAGTCTGTTCCAAATTTAAATCAGACTGATGCTGTGCGCGTCCCTCCAGAGTCTCTTTAACTCCTTCATCAGCCATACATTAATCGGTGCCTGACGTATATTGTTGTGCCAAATACGGAACGGCATAGGGGGAATAATAATTCCGCCCGCGCAAATAATTGCTGTATTGCTGCCGTAAGGCATCAGGCGTTCCGGTCATTGTCCGGGAAAAATATTCATTCTGCGTATCTCGCCACGGCGATGATAAACGCCCGAATATCCCCTGTTCCACCGGCTCGGAAGCATTTCCCGACATGACAAAATTACGATTGTTTTGTGCAACAACATTATCTTTCAGAAAACCGCCCAAAGAACGATTTCCCGGTTGTCCCAAAGCTGCCCCCAACTTTTGCTGACCGACCGGAGAAAAAATATTCCCATAACTAGCAGCGCCATTGCCGGTTTCTCGTTTCAAAGCGTCACCGATGCCGGACTTCAACCCTTGCATCTCATAAGAATTCATACCATTCACCGCCTGAGAAACATGAGACGTTTTCAAATCCGGGCTAAAGATATTCTGCCCCAGCTGTTCGGCAGCTGGAATTCTCTGCGCCGCATCCGTAAAACTCCTTGCCTCTCCATATCCGGGAAGGACGCTGTCTATCTGCCGCCAGAGTTCCTGTTGATGCCGTTCCAGATTTGCCGCAGTGTCAAATTGCCCGACATTTCTTGCCGCTGCAATTTTCTCGTTAAGCCCCCGGTTAACTTCATTCAGCATATCAAAACTCGTATCAGGAAGCGTATCTGCTCTGGACAGACGAAGTTTATCCTGCCGCACATTAAAAATCTCATCCTGTATAATTTTATCCCGATTGACATACCGCCCTAAAGGTGATAAAATAACCTCATCATTCGGTACGGGATTTGTCCCCACATGTGTCAGAAAATGAGTTCTATAGACAGGTTGTAGTGAAACGTCATTTATGTTTTCTGCCACGAAATCTGTCTTCATTTGTGCCGAACGCTTGCCTTGGACGGACAAATCGTTTAAAGGCTCTTTGAAATTTTTAGCTGCATTTAGCATATTTCCGCTATTGACATTTCCGTTCATTGATGATACCCCTTTTGAGGGGAGGCTCTGAACGTCAGAAAATCGGGCAGTCTGCCGCAGGGATCCGGTTTCCGGACCTAGCGATGAGGGTTTTACAGAATTTAAGTAAGTCTGTTCTGGATTTAAATTTAGGCCAGACTGATGCTGCGTCCGTCCCTCCAGAGTCTCCCTTACTTTTGAATACAAATTCTTGACCTGAGATGACTTTTCCCTATAAGCGCTTTTAACAACGGTTTCTCCGTTTGCCGGGTTTTGCGCAATAAAACCAACATTTGAAGTAGTTTTATCTGGTTTAATCAAAGCCTGAATATGCGGATATTTACTGGCATCAACAATACTATCCGGATTATAAAACACATCAAAAGCAGTATCAGCCACATTCTCAGGTGTCATTTTATCATGAACAACCCTTTTATTATAAAACTTCCTAACAACATTTTCTGGAATTTTCATATCCGGCGTTAACGCTTCCAATCCTTCGGTAGCTCTGATAGCATTAATTTGCTCCAATTTTCGAGAATCCAAACGACCAAAATTAATATCTCTAAACTTTTGAGATTTCAAACGTCCGGCCAACTCTTTGCTTCCATTTCTCCCCAAAGCATAAGCATCAACATCTTCAATGTTTTTCAGTCTGTTAAAGGCTGGCTCAGCGTAGCGTTCCGCCTTGTTAACCAAACGCTCTACATCCGCTGGCCTGGCAAAACGCTCAATTTCCCGCTGCGTCCGCGCGGCTTCTCCTTGAGAAATTTTACCATAAGCATTGTCCAGAATCTCATTTGCCGCCGGTGTCTGCTGCCGTGCCTCGCGCAACAGGCCGTTAACCGTGTCATCCGCCACCTCCGGCATTGCCCGGTCTTTGGCAACAGCCCTGTCAGCCACATCACTGACATTCTTCATTGCACCGGAATTTTCCAGTTTGTTAAAAGTCCTAAATGCCGCGGAAGCTTTCGGAGCCACAACCGTCCATGCCTTTTTCACAGCAGCTTCCGCCCCGGGCATAACAGCACCGAGCCCCCCGCCGCTGAGAGTATCGGAAACAACCCTGTCGCCAAACTCATCAAGACTTTGAGCCTGTCCGGCAGCCGTCAATGCGCCTGTACCGGCACCAATAGCCCCACTGGCCAGTGCTGTTTTTCCCAGCGTTGCCGCTTTCTGCAGTTTTGTTGCGTTTTTGCCAGCCTTTCCGACAGACAAAAGAGCGCCGCCCCCTGCCTGATTAACCGGATTAAGAACAGAACCAACTAACTCCGTTGTCATAGCCGCTGCCGGATGTTCTTCTTCAAATTGCCTTCCCTTTTGCACCGCATCACCAACAATTTCATGATATCTGTCAGCATAAGCTTGCCCAAAAGTTTTATCCGTCAGCAACGCATCCATTGCCCCGGCAAAAACACCATTAAAAGCACCGCCGATTTTTTTACCGAAACCAAAAGAAAAACCATCATCAAACTTTGCGGCAATTCCTGCCGCCGTATCAAGTTTTTTCTGCAGTTCCGCGGCCTTTCTGGCTTCTTCCGCCGCTTTTTCAGCCAACAACTCCGCCAGCTGCTTTTTATGCAGTTCATAAAACCTGTCTTCTAAAAAGAAACGTGTCTGATTATTCTCTCGAGCCTGAGGCGTCATCTTTTCTCGCTTCGGATAATCTTCCTCATACTCTTTTATCTTCTGTTCCAACTCTCTCTGTGGAATACCCTTCTTCCACTCTTCTATATCAATAGTCATAATATAATTCCTTTCAAAAATTAAATTTACACAAAAAAGCAGGAGCGATATAAAATCCCTCCTGCTTCTGACAATCATTTATTTATATATTTATTACCTCCATTCAGTCTGTTCATATTCTCAGACAACCTGCGTTTTATTTTCCTCTCCCGCAAAACTGCCTGACAAAAAACTTGACAACCTAAATGCTAAAAGATATCATCAAACACAACTTTCAACAAAAATAACAACACTCCTAAATCACCATGCTCAATATCATCAAAAATTCCTTCATCTCTTTTTATAAAAACCTCCCCATCCTAATCCCGATTGGACTGATTTCTCCAATATATGATTACTTTTTTCCAACTAAAGCATATCCGATTACAAACACAATCATCTCCTACTTTTGTACTTTAATAATAATAACGACACTATCAAATATTCGTAGTTTTTCTCACTTCAAATCATGGAGATTATGGACATCTTACACAATTACATTTTTCTTTTTAAAAGGTATTCTGCAACCCAAACTTCAAAACTTCATCTTCGAAATCTTTATCAAAAAAATTCTTTTCTCCTTTGATTATCTATGTAATACATTTTGTTTCTACGCCATCATCCTCCTGACAATCTCATATTGCAGCTTCTGCTTTGCAACAATATACTTCATAATTATAAACAACAAACAAATATCAACAAAAGAAATAATAAAAAACAGCTTTTCGCCTTATTGGAAAATCATCATTCTCATTGGAATTATTGATATTCCAACATATTTTTTTGCCGTAAATATTCAGAAACCACTATTTATAATCATATTAAATTGGTACTTACTCTGCATGCTGTATTGTTTTGTTGCAAACTTTTACAAAACAAAAGAGAAGCTAGCTTAAAAACTAGCTTCTCCTCTACTGAACTAACGAGAATATTTAACCCCGTCACCATTCAGTCTGTTCATATTCTCAGACAACCTGCGTTTTATTTCCCTCTCCCGCAAAACTGCCTGATTATAATCATCGCCAATCTGCTCCTGCTGTTGACGGATTTCATCCTGCTGGCGATTAAAGGTATTGTTAGCCGCCACATACTTACCGCCTGTTCCGACAGTCAATGCAGCAACACCGCCTAGGCCGCCGGCCACACTGCCTGCTGCTCTGTATCTGGTAGGCAAGCTCTGATCTACGGGCTCAACATATTTCTGAGAAAACTTAGAAAATTTTCCTGCCGGTTTCCTGACAAAATCAGGAACATTCTCAAATTTTCCCACACACTGTTCAGCTAAAGGATTTTTATCCAATGATAAAAGCGTATCAGTAACCAATTCTCCTCCCAATTTAAACGCTTCATCTTTTGGTTTATATCCCGGAAAAATAACAGCATCGACAAAGCGGTCGCTCACATTCTCACCCTGTTCAATATCTCTAAGATTCGCAAAATCTTTAAGACGGATATCTCCGCGATTCAATGAGCCGGACAACACGTTCAAAGACTGTAACGCATCAACGGCGCTATTAAACGTATTTGCAGCATCTCCATAACCACCTGTTTCAAGAACCGTTGTCACCAGATTGCGCGGTGTAGACACGGCTTTTCCGCCATGATACAAACCATAAGCGCCATACTGCGGAATACTGTGAAGATATTCATCCCATAGCTTGCTGTTATATGCATCCTGTTGCTGCTTCTTCTGGCGCAGTTCATAACGCTGCTGTTCATATTCCCCAAACAGATTTTGTTTTTCAGAACCAACCTGCTGTAAAGCATCATAATTTTGTTGAAAATCCCTGGCATTTCGGAGAAACTCATCATTCCGATATGCCATTGATGGAGAACAAAACGGTTTACCCGGAAAACAAACAGTCTCTGCATTTTTCTGTTCAGAAAGCAAACTGTTTATATACTGCGGATTATAAGAAAGCTTATCATAAGTATCCAACGCATGTTTGGTTAACGAAAGTTGATTTTCAAAATTCTGTGCGTTGAAATTCCCTTTTTCAGCCAAACTCCCATAAATAGCAGCCCGGCCTTTATTAAAAAGATCTTCTGCCGCCGCAACCGGCTGAACATAATCCGTGGCATAATTATTTCCATACCCGCCGGCAACCTGTTGCCCGCCGTTTCCGCTAGCCGCGCCATAAGACGCCGGCGTCAAAGCCGAAGCCTCCAATCCGCCCCCGACAGAAAAACCATCCCTCTCAGAAGAACTATCTTTCGCGATAGGAATAATCCCCTGATTATCCGTCCCAAAACCAAACAAAACATTCCCCTCAGCTTGTTTCTTCAACATATCCGCCAACTGCTGCTTATGCAGCTCATAGAACCGGTCTTCTAAAAAGAAACGCGTCTGATTATTCTCTCGTGCCTGAGGCGTCATCTTTTCTCGCTTCGGATAATCTTCCTCGTATTCCCTTATCTTCTGTTCCAACTCTCTCTGTGGAATACCCTTCTTCCACTCGTCAATGGTCATATTTAATGACATTTACTATCTCCTTATAAAAAATTACAAAAAAAAGAAACTCCCGAAAGAGCCTCCCTATTCCCAATGCGCACGCAGTACTTCTTTACGCACAATCGACCAGCGGCTAAATTTCCACTCAACGCGCAGGTGTAAAAGTTAGGAGAGTGCGTTAGATAAAGTAGTTTCTAGGTGTAAAAAAATCCTAGTGTACACACTACCACCGTAAAACTGCTCTGGACGACGTGCTATACAATCTCAGCCATTAGCCACTGTAAAAGTGCGATATATGAGACGGATAATAAGAAAAAGAAAAAAATGCGACAGGAGTGTACATAGAAGTACATAACTTAGCATTTTTTTTCTTTTTCTGTATTAGGCATCCATAGAGCGCGCTTTTAACTATATAATGCCCAGCCCCTCCTCATACCTCACTCCCGTATTATACCAGTCAATCAGGTTTCCCCGGGTGCGGGTCTTGAAAACCAGACTGAATTTGAAGCCGGTCGCTGAATTTCCTATCCATTGACTGCGAATGGAACCTTGCAAGGTTGCCCATTTGACACCGGAAGGATGCGCAAAACTGCTCCACTTGACATTGGTCGGATAAGCTTTTGTCCCCCATTTGGTTAAACCCGAATAACCGATGTTTTCTTCAAAATCAAGCGTGGTATCGGCAAAGTCGGTATTAGTATAGACAACCAAAGCATAAGGGTTGGCCGACTTGGTACGCGGATTAAGCAGCTGCACTTTTTTGATATTGGCGGAACCAAGATTAGAATAAGCCTGCTCCACCTGCCCTTCAATAAAAGCGCGGTTATCGGAATATCCGTCGTCAAACAGCATCACGCCGTCATCCATGCCGAAATACGCCCGGCCGTTAAACAACCCCCAACATTGCGCCGCCAGTCCCGTAAAACGGCACCAGGCACCGGTGTTGGTATTAATGACATGCTGTTCAAACTGCTGATTGACCGGAACGTTGAAAATCGCATAACCGCCACGATTGTAAATAATCGCCTGCCAGCCAAACTTGTTGGCATTGCTGCGTGTCCGCGACAGAACCAGCCCGCGGATTTTGTCAGAAAATGCAATCTGCGAATTATTGGCGCACTCAATCGGCAAAGCCTTGGACAAAGGCAGATAACCGTCTTCGGTAATCACAATAACATCGCCCTGATATTGCAGCGTACAACGATAACCTATCGGCCGGGCAATCCGAAACACGCCTTTCAACGTCCAGTCATCAGCAGAATTAGGATTGCTGCCGGCATAAACCAGCGCTTCGCCTTCTGACGTCAGAAAAACCGTCAAATCGTCCATTCCCTGCCCGCCATCCTGCGTCCACGAAGCAACCGCCACCAGATAACCGCCATCGCGTGCCACCGTCGTCATATCAAAGGACAACAGATTGCCCTTGATTTCACTCACCCCCTCGGAATACCAGGCTTTCATACTGCCCTTCTCCACAAACCACAAACGCTGTTTGGATGACGCCACGTTAACCAGCAGCTCCGGCACCAGATTTGTACCGCTGAATTCGGCATCTTCCCAGATTTCTTCACCACTATCATTGATGTAGAAAGTCTGCGGCTTATCATAACCGTTGACCGCAAACAGACGGTTTTTAAACTGCACCGTCTGCCAGTCCGCACTGGTAAAATCTTTTTGCAAATCAACGGCTTCACGAATGGAACTGATATCCCAGATTGAATTTCCGGCAAAGGCAAAAAAACGGTTATTACCGTCTTCGGCTCGAAACTCAACCAGAGTCCGCACCGGTTCGCCGATTGTGGCATAGCGCGAAAACCCACGCCGCAAAGTAATTTTCGTTTCTCCGGGAATATAGTTGTCCATCACGATGGCGTCTGTTTCCGGCATCATGTCCAAACTGTCGCGGGCATTCAAACCGCCCAACGGGCTGGGAAGAATATAGTTGCGGGACTTGTTCCCCCTATTGACCTGACGTTGCTGCATTGACAATTACTCCTGAAATTTCCGGCTCATCATTATAAGCGTAAGCCAGATTGATGTCCTTGGTTGCCAGCCCGGAAGCAAAACGCTTTTTAACCTCCTGCTGATATTCGTTAAACTCCTCTTCATACGGCATGCCGTTGCGCTTATACCAGCGCCAGACAATGCCGAGCTTCACCAGATATTCGTCAAACAGCGGAATATCGGTATTTTTGGTAATCTCGGTCTTCTCTGGATTTTCACAAAACTCATTGGTCGGATCATAACAAACATTGGCCGAACGATAGTTAAAGACAATTTTAACCCCTTCAGCCGGTTCGCTCAAAAACACGAACCGCCCGTTCTGAATTTTAAATTTGAGAAAAATCGACGGTACATTAAAATAACGCTCGCGCATATACTGCTCCGGCGTTATCGAACCAATAACCTTTTCAAACCGGTCTTTGATATAAACCGTATTATTGAGCAAAGAAAAGAAATCCGGGCAAAAATCCCGGATATTGTAAACTTTTTTGTTGCGATGTGTTTTCAGCTCACCTTCCTTAGTCAACTCCTGCCAATCACCGTAACGGCGCAGACTGTCCAGCGTAGACTTCGCAATGCTCAGAAAGATCGCCTCCTGCTGAGAATTGGCGTTAAACAGGTCTTGCGGCTTTTGAGTCGCCACCAAACTCGCCGCATCCTGACATATTTCCAAAATATTTGACATATTAAATTCCCTTTTAATACAAAGCGTTAAAATAAACAGCTCAATGTTTGGACTGAGATTTTTCCTTGCGGAAATTTGCCCTTTTGCGCAAACTTTCCAACTCGGCCTTCAAGCGGGAAATCTGTGCGTCCTTAACTGTCAGCTCACGCTTCAACGCCTCCTCTTTCTGCTGCCATGCCGCAATATCGGAATTTCCTCGCGCCTTTTCCAAAAACTTAAGCGCCAGGCTGCGTTCTTTTTCCACGTGCAAATCCCGGGCTTTTTGCTCATCCAGCTCCGCCAGTGCTTCAACTGTAAAAATGCCGCGATATTTCAGACTGTCTATTTCCGCTGCCGTCAAAAAGGCAAATTGCTCCAGCGGCGACCCGTTTTCCACCTGCTTTTTACCGACAAGATAACGGCTGTATTCCGTGGCAAAACGCTGCTTTTTCTCTTCCGTCGCCGGCTGGTCATACACATCGTAACTATCCTTCACCCTGATTTCCACAAAACAGACGTCTTCAAAAACCGGCAGGCCGTTCTCGTCAATCCGCTCCGTTTTGACTGAGCGGTCATAAAACCGCGCCGTCATATCTTTGTTTTGATTGCCCTTTGAGGCATCAATCATACTTTGAAACAATTCAAAATCACTCATTATAAAAATTCCTTTCAATAAAAAAATCGCCCGCCGACACCATGCCGACGGACTTTCTGTTAAATGCGCCCTCCGCGGAGAAACGCCCGAACGGACAGAACACACTCTCCCCGCCGAATACAAAAAAAACCGCCTGTCTAACACAAGCGGCCAAGAAATTAAAAACAAAATAAAATTTAACTATAAACATACAGCAAATAAAGATTGAAGAAAAATGCAATACAAAGAATATCCGCAAGAAACTCAGAAAGCCACCTGGGACATTCTAAAGTATCTTTCCTCCAAAATAACTCTAGCAAATAAAATAAAAACCCCAGTAAGAAAGGAAAGATAAAACACATCCCTACATAAAATTGAAGTTTAGCAGAAGCTTCTGCATTAAAACTCGGTGTTTTCAACAACAGACCAATTACCACAAAATACAAAACAAGAAAATAATAGAAAAAATACGATACCAAATCTTTAATTTTGGCAATTATATATTCTATTAATTTTCTTGTTTTCATA
>UQAB01000012.1 GCA_900538765.1 uncultured Azospirillum sp. | reverse complement strand
TGCGCCGTTGTTTTTCGCCGACGTGTACAAATAGCTACACGAGAAGAAAAACAACAAGCATGACAGCCCTTTTGCACATCCCCCTTATGAGCATGATTTTTGGGCATGCTACGCAGTGATTTTTCGACACCAAAAAAGGCTCGCAAACGCGAGCCTTTCAAACTAATCATCCATGGGTGGGATAAAGAGCTGTGCTGCGCTGTGATTTTTGAGTGACGTGTACACAGAAGTACACGAGCGATAAAATTACAAGCATGACAGCTCTTTTGCACATCCCCCAATTAGTTTACAGAGTCCTGAAGAGCCTTACCAGCCTTAAACTTAGCCTGTTTGCGAGCCGGAATTTTGATTTCGGCACCGGTGCGCGGATTGCGGCCGGTTGTGGCAGAACGTTTGGAAACGGCAAATGTACCGAAACCAACCAAACGAACTTCGTCGCCAGACTTCAAAGCATTGGTAACAGAAGCGATGAATGCGTCAACAGCTTTGGCAGAATCAGTTTTGGTTAAGCCAGTATCGTTAGAGATGCTGGAAATCAATTCATTTTTATTCACGGTGAGGACTCCCTCTAAATATTAAGTTACAAACCATGCAGCAGCATTTCTGCGGCTACAGGAAAATTTAAGAACGAAAAAAAGCCCGAGTCAAACAAAATCAACGCTTACCCGCAGAAAATCTGCAAAAAAAAGCAAAATAATCCCCAATCTAACATTTTTTTCAAGTTATTCACAGGAAATCCGCACCAGACAAGCCTTTCCGCGAAAAACACCGCCGCCGATTCACAAGATTCGCACCCGGCATCAGCCTCCCGCTACACGCCCGTTATCGCCACACAGCGCGTCCCTTTTGCCCCATTCAGAAATCCGGCACACAAAAAAGGCTCGCGCAAACGAGCCTTTTAAATCAACGGCAGCAAATTCCCGCTAACGCTTTTTTTTGGGGTGCCTCAAAGCCACAGCCAAAACCTCGCTCACTTCCTTCACCGGAATAATCTTCATCCCCTTGGTGACAATATCGGGAATTTCTACCAAATCCTTTTCATTGTCTTTGGGAATAATCACCGTCTTAATCCCGCCGCGCAACGCCGACAGCAGCTTTTCCTTCAGCCCGCCGATCGGCAGCACGCGCCCTTGCAGGGTAATCTCCCCGGTCATGGCTACGTCTTTGCGCACCGGCGTTTTGGTCAGCACCGAAACCAGCGTCGTGTACATGGCGATACCGGCAGACGGCCCGTCTTTCGGCGTTGCCCCTTCGGGCACATGAACGTGGATGTCCGTTTTTTCAAAAATCTCGGGATCAATGCCCAGCTCTTTTGAATGCGCGCGAACAACCGAATACGCCGTTTCAATGGATTCCTTCATCACCTCGCCCAGCTTTCCGGTCTGCGTAATTTTGCCCTTGCCCGGCATATCCACCGCTTCGATAAACAGGATGTCGCCGCCGACTTCAGTCCAGGCCAAACCGGTCGTCACGCCGATATGGTCTTGGTCTTCGGCTTCGCCGTAACGATACTTGATGACGCCCAGATATTTTTCCAGATTCTTTTCCGTCACCTTAACCATTTTAACCGCAGCGTTTTTATCCTCCTGCGCCATGATGATATCTTTAATCGCCTTGCGCGCAATCGTCGCCAGCTCGCGCTCCAGATTGCGCACCCCGGCCTCGCGGGTATAATAGCGAATGACGTCGCGGATAGCCTCATCACTGATAAACAACTCAGTCGGCTTGACGGCGTTTTCCTCAAAAATCTTCGGCAGCAGATGCTGCTTGGCGATTTCGATTTTCTCCTCCTCAGTGTAGCCGGACAGGCGGATAATCTCCATACGGTCGAGCAGCGGCCGCGGCATATCCAAAGAGTTCGCCGTCGTAATAAACATCACATCCGACAAATCATAATCCAGTTCCAGATAATGGTCGTTAAAGGTCGAATTCTGCTCCGGATCCAACACCTCCAGCAGCGCCGAACTCGGGTCGCCGCGATAATCATTACCCAGCTTGTCAATTTCATCCAGCAAAAACAGCGGATTAGACGTCCCGGCTTTCTTCATGCCTTTAATAATCTTGCCCGGCATGGAACCGATGTAGGTGCGGCGGTGTCCGCGGATTTCCGCTTCGTCACGCATACCGCCCAGCGATGCCCGGACAAAATGACGCCCGGTTGCCTTGGCAATGGAACGGCCGAGAGAGGTCTTGCCCACGCCCGGAGGGCCGACAAGGCACAAAATCGGACCTTTGACTTTATCAGCGCGGGACTGCACCGCCAGATATTCAATAATGCGTTCCTTGACTTTTTCCAAACCGTAATGGTCGGCGTCCAGAACCGCCATCGCCTCATGCAGGTCTTTTTTGACGCGTGACGGTTTCTTCCACGGAATACCGAGAACCCAGTCCAGATAATTGCGTACCACCGTCGCCTCGCTTGACATCGGGCTCATAGTCTTGAGCTTTTTGACCTCGGTCAGAACTTTTTCCTTGGCCTCTTTGCTCAGACGGGTCTTGCTGATCTTCTTCATATATTCGGAAAGTTCTTCGTCCTCGCTGTCGCCGAGTTCTTTCTGAATCGCCTTCATCTGTTCGTTAAGATAATATTCCTTCTGGCTCTTCTCCATCTGCTTTTTGACGCGGGTCTTAATACGGTTTTCGACTTCCAGCATGGTAATTTCGGCGTTCATAAAACCGAGGATTTTTTCAAACCGCTCTTTCAGGCTCTGCGCTTCCAGCAGTTCCTGCTTGTCGGCGATTTTCAAAGACAGGTGCGAGGCAATCGTGTCGGCCATTTTGCTCAGGTCTTCAATCTGGTTGATAGACACCAGCACCTCGGCCGGAATCTTTTTCGACAACTTGACATATTCCTCAAACTGCGACACCACCGCGCGCGACAAAGCCTCCATTTCCAGGCTGTCTTTTTCATGCTCGGGCATGGCGGCGGCAATCACTTCCATATAGTCCTGATTGTCGGTAAACCTGTCGATTCTGACGCGCTCCACGCCCTCAATCAAAACTTTGAGCGTTCCGTCCGGCAGTTTCAAAAGCTGCAACACCGCGCCCAGCGTGCCGACGCCGTACACGTTTTCGGGCGAGGCTTCTTCTTCGGCGACGTCTTTCTGCGTCACCAGAACGATGTTCTGCTCTTTGTCAACCGCCTCCTGCAAAGCCCGGATAGACTTTTCGCGCCCGACAAACAGCGGAACAATCATCTTCGGATAAACCACAATGTCTCTGAGCGGCAGAGCCGGATACTTTTCTTTTTTTACAGCCATAGTTTCTTACCTTAACGTTGCATAGTATAATGATAATATAGGCAGCCTCTTTTCATCCTGCAAGAGTCCGCGCCGGATTTCCGACATTTAGTTTTGCCACAAATCTCCGCCCGGGGCAATTTCATTCTGCATTAATCCACAGTCATCTCCCCCGCTCCGGATATTTGTTCACATTTCGGATATCCGCCTTGCAATTTAGGAACAAAGCGGTTAAATTGGCAAAAGGAATTTGTATTTTAATTTGGGATATCTGACATGGCTAAAAATCCGGCTGTTGACAATCTTGGCAAAGAAATAAACGTTGAACTGTCCGTCGTGCTCGGCTCGGCCAGCCTGCGCATCCACCAGCTGCTCAAGCTGGGGCGCGGCGCCGTCGTCGAACTTGACCGCAGCCTGAACGACTATGTTGACATTTATGCCAACAACATCCTCATCGGCCGCGGCGAAGTCGTTATCACCGACGATGAAACCATCGGCATAGCCGTCACCGAACTTATCAAGAAGAACGCATAACCATGGCCAAAACACTCAAAAAAGTTACCCGCAAACTGCTCAAATCAAACTTTGCAACAACAATCATCAGCAAACTCATCAGCGCCTACATCCGCCTGGTCAGAGTCACAACCAAATGGCAGGTCAACGGCCTCGACGAGATGAACGCCGTCTGGGACGAACATAAAAGCGTCATTATCGTCATGTGGCACGCGCGCACTTCTCTCATCGCCACGTTCTGGAACAAAAAACACCCGTTGTACGCCCTGATTTCCCAACACAAGGACGGCCAGCTCATGGGCAAGGTTCTCGGCAACTTCGGCCTCGGCAAAATCGAAGGTTCCAGCACCAGCAACTCCCGCGCCGCCGCCATCCAGCTTCTGAAAGCGCTGAAAAGCGACAAGTCAATCTGCTTCACCCCCGACGGGCCGACCGGACCGGCCATGGAAATGACCTTGAGCCCGCTGGTCTTCGCTCAGAAAAGCGGCAAACCGGTTATCGGCATGGTCTACAGCGTCAGCCGGGCTTTCATCTCCCGCAAAAGCTGGGACGACATGATGATTCCCCTGCCGTTTTCCCGCGGTGTGCTGAACTGCACCAAACCGTTTTTCATTCCCAAAGACGCCTCGGCGGAAGAGCTTGAAAAACACCGCCTGGAGATAGAAAAAGCCCTGGTGGAAGCCAGCGTCGGCGCGGATAAGGCCGTTGGCCGCGAGCCGGTTTATCCCAGCCACAAGGTCAAGAAAAAGAAGACCTACCCCTACCCGACAATGCCCGTAAAAAAATAACCGCAAGGAGTGTTAATGTTTATCAACATTTACAACACGCTGATTCGCCTCCTCTACCCGGTCGCGATAAAAAGATACATCAAAAAACGCCAGGAAAACGGCAAAGAAGACATGAAGCGTTTTAACGAACGCATCGGCAAGCCATTGTTAAAACGCCCCGAAGGCCGCCTCATCTGGTTTCACGGCGCATCCGTCGGCGAGTCCATTTCCATGCTGCCGCTGATAAACCGCCTGCTGGAAATTTACGACGACGCGCACGTCATGGTTACCACCGGCACCACCACCTCCGCCGACATCATGGCCAAACGCCTGCCAAACCGTGCCTTTCATCAATATATCCCGATTGACAACCCGGCGTTTACCACCCGCTTCCTCCGCCACTGGCACCCGGATTTGGCCCTGTGGTTTGAATCCGACTTCTGGCCGGCCATGCTCTCCGGCATCAAAAAACGCGGCATTCCGCTTGTGCTCGTCAACGGCCGCATCTCCAACAAATCCTTCAAACGCTGGCAGCAATTTGACTTCATCAGCCGCGAACTTCTCGGCTGTTTCACTTTCTGCCTCGGCCAGTCCGAAGAAGACGCTTACCGCCTGAAAGTCCTCGGTGCCAAAGAAACTGCCTGCCTCGGCAACATCAAATACGCCGGCCTGCCGATTCCCGTTGATGCGGAAAAACTGGCGGAGTTAAAACGCCGCATAGGCTCCCGCCCGGTCTGGCTCGTCAGCTCGACCCACCATGACGAAGAAGCCAAAATCGCCCGTTTTATTCCCGAAATAAAAGAAGCCGCCCCCGGACTGCTGACCATCATCGCGCCACGCCACCCGCAGCGCGGCTACGAAGTCAACAGCGCCGTCAAAGAAATCTCCGGCTTATCAACCAGCCTGCGCTCCGCCGGCGACGAAATCATCCCCGAAACCGACGTTTACATTGCCGACACCATCGGTGAGATGGGCTTGTGGTACAGCCTCTGCCCGCTGGTTTTCATCGGCGGCTCGCTCATTCCTCACGGCGGCCAGAACTTTATGGAGCCGTCCCGTATGCGTGACGCCGTCATTGTCGGCCCGCACATGCACAATTTTACCGACGCCATGAACCGCGCCAAAAAAGCCGACGCAATTATTCAGGTCAACGACGTGCTGGAACTCAAAGACACGGTTATCAACCTCCTCAAATCCCCCGAGTTGCTTGAAGCCAAACGCAGCCTGGCTTATAACTGGGCATCCGGAGAAAACAAAGTCTTGGACGGGATTCTCGATAAAGTCAGGGGATATATTTCATAATGAAAACGCCGTCTTTCTGGAAAAACAAAACCCTGCTCTCAACCGCCCTGCTTCCCGCCGGCTGGATTTATGCCGGGCTGACGGCTTTGCGCCTGAAATTAAAAAAGCCCTGCCACGCGGCAATTCCCGTCATCTGTGTCGGTAACCTCACCGCCGGCGGCAGCGGCAAAACCCCAACCGCCGTTTCCCTTGCAGGGATTCTCAAACGCGGCGGCAAAAATCCGTTTTTTGTATCGCGCGGCTATGGTGGCAGGCTGCAAAACATCATTGTCGATTCTGAACGCCACACGGCGGCCGACACCGGCGACGAACCGCTGCTCCTGTCGCGCGAGGCGCCTGTTGCCTTAAACGCCGACCGCGGCAAAGCCGCTGTTTTAGCACAGCAAAACGGCGCCGACATTATCATTATGGATGACGGTTTTCAGAATCCTACCCTGCATAAGGATTTATCTTTCCTCATTATTGACGGTGGTTTCGGATTCGGCAACTGCCGTCCGGTTCCTTCCGGCCCGTTGCGGGAAAGCCTCAGCAAAGGCCTGGCGCGCGCCGACGCCGCTGTCATCATCGGCAGCGACAAACAGAATATCCGCCCCCTGCTCGGCAGCCTCCCTGTTTTTGAAGGGCAGATTTGCCCCGAACCGATTCCCGACGCTCAAACCATAAACGCGATTGCCTTTGCCGGCATCGGCCGCCCCGGAAAGTTTTATGCTTCACTCAAGGAATGCGGCGTCAACGTCATTGCCGAACATGATTTTCCCGACCACCATTTCTATACCGAAAGCGACCTGCAAAAACTCATGGACGAAGCTCAGGAAAAAGGCGCCGTCCTTTATACCACCGCCAAAGACTTCGTCAAAATCCCCGCCGCGCTCCGGCCGCATTTCCGGGTGTTGGAAATCTCCATAAAATGGAAAGACGAAGCAGCTCTCGCGGACTTCGTCTTCTCCCGTATCTGATATTTTCAGCCTATTCGAAAATATTCTCCGTCGTATAACTGCCGTAAGCAAAAGCCGCGCCGTTGACATAACGGAAGCCGCGTTCCAGCGTGGCAATTTCCTGCATGTCTTCCTTGCCGAGCTTCAGCTTGTAAGCCTCCAGATTCTGCCGCAGCCGCTCTTCGTTAACCGACTTCGGAATAACAATAACCCCGCGGTTGACCGCCCAGGCAATCAGAACCTGCGCCGGCGAAACCTGCAATCTTTCGGCAATGCCGAGAATAACCGGATGCTGTAACAAAAGCGGCTCGTCCGGCTGCTTGTTGCTCCGATCCTGCGACCCTAGCGGCGAATAGGCCGTCACCGCAATCCCCTGCTTTTTGCAAAAGGCAATCAGCTCTTTCTGCTGCAAAAACGGATGATTCTCAATCTGCAAAACCGCCGGCTTAAGGCTGCAAGCCGCCAAAACGCCGCCGATACGCTTTTCGCCGCAGTTAGACAAGCCGATTGAGCGCACCAGCCCGGCCTTGACCGCTTTTTCCATCTCCCGCCAGGTTTCCGACAATGGAACTTCCTCAAGCGGCAGCATATCCTCGGCGCCGGAAGGAAAAATAACTTCCTTCTTTTGCACCACCGGCCAGTGAATAAGATACAAATCCAGATACTCAAGCTGCAAATCCGCCAGAGTTTTTTTCAGCGCGGGCAAAACATCCGCCGCCGCATGGGCGTTGTTCCACAGCTTTGAGGTCACCCAAAGCTCCTCGCGTTTGACCAAACCGTCCTTAAACGCATCCTGCAGCGCCTGGCCGATTTCCTTCTCGTTGCCGTAAATCTGCGCACAGTCAATCTGCCGGTAACCGGCTTTCAATGCCCAGATAACCGCCTGATAAACCTCTCCCGGCTTGGATTTCCAGGTTCCGAGGCCGATGACCGGCATTTTCAGTCCGTTGTTCAAAGTCGTGTATCTCATATCATTCTCCAAAATAAAACCAACTTTTCTTATAAGCGCAAAAGATAAATAATTGCTGAAGAAAAACCACCGGTCTGCGTGGTTTCTCAAACTAAATATCTATATAATACATTAGGCTTTGAAAATTTAGCCCTTGAAAATTAAAATATATGTAGTATGTTATAAACCATTGATGGTAGCAAGAATGCTGCCCAATACCGTCTAACTCGTTTAGACGTTTAGTAAGCCGATATATTCTGTTAACAGATAAAGGATATTTATACATGAAAAAAACTTTGTTATTAGCTGGTGTTGCTTGCGTATTCGCCGCTTCTGCCGCAAATGCTATCGAAATCAAACCTTATGTTGGTCTTGATTACAACTATTCTGATGCCGGTATTGCCCACCATGACCAGGTTTGGGGCTATAACGAAAAATTCAACGCTCAGGAAAACAACTACGACAGCGCTTCGCTCGTCCTCGGTACAAAATTCAACACAAACTTCGGCGTTGAAGCTTACTTCCAGCGTTCTCAGAATGAAACACGCCAGTTCTACGGCAAAAACACTTCCCGTATCCAAAGCTATGGTATTGACGCTTTAGGTTACATTCCTTTGGGTTGCGAACAGAAATTTGAAATCGTCGGCAGCGCCGGTATCGGTTCTTATGAATTGAAGACAAGAGCCCTGAACGGCGACCAGGAAAGTTTTGTTGAACGCCGCAGCAAAGACGAAGGCCTCGGCTATCGTTTCGGTGCCGGTTTGCAGTACAACGTAACCGACAATGTTGCCGTCCGCGGTATGTTCCGTCATGTTGTTGTTGAAGGCAGCGACCTCGACTACATGAACGAATACTCTGCAGGTATCAGATACACATTCTAATTGCTGCAAAGCTTTTCAAAATGCCGTGTTTCCGCAAGGAGCGCGGCATTTTTTTACGCCGCGTTTTTTTTATGCCAGACACAAAAAAAATCTCCCGCGTCTTACATCTCAGCCGCGCGGGAGATTTCTTTTCGTCTAGGACTTTCCCGGTTATTTCCGATATTGTCTTCAACAGCGCCGGTCAGGTACCTACACACACCACAAGGTTCATTATACATAAAAAAACCCCTTCGGTCAAGCGTCCCCGCCGTCTTAAAGAGGATTTCCACGCTGTCTTTTAGATTATAGCTAAAATGATATAACCGCCCAAAAAAGCCTGCGCTGCCCAAAGCAGCCACAGGCTCGAATAAATAAAAAAATTCAAAAAGCAATCACCAGCACCGCCGGACATTGTTCTTCCTCCCCGGCATGGTTGACATAACCGGACTGAATAAGCTGCGTATAATAAGATCCCTCATCATGCTTGTCCGCCGTCCAACAATGCTTTTTCGGAAATGCAGTGCCCAAACGGAGCAAAGCCTTCGACAGTTCGTCATAATGCTCATGCATCAGCCGCAGATGTCCTTGCGTCGGGATTTCAGCCGCATAGTCTTCGTTTCCCAGCCCGCAAATCACCGACTGCAAATCCTTAAAATTATACTGATAATCCAGAGGCAGAACGGCCAAACGGTTTACCACGTCAAACACAACGGCAATTGAATCCTTGCTTTTAACCTTTGTCACGGTCTTATCGCCATTCAGATAAAAACCGACTTTCAACTTTGTATCCATAATATATATAATTAAATAATAAAACTTACCATTATAGAGCTAACACCATATCTCCTTTTTGTCAAAACAATTATTTCATCCTCTCCCGCCATCAGACATACTTGTCTTCTTTGCTGAGATAATCAACAACATACTGCCTTATGCCGTCCTCAAGAGAGGTCATCTCCCGCTCATAACCGGCATCCCGCAGCCTGCGCAAATCCGCCTGCGTAAAATACTGATATTTCCCGCGCAGTTCTTCCGGCATATCCTTATAGCCGATTTTTTCCTGAAGTCCCAAAGCATTCCATGTCGCCTTGGCCAAATCATAAAAAGAACGTGCCTTACCGCTGCCGACATTAAACAGCCCGTTGGTCTGCGGATTCTTCAATAGCCACAAAACGACATCGACACAGTCGCCCACCCACACAAAATCCCGCATTTGCTGCCCGTCGGCATAATCAGGATGATATGAACGAAACAGTTTTACCTCCTCGCCTTTCAAAACCGCCGGAAAGATATGCGCCACAACGCTTTTCTGCCCGCCCTTGTGATATTCGTTCGGCCCGTACACGTTGAAAAACTTCAAACCGGCATATTGAAGCGGCGTTTCCCGCTTTTCAAAAACCTCCCGGGCAACCTTGCGGTCAAACAAAACCTTACTCCAGCCATAAGGATTTAACGGCCGCAGCCCGTTGACAAAATCCAAATCCCCGCGGTCTTCAAATCCCAAGCTTCCGTCGCCGTAAGTCGCCGCTGATGAAGCATAAATAAACTGTTTGCGGTAATCCCGGCAAAAACACCACAAATCCCAACTCAACTGAAAATTTGAACGGATAATCAAATCAACGTCTTTTTCCGTTGTTGCCGAAATAGCGCCCATGTGAACAACTGCCGTAATTTCATCACGATGTGCCGCCAGGAAAGGAAACAGCTCCTCCGGTGCGACAACCGCCGCCAGCTCGCGTTTGGCAATATTTTTCCACTTGTCATCACATCCCAGCCAGTCTGCGACAACAATATCCTTATACCCCTGCTTCTCCAGCGCGGCAATAATGTTGGAACCGATAAACCCGGCTCCTCCGGTTACAATAATCATAATGCCTCCGTAATCTCGTCAAAATTATTGTTAAACAAAAAGTTCCGCCCTACGCCGGCTTTTTCCCCGGCAGCCACATCCCGCTCCTTGTCCCCGACGGAAACTGAAGCGGCCATGTCTATGTCATATTTCTGCTGAGCCTGCAAAAACATGCCGCAGCCGGGCTTGCGATTCTCACCGTCAAAATCCGGACAGTAAAAAACATCGGCAATATCAATGCCCTGTTTTCGGAATTCCGCGTTCATATAAGCCGTCAGGCGTTGAAAATCATTCTCGTCATAATAGCCGCGGGCAATTCCTGACTGATTCGTTATCACGATAATCAAATAGCCCAAATTCTGCGCTCTCCGGCACAAATCAAAAATACCGTCAATAAAGTGAAACTTTTCCGGCTCAAAAACATAACCGTAATCAACGTTTATGGTTCCGTCCCTGTCCAGAAACAAAGCCCGCCTAGCCATTGATTTCACGCTCAATAACGCCGCACAAAAGGTGCCCCACGGCAATATGCATTTCCTGAATATTGTTGGTCACGTCGGAAGGCACGTTAATCGCATAATCGGCAAGTTCTTTCATCTTGCCGCCGGAAGAACCGGTCATGGCCACGGTTTTAATCCCTTTTTTCTGAGCCAGTTCAAAAGCCAGCAGCACATTTTTGGAATTGCCGCTGGTTGAAAGCCCGACCAGAACGTCCCCTTCTTTGCCCAGCCCCTCGACCTGGCGTTCAAAAATCGTATCATAACCGTAATCATTGCCGACCGCCGTCAAAATTGACGTATCCACGGTCAAAGCCAGCGCGTTCATTGCCGGACGGTTCATCTTATAACGTCCGACCAGCTCCGCCGCCAGATGCTGAGAGTCTGCCGCGCTGCCGCCGTTGCCGCAAAACATGATTTTGTTGCCGCTTTTCAGAGCCGCAACGCAAAGCCCGGCAACAGCCTCGATCTGCGGCGCCAGCGCCTGTAAATGAATAAAATTGCAGGAAATATTGCGAAACTCGTTTTCAATAAATTCTTTCATAATTTTAACCTTTCATTTTTGCCACAAAATTCGACGTAGAATAACCGTCAAGCCGCCGCAGCGTCACAGCCCTTCCCCCGTAAGACATCACATACCGGGCTTCCGGCCAGTTCTCCGGCGCATAGCCTTCCTTGGCAATAACGTCCGGCCGCAGCTTTTTTACCAGCGGTAAAGCCGTATCCTCATTAAAGACAATGACATAATCGATAAACTCCAAAGAAGCCAGCAGCATGGCCCGGGTCTTTTCGTCCTGCAACGGCCGTGAACTTCCTTTCAGGCGCCGAACCGCCTCATCGGCATTAACCCCGACAAACAGCACGTCGCATTCCTTTTTGGCCTGCATAAAGGAATGCAGATGCCCAAGGTGCAGGCAGTCAAAACAGCCGTTGGTAAAACCGCTTGTCTTACCCTGCTTTTTCAAATCGCGGATAAGAGCCTCCGCCTCATCCGCCGTAATGATTTTGCGTTTTTGCACCCAGCCGTCTTCCGGCGTTTCCTTGCGTGACAAGGCGTTTTTCAGTTCCCGCGCGCTGACGCAGGCCGTCCCCAGCTTGCCCACGGCAATACCCGCCGCCAGATTTGCCAGCTTCATGGCGTCTTTCACAGGAACGCCGCAGCCGAGAGATGCCCCAAGTGCCGCCAGCGAAGTATCCCCGGCTCCCGAAACGTCAAACACTTCCTTCGCCTCTGTCGGAATTTGCAAAACATCCGCGGCATTATCCGCGCTGACAAAAATCATCCCGTGTTCACTTAAGGTAATCAGCAGATTTTTAATGTTGTATTTGGCAAACAACGCCGCCGCCCCGGCTCTCACCTGTTGGGCAAAATCTGCGTCTTTGGGGTTGTACTGCCTGCCTGTAGCCTCGGCAAACTCTTTCAGATTCGGCTTCACCAAAACGGCGTTGCGGTATTTGGTATAATCAGAACCTTTGGGATCAATGATAACTGGCTTGTCATACTTGGAGCACAGGCGGATAATCAGTTGCGCCGTCACCGGCGTCAGCAGGCCTTTGTTGTAATCGGAAAGCACGACAATATCCGCGCTCCTCACGGCACGCTCCAAAATCCGCTCAAAACGCGGCAGCAAATCCTCAATAATCGGCAAAACCTCTTCCTGGTCGGCACGCAAAAGATGATTATTTCCGGCAATCAGCCTGGTCTTGACAATTGTCGGATAATTTTCCAGCCGGAGCAAATGGCTGTGCACGCCGGCTGCAGACAACAGAGAAGTCAGCTTTCTGCCGTTTTCGTCCCGCCCGACAATTCCGACAAAAGTCACCCGGCAGCCCAGAGCCGCCATATTGGCCGCCGTGTTTCCGGCGCCGCCCAGCATCTGCTTTTCCCGCTCAAAAAAGAAAACCGGCACCGGTGCTTCCGGCGAAATACGGTTAACCTTGCCGTACAAAAACCTGTCCAGCATAATATCCCCGATACAAAGAGCCTTCACCCCGGTAAAATTATCAATATAAGACGCAAGCAATGTCATCTAAGCCTCTTCATTTTATCATTTCCTGTTTATTTTAAGAAGAGGAATAAAACCCAACAAAAAGAAACTGCGCTTATTGTTCTTTCTCTTTTCCTTCCATAACGGCACCCCTAAAAACTTGATTTTCAAAGAAGACATATTTTTACGCCATGACAAAAGCGGCAAAAAGCCAAAAAGATAATAAGACTTTCGGCCATAGCCGCTCTCAAAGTAATTTCTTTGCCGTTGCAAAAGTTCTTTGAGTTCATGACATTCCTGTTGCAAGTAACGATAACCGACAATAATATTGTTCTGTTCCAAAGTACTACGGTCAAAATCGCTCCCGCCCAAAGACAGATATTCCAGATGTGTTCGCTGCCATTGCGGATAAGCTTGATAAAGGTCGGAAGTATTCCAAACTTTCGCCGCCGTACCAAAATGAACTATTTTTGCCAAATGTGCCTGCGGCCACGAAGAAAAAGCAATATACTCTTCAAAAGGAAAAACATTCACTTTTAACTTAAAATATTGCAAAGCCAAATTAATAATTCCCTGATCCGGTGTAATCAAATATTCAGCCAGTTCAATACTTTTATCCAAACACCACTTATATATTTTTTTAGGATCCGGCAACTTATCCGAGGCTACGACAACCGCACTGCAAAAAGCAGGAGCTTCCATATCAAACCCCGGTACCGGCTTTACAAAATTAACCTGTACCGGAAAACGACCATAATCATGTTTATCTTCAGCCATCCCTACAGGTCCAAAGGACTGTAGCCCCTTAATATTTCCCTGGACAGAAGTATCAATATCCAGCCATATCGCTGTTTGGTACTCATCCAACAAATTAAAAACTTCATAATGAGCAAACGTCAGCAGTGAATTTTTGTTTTTCAGGCGGCCGCTTGGCATATTATTCAAAATAGCTTCTTCAAACCCTTGAGGAAGAATAAACTCACGCAAAACAACATTTTTTATTTTATTCAACGCCTTAACGTCTTTTCGTTCCAGTCCTCGATGATAAATCAGAATATCAAATTCCTCATCCGGCATATAACGGTTTAACTCCAAGGCAACATTGCCTGCGGCAAATATAATATTCTGGCTTGCCGCCAAAACATAAGCACATTTTTTCTTTTGCATGTTTTTCCTTTCTGAATTTAATTATAAAGATCATCCTGCGTTATGACGCATAACAAGATATTCAAAAAAAAGAACTTCCGCTTTCTTTCACTGATAATACATTTGAACAAAGGAAGCCCCAAAAGCGAAATGTAATATTTTTTGACATTGTTTCTGACAAAAGCCCCATCGCAATATAATGTTTTAAACTGCGCCCAATAATGCTCCAACCCTTTACGCTCATTCCCTTTAATCTCAACCACAAAAGGCCCAGCCTCCCGTCTTTGGGACATCATACGGCGAATTGCAGCCACCACATCTGCTGTTTTTATACTGCGAATGCAGGAATAATTATTCAAACAACGCTGATGCTGCGGATCGCGCAAATTGCGCCCGCACAAATCACAGCACTTCCGGGCAACAACATTTATATTCTCGGGATATGTATCATAATAAAAGGGCTCTCCCTTTGAATAAGTGATAACGGCCGGACATCCGGAAGCCTTGGCCAAATGCATCAACCCGCCTATTCCGCCGACAAAACAATCGCTGTTATGCAACACGGCCGCCACTTGCCGGATTGTAAAGGCTCCCCTCTTATCCAGACAATTTTTTAATTTTTGATCGCTTTTTTTGCCAATTTGCACAAAATTATAATCATTCTTAAGTTCATTGACTATTTTTTGAAGTTTTTCAAACGGATAAGTTTTATAATTTTGCATGCCGTCTGTCATAATCGCAATTTGCTTCTTCTCAAAAAAACGTCCGAAAGATTTCTCCTCATCGCTGAAATATAAACGCGGCTGAATATCAATTTTTCCGGAAATTCCCAACTGTGAACAATACGATGCTGCAATATGGCAGTCAGGCCACAGTATAACATTCTCATTTTCATTTAACCATTTAAGCCGGGTACATGACAAGAAATGAGGCGTTATGCCTGCTTTTTGAAGAATTTTATAACGCTCGGAAAAATCAGACGTATTAATATTGTCAATAAAATCGCAATAGTCGCTGTTATCCAGCAAATCAGGCAGATTCGTACTGATAAGAAGCTTTTTGCCTTTTGTTTTAAAATAAGTCTCTGCCGCAAAAAACATAACAATATTATCCCCCAGTCCGTGCCAGGTAAAATAAACGTCTTTATATCCTTTTCGCACAGCCTGCTCAATGGTTAACCGCACTATTACTTCTCCTTCTGAAAATTCCTCTTTTTTCCAAATTCATCCCGGCATCCTCAGTTTCTTAGTCTTTCCTTAAGAATGTCGTGTGATTTTATAAAATGGTACAAAGTAACCCGGCTGACATTAAGGCTGCTGGCGATTCTCACCTGTGACATCCCCGCATTCAGCATTTTCAAAATAACATCGGCCTTGCCGTCGAGAATTTTTCTGACTTTTGCTCCCTTAAGCCGTCCCAGCTTTTGCCCGGCCTGTTTTTTCTCATGCAGCGCTTTCGCCGTCAAAGCCGAAGCCAGCCGCGCCCGGATATCCAAAACCAGGTCAAACCCCTTCAATAGCGACAAAAACTCGTCCTGACGAACAAACTCGTAATTTTCACGAATGGAAACAAAGGAAACGCCGCGCTCCGCCAAAAAGCAAATATTGTCCCGAACCACGGCCAAAGAATTTCCCAAACGGGAAATATCACTCACCACAACCACATCGCCCGGCTGCAACTCTTGTTTTTTCAGCTGTCCAAAATCATCATAACGGCAAATGATGTCAAACATACAGGAATTTTCCGCACCGTAAGCCTGAAGCGCCCTGTCCTGTTCCCTGACATCTCTGATATTATTACCAAGCTGAATATAACCGATAAACATTCTTCTCCCGCGTTTGCATTAATTGAACGTTTTTGCACTACAGAACAAAGCCTTACCGGAGAAAATATTCATTTAAAACATTTTAATGACATATCTTATTGATATTTCTTAGTAAAAATTAAATATTGAAAAATGTTTTAATATTGGTTGTAAAAATATTTTTTTATTATATACTCCTCAAATAAGTTCACATAAAACGTTCGATTAAACTAAACAACAAAAAAAACCGCCCCAAGGCGGCATAAAAAAAGAGCACGCCCCAAACGAGCATACTCTTTCACTATACAAAAATAATACATTCCGCCTGACTGCATGTCAAAAATATTTTCTTAAAAAGCCAATTTCTTGACAAGCCGCAACTTTGCGCTTATAAAAGAAAAGTCCGGTGTTGCTGCACCGGGCTGTTTCTAACTAAGAAAGGGGTTAACCAATCCTTAACTTCTTTCCATGAAGTTAGGATAGCTTATTTAAGCTTCTTTGTCAAGAGGCTTTATAAGCAGTCAACTCCTTTCGCATTAATGAAAGGAGGTTTGCTGTGATAATAAGACTTATTATTATCATAAGTAAATTAAAGGTTTACTTATGTGTTAAAAAGCATAAGTAGGCTTGGAGAGGCGGATAAAACCGCCTCTTTTTATTTTAATTTCTTCTTTTTCTTCCATTCTTGCTTTGTGCAACTTTAATAAAACGACTCGGCACTTTTCACCCCAAAACAGCATTTATAAAATTGCAAAACATCTGTACATAAACAACAAAAAACCTTGGTAAACCTAGGTTTTTGAATGGTGCTCGGGGACGGGCTGGAGGAAAAAAATTAGTCCGGTGGACTAATTTTTAACGACAGGTGAAGTTTTGTTATTGAGCGAGCAGCGACAGCGCAACGAAGCGAAATTTACAAAACGAATGACCGCAGCGAGTTAGAGAGCGAAGCGAACTTACCGAGCCAGACGAACCTTGGTTCGATCCCGTAAAAATTCCAAGAACAAAAAAACCATCTTTAAAGATGGTTTTTGAATGGTGCTCGGGGACGGGATCGAACCGCCGACACGAGGATTTTCAGTCCTCTGCTCTACCAACTGAGCTACCCGAGCATCGCTGACGAAGTGTTTTATAATAGATATTTTTACTCTTGTCCAGCAAAATTTTTATATTTGTGAATTTTTTTTCAATAAACCGAACCAACCGCCGCCGGACAAAGAATCTTCCCCATAAAAAAAGCCGCCCGATAAGCTGTCCAACTTCCGGGGGACAGTTCACGAAGGCGGCTTTTCTCTCACGGCAGTAGATTATTCTTTCAAATCTATCACCACAGAGGTCATCTCATTGGCTGCCGTAAAAGCGCTGGAATTAAGAGAATAAGCCCGCTGAACCATAATCATCTCGGAAAATTCCTCTTCCACATTAACATTTGATGCTTCCACCGACTGCGGCACCAGAATATTGGTGTTGTTCGTCGTCGGCCCCATAACATACTGGCTTTCGCCGACATCGCTGTTATATTCAAACATCGTGCCGTTAATCGGCGTCAGGTTTTCCGGCGCCGTAAAGCCCATCAGCGCAATTTTGGCAATGTCCAGAACTTTTCCGTTGCCGTATTCGGCCTTAACGATTCCGTCCCGGTCAATATAACTGCCGCGAAAATCCCCGCTCGGCGCACCGTCCTGAGAAATATGCGTTTCCCCGGCCGAACCGGCATATTGCGTCATATTGGAAATATCAAGCGCAACATTATTGGTGCTGCCGTCTTCCCAGGCTATATTAATATTGATATTTTTCGGCGTCAGAATAGTCCCCTTGTCGTCAAATTTGACTTCAATCGGCTGTGCAGTCGCCGCCGTTCCGCCGTCAAGTGCAAAACTGACATTCCACGTATTCAGCTTGCCTTCGGCTTTTGAAAAAATCATATTCATGGTTCTACCGTCGTTGTTCGGCCCGTAAATGGTAATCCCGTAAGTACTGGTTTCCACGCCGTCCGCCGGAACATTGGCGGTAATTTCGGCCTCGGAAGTCGGCACCGAAGGCATCCGCTCCGGATAAGTAATCGTAATATCGGACAGGTTTCCGGCAAAAGTTCCGTCGCCGTTGGCCATAAAACCCTGCAATTTATACCCTGAAGCATTAACCATATACAGTTGTCCGTTTTCGGCGCGCGTGCCAAACTCGCCGGCGCGGGAATAATAAATGTCGCCGTAACCGTTGTCCAAAACAAAAAACGCGTTCTCGCCGTTAATGGCAACGTCAAAATTGTTTCCGGTCGACGTTACCGTGCCCTGCTGCAAAATATTGTGACGAACATAGGAACTGACGCCCTGAATATCCGTCCGCGACGAGGCCAGGCCGCTGGCATTGTTTTTGGTAGCCGGCTGCGTCCCCAGCATCGTCTGAAACAGCGTGTCACTGGATTTATAACCCACGGTACGCATATTGGCGATATTCTCGCTCACGGTTGACATTGCGTTTGACTGCGCGTTAATGCCGCTGACGGAAGCAGAAAAAATACTCAAAGCCATATCTTTTTCCTCATAGAAAATAATCCTGAAAAAAGATATGCAATTTTTGTGCCACTACCCCAAAGCGACCATCAGAATTCCCACAGTAATCAGCCCGATACCGAGTCCGGAAATCCAGGAAATCGTTTCCCCGAGAAAAATAACCGCAATAATCGTCGCCAAAACCACGCTGAGCTTGTCCACCGGCGCCACCTGCGAAACCTTGCCGTATCTCAGAGCCACAAAATAAAAAAGCCAGGACAACGCACCGGCAATACCGCTCAGGCAAATGAACAAAATCGCCCGCTTATTCGTCAAAATCTCATGAATATGGCTGAAATTCTGCTGCACAATCATCACCATAATCAAAAACAGCGCCATAATCACCGAACGGATAACCGTTGCTGTGTTAGCATCCAGCCCCTGCAGCCCGATTTTTCCGAACACGCTGACCAAAGCCGCCGCCACAGCCGACAAAACCGCATAAACCAACCAGGTATATTCTGACATATTCCCCTCCCTCGTCATAATTCTTCTTTATGTATAAAGCGTATAAATTAATTATCCTTAAACAACCGCCAATATGCATCCCGCCAAAACATAAAACAAATGTCATCCCGAACTTGTTCCAGAATCTAAAACCATCAACAAAAACACCCTCTACCAAGCAAAAGAACATCATCCCCGACTATCATTCAATGTTAGTCCAAACATGACATTTTTCTTTCTCCCGGCAGCCCCTATCCAAGCAACGCACCTCCTTATGCACCATCCCTCGGCGGCGAACCAATCGCTCACCTCGCAGGTGCACCTGCCGAGCAGGCTTCCCGCAAAAAAATCCCCATTAATAATATTTTTGTTGTTTTTAACGCAAATCGGAGGTAAGAATAGGTAGAATTTGTGTAAATAATAAAGAGAGATAAAAATATGTTGGATCCTAAAATCATCAGCAGACTGGCTGAAATTGTTGAGAAAAGCAACCTCACCGAATTTGAATACGAAGATGAAGGCTGCCGCATCAGCATGAGCAAACATCATCCGCACCCGGCTGCGCCGCTTCCTCCGTTTGCGCCGGCACCGGTTCCCGCACCGCTCCCGCAGGCAGCACCGGCTCAGATTGCCGCTCCTGCCGCCGCTCCGGCTGCTCCCGTTGAAGAAGATTACAGCAAAAATCCGGGCAGCGTCAAATCTCCGATGGTCGGTGTTGTCTACCTCTCCAGCGATCCCAACAGCCCGAATTACGTCAAAGTCGGCGACACCGTTGCCGAAGGCGACACGGTCTGCCTCATTGAAGCAATGAAAACTTATAATCCGGTCAAAGCCCACAAGGGCGGAAAAGTCAGCAAGATTCTTGTTGAAAGCGGCGACCCCGTCGAATACGGCGAACCCTTGGTCGTTATTGAATAATAACAGATTCTCTGACTGCAATTTATTAGGATAACATTATGTTTGAAAAAGTACTGATTGCCAACCGCGGCGAAGTTGCCCTGAGGATTCATCGCGCCTGCCGCGAAATGGGCATCCGCACCGTTGCCGTGCATTCTGAAGCCGACGCCAATGCCATGCACGTCCGTCTGGCTGACGAAGCTGTCTGCATCGGTCCGGCCCGCTCCAGCGATTCCTACCTCAACAAATCCGCAATCATTTCCGCCGCGCTGATTACCGGCGCCGACGCCATCCACCCGGGATTCGGCTTTCTTTCCGAAAACGCCGACTTTGCGGAAATGGTTGAAGAACACGGCATAACCTTCATCGGCCCGACCCCGGAGCAAATGCGCCGTATGGGCGACAAAATCACCGCGCGTGAAGTCGCTGCCGAAGCAGGTATTCCGACCACACCTGGCTCTCCTGCTCTGGAAAGCGTTGAACACGCCATTGAATGGGCCAACAAAATCGGCTATCCGGTCATCGTCAAAGCAACCGCCGGCGGCGGCGGCAAGGGCATGAAGATCGCCTTTAACGACGAAGAAATGCGCGAAGCCTTTACCATGGCCAAAGCCGAAGCCAAAGCCGCATTTACCAGCGACGTTGTTTATATGGAAAAATACCTCCAGAAACCGCGCCATATTGAAATGCAGATTCTGGCTGACAAATACGGCCATGTTGTCCACCTCGGCGAACGTGACTGCTCCATTCAGCGCAAAAACCAAAAGGTTATTGAAGAATGCCCTTCTCCGGCTCTGAATCAGCAGCAGCGCAAAGAAATCGGCGAAATTGTCCGTAAAGCGATTGAAAAAATCGGTTATACCAATGCCGGAACGCTTGAGTTCCTGTATGAAGACGGAAAGTTCTATTTCATGGAAATGAACACCCGCCTGCAGGTTGAGCACCCGATTACCGAAGCCATCAGCGGCATCGACATTGTCCGCGAACAGATTCGCATCGCCAGCGGCGCCGAGCTTGGCTATACGCAGGACGACATTCACTTCAGCGGCCATGCCATTGAATGCCGTATCAATGCCGAAAACCCGGAAACCTTTACCCCCTGCCCCGGCAAGATTACCGAATGGCACGCGCCGGGCGGCTTGGGTGTCCGCGTTGATTCCGAAATTTATTCCGGATACAGCATTCCGCCGTTTTATGACAGCATGATTGCCAAACTGATTGTCCACGGCAAAACCCGTAACGCCGCTTTAATGCGCCTGCGCCGGGCTTTGGAGGAATTTGTCATTGACGGTGTTCAGACGACAATTCCGCTGCATCAGGAAATTATTTCCCAGTCAGATTTCATTGACGGCCAATATAACATTCATTGGTTGGAAAATTATATGGAAAGCCGCAAAAAATAATTCTGACAAATCTCTCTCAGGCGCCGTTTGTACGGCGCCTTTCTTCACGCCTTTCAATCAATCCCCGGCTACCGTAAATGCCATTCGAACATCACCCTCCCAACCAACTATCCATCCTTATTGTCACCCTGAGCTTGTTTGTCCTCGTCAGGCTCATTCTCAACAAAAGGCTCTGTCTGCACTGACGCTGGCCATCGCTAACAATTCATCCGATTGTCATCCTGAAAGCCGCTCCGGAACGCAGTTCGTGCTGCGGCATGTTCAGGATATTAACCGGCATCTACCCCCCTCAACAAAACCGTAACCCTACCCAAGCAAAAACTCGCTCCGCTCGTCACACCCCACCTAACCTCCCCTACCTTAGGGGAGGGACTAGATAGTACCTACTTCAAGATAATAAACAAATCAAAGAGCAAATTATTCCTCCCCTAAGGTAGGGGAGGTTAGGTGGGGTGTGAATCTAGATAAAAAGAGTCAGAAAAGGAATGTGAGTCAAAAATCAACCATCCATACCACAAAAACTCCTTGCTAAAACTTCCCCCATATGCTACCCTTTTCTTAAGCGGCAGAGTTTGCCGCCGAGGGCGTCCAAAACCCTTTAATCAGATTAGTCGTCAAGCATAATTGCGACTTAAAATAAGTGTATGCTGATATCTGTCCTGATATGTGCTAGGGGATGGATGTCGGCGAATAAGGCTCTGCCAAATAAGTCGAGCCGTTTTAATCTGATACGGTTTTGGAACATCCTCCCGCTCTTTAAAAAGCGGGTTTTTGTTTAACCTTAAAACAAAGGATGTTCAACATGAATAATATTAAATTTTTACTCTTAGGGACGAGTCTGTCCTTAATTCCGAATATAACTTATGCGCAATGCTCACCGGCTCAAAGTTGTGCCGAGCTTGGCTATAAAGAAACCGCCAATAAAGGCGGCTGCCTGAAGTGTCCTTTTGGCAACGGCTGGTATTGCCCGCCGCCTAAAGAAGAAAAAGCCGTGCTCGGCCAATGTACCGGCTATGCCAAAAACTGTAAAATTGCCGATATCCTTAACAGTGACGGAACCTGTTCAACAAATAAAGAAAGTGGACAAACTCCGCTCGGCGTAGTGGTTGCAATCAAAGACAACTGCGGTTACGCAATAACCGCTGACACGTTGCCCACACATTTTACCTGGGGTGGCTACGGTAAGGATACGCCTTATTTATCAAACTATCAAACTTGGCAGGAAGCAATTACTGATTTTGACGTTAGCGGCAACATGGCCAAAATTATTCAGGACGGGGGCGGCAGTAGCAGCGCATATCCGGCCGCCTATGAAGTACAAAACTATGCACCAAGCGCCGCACCAACAACAAAAGGAAAATGGGCTTTGCCGACAGCCGGTATTTTGAATAGCCTTTATGCAAATTTAAACGCCATAAACAACACGATATCCCAACTGGGCGGAACAGATTTGACTGGCTATTACAGTCACATCTGGTCATCATCCGAATATGATAACTACTCTGCATGGGGCTTCTCGACTTATGGAGGCAATGGCAACGGCGGCGGCGTAAGTTTCTATGAAAAAAGCAACCACTTCCCCATACGCCCAATCATTGCGTTTTAACAGGATGTTAACTTCCTCCATAAAAAAACGATAACATTTTGTTATCGTTTTTTCTTTTTTATCTTGCTTTTCCGGTCAGACTTATTTCATCAAAAATCATTTGATAATAATCTTTGTCTTCCTGAGTTTTAGCAGCGTCACGCTTTTCTGCCGCCAGTTCCTTTGACATATCCGTGTAAGCGTCAATAACCTCGGCAGACACGGCGCAGATATCCTCAGCAACGTCAGCCACCCCGCTCTTGATAAAATAATGTTTCAACGGCTGATTATCTTTGTCCAGCAAACGGATAACCCCGCGGCGCAGCATTAATGATGTCGGCGCCCGCCCGGAAATTACCGTCAAAGGCCCTTTTTCCGCCGGCAGAACAATCTTGTCAGCCTTCTCCGGATTATAAACCATATATGGTTTTGATAATTTTAATGTTACATCTGTCATAATATAAATTATCCCGTTCTAAATATCAGCACAAATACGTGTCTTCTCTCCTAAAGTTCGGAGTTTGAGGCTTATAATAAGATTTTAGGGCGGCGACACCGGAGTTTACATGGTAGTAAATGAGGATGGCGCCGACCCGCTAAATCTGTATTAGAAGCCCAAAATACGAACTTTTACGAAAAACTCGGAGTTTGCGGCTAATAGTAGGCGTCGAGGGCAAAAGTACCGCAGCGTACAAAGAAGTACGTGAGGAAACTTTTGACCCGATGACAACGCCCTAGTAGCCCAAAATACGAGTTTTTTAACTTTAAAGTTTCTTGGCCTTCTCCAACACCTCCTCAATCGTCCCTACCATGTAAAAGGCCTGCTCGGGAATATCGTCATACTTACCCTCTAAAATTCCCTTAAAGCCTTTAATCGTGTCTTCAAGCTTGACAAACACGCCCGGCGTTCCGGTAAAGACTTCGGCCACATGGAACGGCTGAGAAAGGAAGCGCTGAATCTTGCGGGCGCGGGCAACCGTCAGTTTGTCTTCTTCTGAGAGTTCGTCCATACCCAAAATAGCGATAATATCCTGCAGAGATTTATACTTCTGCAAAACTTCCTGCACCTGGCGCGCCACCTGATAGTGTTCTTCGCCGACAACATCCGGCGACAAAACGCGGCTGGTTGAGTCAAGCGGGTCAACGGCCGGATAAATACCCAGCTCGGCAATCTGACGGGACAACACGGTAGTTGCATCCAAGTGCGCAAAGGTTGTCGCCGGCGCCGGGTCGGTCAGGTCATCGGCCGGAACATACACAGCCTGAACGGAGGTAATGGAACCGTTCTTAGTTGAGGTAATGCGCTCCTGCATGGACCCCATATCCGTTCCCAAAGTCGGCTGATAGCCCACGGCAGACGGAATACGTCCCAGCAAAGCGGAAATCTCGGAACCGGCCTGCGTAAAGCGGAAAATATTGTCAACAAACAACAAAACATCCTGATGTTCCTGGTCGCGGAAATATTCGGCCTGTGTCAAACCGGTCAAAGCCACGCGGGCACGCGCTCCGGGAGGTTCGTTCATCTGACCGTAAACCAGCACGGTCTTGGAGTTTGCCCCCTTAAGGTCAATAACGCCGGATTCAATCATCTCGTTGTACAGATCGTTACCTTCACGAGTACGCTCGCCGACACCGGCAAAAACGGAATAACCGCCGTGCCCCTTTGCAATGTTGTTAATCAATTCCATAATCAAAACCGTCTTGCCAACACCGGCACCGCCGAACAAACCGATTTTACCGCCTTTGGCATAAGGCTCCAGCAAGTCAATAACTTTAATGCCCGTCGTCAAAATCTCGGTTTCGGTCGACTGTTCGACAAACGACGGCGCTTCACGGTGAATCGGAGACATCTGTTTTGCCGTCAGCGGCCCGCGGTTGTCCACCGGTTCACCGATAACATTGATAATACGGCCAAGCATTTCCGGCCCGACCGGAACTTCAATCGGATGTCCGGTATTAACCACCGGCAAACCTCTGACCAAACCGTCCGTCGTATCCATGGCAATGGTACGGACAACGCTCTCGCCAAGATGCTGTGCCACTTCCAAAACCAGACGCTGACCGTGGTTGTCGCATTCTAACGCCGTCATAATGTTCGGCAATTCGTCAACATTCTCAAATTTGACGTCAACAACGGCGCCCATAACCTGAGAAACATGTCCCAGGGCTTTGGGGTCAACTTTTGCCGCAGATTTTTTTGCCGCCGGCACAGTTTTTGCCTTGGCAGCGGCTTTCGTCGCAGCGGTTGTTTTTGTCGCTGTCGTTTTCTTTGCTGCCGCTTTGGCTGCAGGCTTAGTCTTTTTTTCTGCTGCGGCCTTAGTCTTTTTCTCAGTCATTATTGTCTCCAATTAATAAAACTATTATCAAACCTAATTATATTTATAAAATTGCAAAATTTAATTCCCCGATGACAACGCCCTGGTTGCCCATTATAACTCGTTTTAGGGAGATGGATAAAGTGATTTCTAGGTGTGAGAAAAATTTTAGCGTACACAGAAGTACGTGAATTTTTCGAACCACCGTAAAATTGCTTTAGACACTCCATAAAACAGAATTTTAATTTTGTTAGAATGAGTCGAGTAGTAAGATTTTAGGGCGGCGAAAGCGGAGTGTACACAGCAGTACATGAGCATTTCGCTGACCCGCTAAATCTGCACTAATCGACCATTATAACAAAATTAAATGGCTTCGGCACCGGAAATAATCTCAGTCAATTCCGTGGTAATCGCTGATTGACGGATTCCGTTGTAACGCAAAGTCAGCTTCGAAATCATGTCAGAAGCATTGCGCGTCGCATTGTCCATGGACGCCATGCGTGCTCCCTGTTCCGAGGCCTGAGCCTGTACAATCGCGTCAAACATCTGCGCTTTTGCCAGCATTAATAATAAGGCATCAAGCATTTCCAGCTTGTCCGGTTCATAATCATAATAAGCGTTATTCACGCGGTCAATCGGCGTTCCTTCCGCTGTTGTAATATCTTCCGGCAATTCAACCGGCAGAAAACGACGGGAAGCAATCTCCCGGCTGATAGCGGAACGAAACTTGCTGCTGACGATTTCCGCCACATCAAATTCACCCTTTTCAAAACCTTCAAGAAAACGCTGCGTCAGGGTTGTCGCTTCATCAAAATCAGCCCCCTTGCGCGCCACGCCGTCAATCACATTAAGAATGCGGTCGGCATAGCGGCGTTTGATAATATCATTAGCCTTTTTGCCGATACAGATAACTTTAACTTCCTTTCCGGCGCTTTCCAGCTCGTTGATACGGTTAATCGCGGTTTTGGCCACATAAGCGTTATAGCTGCCGCACAACCCTTTGTCAGAAGAAATGACAATCAGCAGATAGGCGCTGTCGCCGCCCTTTCCGGTCATAAGTTCCGGATAGGTATAAACAACGCCTTTGCTTTTCTCTTCTTCTTTCAGGTCATAAGCAACGCGCAAAGCCGACGTTTTAAGGCTGCCGTTATAGACTTCAGACTTGGCAATCAGCCCCTGTGCCCGGCGCAAACCGGCAGCGGCAACCATTTTCATCGCCGAAGTAATCTTCTTGGTCGATTTTATCGCCTCAATACGGGTTCTTAATTCTTTCAAGCCTGCCATAACTGTTCCTTATGCTGCTTTTTCTTCATCATGAAATTCGCTGGTGAAGTTCTCAAAGAAATCAGTCAGCTTCTTGTCCAGTTCCTCGGAAATAGCCTTTGTATTTCTGATTTCTTCAAGAAACTCTGGATGATTAGCCTTAACATCGGTCAGCATTCTGCTTTCGAATTCCTTAATTTCCTTAACTTCAACCCGGTCAAGATAACCTCTCACACCGGCAAAGATGGAAAGAACTTCTTCCTCAACGGGCATCGGGTGATAGACCGGCTGTTTCAACAGTTCGGTCAGTCTTTCGCCACGTGACAAGAGCTGCTTGGTCGCCGGGTCAAGGTCTGAGGCAAACTGGGCAAACGCCGCCATTTCGCGGTATTGCGCAAGGTCAAGTTTAATCTTGCCGGCAACCTGCTTCATGGCTTTAATCTGCGCGGCCGAACCCACGCGGCTGACCGAGATACCGACATTAACCGCCGGACGGACACCCTGATAGAACAAGGATGTTTCAAGGAATATCTGACCATCGGTAATAGAAATCACGTTGGTCGGAATATAAGCCGAAACGTCACCCGCCTGTGTTTCAATAACCGGCAAAGCAGTCAGTGAACCGGCCCCCTCGGCATCGCTCATCTTCGCCGCACGCTCCAACAAACGGGAGTGCAGATAGAAGACGTCACCCGGATAAGCTTCACGCCCTGGCGGACGGCGGAGCAACAGGGACATCTGGCGATATGCCGTCGCCTGCTTGGACAGGTCATCGTAAAAAATCGTCGCATGCATACCGTTGTCGCGGAAATACTCGCCCATAGCACAACCCGAATACGGTGCAATAAACTGCATCGGTGCCGGGTCGGAAGCCGTGGCGGCAACCACAATCGTATAATCAAGCGCGCCATAATCTTTCAGGGTTTTAACCACCTGAGCCACAGTCGAACGCTTTTGCCCGATTGCGACATAAATGCAATACATTTTTTCGCTTTCCGACTTGGCGGCATCATTAACGGCTTTCTGGTTAATAATCGTATCCAGAATAATCGCCGTTTTGCCGGTCTGACGGTCGCCGATGATAAGCTCACGCTGGCCGCGGCCGATTGGGATAAGCGAGTCAACAATCTTCAAGCCGGTCTGAACCGGTTCATGGACACTGCGGCGGGCGATAATCCCCGGCGCCTTGACTTCCGAGTTGCTGAACTCTTTAGCCTTAACAGCGCCTTTGCCGTCAATCGGCTCGCCCAGAGCGTCAACAACACGCCCCAACAGTTCCTTGCCGACCGGAACGCTCACGATTTTATCGGTGCGTTTAACCTTGTCGCCTTCTTTAATAGATTCGTCGGAACCGAAAATAACCACGCCGACATTGTCTTCTTCCAGATTAAGAGCCATCCCTTTAACGCCGGATTCAAATTCGACCATTTCATTGGACTGAACTTTATCCAAACCGTAAATACGGGCAATACCGTCGCCGACGGACAACACCTGTCCGACTTCGGAAACATCTAAATCGACGTCCGACTTGGCGATTTTGTCCTTAATAATGGAAGATATTTCGCTGGCAACTACAGACATTATTGTCCACCTTTCATTACTGTTTCTAAACGATTTAACTTTCCTTTGATTGAATCGTCAATCATGTCCGAACCATAGGAGATTACCAAACCTCCCAAAATTTCGGGCTTAATTTCATAATTAACCAACACCTCTTTTTTGAGGAATTTCTTCAAATTTGCCTTCAACTTTTCGTCCTGGGCTTTAGAAAGCGGCTTAACCGTTTCCACCCGGACTTCGGCAATACCATGTTTCTCGTGATAAACCCGGCGAAAGCCGTCAAGGATGTCCGACAGCTCGGCAAAACGGTTGTTGTCGGCAATAACCAACAGGCTGTTCAGAGATTCCGGCGCCAGTTTCAACTTTGCCGCCACAGCTTTCAGAGCCTCTTTCTTATCCTGAATCTCCCACAGCGGATTTGCCAGATATTTGACAATCATGCCATCATCGGCAAGCGCCTCGCGCAACTTCTGCAAATCTTCCGCCACGCGCTTCAAATCACCGTCAGCTTCCGCCGCTTCATAAATCGCCGTCGCATACTTGGTCGTAATTTTAATTTTAGATTCTTTTTTCACGAGTAAAATCTCTGTCTTGAAACTTTAAAAACTGTGGAAATCATATCCGATATTTATTGCTAATTTATTAAGATTCAAACACAAAATAAAGTTATTTAGAACAAACCGTTCGTCACCGCCAAAACATTAACGTCCCACCCCGCCGCGCTGCTGAAAAGCCCGCTCCAAAGCCTCATCATTTCGTTGCAGCACTTCGATTTTATCCATCCGGCGGTTAAAGAACGGTGCATTCAATTTTCTGTTTTCGGCCTTATAATGTTCAATGTCAAAGCCGCAGTTTTTGGCCATCCGATAGCCTGCGGCGTCGGCAAAAAACTCCTGCGCTTCGGGAAGTTTTCCCTGATAACCGTCCGGACGCCCTTTGCCGTCCACGAAATGGCTCAGCTCATGCGCCATCAGCATTCCAAGCCCCTGCTGATGTTCTTTAAAACATCCTTCGCTGAGATTAACCACCAGCGTCTTATTTGCATCTTCAGGACATACTTTCTGATACTGGCACTTGCCGTCAAGCTGCTCACCTTTAAAGATTCGAAATTCCACGCTAACGCCTTCCAAAGCTTCACGCAGTTTCTGATTTGCCTTTCCGGGATTCTCCGCAATTTTGGCCAATATCTCCGCCGCCTGTTGCTTATAAGGCGCCGCCGCGGCTTCATCCAAAAACTGATAATTCAAATAAAGATTCTCAACTGTCGGGCGGTAAACAACATTTTCCTGCGCCAGCTTTTTATCAAAATCAGCATCAGCGCCGAACATTTCCCGATACTCGGCGGCAAGATGTTTTTTCAGGCCAAAACCGTTTTCCATGGCGCGGCTTTTTGCCACCATCTGCTCGGATGCCGTCGCAATATTCTGATACAATTCCAGAAAAAGCTTTTTATCCGTCCTGCTCAGCGTTTCAAAAACATCTTTGAAAAACAGTTTTTCCCTTGGCGTCACATTGCCGTAATCCGTTTCCTTTTCTTTATTCAAACGGGAAACAATCTCGGGAAAACGCTTTTGTATCAGCGCCAGCTTTTCATCATCTGTCATCCTTGCCTCCTCATACGAACACAATAACACTTTCCCCGGATATTGTCCCCCCAAAACCGCCTCACATAAAGCTGTACGGGTCGATATCCACCTGCACACGCACGCTTGACGGCACCTGAACGCGTTTCAGCCAGGTGCGGATAACCTCCTGAATATTAATCGCGCGCGCGGTTTTCAAAAGCAGGCGATAGCGAAACTTGCCGCGCAGCATAAAGATAGGCGCCGGCGCCGGGCCGAGCGTGGTAATCATATCGGTATTCGGCGCATTCTGCCCCAGATAAACCGCCGTTTTTTCAACCGCTTCCTGATTGGCGCCGGAAACCACCAGCGCCGCCAGCTTGCCGAACGGCGGCAGCTTCAACAGGCGGCGGCTGTCCTTCTCCAAGCTGACAAAACGCTCCCGGTCATTAGTCAGCAAAGCCTGTAAAACCGCATTTTCGGGATACAGCGTCTGCAAATAGACCGTGCCTTTCTTCTCGCCGCGCCCGGCGCGCCCCGCCACCTGCGACAAGAGTTGGAACGTCGTTTCCGACGCCCGCAAATCGCTGCCCATCAGCCCCAAATCGGCATCAACGATTCCTACCAGTGTCAGGCTGGGAAAATGGTGTCCTTTTGCCAAAATCTGCGTACCGATAAGAATGTCGATTTCATGGTCTTCCATTTTGCGGATAACCTCGGAAACATCGTTCAACGTTGAAGTAATGTCGCTGGACAACACGCCGATTCTCGCCAGCGGAAAGCGCCGCGAAACTTCCTCGGCCACACGTTCAACCCCCGGCCCGCAGGCGGTCAGCCCCTCTTCTGAATGACACTCCGGGCAACAACTCGGAATAGACGTCGTATAACCGCAGTGATGACAGACAAGAGATTTGCTGCGACGGTGTTCGGTCAGCCAGGCGGTGCAGTTCGGACACTGAATCCGGTGTCCGCAATCGCGGCAGATTGTCAGCGGCGCATAGCCCCGCCGGTTCAGAAACAGCAGCGACTGCTCGCCCTTGTCCAGATTTTCTTTCAAAGCATTAACCAGCGTCGGCGCCAACCAGCCGACACTCAGCTGAGCTTTGTCATTGGCAAACTTTTGCGGCTTGTCTTTTTTCAAATCTATAATCTTGATTTCCGGCAGCAGCGCCGCGGCAAAACGGCTCTTCAGATAAACCGCGTCATATTTTCCGGATTCGACATTGCAAAGCGTTTCCAAATCAGGCGTCGCCGTCGACAGGATAACCGGAAACTGCTCAAATTTGGCGCGCGCCACCGCCATGTCGCGCCCCTGATAATTCACCACGTCTTCCTGCTTAAACGAATGGTCGTGGCTCTCGTCAATCACAATCAGCCCCAAATCGGCATAAGGCAGAAACAGCGCCGACCGCGCCCCGACCACGACCTTGGCGCGGTTTTCGATAATCCCCTGCCAGGTGTCGATTCTCTCCCGCGTCCCCAAGGCCGAATGCCAACAGGCGGGCTTGACGCCGAAACGCTTTTCAAACCGCGACAACCATTGCGTCGTCAGCGAAATTTCCGGAACCATAATCAGCACCTGCCGCCCGTCTTCAAGCGCTTTTGCCACCGCCTCAAAATAAACTTCCGTCTTGCCGGAACCGGTCACGCCGTCAATCAGCGTCACCGAAAATCCCTGCCCGACCTTGCCGTACAACACATCCGCCGCCGCCTGTTGCTCGTCCGTCAATTTGACCTTGGCAAAATCACCGCGCGGCGTGCCGAAATCACGTTTGCTCTGCACCACCACCGGCTCCAGCACTCCGGCGTCAATCATGGTTTTAATCACCGCCTGCCCCACACCCGCGCCCTGCGCAATTTCCGCCCGGGTATAGGGATAATGCCGCAGCAAGTCCATCACCCGCCAGCGCGCGTCCGAATTTTTCAGCTTGGCTTCGGCCAGCGTCTTACCGGAGAGCTTGTACAACGTCACGGTTTTCAGGTCGTCAAACACGCCGCGCACGCTCAGCACCATTTTCAGCACCAGGCCTTGAAACGCCATATTATACGCGGCCACGAAATTCACAAATTTCATCAGTTCTGCCGACAGCGGCGGAAAATCGACACGCCCCAAAATCGGCTTGATTTTGCTGTCATCCAGCTTTGAGTTTTTGCCGAGCTTCCACACCACGCCGACCAGAATTTCCTTTCCGAAGGAAACCCGCACCATCTCGCCCAACACGGCATCGCCCTCAACCTTATAGTCAAAGACGTCATTAAACGGCAACGGCAGCAAAACCCCGACAATCATTTTCTTTCCCGATAATTATTCCAACAGAAACTGTATACATCCAAAACGCCGCAACGCCAAGACCTATCACACATTTGCCCCACAAAAAATTCTCAATCTTTTATTAACCCGGCAGCGCTATACTAAAAATATGAAACAGGAAATAACATATAATGCCGTTCCCGAAGTCTGCGGTATGATTAAAGACTGGGAAAGCTGGCTCCGCAACGAACGGCGCTACTCTGCGCACACGCTCGACGCCTATATGCGCGACCTTTCCGTCTTCACCGCATTTTTCGACAAGCCGTTAACGCTGAAAAAACTCGAAAAAATGGACGTCCGCGACTTTCGCGCCTACATCAGCAGCCGTGCCGCCCAAAATCTGGAAAAAACCTCGCTGGCGCGGGAACTTTCCGCCGTCCGTAACTTTTTTCGCTGGCTGGACAGGAACAACCTGGCTCAAAATTCCGCCATCAGTGTCATCCGTTCGCCTCGTCTGCCCAAAGTCCTGCCCAAAGCGCTCGATGTTGACGAAACCTTTAACGTTCTGGACGCCGCCGCGGAATTCAGTCCCAAAGCCTGGACTGGACGGCGCGACACCGCGATTTTTACCCTGCTCTACGGCTGCGGCCTGCGTATTTCCGAAGCCCTGTCGCTCAACGTCGGCGACATCGACAACGACAACCTGCTGCGCATTACCGGTAAAGGCGGCAAAACCCGGCTTGTGCCGCTGCTGCCCGCCGTTATTGACGCTATTAACGCTTACATCCGCGAATGTCCGTACAACCTCAAAAACGGCGATGCCCTTTTTCTCGGCACGCGCGGCGAGCGCTTAAGCCCGCGGATTATCCAAAGGCAAATGGAAAAAATCCGCCTGGCACTCGGCCTGCCCGATACCCTGACCCCGCACGCCCTGCGCCACTCCTACGCCACCCACCTGCTCGCGGAAGGAACCGACCTGCGCTCGATTCAGGAACTCCTGGGTCACGCCTCGTTAACCACCACCCAACGCTATACCGAAGTCCAGATTGAAACGCTCAAAAAAGAATATCACAAAGCCCACCCGCTGGAAAACGAAACCTCCAACCCCAAAAACTAACCTCCCCCACAGCCAACCATCCAGCTAATTGTCACCCTGAACTCGCTTCAGGGTCTAAAACCCGCAACAAGAACATACCCCGCCGTCACAAAGAACGTCATGTTCGGAACAAGTCCGGACATAATAACCGGGATTCTTATTTTAATTCACACCCCACCTAACCTCCCCTACCTCAGGGGAGGGACTGGATAGTGCCAGTTTAAAGATAATAAACAAATCAAAGAATCCAATTATTCCCTCCCTGAGATAGGGAGGGTTAGGGAGGGTATGAATCCTAACCAACCATCCAAACACAAAAATCCCTTTACATTTCCTCACACCTCAGCTACAGTAACAAATGCAGACAGGCGTTCTGTCTGCGGTGTCTCAAAAACATCTTGTAAGTAAAAATCCTCCTTAAGGGGGAGTGTCGGTAATATATTGAATAACGACGACTGCACTTACACAGTTTTTGAGCTCCCCGCCATAAGGATTTCCCTCTGGCGGTTTTTTGTTTCATTCAAACAAGGAGCTTTAGAAAATGAAAAAGAGCAAAACCGATTTCTTCAAAAGGCTGGGACTAAAATTGCGCGACTGTCGCCGCAAACGAAACTTTATCTTTGAAGATATGCCAAACATTACCGGCCTGACGCCCTTAAAAGTCATGCTTATCGAAAGCGGTAAAAAAGAACTTTATAATGGATCCGTTTCCGAACTCTGGACTTACCTTGATAAAATGGGATACAACCTCTATATCGACGCCCTCCCCCGGGAACAAGATGAAAATACGCCCACCCTCTAACGAGTTCTTCCTTTTCTTTCTCTGCCTAACCGGCTCTGGTTGAAGACCTCGTTTGTATGGTAAAAAGTATCTCCCGGCAGGCACAAGGCGCACGCAGTGCTTCCTTATGCACGAACCAGCCAACGTCGAACCGATGGGGTGAAGCTGCCTCAGCTTCCATCGCGCTCCTTTCTGCACGGGACAACCCGCAGCGGACTGATCGCTCACCTCGCAGGTGCGCAGCAGGCCGCGCCTGTGTCTCAGCTTCTTCGTCGATTGTGATAAAGGGCTGTGCTGCGCCGTGATTTTTGAGCGACGTGTACAACAAAAGTACACGAGCGATAAAATTACAAGCATGACAGCCCTTTTGCACAATCGACATAAAAAAACCGGCGGGAAATTCCTCACCGGTTTCAAACTTCATTTGCTGTAAAAAGCCTTTATGATTACTTCAGCTTTTTCTCAACGAACTCTTCATGCTTTTTGGACTTCTTGTCATATTTTTTCAAAGACAATTTTTCCGGATGAGTTCTCGGATTTTTTTCAGCAAGATAAAATGAACCTGTACCGGCGGTACTTTCCAATTTTACTTTAACTTTTACTGCTTTTGCCATTTTTTTTATTCTCTTCATTAAGATTACAAAATTAACATTTAGGCGTAATATACATTTTTTTCCGCCGTTGTCAACAACAATTTTCGCATTTTTCCGCAAACGGCGTTCATTTTCCGCCGCACGCCCCAAAACGGAAACCTTCCGCCCGCAAAATCAGGGCTTTGCCGCGCGCCGCACCATCAACGCCAGCTCATGCGCCACATCAATGTCGATTTTAGAGTCTTCGCGGTCTTCCCGCGGACATTCTTTCGGCTCATTACCCAGCAATAAAGCCTTGATGTCAACATTAACCTTGGTGCGGTAAAGGCAAATGTCAGGCTTAATACCGACCCCGTCAAGCGCCTGCCCCGATGGTGTATAATAAAAGGCGTTGGTAATCAGCATTTTGTTATCGTCCGGCAAATCAACGACATTCTGCACCGTCCCCTTGCCCTGCGTCTGCGTACCGATAACCAGCGCCAGCCCCTGTTCTTTCAGAGCCGCGGTAAAAACCTCCGCCGCCGAAGCCGTGCCGCCGTCTACCAGAATAATCGTCGGCAGACCGCTGACTACCGCCTTGTTATGCGCGCGGTAATAAGCCGCAGAATCTTCTTTCCGCCCTTTGGTCGACACGACAATTCCCTCGTCCAGAAACAGCTCCGTCACATTAATGGCTTCACCGAGCATACCGCCCGGACTCATCCGCAGGTCAATAATCAGCGCCCGCGCGTCAGGATTTGTTTCCAACGACTGTTTGACATTGCCGCGCGTATACTTGTTAAACGCACCGATTTTGAGATACAACACACCGCCGTCCAAACGCCGCTCGGCATAATCGCGCGAAAACGACAAATCCTGCGTTTCTTCCTGCAACAGGTTGGAAAAATATTTTGAATTCTTGTCCAGTTTTTTCACCCCGGCCATCAGCATCCGGTCGGCAGCTTCAATGTCCCGCCGTTTCACTTCCGGCGACAGCTTGCGTAAATCCCTGATGATTTTGTCAGACAACTTGGCCCAGGCCGCGGCGTCATGTTCGTCTTCCGGCGCCACAAAGCTCTTGTACAGCTGCGAACGGTAATAAATCGTCACATGACGAGCGTCATCGGCCACACGGATATTCTTGTCCAGGCTGTTCAGCCCCTGTAAACTCCAAATGGCAAACTGCCCTGCCGAAACGCCGCCCAGATATTCGTCATTGACGGTTTTGTAAGCCGCCGCCAGAAGCTCCCGGTTGCCGGCGCGAACCGGAAAAGCGGCGCAGATTATAATCAGGGCGGTTATAAAAAGCTTAAGCTTTGACACGTTTTTTCCTCTTGTTGTTTTCTTTCAGTTTTTTCCGGCGTTCGGCCTTTGCCGGTTTCTTCTTCGCCGCACTGCCGTTCTTGGCTTTCCGCCGCAAGACACTTTCCCGGCTATCCGTGTGACAGGTTGCACCGTCATAATAATCGACGCCTTCGTCTTCATCAACATATTTAAAGATTAATCCACCGTTAACCGGTGTCGCCTCGACCAGCCGGGCTTTGATTTTGGCACCAAAGCGGAAGGTTCTCCTGGAAAAATGCCCTTTCATCGCCCAGCTGCCCTCTTTCAAAACATAGTCGTCGTCCGGCAGCGTCCGCATCGGAATAAAGCCCTCCGCCCCCATGTCTTCAATCGTCACAAACAGCCCGGCCTGTGTCATGCCGGATATTCTGACCTCAAAATCCACCCCGGCCAGCGGCTCCAGATAAACGGCCAGAAACTTGGCAGTAATATCGCGCTCCAGCGATACGGCCCGCCGCTCCGTCACACACAAATGCTCCGCCGTTTCTTCAAAGGCTGCCCCGCCTGACACCGTCAGCCCGCCGCCGCCCGGCATGTCATACAACGCAATCAGCGCCCGGTGGATGAGCAAATCGGCATAACGGCGGATCGGCGAGGTAAAATGCACATAATCCTTCAGCCCCAGACCAAAATGTCCGATATTCTGCGGACTGTACTTCGCCTGTGCCTGCAAACGCAGCACCAGACTGTTGGTCATCAGCCCCAGCCCCTCACGCTCACCTGTTTCCAGAATACGGTTAAAATGCTCTGGCTTGAGAGCGGCATAATCCGGCAAACTGAGCTTGAAACTTTTCAGCAAAGGCTGTGCGTCCTTGAGCTTTTCCGGTGCCGGACGGTCATGCACACGGTACATCACCGGCAGCTTTTTATTTTTGAGCGCCAGCGCCGCCGCCACATTGGCCGCAATCATAAACTCCTCAATCACTTTGTTGCTGGTAAACAGCTCGGCCTTTTTAATTGATTCGACCACACCGTCCTTGCTGACTTTTACCTTGATTTCGTCGCTTTCGATATTCAAAGCCCCGCGGCGCTCCCGCGCTTTTCCCAAAGCAAAATAAGCCTCATACAAGGCCTGAATTGTCTTTTTGAACACCGGCCGGGTATTCTCGTTCAAAATACCCTCAAACGCCTGCTGCACCTCGCCGTAAGTCAGCCGCGCCGCAGACTTGATAACCGCCCGCTTAAAATCATAGGACAACAGGTTGCCGTCACGGTCAATCTCCATAAGACAGGCCAGCGCCGCACGTTCTTCACGGGGATTTAAGGAACACAAATCATTGCTCAGCCGCGGCGGCAGCATTGGCAGCACCACATTCGGCAGATAAACCGAATTGCCGCGCCGATAAGCCTCGCGGTCAAGGCCGCTGCCCTCCCGCACGTACCACGCCACATCGGCAATCGCCACAATCAGCTTAAAGCCCGTTTCCGTCTTTTCGGCATAAACCGCATCATCAAAATCCTTTGAATCGTCGCCGTCAATCGTTACCAGCGGCACGGCTGTCAGGTCTTCCCGCCCCGCCTTGTCAAACGGCGCCAGACGCTCCGCCTCTTTTTCAATATCGTCTTCAAAATAGCTCGGTACCCCGGCCTGCTCAAACAACGAATAAGAGATGGCCTTGCTCATATTGAACGGCCCGAAGTTCTTGACGATTTTTACCTGCTTGAAACGCCGTTCCCCGGCCAGAACCGCGCTGACAAAATCCCCTTCCGCCACGCCGCGAATATCGTCCAGCAAATATTCGGCATAATTTTTACGCTCGGGAAGCTTGAGATAATATCTGTCGCCTTTGCGCGCAATCACGCCGTAAACCTTGTCGCGGTGTCCGCCCTCGCTTTCCACCCGCATCAGCGGCTTGGCCCAAACGGCATCGCGCTTGCGGGATAAACGGGCCAGAAACACATCGCCCTCAGCCAGTGCCGGCTTAATTCGCCGGTTTTCCGCCACCATAACCACCGTCCGCCGCGGCAAAACCCCACTCTCCGCCGCCTCTGCCGTCAAATCGCCATGTCCGTTAACGCTGACAACTTTCAGCAGGCAGTTCTCGGGAAGTTTGAAATCTTTCCGTGCCATAGCCTACTCCAGCTCCGCCACGAGCGGCGTGTGGTCGGAAGGCTTGTCCCCCGCCCGCGCCGAACCGTCGACTGCGCAGCTCTTCAACGCATCCGCCGCCTTGGGCGACAACCACAGATAATCGATTCGCATCCCGTTGTCGAGCGCCAGCGCATTGCCGGCATAATCCCAGTAGGTATAGCCGTTTTCCCGCGGGTGCAGACAGCGGAAGGCATCATAATATCCCAGAAACTCAACCGCTTTCAGCCGCTGCCGGACTTCATCCCGAAACAGCGCATTGCCGCGGAACAACTCGGGATTATACACGTCATTGTCAGTCAGGATAACATTATAATCCCCGCCGAGCACAACCTTTTCTCCGCTTTCCAGCAGCTGCCGCGCATGAGCATAAAACGCATCCATCCACGCCAGTTTATAAACAAACTTGCTCTCGTCGTCAGGATTATTGTACGGCGGATTGCCGTTCGGCAGATAAATCGACGCAACCCGGACTTTCTCGCCGCCGCAGTCAACAACCGCCTCCAGATAACGGGAATTTTCATCGGCAAACCCCGGCAGCCCCTCCTGCGTCACGACAATTTTTCCCCGGCTCAGAACAGCCACGCCGTTGTAGCTTTTCTGCCCGAGAATTTTGGCTTCATACCCCGCCAGCTGCAAATCAAAAAACGGAAAGGCGTTAAATTCGCATTTGATTTCCTGCAACAGCACGACATCGGGCTTGGCGCGTTCCAGCCATGCCAGGAGATTCGGCAGGCGGGCGTTAATTGAGTTCACGTTATAAGTCGCTATTTTCATCTGTTAACCTTTATTAAATTTTATCTTAGTATACAGGAAAATATCAGAAGTAAAAGAGGAAATATCATGGAACTCGCAGTTTACGCCACAAAACCGGAAAACAGCCGCGGCCGGTTGTATCCGGACTTTGCCAACACCAACCGTTCGCCCTTTCAGCGCGACCGCGACCGGCTCATCCATTCGGCGTCATTCCGGCGGCTTGACGGCAAAACCCAGGTCTTTGCCTACCATGAGGGGCGCAACTACCGCACCCGCCTCACCCACAGCATTGAAGTGTCGCAAATAACCCGCACACTGTGCAAAAGCCTTGGCCTCAATGAAGAACTCGGCGAAGCCGTTGCCTTGGCGCACGACCTCGGACACTCGCCTTTCGGCCATGCCGGAGAACGAGCGTTGCAAAATTCCATGGCGCGCTTCGGCGGCTTCGACCATAACATAAACTCCCTCAAAATCATGACCAAGCTTGAGGTGCGCTACCCCGAATTTCCCGGCCTCAATCTCACTTGGGAAACCATTGAAGCCACCGTCAAACACAACGGCCCGATAAAGAAAATCAGCAGCGCCTACCTCAAAGGCTTCAACAAAAAATTTGACCTTGATTTGAAAAACTTCCCCTCGCTTGAAGGCCAGGTCGGCGGCATCGCCGATGACATCGCTTATAACAACCATGATATCGACGACGGCTTCCGCGCCGGTTTTTTCACCATCAAACAACTCCGCGCCCTGTCATTTATTGATGAAATCGTCACCGCCTTCCTCAAAAAATATCCCAACGCCGCCGATAATGATAGCCTGATTATCTACGGCATCACCCGCAGCATGATTGCCCGCATGATTTTTGACGTCATGGAAAACACCGCCGCCAACCTGCGCGCCCGCGGCATTGACACGCCGGACGCCGCCCGCCGCCAGAAAAGCTTTACCGTCGATTTCTCAGCACAAATGAAAAAAGAACTCAAAGAACTGCGCACATTCCTCAAGGAATATTTTTACACGGCCACGCCGATTGCCCGCATGGACATGAAGTCCCAAAGGCTGGTTGAGGAACTTTTCGCCCTGTTCATGGACAACCCCAAACTTCTGCCCATGGAACAGCGCGGCCTGCTCTCGCCGCTGTCAACAGATGCCGAAACGGCGGAAGTCGTTTGCGACTATATTGCCAATATGACGGATATCATGGCCATTGAAGAACACCGTAAGCTTTTCGACCCCGTCACCCGTTTTTAATCCCCGTATTAAATGCGCCAGCTCATTTAACGGCATCCATGCCGCTGACAACGGCTTGCCCGGTGCCAAAAACGCTGCCGACAACGTCACCCAGCTTTTCGCCGCCGATTTTTTGTCCCTCATGCCCGGCCGTTGTCGCCTGCCCGGCCACGGTTGCGCCTTTGTTAATAAGTTCTCTCTGGCTGTCAAGCCAGCGGCTGACCACATTCGTATCGCCGCCGTTTTTCCTCTTTTCGGCATTTGCAGCGCGCTGTTCGTTTGTTGCCGCCATATCCTGCGCATTGCCTGCGGTCCGGTCAATACCGTCAATCGTATTGTCTATGCCGGTAGACGCCGCAAAACCGATATTGTTCATCGCGCCGGAAACACTGCTGACAGCATCTAAGATACCGTCCAAACCGCCGCTGCCGTTAGTCACCGCATTTTTAATAATATCCGTATTTTGCTTAATGGTACCGGCCGCAGATTTAGCCGTCTGCACCGTATTATAAGCGCCGCGGGCCATATCCAAACCGGACTGGATTGAACCTTTAAGATCTTTCATGCCCCATTTCCGTGCCTTTTCCGCAGCATTTCCGGATGTATCTGCTGCCGCTACCTTGTTCATCACCCCCGAAATATCGCCGACGGCATCCAAAATTCCTTCCACACCGCCACCATTGTTTTTAATCGCGTTTCTGATAATATCCGTATTCTGTTTAACGGCGCCAAGTGTTGATTTCGCCGCCTGAACCTTATTATACAGACGCTGCCTTTTCTTTTGCGGCTGCACGTTGGTATTAGGAACATCTGCTTTGGCAATGTTATTTCCGGTTCCTCTGACCGGATTGTAATTTCCACCAAGATAATTTCCGTACTGCAAATTGATTTCAACCATTTTGTTACCGGTGAAATAGGTGATAAACGGCCCAATCATCGATAATAAAAACAGGCCTATGGCAATCATGGAGAAATGTTTCCAGTTGATTTTGTTAAATACCGCAGCATAGGCGAAAGCCACCATGCCGAAACCGGAAATAATATAGGCAATGACACGCAAATCAATCAAGAACATCAGGGCTTTGCAGGCAATCTGGGCAAAAACTTTAGTATCGGGATCTCCGGAACCGGCATTGGCACAAACGCCTTTCAAACCGGGCGCCGTGCCGTTGGCTTTATCGGCATTGCCGCCGCTGCCGATTTCCTTGTTCGGATCGCCGTCACTGCCCTCAATTTTCTCAACGCCGGGAATTTCCTGCTCGGCAGACTGTTCTTTTGGAGCAGAGTCTTTTTCCGTATTTTTTGAAAGAATTGCCTCTTGACCGCTTTCTGCCGGCGCTTTTTCTTCACCTTTGGCTGACAAATCCGTCACCGCAAAACACAATGCCAACAGAACGCCAAAAAATAAAAAACATTTTTTGAAAGCCGAAAAACTACTCATAATCTGCTCCTCCACATTGTCATCATTCATTTTATAATATCTTATTTTGCAGGATTAATCAATTAGTTTTTGATTTGATAAATAAAAAAAATGCCAAAAAAACACAACAGGAGAAAGCGGCGTTAAAAGATTATAAAGTTTTACGCATTATAGTGAGATAAAAACAGATTAAAGAATGAGGTAATTTATAATGTTTCAAGAATTTCCCGACGATAACATGAACGACAATTTCCTGAGCGAACGCCGCCAGAAAATCGCCGAACAGTCAATCATGAACATGGAGGAAAGAAAAAACGACCTGAAACGCTCCAAAAGCGTTTTCATCGGCGCCGTTTCCGGTATGGCTTTGGCCGGCGTTGTCGGCTGGTTTGCCCTTTCTCCGCGTTACGCGGCTGAAAATGTCGGCGAAATTCCGGTCATCCGCCGTACCCAGGCCGCCGTCAAAGTCCTGCCGAGCGATCCGGGCGGCATGGAAATCCTCAATCAGGACAAAACTGTTTACGACATCATCGACAATCAGGAAAGCGCCCCGGCCGTTGAGAGTATTCTGCCGCCGCCGGAACAGCCCAAACTTCCGGTTATCCAGCCTGAACCGGCACCGCAGCCGGCCGCCGGCGCAGCTCAGTCCGCAGTCATTGAACCGGAAAGGGTTGTCGGTACGGCAAACGTTGCTGCTGTTAAGGAAACAACCGTTGGCAAATCCGGTTCTGTTGCCGCCGTTGTCAATGAAGAACCGGAAATAAAACTGCCGACAATCAAAGAAGCCGCTGAGCGCCGGAATGCTCAAGCAGCAAAAAACGCAGCCCCTGTTCCGGCCGTATCAGCCTCAACCGCCGCCGTTCTGGATAACATCTCCAAAGGCGCTTCCCGTGAAGAACCGGAAGAAAAAGCCGCCCCGGCTCCAACCGTTGCCGACAAAGGCAGCTGGCAGATTCAACTGATGTCCTCGCCCAACAAAAAGGCCGTCGAAGCAGCCTGGAACAACATGGTAAAAAAACATCCCGCCCTCAAAGGCCAGCCGCATGAAGTTGAAACGGCCGATCTCGGCGGCAAAGGAACCTACTACCGCTTAAAAGCCGGTGCTTTTGCCGACCGCAGCGGTGCGGACAACCTTTGCAATGCCGTCAAAAAACAAGGCGGAAGCTGTATTGTAAAGAAAAAATAACATGAACTTGTTTATCGGTATCGTCATCAATTTTCTGCCCCTGCTCATAGCCATAATCGCCCATGAAGTTTCTCATGGCTGGGTGGCTTATTGGCGGGGGGACGATACCGCCAAAAGACAGGGGCGCCTGTCCTTAAACCCGCTCCGTCACATCGACCCGATGGGGTCGGTTGTTGTTCCTGCCATTCTCCTCCTCTCTAAAGTCGGCTTTGTCATCGGCTGGGCCAAACCGGTTCCGGTCAATTACTGCAACCTGAAAAAGCCGCGCAAAGACATCTTTCTCATCTCCGCCGCCGGCATCGTCACCAACCTCTATCTGGCCTTGATTTCCGCACTGCTTACTTACCTGCTGCCTTTCATCCATAGCCTGACGGTACAGGCGCTGGCCAATGCCTTTCTGATTAACATGGTCATCATCAACATCATTATCGCCGCCTTTAATCTTCTGCCCATTCCGCCGCTTGACGGGTCAAAAATCTTCTTCGGCTGGATTAACCGCCCCTGGGCGGCAAAATATGTCAGTGCCGAACGCGAAGGCCTGATTGCCATTGTTGTTCTCGCGTTCATTCTCCCTTATCTTGCCAATCTGCTCGGCTTCAATTTTCACCCGCTCGGCTGGTATTTGGTAAACGTCACCAAACTGACCGCCTCGGTTTTGTTATAGGAGAAAAAAATCATGTCCCGTCCCGTTCGCGCGGCATTGGTTTCAGTTTCCTCAACAGAATTGACTTCCACTGAAAAAAGCCTGCTTGAAAAATACAACCCGCTCGGCGTCAGTCTGTTCAACCGCAATATTGCCACGCCGCAACAGCTGCAAAAACTGATAGCCGACATAAAGGAAACGCTCGGCCGTGAAGACGCGCTGATTGCTGTCGACCAGGAGGGCGGACGCGTCCGCCGCCTGCGTGAACCGGACTTCCGCGCCTATGCCGGACAGCAGACGCTCGGCCGTTTATATACCGAAGTTTCCCCGGCCGCCGCTCAAAAAGCAGTCAAAATTCAAGCAGCCCTGATTGCCGCCGATTTGCACTCCCTCGGCATTAACCTCAATTACGCGCCGGTGTTGGATGTACGCAGCCCGCAAACCGCCCCGGTTCTCTCCAGCCGCATTTTTTCCGACACCCCGCAGATTGTCGCCGAACTAGGCAAAATTATGGCGGACGAATATATGGCGCAAAACATCATCCCCTGTATCAAGCACCTTCCCGGCCATGGCCGCGCCGCCGTTGACCCGCACTTGCACCTGCCGGTTATCACCGCCGCGCTGCCGGAACTTGAAAATGATTTTTATCCCTTTAAACAACTGCACCGCCTGCCCTGCGGCATGACCGCGCATATTGTCGTCGCCGCCGTAGACGACAGCGCCCCGGTCACCCAAAGCCCCAAAGCCGTCCGCGAGCTCATCCGCGGCCAAATCGGCTTTGACGGTTTTCTGATTTCTGACGCCATTGATATGCGCGCCCTCAAAGGCAGCCTGAGCGAAAAAACAATAACCGCCCTCAATGCCGGCTGTGACGCCGTTTGTTATTGCGCCGGAGAAAGCAACGGACTGGAAGAAGTCTGCCGCGCCGCCCGTCCCCTGACCGATGACGCGCTTGAACGTCTTCCCCGTATGACAGCGGTTTTATCCGCCCCAAAACATGAACATAACATCACAGCATTGCAAGAAGAGTACATACAAATCCTCGGACAAATCGAAGCCTATGACGAAACCTACGACGCCACCGAAGTCCTCTTCAAAATGCAACAACCGAATTAAAAAGCAATCACCGGACGAACATACAAGTCGTTGTTGTTCTTACCGTAGTGTTCCACGCCGCCTTTCATAGCGCCTTGATAAGTGCCCGTACAGAAGCACCACACACTGCTCCAAGCATTATACTCGGACGACGACCAGATATGTTCTTCATCGCCTGTAAGTTGTGTTCCGCCAACTTTCGAGATTGCATTGTTAATGGCGTTCAGATTCGTATACAGGCTATTCAAAATACCTGCTGTCGGCAAAGCCCACTTACCTTTAGAAGCCGGTGTGGCACTTGGCGCATAATTTAAGGCCGCGTAAGCTGCCGGATATTTACTGCTATCACCACCGCTGGCCTGAATAATCTTTGTCATATTACCGCTGACATTAAAATCCTTAATGACTTCTTTCCATTCAGTTGAGTTGGATGCACCGGTATAACCAAACCCTGTTGACCAAATACTTCTTTGAATCGGGCTGGCCGTCATCGCATAACCGCACTTATCACTGCCGTCGCTGATATAAACCACCACACCAATCGGCATTTTGCCAGAAACTTTATCCGTTGTACAAGTGCCGTCGCTGTTCAATATCTGCCCGATAGCACAATTCTTGGCATAACCGGTGCATTGTCCGAGAATAGCGCCGGGCTCGCATGCAGCCCCATTCCAGATATATCCGGCCGCACATTTACAAGATTTGTATTTTCCACCGCAGGCAGGACCGTCTCCGCCGGTATATCCTGTACCATTACAGGTATATTTATATAGAGGATCGCATGTCTTACAACTCCACGTATTCCCGAAGGGACACTTTATGCCGCCGTTTGGACAGGAGGCCTCAGTATATCCCAAACTCGCGCAATCCGTTGTTGCCACGCACTGCGCCGAAGCTTCGCCGCTTTCGCCAAACATAAAAGGAGCCACAAATAAAACCGAACTCATCAAAAATATTCTTCTCATCTCTTTTCTCCCTTAAAACAACCTTCCTATTATCCCTCCCCTGAGGTAGGGGAGGCTGGAGGCAGAAAAATGCTCCGGTGAAGCATTTTTCAACGACAGAACTGAAATGTTCAGCTCGCAAGCTAGTGATAACGACGCAAAGCGAGCATTACTTTTCAGATGACCGACGCGAAGTTAGCGAGGAACGAGCTTACGAAGCTAGACGGAGGGGTGTGAATCCCCAACCAACCATTCTTATATTTCCTATCTCTCCCTATAAAAGTTCGGAGTTTATAAGCAATAACTATAACTCGTATCAAACGGGCACTTGACCGCCGCCCCCTCACAACTTTGTTGCGCATACCCCAAAGCCCCGCAGTTTTGGTTTATCGCACACCA
>UQAB01000011.1 GCA_900538765.1 uncultured Azospirillum sp. | reverse complement strand
TGCGGTGCTTTGGGCTATGCCAGGAAAACATGTACCGGCACAACGGTCAAGTGCCCCTTTGATACATCTTACGTCTTCTGTTTGGACAACGGAAGTACCGGAGGATCTTCCGGCGGAAATACCGGAGGAAATGAAGCAGAAACATGCAGAGCGTATAGGTTCGCAATATCTATGGAATGTAAACAACAAGGAAGTCAATATCCGCTTTATACAACAACTGCACTTTATTACGACGAAAATAAATCAAAAGAAATCCCCGGTTTTAGGGAGACCCGTTTTTTCATTTATAACAGCATGGAGCAATGTTTAGAGTATAAGGCTAAAGAAAGTTACCAATTGACTACTCCTGTTTACGAACCGATCAACTGTAGTGATTTATAATTCTGGTTTGGAGGGCTAAAAAATGTTAAGAAAAATGCGCTTATTGAGTTCTGTCTTGTTTGTTACTCCTTTTGTGCTGAGCAGCAATGTTTTCGCGGCTGACTGCGTTACGCAGGACTGCCCTACACTGGGATATACCTCGGCTTCGAATACAGGAAACTGCGTCAAATGCCCTTTCGGGAATTACTGGGCTTGTCCGAAAAACAATACATCCAATGGCGGAAGTTCGTCTGGAGGAGGGATTACATTGGTAAACGAGTACAGAAAATCTGCCGGATGTGAATGTATTAAATTTACAGGAAACTCTTTCTATACCCCTTATGGAAAAGTAACTATTGTTTCCGAATATTCTGACGGAAGTCAACAAACGAGCAGTTCCGGTTATTATTTTGATGAAGGAATTTTTTCTCATTCTAAAGACGAAATTTCATTTTCAACAGAAAATGCTTGTTATAACTGGCTTGATGCCAATTATGCATCCAGATGTAGAAAAGGAGCAACATTATGAAAAAAGTTATTTTATTAAGTTCTGTTTTGCTGGCAGCTCCTTTCATGTTGGGCGAAATCGGCGAAGCTTCAGCGCAATGCACAACAACGCCAAGCTGTTCAAGCATGGGATATACCAGTGGCGTAAACACCGGTAACTGTCTTAAATGCCCAACCGGAAATTACTATTTTTGCCCGCCTAAAATCGAACCAAGCTGTGATTCTTCCTACAAATATACTTGCACCGGGGCAAATCAGGCAAAACCTTCAACAGGCGCCTGCAACGGGAAATATACATCATGCAGCTGTACCAGCGGATATGTATGGAACAACGGAATTTGTCAAAGACAGTGTATTCCTGAAGCAAATGAAAGCGGATGTTCTCTGGGAACAGAATCCTGTTCAGATGGCTGTGGCGGAACCCGGTATTGCTGTATTTATTCTAAAAATGTAACCATTTCAAACGGTTGCTCATGTTCTTATGATTCAGGAAATATGCATTGTGACCGTGTTTGGGTCAGTACAACAATAAAAACTATGTACCAAGATGGCAGGGTAACAACTTCTTCCGACGGATTTTGGATGAGTGGTTGTCTTAGCAACTGCAACAGTGAGCTTTCGAGCTACCAAAGTTCTTTCCAATGCCGCCCAGGTACATACATTTAGTCAAACAGATAAAACGGCTGAGAAATCTCAGCCGTTTTTGGATTTTCTTATTTGTGCTTGTTTTTAAACTGGGCGTTATACAAAGCTTTATAAGCACCGTTTTCTATTTGCAGTAATTCTTCATGACGGCCGCTTTCAACAATTTCTCCGTCATTCACCACCATAATCAAATCGGCATTCTGCACCGTTGACAGGCGGTGTGCAATCACAAACACCGTTCGATCCTGCATCAGGTTGTCAATCGCTTTCTGCACCACGGCTTCCGCCTTATTATCCAGTGCCGAGGTTGCTTCATCCAAAACAACAATCTGAGAATTTTTGAGAAAGGCACGGGCTATTGCCAAACGCTGGCGCTGTCCGCCAGAGAGCAATGCGCCACGTTCGCCGATGTCCGTATCAAGCCCTTTTTCCAAATCATTGATGAAATCATCAAGATATGCCATTTTCACGGCACGCCTGACTTCTTCGTCCGTTGCATCAGCTTTGCCAATCATGATGTTATCACGAATCGTTCCGGCAAAAAGAAAATTATCCTGAAAGACAACAGCAATATTATCGCGCAGAGAATGCAGTTTATAATCGCGAATATCAATACCATCTATGCTGATTTTCCCTCCGGTAACTTCATAAAAACGCGGCAAAAGGTTCACAAGCGTACTTTTACCGCCGCCTGAATTGCCGACAAAAGCAACCCTCATGCCCGGTTTAACACTGAAACTGACATTTTTAAGCACAGGGACTCCCGGGGTATATTCAAAATCGACATTTTTATAATCAATGGACTTTTTGACCGCAGGAAGTTCTTTGGCTCCGGGTTTGTCACCGATTGTCGGTTCAACTTCCAGAATTTCGGCCACACGCTCAATCGCCAGGAAAGAAACCTGCACGGCCTGGAAGTTTTTGCCAAGGCTTTTTATCGGATTATAAAGCATGACCAAAGCCGTGATAAATGACACAAAGTTACCGCTGGTGATATCCCCGTTGACAATCAGGTAGCTGCCGTAGCCAATGACGCCACCGATACCGATTGAAACGATAATATGCATCATCGGCGTCATCCAGCCGACTTTCTGTACCATTTTTATGGTGATTTTGAAAATCTTGGTCAAGACCGTGTCAAAGCGGCTAAACTCATGTTCCTGCATATTATAGGCGGCAATTGTCTTATTGCCGGAATAGGCTTCATTGTAATTAGTAAAAATTTTGGAGTTTTCCGCAACGCTTTTTAAAACCAGATTTTTAATCCGGCGGCGGACGGATGCCAGCGGCAAAAGTGCAAAAAACAGCACCAGAATCGCAATAATCGACAGCTGCCAGGAATTATAAATCAAAACACAAATCAAAGATACCGAAGAGAAAAAGCGGGAAACAAAAAGTTTCAGATTATCAAGCAGACCACTGCAGGCAACGGAAGAATCGTTGCCAAAGCGCTGCAAAACATAACCTGAACTGTGCTTGTCGAAATAAGACGGTTCCAGAAACAGCAGTTTGCGATATAAATTGCGTTTCAAGTCCTGGTCGATTTTCGTGCCAACCCAGGTATTTAAATAAGTAGCAAAATAATTCAAAAAACCCTGAAGCGACGTGAAAGCCACAATCAACAACGGAATATAAACCGGAGACTCATGCGATTTGTCAATTAAGACGATGTCCATATAAGGTTTCAAAGCCAGGGCGACAACCGCATCCAGCGCGCCGATGGGAACACTTATCAAAACGGCCAACAACGCCCGGAACCAATAAGGTTTGACGTACGGCCACATCTTTTTGTAGTGTTCCGTAAATTTAATTTGCGGGGCAGACTGTAATTCTTCTTCAATCATATAATTCGAATCCTTAAATTAAGCGCAGATATGTCAATATCGCATACAAGACAATCAGCTGGAAAACCAGCATCAGCCAAAATACGGCGCGAAAACTTTTCTTTTTGGTTTTATGGCGAAACATTTTCTGAGCCAGGAAAGCGCCGCTCCAACCGCCGAGAAGCTCAAGCGTATGCAGCTGGATTTCGGGAACGCGCCAACTGCCGTTCACCGCCGCGCGTTTATCTTTCCAATAGGCCAAAACAGTCACAATGTTTATGGAAACAAAATGAAAAACCAAAAACAGCAGAAAAGTTTTGTAGTATAAAATAAAAGAATAATTTTTCAACAAAGGCGGAATCCGGAAATAATGCGTTTCAACATAATAAGCGGAAAGAATCACGATTGCACAGTGCAAAACGTAAAACGTATTTCGCTGAAGCGGTTTAATCAAAAGCAAAAGCCCGATTAAAATTACAGAAAAAGCAATTACCATTTTTATTAAGCTCCATTTTCCGTCAAAGCTTTTGGTAATTTAGCATATAAATAAATAAATGCAATTAGTGAATAAGTGCAAAAATGTAAGTGAGATTTATTTTTATCGTTCTATACTTGCCTTATAAAAGGTTTTTGAGCTGGAAAACAATGAAATTCAGACTGTTGACATTCTGTATATTTGCTTTTGGCGCGCTTGTGAATATATCCTGTCCGGCGCGGGCTGACGGCGGCGCCATGGCAATAAGCGGTTATGCCTGCGAAACGATTAAAGATGATGAAGCCAAATCTACAGCCAGAGTCCGGGTGACAGACAAGGCTTCGTTCAATGCTGTCAGCAGCCTTTCCCAACTCAAAGTTTATAAAGAGCAGCTGGACAGTCATGATTTTAACGTTATGGTTTACGGCATCGTCGATGATTATATTGAAGATTTGTCTGTTAAGACAACCGAACAAACCGACGACAAAATCTGCGTTCAAATCAACGGTTACGTTATGCCGCAAAACGTTAACAGAGTTGTTGAGGCTTTTTTACAGCAACAGGCCGAGGAAGAAACCGTTTCTGATGACCGGGCAACCGAAACCGCCGCAGAATTATCGGCTGACATTACGGAGCATTTGCAAAATGAAATGCCGGAAACAGCTTTAAGCGAGATTGCGGCGCCTGCTGCTCCGGCTTCTGCGGAGAACGGCTCTGAAGAGCCGACGGCGAAACATCTCAGCCGTGTTTATATTGCGCCCGTTGCATTTTTCAATAACACGCAATCTCCCGAACATGCCAAAATTATTGCGGAATGGTTTGAGCACACCGGCAATTTTAAAACGACCGAAAATCCTTCAGAAGCGACCTATTCCATTCACAGCAAAATTCTGCGTGCGAAAATTGACGCGATTAACAACACGTCAAACAGACTGCAAATGGTTGTATCCGTCGAATTGTCATTTGCTGACGGAAAAGACAGCAAGACCATTCACCAAAACAGATTTGTGCTTTTTGACAATACGGAAGACGAGCAGACGGCAGCAAATAAGCTTTTGAAAAAATTATTATATAATGCCTGCGAGCAATTGGAAGTCTATATGCAGAAAGAAGAACGGCAAAACGGAAATATTTCAACGCTGCCGCCGGTCATTACCCCGTCAGGACTGAATCAGCAAGAGCTGGAAGACTTTTGACATTTTTAAGGCTGATTGTGTAGTTGTAGTACTTTTTTATTTTTTGTGCCGCGCAATAGTCTATAATTTTCTGATTAATTTCATCTTCGCGTTCCGCGCATTCTTCTTCGGAAAGCGTGAGATAAAATTCGGCAATAATATCCGTAAAGCCGCGGTCATTTTCAATCCGGACAATATAACGGCACAGAGTGTCTTTTAACGCCTTAAAAATTATCTCCTGAAACTTGCAGTAATGCGGCCAATAGCTGCGGCTTTTGTAAAAATCATTAAAACTATGCAGAGCCATATAAATGTTTTCGTCTTTCAGCAAAGCCGCGGCCTGCCCCAGCAGGACTTCATCTCCGGCAGCCAGGGCATATTCAATAAAGGGCAATCCCTCTTCAAATGAGATTTCCGACATTGACGCCAACTGAGGAAGCAACAGCATTTTTGCCATTTCCAACAGCCCTAATCCGGTCAGACAGCGCGCATAGAGCAACCGGATGTCATATTCCGTTACACCGCCTTCCTCCCAAACGGCATAGCTTAATGCTTTGGCCCGTTCACGGTTACCCTGCATAAGTTGGATATAAAGCAACAAAATCCGATAATTGACGTTATCCGGTTTCTGCTTAATCCCTTCATAAATCTCCTGTTCCAAAGCCAAAATCCCGGCTGTATCAGCTGCCGGAATTTTTTTCAGGCGCCGGAGCAGAAGCGCATCCTCCAAGCGGGAAACAGGTTCCTGATAGCCGATATTATCCACAATGTTTCTCCAGCATAAACGTTACAGGCCCGTCATTAACCAGAGCCACCTGCATATCTGCCTGAAAAACGCCGGTAGCAACGGGAAGCCCTTTGTTTTTCAGTTCCTGCACAAAAAATTCATATAAAGGCAGCGCCGTTTCCGGCCGGGCGGCCGTTTCAAAACCGGGACGGTTACCGCGGCTGGTATCTCCGGCAAGCGTAAACTGTGAAACAACCAGCAGGCTTCCGCCAATATCCCTGACAGACAAGTTCATTTTCCCCTGCTCATCTTCAAAAACACGAAGCGCCGCTACTTTATTAGCCAAATACACGGCTTCCGCCTCGCTGTCATTTTTTTCAACGCCGAGCAAGACCAAAAAACCCTGTTTTATTTCGGAATAGATTTTATTTTCTATAGTTACGGACGCCTGCCTGACTCTTTGCACCAGTGCCTTCATAATTTACATTCCCTGTTTTCAACCAAATTTGTTAATTCTGTTGAATTTGAAATTGTTATAACTTACTATGTTGCTTAAACATAATTATACTGAAAATAATTTAAGGAACTATAAAAATATGAAAAAGTTTTGGGCGTTGGCCGGGATTGTTTTTTTGCTGGGCGGATGTGAATCTTTTGGGAAAGGCGTTGCGCAGGCATTTTTGGAAAACGAAGAAGCCAAAGACAATCGGAAATGTGAAATTGTCGGCGACTCTATTATCGGAATTGACGGCTATCTGACTCAAAACAACACGGTCAAGGTTATGATGATTCACGGGGTCGGCACCCATACGCCGGGATACTCGACCAGAATTCGGGAAAATCTGGCAAAAGCCCTGAACCTGACCGTTTGGTCAAACAAATCCAAACAAATTACCCTGGTTAATCCCGATGATGAAAAGACAGACATCGGCACGCTGGTTATTACCAGAATGCAAAATGAAGATTTGAGCAAAACCATGTTGTTTTATGAACTTACCTGGTCGGGTATTACCTCAAAGGAAAAACAAATTCTGCTTTATGACAATTCCGGGACATATTCTTATAAACGCGCTGCTTTTAACAATTCGATGAAAGCCTTTTTAAACGATACGGTTCCTGACCCGATGATTTATCTGGTCGACAAAAACAATTTGATTCTTAACGCGGCCAAACAGTCGACCTGCTGGATGCTCAGCAAGAACTGGAAAGATTTAAAATACAAACAACGCGCCGTCTGCCGGGTATCGTCTTATGATCAGATTAAAAACCTGAGCCATGAAAACATTGTTTATATTACACACAGTCTGGGAAGCCGAATCCTGCTGGACAGCGTTATAGACGTGGCTGATCAGGTTTCCAACCTTTATTTTGACCCGCAGGCTGACAATGCGGAAGAAGTTCAGCGAATCCTGGAAATACTGAAAAACAAAGAAATTACGGTATTTATGTTGGCCAACCAGCTTCCCTTGTTGCAAATCGGCCGTCCTAAACCCTCCGTTACCAACAAAATAGACGCTTATTGTTCGCCTAAAAGCAAAATGTACAAATCACGCGTTTTCAAACAGGTCAAAATTATTGCCTTTTCAGATCCAAACGATTTGCTCAGTTACGGCATAACTCAGGATTTTGTGGACAATTATATTGATTCCAGAATATGTCCGTCCGTTACCAACGTAGACATTAACATTGCCGACATTATTTCTGCTTTCGGCGTTGGCGTTGTCAATCCGGTCGCAGCTCATACGGAATATGACAATGACAAACGCGTTATTGAGATTATATCCAAAGGAACCGTTGATTTTCAAAATGACAAGATTTTGGAAGCAAAGTGCAACTTTATCAAACTTAACAAATAGCCGGGAGAAAGAATAATGGACGAAGTATCCAGCTGCGAAATTTATGCTATTCCCTATGCAGCTTTAGTCAGCCCAAACGGCAGTACATCTTTCAAAGATGTCAAAAGCAAAATCTCTTTGCAGAAAAAAGGGGCTTATCTATGGCTGAATCTGGATTATCAGGATGCTGACACTTACGAGATTCTGACACAGAAATACAATCTTTCCGAAGAAGTGGCGGAAGCTCTTTGCGATGAAAGCACCCGGCCGCGGTATTTCAGATACGGTGAAGGAATTGTTCTGATTATGCGCGGTATAAATTATAATCAGGGAAGTGATCCGGAAGACATGGTTTCCATACGTGTCTGGCTAGATAAAGACAAAATAATCACACTTTCCCACCGCCGTTTGAAAATTACCAACATGATGCGGCAAATGCTTGAAAAAAATCAAGCACCGGACACAAGTATGCAATTTTTTCTGACTCTGGCTCAAAAAATGGTTGATGAAATCAATGACGCCATTATCGACATAACCGAAGCAACTTCCGTCCTTGAGGAAAAAGTGATTGATACGGACTCGCTCGGCAATTTTTCCCTGCGCGACGAGATAAGCGATTTACGCCGGCGCATTATCTCAATCCGCCGCTATACAGCACCACAGAAAGAAATATTCATCAGTCTGCAAAATGACAGGTGGGACTTGCTGACACAAGATGACCGCAGCGACATACGAGAAATTTATAATGACATCACCAAAGCGGTTGAAGACCTTGACTACAGTCGAGATCATCTGGCGGTTTTTCATGAAGAACTGCAAAGCAAGATGACAATCAGCATGACGAAAATCATGTATATTATTTCCATTGTAACAGTCATCTTCACGCCGCTCACGGTTTTAACAGGCCTGCTCGGCGTCAATGTTCAAGGTATTCCCTATGCTGAAAACGATTATGCTTTTGCATTTGTCTGCCTGATAATGCTTGGCATTACAATCTTACTGGTTTACCTGATGAAGAAGCTCAGGTGGTTTTAATAAAACAGGTAAGCGCAATAAATTGCCGCGCCTATCCCGGCGGCGTCAGCCAATAAGGCGCAAGGCAAAGCAGATCGGTTTTTTGTTACTTTGACCGCACCAAAATAAACGGCCAACACATAGAATGTCGTTTCCGTCGATCCCTGGACAATGCAGGAAACGAATGCCGGAAAACTGTCGGCACCGTAAGTCGTCATTGTTTCAATCATCATTGCCCGCGCGCCGCTGCCGGAAAGCGGTTTTAACAGAGCCGTCGGCAAAGCCGGAACAAACCCGGTATCCATTCCCAACCAGGCAAAACAGGAGGCCAGAAGTTCTATGATGTAAGTTAAGGCGCCGGAAGCCCTGAAAACGGCTATACCAACCAGCATGGCAACCAAATAGGGAATAATCCGCACCGCAACCTCAAATCCTTCTTTGGCACCGCTGATGAAAGCTTCATAAACATTAAGGCGCTTTATTAAGCCAAAAACAATAAACAGAGTAACAATGCCAAACAACAAAGCATTACTGAATATTGAGGAATAACGCAGGCGCAATGTATCCGGCAATGCGCTGAAATACCAAGCTGCAGACAAGACAACCATCAGAAACGCCAACAGATACCCCATAACCACACGGTTAAAAATATTAAGTTTTTGCACGAAGGCAACACTGAAAAAACCAACCAGCGTCGAAGCTGACGTTGCAAACAAAATCGGTAGAAAAACAGCGCTCGGATTGGCGGAACCAAGCTCTGAACGATACATGAGAATCGTTATGGGAATCAAAGTTACTGCTGAAGAATTAATGACCATAAACAAAATCTGCGCATTACTTGCCGTATCTTTTCGGGGATTCAGTTCCTGAAGCTGTTCCATTGCTTTCAACCCCATCGGCGTCGCCGCGTTATCCAAACCTAAAAAATTGGCAGCAATATTCATAATTATCGAACCAAAAGCAGGAGAATCCGATGGGACTTCAGGAAAAATGCGGCGAAACAACGGACGCAGCAGTTTTGCCAGCACCAGCGTCAGTCCAGACAGTTCGGCAATTTTTAAAAGCCCCATCCACAGACAAAGAATGCCGGTTAAATTAAGGGCTATTGAAAATGCCGTTTTGGAAGAAGAGAAAAGAACGGCAACCAATTCATTCCATATCTCAGGCGTTCCGTTAAATGTTTGCCCCAATGCCGCTAAAAAAGCAACAAGAAAAAATCCGGCCCAGAGAATATTCAGCATCCAACCCTCTAATTATTTTTTGGAGCGGACGGCGGTACGGAAAGCAGTTTCTGTCCGGCAAGTTCCACTGTATTCCGGGCAATATCATCAAAAAGGGTACAGGCTTCAACCATGCTGATGTAGTTGTCCATATCCTGCGTCCATTTAATTTGGGATGCCCGGATATTTTTATTCTGAGCGACCCAATCAATCGTTGCCTGACGGCGCAGGATATCCAACTCACTGCCAATGCTTTCACTCAGGCGGCGCCCATAAATGCGTTTGGCATTGTTGTAATAATCAGACAGGCTTGAATCACGCTGTTCCAACTCGTTTTCAACTTCTTCAATTTCCCGGGCAAAACGCTTAGCAAAAATCTTCGGATAAACTTTCAGCTCATATCCCTGCTCCCGGCAAAAATCAGAATAGGCATAAAGGCTGCGGGAAATAATGCCGGCTTTATAATTAAGCTGCTGGTTCATCCTTAAATCAGAATGACTGGCCGGCATATCCGGCATACTGACATAAGATACCAGACGGGACAAAAGAGACGTCAGTATCATAATCAGAATAACGGCAACAATGTCTTTTTGCAGATGGTAGAACAAGGGTTTGGTTTCGCCGTTTCGCGCCATTTCAACACGGGCATTTTCAAAGCGAAAGCCAAAGAAATAAACCGAACAGGCAATAAACCACCAAATACCGATAAACAATATGCTTTTCGGATCCTGCACCAAAGTCAGAACAGAATAGACCGTATTGCTCAAAATCAGCAATAGGTAAGCCAGGCGATACCCTTTACAAACCAGATAAACAAGCGGAAGATTAATAACCAGCGTACTCCAGACAATCAGCATACTGCCGCCGGCAATAATCACAGAAAACAAAATACGAAAGACAACAGCTAAAACCGCATAGAACCGAAAAATCTTAACAATATTCCCGGAATTAATCCGTTCTTTGTCACAAGGCGATATTTTCAGGTATTTTTTTAAATACTTATAAAATTTGGCAACGATTTTATCCTGAAAAGGCTTCAATTTTATGTACAACGGCTCAAACAACTTAAACAAGGGCGCAATAAAGACGGCAATATTGGCAAGCCAGGCATCTATCCTTTGAAACATCACTCAAACCTTTGTAAAAAATTTTATTTGCTTATAATTATAGTGTTATCAGGAGAGCACCTTTAAGTCAACGAGGGATTGCAACTTGTGAGATTGTTTTTGGCTGATATTGATTTTTGCTTTTTAAGGCTTATTTTTATATCAACTTTAATACAGAAAGGCTGACACATGAAAAAATTATGGTTATTGGCAGCGGCTGCCTTCTTATATACATTTTCCGCAGCAGCGCAGTTTTCCCCTTATTCAGGGTACTACGGCGAAACGGGACCGGACAATCAAAGCTTTGAATATGACGGGAAACCGATTATCTTTGTCTTTTACAACAATGATGATTGCCCCAGCTGCGGAGAAGCCATTGAGCTGATAGAACAGGTTTATAATGAGAACTATCAGGGGATTTATGACTTCTATCTTATTAACTATGAAAGTCAGGAAGAAAACGGCAACTACAATTTTGCCGAAAATTATAATTTGACAATGCCTTTGACTGTTGTGTTTCAATATGTTGAAAACGGACGTCTGACCAAATATCAAAAGCTCCCTTATCTGTATAATTTCAATCCTTATACATATCAGGAAGCTTTTATGTCTGAGGTATCGACATTTTTTGAGAATGAAGGCGACCCGTTTGCCGTTTAGGCTTCTTTAAGAAAACCGGACGACTGCATATTATAAAAATTATAATAAACGCCCTTTTTGCGAACAAGGTTTTGATGAGAACCCTGTTCGGCAATAATGCCTTTATCCATAACGACAATCGTATCCATTTCTTTCAGCGTTGACAAACGGTGGGCAATAGCAATTACCGTTTTGCCTTTCATCAGGTTTTGCAGTGAATCCTGAATATATTTTTCGCTTTCGCTGTCCAAAGCCGACGTCGCCTCGTCCAAAATCAGTACCGGCGCATTTTTGAGAATGGCGCGGGCAATGGCAATGCGCTGCCGCTCACCGCCGGAGAGCATAACGCCGCAATCACCGACACGGCTGGCATAGCCTTCAGGCAAGGCCATAATAAAGTCATGACAAAAGGCTTTTTTGGCGGCGGCAAAGACTTCTTCGTCAGAGGCTTTTAAATTGCCATAGCGGATATTATCCATTATCGAACGATTAAAAAGACTGGGCTCCTGCGGAATCAGAGCAATATTGCGGCGCAGAGAATCCTGCTTTAACGCAGCGATGTTTTGTTCGCCTAAGCTTATTTCCCCGCTTTGAATATCATAGTAACGACAGATTAATTTAATCAGGGTTGATTTTCCGGAGCCCGAACGGCCAACCAACCCTACCTTCTCGCCGTCTTTAATTTTCAAATTAAAGTTTTTGAAGAGCGGTTCGGTTCCCTTGTAATGATAGGTTACGTCTTTGAACTCTATGGCAGCAGAATCTCCGTTAAATACCGCTGCTCCCGGCACATCGACAACTTCCCGCGGGCGGGACAGTAATTTCAAACCATCGCGGATACCACCGTAGAGTTTGAAGAAATTCATAAAGTTAAACGACAGCATATTATAAATATTGTTTAAAGTTGCCACCAACGACTGAATTAAAACAAACTGCCCGACATTGATTTCGCCGATATACCAATACCATATCGGCAACGCATAAGAAACAGCTTCCATCAAGGCGCGCAACACGCCCTGGCCGACAAACAAAATCCCGTATTGGTTGGTTTCAGCACGGTCAGCCAGCGCTGCCTTTTTCATTTCGCGAAAGTAATATCTTTTTTCATAAACATAATTGCTGAAATTTTTCACTAAAGCGGCATTGGAAATGCTGTCAACCAATACGCCGTTCGCTTCTGACATCAGCTTTGAACGTTTTTCCGAATACGGTGCAATCCTTTGGCTGAGCCAATAAATTGCAGCAATCAGAAACAGGTTAAGCACGATCAGGATTGCTCCCAACTCAATATTAATATCCAGAATAAAGGCAAAACTTACGATAATGCCGATTGCCGGAGAAATAAACCCCCACAAAAGATTGTAATAAATCATATTGCAGTTGTCCAAAATGGTTTTGATTTTGGCAGAAATATTGCCGGCCATTTCTTCGGCAAAAAATGCCGTTGAATGCTGATGCGCGTAGTTGAACAAATCCTTGGCAATCAACGTATTGTATTTGGGAATAAAACGAGCTTCGACAAACAAAACGGCATTAAGCAAAATCCCTTTCAAAAACAGGAACACAGCCGTCAGACCGGCTAAGAACAGTGTTTGGCGCAGAATATCCTCCCGCGGCAGCGAAGAAGACAATATTTCCACAATCTGAGAACCGTAATACAAGGCCACGCGGACAAAAGCTTCGCCCAGTACAACCGAGAAGAGGACGCATAAAAACAAAAATTTTAACCGGGACAGGTATTTCCACAAAAATCCAAAAACTTTATCCGTCATTTCCGCTCCTTTAAACTTTATCCTGAATTACTTTATCTGTTCCGTTAGCATAAATAAAGATAAAAAACAACAAAAGTACTTAACAAATTTGCAGACTGATATTAAATATGTAATATCAATAATATTTTAAGGAGCTAAAAAAGATGAAAGTAGGGATTATCGGTGCCGGTTTTGTCGGTTCAACAACGGCTTACACCCTGGCGGTCAAGGATTTGGTTCAGCAAATTGTCATGATTGACATTAACCAGACAAAAGCTGAAGCAGAAGCACTGGATATTTTACATGCGGCGGCGATGAATTGCGGCTGTGACATTACGTTCGGCGATTATGCCGATTTGGCTCATGCCGACGTCGTTGTCATTACTGTCGACTCTCAAAAATCTTTAAACGGCGACCGTTTGGCTCTTTTGGAAAGCAACACCAAAATTATGAAAGAGGTTGTGCCGGGAATCGTTAAATATGCTCCCAAATCTATTATTCTCATCGCCACAAATCCGGTTGATGTCATTACCCGCGTGGTTCTGGAACTTTCAAAATTTCCGACAAACCGAGTTATCGGCTCAGGAACTGTACTTGACACCGCCCGGTTCAGAGAAATTCTGGCGGAACAGCTGGGCAATATCTCGCCGAAATCCATTCATGCCTATGTTTTGGGCGAGCACGGCAATTCTTCTCTGGTTTCCTGGTCGACAGCCGATGTCGGCGGTGCCAGAATCGAAGATTTTGAAAAATCTTTCAATAAAAAGCTCAGTGCAAAAGACAAAGAAAAAATCGCTCATGACGTTATTGATGCCGGCTTTAAAATTTACCGCGGCAAAAAAGCCACTTATTACGGCATCGCCAGTTCTCTGGTCAAAATCATTACGGCGATTGCCCATAATACCAAAGAAATTTTAACGGTATCGACCCGGCACAAAGATGTTGAAGGAATTAAGGACGTTTGTTTGTCCCTGCCAACCATTATTGACAAAGACGGCGCTCATAACGCTTTTGTTCCGAGCCTTTCCGATGAAGAAAAAAGTAAGCTGAAAGAAAGCGCGGAAATCATGGACAAGGCAAACAAAGAGGCGCTGACGTTCCTCTAATTTTCACCGCGGAACTGTTCAAAAAAGTTATCGCCCAAATATTTATCAATTTCGCGTTTGGTAAAATGTTTGGCGATAATTTTTTTGGCATTTTCAACGGCAATCTCATAGCCGCTGTTGGAAATTCGCTTATGGTTATTGGAATCGTCGTAATTCAAAACAACCTTCTTTATAAAATGCGGCTTATAATGTTCAGTATAAGTCAAGACCAAATCATAGTCGACAAGGCGGGTTAAATTTTCATCAAAGCCGCCCAGTTTTTGATATACCTCACGGGCATGCACCAATGCGCCCATGTCAATATAATTTCCCTTAATCAAAGATTTGCGGCTAAATTTTTTACCACTGACAACACCTGAGGAATTTCCGCGATACTGGGCGTAAAATATCTTTGTCCAGGGGTGCCAGCGCATTGCTTTCAAATAGGTGGCAATAAAATCGGGAACAATGGCGTTATCACTGTCAATGTAAGCAATCCACTCTTTTGACGCCTGTTTCAAACCGATATTGCGCGCCGGGCAAACTCCCCGGTGTTCACCATGCAGATATTTTATCCTGCCACAGGCCAGTTCCCGGGCATAACGCGAACGAATAAAATCTTCAGTTCCATCCGTTGAACCGTCATCAACAATTATCAGTTCCAGATTATCATAATTCTGCGCTAAGACCGAATCGACAGCACCGGCAATACAGAAAGCGCGGTTATACGTCGGCATAATAAAGGAAAAACCGGGATGGCGGCACATGTTTAACTCTCCTGAAATTATTTTTTCTGACGGCGTTGTTTCAAGGCTGTCAGCTTATCACTTACGTTTGCGGTATCGCGTCCGGTCTTGGCCAGGCGCTCATACATGCGTTCAATCTCCCGCTCAAGATAAGCCTGATCAATTTCTCCCGCCAGATTGCGCTTTTCTTCTTCCGTACCGTTTTGATTAATATAATTCATGTTCGCGATAATATCTTCGACATGAACCGAACTATCGGTTTTATGTTTGATGAAATAAGGCAGTTCATAAGCGAGCTGACGGGCATTGGCATAAGCCTCTGCTGTCGTATGATTCTTATCATAGCGAAACTTGAGCAAACGGAACACAATTGCCAGATCGTTGCTGTTATCTACGACGATAAACGGTATTGGGTCCGAAAACCCCTTGTTGGCAATTTCTTTCAGAAATTCAAGGATATGATGAAAGAAACCGTTTACATTATACATAATAAAAGGCTTGACCGGAAGCAGGCCATCCTGCATGGCAACGCAGTCGTAAGCCAATTCGTCAAGCGTACCGACACCGCCCGGCGCAAAGACGACAAAATCAGCCTCCAAAAGCTTTTGTTTCCGTTCTTCCAGCGTTTTGGCCAAAATAACATTTTCAATCTGCTTAACCAATTCATCATCCTGCGGATAAAGATCATAGTAAGCCTGCGTCGTTACAGCCTGAATAGGCAGTCCTTCTATTTTACATTGTTTTTTATTCCAACCGTCAAGAACGCCGCGGGCAACAGCTCCCATAATTCCGGAATTGGATAAGCCAAAGTCCAGGCGAAAGTCCATTTTGATAATCTGACGTCCCAGATTATAAGCTTCATTCTCGTAAACAGGATCATTCCCTCCGCGATGTCCGCCGGCAACAAAAACCCGCAACCCTTCCTTACGGTTTTGAGCAATAAACGAATCGACAACTTTCTGATCTAAATTACATTCTCCGGCCATTTCATAACTCCTTAATATCGCCCATCGCCTGTTTTTGATAAAACTCATCGGCAAACTCCTGAAGCCTGTCGTCTTCAATCGCTTTTCTCAATCCCTGCATCAGGCGTTCATAATAACGGACATTGTGCCATGTCAGAAGCATGACGGCTAAAATCTCATTACACTTTTGCAAGTGGTGAATATAAGCACGGCTGTAATGGCTGCACAAAGGACAATCACATCCGGCTTCAAGCGGCCGAGGATCTTCCCGGTGGCGGGCATTACGAATATTAACGGGACCGTATGCCGTAAAAGCCTGAGCTGTCCGCCCCGAACGCGTCGGCATAACGCAGTCAAACATATCGACGCCGCGCAAAACACCACCGACGATATCATCCGGGCGTCCGACCCCCATCAGGTAACGAGGTTTGTCCTCGGGCAAGCATCCCGGCGCATAATCCAGAACTTCAAACATTTTTTCCTGTCCTTCGCCAACAGCCAGACCGCCGATAGCATAACCGTCAAAACCGATAGCTTTTAACTTTTCGGCAGATTCTTCGCGAAGATCCTTAAAGACACTGCCCTGCTGAATCCCAAAAATGCCGTAACCGTCACGATCAACAAAAGCATCCCGGCTACGCCGAGCCCAGCGCATGGACATCTGCATGGACTTTTGCGCCTGTTCATAAGTTGCCGGAAACGGCGTACATTCATCCAAACACATCGTAATGTTAGAATCCAGTTTATGCTGGATTTTCATAGACTCTTCGGGGCTGAGAAAAAACTTTTTGCCATCGACATGAGAACTAAAGGTCACGCCGTCTTCAGTCAGTTTACGCAGACCAGTCAGGCTCATTACCTGAAAGCCGCCGGAATCGGTTAAAATCGGCTTATCCCAATTCATAAATTTATGCAGGCCGCCCATTTTTTCAACCAAATCAGCCCCTGGGCGAAGCATTAGGTGGTAGGTATTGCCAAGAAGAATTTCCGCACCGGTCGCGGCAACAGACTCCGGCATCATCGCCTTGACCGTTCCGCAGGTTCCGACCGGCATAAAAGCCGGTGTATTAACTACACCATGCTTTGTGTAAAGTTTCCCGCGGCGAGTTTTTCCTATTGTTTTTAAAATTTCAAATTTTAAAGCCATAAAATATTTCTCTTATTTAACGTTATTTTTAATGCGTTAAATAATGCACTGAAATCCCTGACTTGGCAAGAGTAAAGTTTGCTCAACTGCCAGGCATACAAACACCCGCTCTTTGTCATTTTTTTCTCAGTTTATCAAAATTAATGATTGAACAGCAGAATTTTTTATGTTATAGTATCCTTGTGATGACAAGTGTGGAGGATACGATGAAGAATATTTCCCGAGTAATATTGCTGTCAACTTCGTGCCTGATTTGGTATGGAGCGGACAATGTTTGTGCTTCTGTTAATGTTTTTTCCGGTATCCCTAAGTCAGGTACCCACAACACACTACACACAACACCTTACCTTGCTTATCCACACTTGCCGTCTGCACACCCACGGGGTGTCGCGGAAAGTTCGCCGCGGCTTGTCCCATCTGCTGAAAGCGCGATGCTTACGTCGTGCCTGCCGGAAGAATCAAACTGTCATATTCGTGTTGCCTCTGTCTGCTTCATCACCGACGCCGGGAATTGTTTGGGAAGAGAATTCAGTTCAAGCGAAGAAACTGACGGAAAACAAAACCCCGATTATAAAGATCCTGGACAACAATGCCAGGATGCCGGTTATAAAACAGGAAAATGTCCGGAATTATCACATCCTGTTAATTTTTGCCCGTCTGATCGGAATTATTATAAACAATGCGTTTGTGATGAAGGGTTAGTTGAATGTAGAAAGCCCTATTATGGCGTAGGAGCATCCTGCGGCGGAAAATATAAGTCATGTAAACTGGATAATCCCAGAGCCTGCAAAGAAGATGGATATTCGCAAAAGGGTTCCTGTTCTTCGGTGCAAACGCCAAACAAACGCTGCCCCTATGACAGTTCCTATTATGACAAATGTGTCTGTCGCAGTGACCTTGTTACTTGTCGATCTCCACAGGTCGGCAACGGTACCAGCTGTGGTGGAAAATACGCATCTTGCTGCACACCTCTTGCCAGCGAAAGCGGATGCAACTGCTATTCCTGCTCTGACGGCTGCGGCGGAACAAGGCAATGTTGCGGCACATGTCATACTCACAGTTATTCCTGCCCGAGCGGTTATCAAAGCAGCAGTTGCGGCAGCGGTTATACACAGACTGGAAAAACATCTAAATCCTGCTCTTGCGGCGCAACATCCGGCTCCTGTTACAAATGTTCTTATAATGGCTCTTCCGGCGGCGGAGGTTCCGGGGGTGGAGGTTCCACGCCTCCGGCCAATCCTTGGAAAGTCTGGCGGGAGTTTATTGAAACCCATTTATGTTTTGATGCCGTAGCCGCGCAATGCGGTAATAAATCAGGAATGTATGCTTGGGTACAATATGCCGATTTGTATTGCAAAAACCAATCTACCGGCGAAATGAAATATATCTGTCAGAGAGGTGGATATAAAGCAAGCAAATGTTTTGCAACGGCAAGCGAATGCAAAGCCAATCCCGAAGCTTGGAATGACCACCGCATCCAAACCGGCAGCGGTTATGAGAATATAAGCTGCAACTCAGACGGGACGTATAATGGCTGTCCCTGGTAACTTTCTTCATATAAATAAAGCCGGAACATTCCGGCTTTATTTTCCTACCAGGGCATTCCCTGGAAGCATCTTTTCGGGTGCTGCTGACAATAGTCGTTGTCATTGCCATAATTATGCATCCGTTCGCGATTTTCAGGAAACTCGCCGACATTAACACAACCGGACAAGAAAAGCAGAGTTATTACGAGCATCAATTTTTTCATGTATTTTTTCCTTTAGAAAATCATTTTATAACAGATAAACAGCATTAGCAGCATCATTATGCGGGAAATGTGGCGCAGCCAGATACTTTTATCATATTCGGCAGAGCTCTTCCATGTCCCGCTCACCAGTACAACACTGTAAAAAACAAATGCGGCAAGACAGCCAAGATAACAGACGGCCAAAACCAAAATCCCGGTATTCATCTTCAAGGGATGAAAATAGCGCGTAAAATAAAGCCACAGGCTAATTCCTGCAAGTTTTTGCGCCAGCATGCTGCCAAAAAAGCGAACAACAAAGACAACAATAACCAGCCCAAGGACGCCAAATTTCCAGAAAGTATCAGAAAGGCTGAATTCACCTGCCATCAATTTTTTTAACATCTAACAGTCCTTTTTTATTAATTTAATGTTGATTTTGGCGCAATTATGCTCTTAACGCAAGCAAAATCAAGATAAAATTAACAGGAGGCAACATTAACGGCCAGACCGCCAAGCGAAGTTTCCTTGTATTTATTCTGCATATCCCGCCCGGTATCATACATGGTTTTAATGACGCTGTCCAAAGTAACGGCGTGCTGCCCTTTACCGTTCAAAGCCAGACGCGTTGAGTTAACGGCTTTTATCGCCCCCATGGCATTGCGCTCAATGCAGGGGATTTGAACCAAACCGCCGACAGGATCGCAGGTTAATCCCAAATTGTGTTCCATAGCGATTTCTGCCGCATTTTCAATTTCAGACAAACTGCCGCCGCGCGCCGCCGTCAAACCTGCCGCAGCCATTGAGCAGGCAACGCCGACTTCTCCCTGACAGCCGACCTCCGCACCGGAAATTGACGCGTTGCTGCGATACAGACAGCAAATTGCCGAAGCCGTTAGCATGAAAATCTTTAGTCCTTCTTCTATGGAATAAGGGGACTTGACATGAGCAAAACGCTCAAAATAACGGGTTACAGCAGGCAGGACCCCGGCTGAGCCCATAGTCGGCGCGGTTACAATCTGCCCGCCGGCCGCGTTTTCTTCCGCCACGGCAAAAGCCCAGAGGTTTATCCAGTCAATAATCTGCAGCGGGTCGTAATTGTTGGCCTCAAAACTTTCTGCCAGCTGCCGATATATTTCCGGGGCGCGGCGGCGAACATTTAATCCACCGGGCAAGATACCCTCGTTTTTCATACCGCGGTCAACGGCATTTTGCATAATGCGGTAAATTTTCATAATACCTTCATCGGTCTTTTCCTGACCATGAATTGCACATTCATTCGCATAAACGATTTCGGCTATGCTTTTGTTTTCTTTTTCGCACAGTTCACGCAATTCCCTGTAAGAATTAAATTCATAAGGAACATTATAAGCCGGACGGGAAATACGGCGGGAGATTTCATCCCGGCGGGCAATCGTTCCGCCGCCAACGGAAAAATAAACCTCATTCAGCAATTCTTTGCCGTTTTGGTCAAAAGCCTTAAATTCCAAACCGTTGGAATGTTCGGGAAGAAAGACATCCTTTTTAAAAACGACATCTTTGTCAAGGTCAAACGGAATCGGCTTCTCCTGATTGAGGTGAAGAATTTTATCTCGCTCGACGGCATTAACGTAAGGCACCTGCGGGTCAATCGCTTCAGCTTCAAGCCCCATTAAACCGTACACCACGGCTTTGACCGTTCCGTGACCAATTCCGGTCAGCGCCAACGACCCATACAAAGTTACTTCCAAACGTTCAACCTTATCAAAAAGACCTTGTTGATGAAGGTTTTCGACATATCTTTTAGCGGCGCGCATCGGCCCGACGGTATGGGAACTGGAAGGACCTATTCCCACCGAAAAAATTTCAAAATAACTATAATACATTAAAAATACATCCTGATTTGTTTATATGGTTTAAGCCCTAATTGTTTGTGAACGGAAGCAATATATTCGTGCAGGCTTCCCCAAGTCGTGTAGCGGTCAATAAATTTCCTGGCTTCTTCCGGGGATTTGGACAACTGGATGCGAATCGTTTCCTCCAGAATTTTATGCATAACTTCCGGCATCTTGGCAAAATGAATCACCAATTTGCGGTCGGCATCAAATTCTATTGCCCCATGTTCAAGCAGGAAATTAAAGTGAATTAAATCCCCCAGGCGATGCGGCTCCGGTGATTTTGCTTTCAGCAGCAGACGGATAATCCACGTCGTATAGACTTCTTTCAGCGTTTGTTCGCTGATAATTCCGGCTTTAACATATTCCGGCATGAAGGTTATGGAAACAACGTCAGCCTTATTTTCTTCTATGGTATGTTTATACAGCCCCAAGGCATTTTGATAGCTGCTGTCCGGTCCGAGAGAATGGCCGTTTTCATGACCGATTACAAAAATATGTTCGGCTTCGGGATTGAAATATTTATGAAAATCAGGTCGAACCAATGCTTTTAGCAATTCAACATCGCGTTTTTTATCCCGGCTCATCCTAACCTGGCGATGATAGACATTACGTCGTCCGCCGCCGCATTTCACGGACAATTTGTCGTTGTTGGGCAAATTCTGGGCGGTTGTAATTGCGCCGCGGCATTGGGCATAATCCCCGCATAAAGCGGCCAAATCAACATCAACCATTGTTTGCTTCAATTCGCCGCCGGACGCAACATTTTGCTCATACTGATCGGCATATGGCATTAATTTCGCCAGTTTTTTCATATGATCTTTAAATTTCAGCAGCAGTGCGGTTCCTTCTTTATTGACAATACCGACGCGAACGCCAAGCATATCTTTGGAATTGACTTCAATACCACGTTCTGCCAGCATTTCTGACAATTCTTTGTTCTCACAGATTGTTCCGCTCATGGCATCGTCATAGTTCTCACGGCTGAGCGTAAATTCCAAATCCGTATTCTGCATCATGGCCCAATGCTTATCTGCCAGCATGTCCATATCTTCATTATTTTGCAACAATGCCTGAGCCTGCCATCCCAGATAATCCTTCAGCAATTCGTCAGTCGTATAATGCGCGGCCAGTTCCAGCTGGTTGGCTATTTCTGAAAACTCCCTGGCAAAATATTCCGTATAATCTATGGCTTTTAGTTCATCCCCTTCACGTCTGACCATGGTGCGGACACTTAGAATTTTGCGGACTTCATCATCCCTGCCCTGCTCCAGCATTCTTTTGATGATACGGTGAAATTCCTCAACGCTCAAATCTTCGGGATAGAAATTGCGGCCGGGTTTGGCACTGACACCCTTAAATATTTCAATATGCTTTTCATCAATACCGTTACTGCCTTCCACACCGTTCAAAGAATTGAACAACATCAGCGCCTTTGCCGCATGACTGCTTTTTCCGGCGGCATCCTCCAGCCCCTTTTTCAACACACGGTTCAGGCTATGATCCTGCTCCAGCGAAACGTCATTCATTATTTTTCCGGCATTGACCAAATGCTGCAGAGCCTTTTTATCCCCGTCGCTCAGAGCTTGATACCCCTTAAAATTTTTATCAATCAGTTCAACCGGGACTGTCTGTTCATTGATTATTTTATCCAGTTCTTCTTCCGACAGGGCTATTTCATATCCGTTAATCTGCATTTTGATTTATCTCCACAGTGTAAAAACGATAAACTTTTATCTTATTCGACCAATAACTCGGATTCATGCCGGCCTTGAATTTCAGATTATTCAAAAACTCCTGTTTATCCGGGATTTCTTTCCAGACTGATGGCAGGAAAACAGCCTGACGGCTGCCTGAACGAATAACAACGCCGTCCGTTCCGGGAACGAGTTTAGTCAACAAATCCGCTTCATTCTTATATATAATCGGTTCAAATCCGGTTAGCAAGGATATTGTGACGGAAGTTTCGGCCAATTCATCCGGCTGCAGCGGCGTAAAACGGGAATCTTCCATTGCTGCGGCATAAGCATTTTCGGCAATGTTGCGAGCTATTCCCTGTATCGGAACAACCGACCCCATACAGCCGCGTAATTTTCCGTCTTTATTTAAGGTTACAAAGGCTGCGCCTTTATTAAACAACGGATCCGCATAATCTTTACGGGAAGGAACATATTTACTTTTATCAAAAACAGCCCGGTTAAGCGTTTCTACAGCAACATTCATCAGGTCTTCCCCATAAACCTTCTTGAAATTATTCAAGGAATCCATATCTTCCGATAAAATGTTGCTTTGCTTCTTGTTTTCATCAGGCAAAAACTGCCAGGCACCATAGCCAACCACCCTGTCAAACTGTTTGGCAACATCCCCGGAATTAGTCAAATCAAGCATATCCGGCGTAAAATTATGGCGTTCGGCTAAAATTAAAGCCGTGTTTATCGCCGTTGCGCCGCAGGATAAATGTTCAGAAACGGACGCGTTTCTGTTTTTAATCAGTTCCGCGGTTTCGCCGTCAAGCTGTTTGGCAATGTCATATTCATAATAATGCGACAAGTCCGCTGAAAAAATGATGATTGTATCCGGCCGGGAAAGATACGGTTCCAAAGCTGCAGCCATGGCCTCCGGCGAAATAGTGCCATAAACTATCGGTACGATTTCAAAATCAGGAAGAATTTTCTGCAAAAACGGCAGTTGAACTTCTAATGAATGCTCTTTGGCGTGGGCATTGTCACGGATTTTAAAATTCTTGTTTTTCAAGAGTTCATCGTTGATATTGCGGTTTATTTTTATTTTGCCCAACGGCGTTGAAAAATTATCCGCCCCGGACAAGGCTGCTCCCGGAACAGGCACATAATGGGAAGGACCGACCAAAATGACATTTTTTATTTTTGCGGCAAAAGGACGAAGGCTGAGATAAGCTTTGGCCGCGACCTGTGCTGAATATTGATAACCGGCATGGGGAACAATTAACAGTTTTGGGCTGACATCAGGAAGCTTATCCTCATTAGCTGTCAGGTATGTGTCCAAATCATGGGAAAGAATCTTTTCATCCTGCGGATAAAACAGACCGGCTACGACAGGTTCACGGTTACGCTCTTCATAATCTTCCGGCAAAGCATAATCCGTTATGTAACTATTGTTAGAGGCCATATGTTCGCTCAAACTGCAATAGTTCAAAACAACAATAAAAACTATCAATACGGCCAGAAAAATCCAGCGTATTATCCGGCTGCAGCTAACCGTATTTTTGAAGTCCATTTTCTGTCCCTTCTGCCTGTAAATATATCTGAATATTATAGAGAGCGAGTATTTAATTTTTCGCTAATTTTAACGCGACATAAAAATCCGAAAACGAATCAAACCAGACAATGTCTTCTTTGTCTTCGCCCCGCGCCGTATCCCCCCAGATAGATTTATTAATGCGTATCGGTAAAGCCCCGATTGCCAGAGCCATGGCACTGTCTTGCGGGCTGTCGCCGACAACCCAGACGTTTTTCCTGTTTATATCTTCGGGTTTTATAAAATTTTGCAACGCATAGAGCGCATGTCGGCCACTTGGTTTATCCGCGGACGCTTCATGCCCGCAGACAATGTTACAAAACATCTTTTTATCAAATAAAAGGGGCAGTTCATATTCCAGCAGAATCCGCTCTTTATTGGTGACAATCATTATTTTTATATGGCGCTCCGCCAGAAAGCTCAAAACTTCTCTCACTTTTTCAAAAGTTGTGATTTTTTCCGTTACGATTGCCTTATATACTTCCCGATATTTTTCATAGGCCGCTGCCGCATCTTTTCCAAAAATGCGCGGAAAATTGTCTTTAAAAGATAAATTGCGGTCACGCTTTTCCATGCTGATTTTCCAGCAGGGAAGGTTGTAATCCGCAAGTATTTTATCAACGGCGCATACCAAAGATGACCGGCTTTCCGCCAAAGTATTGTCCCAATCAAACAAAACGTATTTTAACTCAGAAATATCCAACTGCATTTTTAATCCTTTCAGTCAGATAATAAATCGTTTCACTAAAATTGCAAGGACAGAACAATATTCCCTTTATTCTTTATTGATGTAGCGTGATGAAACTGACAAAAGCAGTTTTAAAAATTTGTCCGCCAAATCTTTATTGGAAATGGAATTATACGCATTCATCAAAAGCATTGACTTTTCTTCAAAAAACGGATTTTTCATTTCTGTTTCAGCTGTTGACAACAGCGGGCGGCTGCTTTGGCTGCGAGACGCATCTGCGGCTGCCTCGTTCTCCATATCCATAAAGAAATATGTAATCGGAACATTCAATATCCGGCTAAAATCCCACAAACGGCTGGCGCTGATACGATTTTTGCCACATTCATATTTTTGAATCTGCTGAAAAGTCAAGCCGGCAAGCTGCCCTAATTTATCCTGGCTGTAAGCTAAGTTTTGCCGCCGTAAACGAATTCTCCTGCCAATCTGGACATCAAGCGGATTGGGCTTTCCATCACTAGTACGGCTGCGACGTTTGGTCCGAATTTTAGTTTCCATTACTTAAATTCCTTAAATTATTAGGATAATATATCAGAACTTTAAGGCGGTGGCCGGGCTATCCCAAGAAAGTCATCTAAAGCTATGACCGCTGTTTTGCCTATAGCAAAACAACTTGCACCGGCCACCATACAAAGTAAGTGGATACCGCACAAACAAACGCACAACAAAATGCGTTAATACCTCTGTCATGACAGTATAAAAAAATTACACTGCCGCTTTATCAGATATATGGGGAATTCTTGGGTTTCCCTGAACCGCTTTCAGGTTCATTTATTTTAATGATAATACCTGATGTTAAATTTTTCTTTAACAAGAAAATTATCAGGGGCAAATTTAAGTTTCGTGCCGTTTGCCGACACGAAAGCGCCAGCCAGTTTGCCACACACCAGCGGCATGAGGTATTTTATATCACTAATATCAGAATTGCAACAACAAAAATTCGGTCTGTTTTAGTTGTGAATAAACCTTATTGCAGCCACAAGGCTATATTACAAATTTTTGCCAATTTTGGTCTTGCCGCCCATATAAAGCTGAAGCTTTGCCGGAATATTGACGCTGCCGTCTTCATTTTGATGACATTCAATAAACGGCACCAAAGCGCGCGGCGTTGCAATACCGGTATTATTAAGCGTATGAACATATTTAACGCGATTATCGGCATTGTCGCGATAACGCAGATTTGTCCGGCGGGCTTGCCATTCGGTAATATTGGAGCAGGAATGCGTTTCCCGGTAACAGTTCTGTGACGGCACCCACGCTTCCAAGTCATACTGGCGATACTTCGGCGCACCCATATCGCCGGTACAAATGTCCAAAACCTGATACGGCAGTTCCAAATCCTGCAAAACTTCCTCAGATATGGAAAGAAGCGTTTTATGCCATTTATCACTCTCCTTAACGTCATTTTTGCAAATGATAAACTGTTCCGTTTTCATAAACTGATGCACACGAACCAAACCGCGGGTATCTTTTCCGGCGGCACCGGCTTCACGACGGAAACACGGAGAAAAACCGGCATAGAGAATCGGCAGTTCGGCTTCATTCAAAATTTCATCCGCACGCAGGGAATTCAATATCAGCTCTGCCGTTCCGGAAAGATAAACATCATCTGCCGGCATGTAATAAATCTCATCACGGGAAAACGGCAAATATCCCTGACCGTACAACGGCTTTTCCTTAGAAATTGACGGAACGGTAATGACAGTAAAACCATGTTCACGCAACTTGTCAAGAACCAACATATGCATCGCCAGTTCCAGTTTTGCCAAATCATTTTTAATTGCATAGGTACGGGAACCGCTGACTTTTGCAATACGTTCCATTTCTGACCAGTCGTTTAATTCCATTAATTCCACATGATCACGCGGCTTGAAATCAAAATGAGGAATTTCTCCGACTTTACGAATAACAACATTGCCACTTTCATCCGGGCCGACCGGACATTCCGGACTGGGCATATTGGGCATACGCAACATAATATCATTAAATTTAGCCTGTTCCGCGTCCAATTCTTCCAGCTCTTTTTTCAATTCCTCGCCCAAAGCTTTACTTTTGGCAATAATTGCCGGGCGTTCTTCCGCCAAAGCTGATTTGATAGAATTGCTGAGCTTGTTTTTTTCTTCCGCCAGTGCCTGAGAAGATGTTTTTAACTTATTGATTGAACCATGCAGGGAGATTAATTCATCCAAGTTTATAATTTTTGCATAACCTTTTTTATTAAGGCCGTCTTGAACCTGATCCTTATTCTCGATGATAAATTTAATATCCAACATGGTTTTATTGTCCTATATTATTAATTTTTGATTGATTTTAATCGGCGTTAAGAGTATCAATTTTATAAATAAATTCAATATAAAAATTAGGGAAGATAACAAAATGTTTGAAGGGAAAACAATTTTAACCGGCGTCAAGCCCACGGGAACGCCGCATTTGGGAAATTATTTAGGCGCCATAAAACCGGCAATCAAACTTGGAAATACTGCGGTCAACAGCGGCGGAAAGCATTATATGTTCATTGCCGATTATCACGCTATTAACGCGGAAAAAAATCCGGCAGTCTTAAATCAGAAAATGAAAGAAATCGCCTGCATCTATTTGGCCGGGGGGCTTGACCCGAAAAAATCCATTTTTTACCGTCAATCCGATATTCCTGAGATTCCCGAAATCACAACCATTTTATATGCCTATACGCCCAAAGGCTTTATGAACAAAGCTCATGCCTATAAAGCACAAGTCGATAAGAATCGTGAAGCAGGAAAACCTGATGATGACGGTATAAACATGGGGTTATATACTTATCCAACATTAATGGCCGCGGATATTCTGACTTATGACACAGATATTGTTCCGGTCGGAAAAGACCAGGTTCAACACGTGGAAATTGCAAGAGATATTGCCGGCGCAATCAACGCTCATTACAACAAGCCACTGCTTCATCTACCGGAATATTATATTGACGAGCATGTTGCCGTTGTTCCCGGGATTGACGGACGAAAAATGAGTAAATCTTACGGCAATGTCATCCCCTTGTTTGAAGATGATAAAGCTATCAAAAAAGCAATTTTTTCCATAAAAACAGATTCCCGCCCGATGGAAGAGCCTAAAAATCCTGAAGAAATTTTGGTTTACGAAATCTATAAATCCATCGCAACTCCCAAACAACTGCAGGAAATGGGGGACGGTTTGCGGCAAGGCAAGCTCGGTTACGGGCATATTAAAAATATGCTGCTTGAAGCTGTTGTCAATGAAATTAAAGACGCCAGAGAAAAATATAATTATTATATGGCGCATTTTGATGAAGTTGACGCTTTATTGTCGGAAGGAGCGGCCAAAGCGCGTCCTGTTGCTCAGGCAACCTTAAAGCGTTTGAAAGACGCTGTCTTCGGGAGATAAGTAACGCCAGAATTTATCTAAAAAAATAATTCAACCCCGAAAATTCTTTTGGAATTTCAGGGTTGAATTTTTGTAATGAATAATTATTCGGCAGAAACAGGACCGGTTTCTTCAAAAACCAGTTCTTTTCCGTCAGAAGTCTTTAAAATAAGCTCTTTACCGCTTAATTTGTAGGCATTAATTTCCGGCAATGCTCCAAAATATTCTCTTTCAGCATTCATCATTGCTTCCGGTCCGGCCATCATGGTTGTTCCAACCGCACTGAAAATAATTTCATTGCCTTCCGATTTATAAGTTCCGAAATAGTTATTTAAAGCTTTACCAAAGAAACGATCACCATCAGCTTCAAAACCGATTGTGATTTCCATATTTTCCGGCGCGGAAACCATTTTATACATTTTTCCCTTAAAAGTATCCGACGAATTAAAGCAGCCGGAAACCATAAACAACGCAGCAAACAAAGACAGAAGTTTTTTCATGAATACATCTCCTTAAATAAATTTTACCTTGTAAAGGTAATCCTCTTTTAACCAAATAGCAAGTTGAAGCATAAAAAAAACGACAGTTAAATGTATAACTGCCGTTTTATTTTCTTTTGCTTAGCGGACAATCATATTAAAGTTGCATACATTACCGGCGCAATCTTCGCAAGATGCCGACACGACATTCCACTCCGGAATACTTTTAGCCGCATCGACTAAAGCAGCGCATCCTTTATCAGGAACATTTCCATAGACAATTAAGAATACATCATTCTCTCCCACAACAGCAACTCCGCCGCCATAAACATTAGATAATTGGTTATTTTCATTGTACATATCGGGCGCAGCCAACCCCAGATAATTAACCAAAGCATTATTCAAAGAAGAGTAGCTGTCTTCATTTTCGTACACCAGTTTGACATTTCTGACAAGCATGTTTATTTGCTCAAGCGTCTGGTTCATTTTATATCTTTGCATAGATTTACTGTACCCACTTATGGCTCCCATAAGCAATATCCCGACAATGATCAACAGGCAATATAAAGTTATAAGAACGGTCATTATTTTAGCCTGTTTTCGCGGAGCCACTTCAAGAACGGGATCACCGTATTTATTGGCTTCAAGAGAACCTTTCTTACATTTCCAGTAAAAAACAAGAATGGCAAAAATCAATGCCCCCGAAGCGCACGCACCCATCACTATCGTTCCTATTTTGCCAAGACCGATACCGCTATATTCTAAAGCAGAATCAACCACGGCAAATATAACCAACACCAGTACAGGCGCGGTAATAAACCAGCCGCTTTTATTTACATCATGCAATCTTCGGAACGAAACCGCCAATGTCGGTATAAATGTCAATAAAGCATAAGCTGCATATAAAATATTTGAAATATTTTGGTTTATCAGGCCAATTACTCCTACAATAATAAGCGCAATAAACCAATCTATTATAGCAAACGCCCAGTATTCATAACGACTGGCACGTCCTCCAAATTTGAAATAATTTTTCAAGACATCCCAATAGCACTGAAACATACCTCTTGTACTTTCAACTGCGGCAACTGATTTTTCTTCCATAGAGCACCTCCTTAAAGTTTTTTTTGAGTATAACTTAACCTGCATATATTGCAATCAAAATTTGTATATTTTTTACATTGAAATATATTTTTGTTAGATTATTATTGCAGGCAGTTTTGATTTATCAAAGAGGCTGTCAATGAAAACAGGAATTTACAAACATTACAAAGGACATATCTACAGGGTTATGCTTATCGGGAAACATACCGAAACTTTGGAAAATATGGTTATTTATCAAGCAATAAATGCAGAAAATTCCTGTGAAAAAGCTTCGCCTGACACAATTTGGGTTCGCCCCGAAAAAATGTTTTCGGAACATGTTATTGTTGACGGAAACTCGGTTCCCAGATTTACATATTTAGAGGAAGGGGAATAAAATTTTCAGCGTGCACGGTTTTGACAGGCATCCCACCAGGTATTTTGTTCATTTTCTTCTTTATTTAATGCTAACAGATTACAAATTTTATGCAGTTTTTCCGGCCGGTCACATTCAATTTCAATATTGATTTGCGGATTAATTAATTTATTCCCTTTTTCATCATAATAAAATTCATCAATAGTCGCCTCCACATTCTCACATCTGTAGAAACTGCGATTATTTTCTATAACCTCCACCAGATTGTATCCGCATTTTTCCATATAATGGATTAAATTATGACCTAAAGGAAATTCAAAAATCTCTGCTGATAATTCCGGTGTGTGAAAAGACGATAAAACTCGGTTAATGTCGTTCAATTCATCAGCCGATTTTCTATTGAGCCATGTTTCATATTCTTTTGCTTCTCTTATACCATCAATTAGCCGCATATTTTTCAGCTTCAAGGTTAGCAAAAGATTTTCCCGATTATTATCATCCAGACTATTTCTGATACGAAATTTGATTTTGTTCTGTGCCAAGTTTTGACGTGGCGTATCAAAAAAGTAACTGTATTGAGTTAAATTTCCTCTGAAAGCAAAACCATTCCGAATAAGTTTGTTATGCATATCTGTTTTTGCTTTTTTATCTTTGAGCTTCTGGCGAATCTCTAATTCTTTTTTCATCATGGTTCTTTCAATACAAACTAAAACCAATATTTAATCGGTTATAATAATTTTTCTTTTTGCAAATAATCAAAAACTTCATCCGCCATAATTTGATGCCCGAGAGCATTGGGGTGAATGGCATCTTTGTATAATTTCTCAAGTTTTCTATTTTTCCATACATAATAACGGGAAAAAAATCTAACATCTTTTTGTTCACAAATATTTTTAATGATTTCATTATATCTTTCTACATCTTTATTATACCTAATTAAAGAAGCTTGTGCTGTATAACGGCTTTCAATAACAGGTGTCAGATCAGTTACAACAATGATCGCTTTTGTTTGAGTTAGCACGTCAAGCAATTTGCTCCAATATATTATTCTTATGCCCTCAGAAAAATCCAATTGCCACTCACTATCTTTACGCCGCCGCAAATCATTTGTCCCTATATTCACTATAATAAGATCAAACTGCCGAGATAATACTTCGAAAACTGCCCGGTGGACGGCATCTGCAATATTATCTCCAGATTGTGACATATTATTAAAAACATACTTTCCAGGATATACAGACAAAATCTTCTGGCCCAGTCTAGCAAACCATCCTAAATTTTGCTCATCATAATAACCATGAGTACTGCTAGAACCAATCATTCCAATATTTTTTACCATATCACTTCTCTAAAAAAATGTTTGCTTAAGTAAAACATGAAACGTTTTTAAAATCAAATATTTTATAAAATTCCAATAACTTATATTAACCAATTTTTCTGTTCAATGCCTTTGGGCCCTCTATTTCCATTTTATGGTCTTTATAAATTCCTTCATTTAACTTCCACTCTAAAGAACTACTTCTGATTATTGAGATAAAAATCTGATTCATCCAGATGAAATTCGTCATATATTCCTATTTTTTTCATTATAAACGGAAGAATTTGGTGAATTGTTCTCATTCCAACTAGCAGCTCATTCATATAAATGTCCGGATGTAAACGTGTCTCGTTAAAACCCAAACTTCGAGCTTCTGCTGCCGCTCCGATTTCATTACTTTCCCGATAAATAAGATCCATTAGTTCTACTCTCAATGGGATGCTATGCTGCATAGCCGTCATTTTGACAATATCCAGCCATTCTCTATATTCTGCCAGCACCTTTTTTCTGAAGCCCCTGAAATCAGGAGCAAATTTTTCATCAGGAGTCTGTTTTGCAGCAGCCAACTCAATCAAACACGGTTCAATATTCCCTGCCGACGTCATCTCCAAATCCAACACTTCATCATCCATCAGGTCGCTGATATATGCTTGATAAAATCCACTTAAATTTGTCAATGCTTCAAAAATATCATAAATCAACGCTGCAATCGGGTTATTCATAGCAATCTCAAACGCCCCTATTTGATTATCATTATAATGCATATAATTATAATCGATATCCAAATCTTCAGGAAAGGCCTGTGGAATAACTACTCCCATATCATTTAAAACCTGCATTGTATTTACGCATAAAAGTTCTGGTGTGTCTGTCAGTTGATAAGCTTCATATCCCGTTTCGTCATTTTCTGCAGCCTGTTCTGCCAAAAACATAATAAGCTTTTCCCATTTCTTTGCCTGCTCCTTAGATCCGGACAACAAAATAAAGTCCGGATAATCCGCTTGACCGAGATTCAACATTGCTCTTAACTTGTTCTCCATCTCGGAAGACATATATTCACCTTTCTTCCATTTTGTAATTTGTGTAGAAGAAACACCTAGCTTTTGCGCCAGTTCTTTCTGATTACAACACAAGGTCTTTAAAGCCAGTTCAATTAATGCATTATCCATTTTAACCTCCATTAATTATCAAGACAATAGAAATATAGCTTTAATTTAGTAAAAGTCAATGCCTTTTTACTAAATCACAATTGACAAGGAAAATTGAGTTGTTTGAGGGGAACTTGGAGCTGAACCAATCTGAATTGTTGGCAATTTGATTTTATTATGTAAATTTTAGCAATTTTATATTATCATAAAAATATAATAGACTTCTTTACGAAAGATGATTAATAATGGTTTTAGAAAATAAATTAAATATTACTAATCAAATTGAACTGAATAAGGCTGAAGAAAAACTCAGTAAAGAAAAGGCTAAAAAGCTTTTTGATAGTGGTAAAATCAATCAGATAGAAGTAGGTACATTTTCTGGATTAAAACAGATTCATAAGTATTTGTTTGAAGATATTTATGATTTTGCCGGCAAAATGCGTGATGTTAACATATCAAAAGGTAACTTCAGATTTGCCCCTGTAATGTATTTGGAACAATCCTTAAAGCATATTGATAAAATGCCACAATCAACTTTTGATGAAATTGTTGAAAAATATGTTGAAATGAATATTGCCCATCCTTTCCGCGAAGGAAACGGCCGCTCAACAAGAATTTGGCTGGATTTAATATTTAAGAAAGAAATTAAACAAGTTGTTGATTGGAATAAAATCGATAAAGAAGATTATTTATCAGCAATGGAAAGAAGTCCAGTTAAAGATATCGAAATAAAACATCTCTTAAAAAATGCTTTAACAGATAAAATTGATGAACGAGAAATCTTTATGAAAGGCATTGATGTAAGTTATTATTACGAGGGCTATGACGAATATGATATTCACAAGCTATTGTAAGTTCATACAGGTATGGACTTCTGGTTCTACGTCAAATTATGGGGCATAAGCAGTTTAAGCCGGCTTAAAAGTACCATTATGAAAATGCTTAAAATCAGACTAGATAAACTTTTGTTTAAAAAGAAAAAAATCCGCAATAAATGCGGAAATCTTAAAAATGGTGCGCGATACTGTGCAGTTATCGGACTGAAAACTATGAGGATTTTAAGGAATTAAATAGGAAAGTTGAACTTTTTGAGGATAGTTTAGAAAAGCAGCAATCTGAATTGTTGGTAATCTGAATTTATTATGTAAATTTTAGCAATATCCGATTAAACTAAAATAAATGTGAAATTTTAGGATATTTTGCCAATGAAAAACGATATTAAACTTTTTGAACAAACTAAAATCCGTTCAACTTATGATGAAGAGAAAGATATTTGGTATTTTTCCGTTGTTGACGTCATTTCAATTTTAATTGAAAAAGATTATCAAACCGCTCGTAAATATTGGAATAAATTGTCTGAGCGTTTGAGAAACGAGGGCGCCTCTGAGTCGGTGACAAATTGTCACCAACTGAAATTGGAAGCCGCGGACGGTAAAAAATATTTAACTGCTGTTGCTGATGCTGAAACAATGTTGCGTATCGTTCAATCTGTTCCTAGCTCCAAAGCTGAGCCGATTAAACAATGGTTAGCTCGTGTTGGTTATGAACGAATGAAAGAAACAGCCGATCCATCATTAAGCATAGATAGAGCACGTGAAAACTGGCAAAAACTAGGTCATTCGGATAAATGGATACAACAGCGTATGACGGGACAAGAAACCCGCAATAAATTAACCGACTATTGGAAAGAACACGAAATTACCAAAGATGAAGAATATGCGATTCTGACAAATATTATTCATCAGGAATGGTCGGGATTGTCCGTCAAAGAACATAAGCAATTAAAAGGTTTGAAATCACAAAATTTACGCGATCATATGAGCGAAGCCGAACTTATTTTTACAGCTTTGGCTGAATTGTCAACACGTCAGGTTGCTGAAAACATCAATGCAACTGGTATGAAAGAAAATAAACAAGCGGCTAAAATCGGCGGAAATATCTCCAAACGGGCTAAAGAAGATTTTGAAGAACGTACAGGGCAAAAAGTCGTAACCGATGAAAATTATTTGCCAACCAAGCCTAAACAGAAAAAATTAAAATCAAAAGATTGTGAGTAATTGGCTATTTTACCAACCTCGTGTCCATAATAGCAGGAAGTTAAGTTATTAAAAATAAGATTTTTTAATATTTATGGTTAACTTCTTAATCATTCGTTATTTTGAGTATCAAAAGTGGGAATGGCTCCATATTGACCACTAATATAAGCTTCATAGAAAGATTTATTTTTTCTTGGTTCTTTGAAATCTTTTAAGGATTTAACCGTAGAAGTACAACCATTGTCTTTGTTAATTAGCCATATTTGATCTCTAGTTAGCGTATTTCCATCCATTAAATAAAATGCATGAGAAGTAAAAATTAATTGAGCATTATTCTTGTTAAATTTAGAATCATTAAATAAAGATACAATATGTTTAACAAATAATGGATGTAATGAAGCATCCAGTTCATCAATGAATAAAGTGGAACCAGTTTTTAATGCATTAACAATAGGTCCTGCTAGAGACAGAAATTTTTTACTTCCTTCAGATTCTTTATCAAGGTCAAGTTCTGCTATGTTGCCATCTTCTGTTTTGTGCAAAACTCTAATATCTAAAATTTCCGATTCTCCTGATAAAATTCGTTTTAACATAAATTCTGTAAACTCATTTTTATCTTTTTCATTTTTTAGTTTTCCTAAAATATCTTCCGTCGGCACCTTTTTAATGCAGATATCAATAAAATCTAGATCTACTTTTTTTATGTAATCTAACATTAAAGGTTTATCGTTACTTTGAAGCATATTTAAAGTAAAGTCTAAAGACGTTTTATTTTTTGCGGTATGAAGCTTGTTTACAATATAATCATATGCGTCCAAAATTTCTGGTATTTGGCATTTCCTATTGTTAATGATTTCAGATAGAAATACACGATTATTAGCTAATTCATCAATCCAAGCTTGGGGAAGTCCTTTAGCTTTAATCCCTGTTTCTTTATCTCTAGTAAACAGCTTATTCTCGCGAGCACTTCCGTTCTCGGATATATTTGCATACACCAAGGATTCGTATAAAATTTCCTTCTGTGAATATTTTAAGCCATATTTATACAATTTTCCTTTATATATAAAAGAAATTTCAAAAGATGTAGGTTTTTCTAAATTGTCGTTACTTAATAAATATTTTTCTTCGGGAAGATTTTGATTAATTTCATTTTTAAAGCTTTTTTTTATCAAAAACTTAAAAAGACTTAAGGCTAAAATAAAATTTGATTTACCTGAGGCATTTGCACCAAATATCCCCATTGTTCGATAAAGCTGAGGAATTTTTTTGAGATTTGTTTCAATTATATTTGTATTTTTCCCATTTTGTGTAGATGGTTCCAATGTAAAATATGTTTCGTTTTTGAAACTTCTAAAATTCTCAAATTTAAATTCTACTAGCATTTTAATATCTTTCTCTGTCTATTTTATTCAAAGATTAATATAAAATTATTAAAATTTAATAAATTTTAAGGAGTATGACCAAAGCCATACTCCTTTCTTATTACCAAGATACAGGTATTGGTGTTTTACCGCAGGGAACAGCATCATTTAAAGCAGGAGAGATTTTTTTAAATAAAAATAGCTCCACTCCATTTCTGTCATCTTTGTTGGGAAAGCCGACCCAATAAAACTTTGCCATATTACGCCGAATAAAATTCTTTAAACTAATATTAGGTTCACTATCGCAAAGATGTTCATTAAAACGCCGTTGCAAGTCATTAGCTTGACCTACATAGTAAATTTTTCCACTCATATCTGTTATGACGTAAATACCTGCATAAGTTGGTATCTTATCTTTATTTTGGGAGGCATAAGAAATTCCTCCTTTCCATGAAATACTAATCATTGTATTTCTCCTTAAATATTGTCAATATCAGAACAAAAATATTGACTTCGTTAAAATAAGGAGCTACATTTAAAACCTATTTAGTTAAGGAGTGAATGTATGTTCTGCTCCGTAGCCACCCACCACGGTGGCTATTTTTTTATATCCTTCCGAATATACGAGTACATTACTAAACATGCTCTCCAAAGTCAAGCATTTTTTTGGGGGTTAGTGTCGTTTTTTGTGCATTTTTGCCGAAGAATATATTTAGATGTGTCGAACAATTTAATTTCGAGCCATTCTTTGTTTTTTTGTTGGTAATTTTAATCGTTAATGAAATTTTAATAAATGTGAGAATCAATATCATTGCATCACAAAATTACGCACAAGGTTGTTTTTAGTGCTCCTTTTATAAAATATAAGCATAATTATCCGCTTTTTATTGATGAAGAATTATTCCGTATTGTCCAGGATACTATGGCTGGAAGAAAACGGGCGCCGAGTAAATTATATTATGGTGATAAACAATACATCTTTACCGGTTTAGTCAGATGTGGTTGTTGTGGTAGTTTAATGACTTGTGAGACTAAAGTAAAAGATGACAAACATTCTTATAATTATCTTAAATGTAATAAATTACGTTCAAAATGCAGTCAAAAACCATTAAATGAAGCCAAAATCTTAAAACAGCTGGAAAATGAGCTTTGCTTACCTTTTGCCATCAGTGACGATATGTTGAAAAATATTAAGGCAGAAGTTAAAAAGCGGCTTAAAGAAGAAAATATCAATACAGCCAATCTTAAACGTGACATTACAATAAAGCTGCATAACCTTGATGAACAGATAAAAACTTTATTTCGTGGCTATATCCAAGGCAAATGTGATGAAAAAATGTATAATGAACTTAAAACCGAGATTGAACTGGAAAAAGAAAAGCTTCAAAAAGATATGGACAGATATCTTGAGATTGATACCGAAACCGATGAAATATTGGCAAATATCGCTGAAGTGGCTGCAAATGTTGGCGTTTTTCTAAAAAGTCCGATTCTTAGCACGAAAAAAGAAATTTTGAGATTAATATTATCGGACTGCAAAATCGAAGGAAAAAATCTTTGTTTTTCAATAACTAAACCGTTTGATAAACTGCTAAAAACGCCTGAAATTGACAAATGGTGCCGCCAGCAAGAATCGGACTTGCGACCCCGTCATTACCAATGACGTGCTCTACCACTGAGCTATGGCGGCCTTAACTGAAAGTGAACATATCCATTCTTAAAATAAAAATCAAGAACTTTTTTAATCTTGTGAGTTTTTCGCCATCTTCCCGCCGTTTTACAGCAGAATCTTATCGCTTTTTTAAACATCTTATTATATGATAAGCACATATTAACAAAGGAGTTCCGCGATATGGCCGAAGAATCGAAAAGCCTTAAGAAAAAAAGGAGCGATTTGCGCTTTGAAAAAGAAGCCAAAGCGTTGCAAAAGAACCTGGAAAAACGAAAGAAACAAAAAGAAGCCAGAGAAAAATTAAAAGCTCAAAATTCCCAAACAAAATAATTTTCAAGCAAAGGACTTTAGCATCATGGATAAAATCAAAATTATCGGCGGAAAACAACTTAACGGCAAAATCTATATCAGCGGCGCAAAGAATGCCGCACTTCCGCTTATCTGCGCCAGTCTGCTAACCGATGAAACCGTTACCCTGACGAACATGCCCATGCTTTCCGATATTAAAGCCATGAACGCCTTGTTAACACAGCTCGGTACGCAGATTGACGAGTTTGACGACTTTATCGATGATCATAACACCAAAACCTATTCTTATCGCACGCCTAAGTTGACAAGCCTAGTTGCCCCTTATGATTATGTTCGCAAGATGCGCGCTTCCTATTATGTTCTCGGCCCGCTTCTTGCCCGGGAACGGCATATTGAACTTTCTCTTCCCGGCGGTTGCGCTATCGGCGCCCGGCCAATGGATATCCACCTGTCGGCACTGGAACAAATGGGGGCAAAGATTGAGATTAAAAACGGTTATGTTTTTGCTGACGCTGAAGACGGCCTGAAAGGAGCGCATATTATCTTTAGAATCGCTTCCGTCGGCGCTACCTGCAATATTCTTATGGCTGCAGTTCTGGCTCAGGGAACTACCAAAATAGAAAACGCCGCCAAAGAACCGGAAATAGGCGATTTAATTGATTTGCTAAACAGCATGGGCGCTAAGATTTCCGGAAAAGATACATCGATTTTAACTATAGAAGGCGTTAAAAAGCTTCACGGTGCCAGACATAAAGTCATTGCCGACAGAATTGAAGCCGGTTCTTACGCCGTAGCTGCAGCAATCACCCGCGGGAGAATCGAATTAATCAACGCTTCGGCTTCAACCTTGCAAACACCATTAACTATTTTAAAAAATATGGGCGTTAAGGTTGAAGAAAAAGAAAAATCAATTATTATCGATGCCAGAAACTGTAAGCTGACCGGACAAGATATCATGACTGATTACTATCCGGGATTTCCGACTGATTTACAAGCACAGTTTTTAGCCTTGATGCTGACGGCCGAAGGCGCAGCCATGATTTCGGAAACGATTTTTGAGAATCGGTTTATGCATGTTCCCGAATTATTACGTATGGGGGCAAACATTAACGTTCACGGGCATGCTTCCGCTATTGTCCGCGGCGTTGACAAGCTTTACGGCGCCCCTGTTATGGCAACGGATTTGCGCGCTTCTTTCGCTTTGATATTAGCAGGGCTGGCAGCGGAAGGCGAAACGATTGTTAACCGGGTATATCATCTTGACCGCGGTTATGAACATCTGGATGAAAAATTAAGAAATGTCGGCGCCAACATAGAACGAATTAAAGAGCCTGATTAAAAAAGGAAAAATTTATGCAGGATAACGAGATAGACAGCACGGAGGCTTCCCTGTTAGAAGCTCTGGCCTTACAGGACAAGGAATCTTTAAAAGATTACATTGCCTATGCCGGGCAAGAAAAACCGACCGGAGAAAAAACAGCTGCCAAAGAAGATATTATTGAGGCTCTTAAAACTGTTTCTGACCCGGAAATCATGATTAATGTTTATGACATGGGGTTGATTTATAACATTGACCTTCGGGAAAACGGCGATGTTTACATTGAGATGACGCTAACTGCGCCGACCTGTCCGGTTGCGGGCATTCTTCCGCAACAGGTTGCCGACGCCGTAGCCATGGTTGAAGGAACAGGCCGGGTTGAGGTAAAAGTCGTCTGGGAACCGGCCTGGTCGCTGGACATGATAAGCGATGATGTCCGTATGATGATGGATATGTTATAATACTGATAAGGAAAAGATGTTATGCCGGAGTTTTTTCTGGAAAAAAAGAAATTTTCACACAGCAGCTGTGTGACTTATATTGTCAATAAGATCAGCGCTGCCGAAATAGACGCTTTAGCCGAACGGGCAGAAATACTTCTTTCCCCAAATGAATATAAATCCGCCGAGGATGCTCCCTTAATTGGCATCATTCTGGCATTGGAGGGCGCGTTTTATTCCATTGACGAACCTTATGTCAAAGCCGTTTTAAACACCGGTGCCAATATTAAGTTTATTACTTATGCCCAAGTTGAAGAACAGGTAAAAGAAGTTGACGGCATTCTTCTAATCGGCGGCTGTTTTCCCTCCCCTGACGCCTGGTATGTTACCCCCCAAAAAGAATCGACCGGCGAATTGCCGCCGCGTTCCCGCGCATATCTGACTGCAATCAATTATGCCATTGCGCAGAAAATGCCCTTATTCGGCGTTTGCGGCGGTATGCAGATGATGGCCGGGGTTAAGGGTGCCAAACTGATGAATATTGCCGAAGATTTTGGTTATACCCCTCTCAAGCACAGAGGAATTGACGCCAATGAATATGCGCATGATATTGCCATTGCTCCCGGGAGCCTTCTGTTTCATATCTGCGGCACGGAAAAAGCAACCGTTAACTCTGCGCACGGGGAGGCCGTCGCTTCGGTTCCCGAAGATAAAATTAAAATTTCGGCGCGGGCAAGCGATGGAATTATAGAAGCTATTGAATACATTGATTATGCCGGTTATGCGTTGGGCGTACAGTGGCATCCCGAGCGAATGGCCATTCAAGGAGAAAGGCTGTCAAGGAATCTCTATCAGCGTCTGACCGACGAAGCTCAGAAATTTCGAATATGCAAGAAAATTGACAAGCACCATTTTTGAGATATACTGCGGAGAAGTTTGGAGAAAGCCTTAAAATGACCGTCGAAGAATTAGAAGAAAATTTTGAACTTTTGGATGACTGGGAAGACAGATATCGTTATATTATTGAGCTTGGCGAAAAGCTCCCTCCCCTGTCGGAAGAATTTCATACGCCAGAGTGGAAAGTCAAAGGCTGCCAGTCCCAGGTCTGGTTGGTTCCTCAGGTAAAAGAAGCCGGAGAGGAAAAGCTTCTTTTCTTTCATGGTGACAGTGATGCTATTATCGTTAAAGGAATTATCGCCATTGTTCTGGCAATTTTTTCGGGAAAAACATCGTCAGAAATTTTAGAGATTAACGTTGATAAAATCTTTGATAAAATCGGCTTGCGGGAACATTTAAGTCCCAACCGCCGGAACGGTCTGGTTTCCATGGTCGATAAAATCAGATTTTATGCGGAGGAGCTGGTTAAGGCATGAATATCCACGAGTATCAGGCAAAGAAAATTTTAAGCCGCTATGGCGTTTTTGTCCCGCGCGGAAAGATTGCCTATACTCCAAATGAAGCCAAAAACGCCGCGGTTCACGTTTCCATGCGCGGGCCGTGGATGCTCAAAGCGCAGATTCAGTCCGGCGCCCGAGAGAAAGGATATTTTATGGAAGAAACGGCGGGAAAAGGCGGTGGTATCCGTCTGGTTAAACGCCGAAGGGAAATTCTTAAAGAGGCGGAGCAAATGCTCGGTTCTACATTGAAGACCATTCAGACCGGTCCAAAGGGAAAAACGGTCGGACGCATTTATGTTGAAGTCTTTACCAAAGTTAAGAAAAAATTTTATGCCGGTTTGGTTATTGACCGAGTTTCGCCGTCTTTGACGCTTCTCATCTGCGAATTGGGCGAGCAGGACATTATGACTGTTGCCATTGAGAATCCCGCTAAAATTTTGAAGCTTAAACTTGATTTGGAAAAAGGCGCCAGAAAAACGCAAATTGAAGAGGTCAGGCGCTATCTGGATTTGCCGGAAAGAAGCTTTAAATATCTTAAAAACCTGATTGACGGCATGCACAGTGCTTTTGTTGACAATGACGCCACCATGATTGAAATAAATCCGGCCGGGGTTACCCGACGCGGGCGTATTATTGCTCTTGACGCAAAGATGTCTTTTGACGACAACGCTTTATTCAGACATCCTAACATTGCAATTTTGCAGGATGAATCCGAATCGGAAGAACGAGAAATCAAAGCTGCCAAATACGGTTTCAAATACAGTGACTTTGAAGACGGAAGCATTGGCTGTATTGTCAACGGTGACGGCATTGCTCTGGCGGCAATGGACCTTATCCGGGAAAGCGGCATGGATACTGCCTGTTTTCTGAATGTTAAAGGCGGTGTCGATAAAGACAAAATCGCCGCCGGCATTAAAATCATTATGACCAACCCTAAGGTTGAAGGCATATTGATTAATATTCTGGGCGGTTTTTTACGATGCAATTTGCTGGCGGAAGGAATTGTTGCCGCCGCCTCCGAGGTTGGCCTGAATGTCCCGTTAGTGGTTCGTTTTGAAGGAACAAATAAAGAAGAAGCCTATGAAATTTTACGAAATTCAAAACTTCCGGTTATTATTGCCCATGACATGGAAGATTCCGTTGACAAACTGATTACGGCCGTAAAGGAGTGTGACTAAATGTCTATTCTGGTTAATAAAGACACCCGCGTACTGGTCCAGGGAATTACCGGAACTCAAGCCTCCTTTCACATCCGCAGGTCTGTTGATTCCGGAACAAATGTGGTCGGCGGCGTTACTCCCGGCAAAGGCGGCATTACCTATATGGATGTTCCGGTTTTTAATACGGTTAAAGAAGCTGTTAAAGAAACGCAGGCCAACGCTTCGGTTATGTTTGTTCCGGCCAAGGCGGTCAAAAGCGCTTTGAAAGAAGCGGCAGACGCCGGACTTGAGCTGGTTGTGTGTATTGCCGACGGCGTACCGATTAAAGATATGATGGAAATTAAAAATATTTTGAAATCATCACAGACAAAATTTATCGGACCGAATACGCCGGGCATTATTACCCCCGGAGAGGCGCGTCTGGGAATCTTTCCGGAAAACATTCTGAAAAAAGGCAAAATAGGCATTGTTTCCCGTTCTTCAACTCTAACATATGAGGCGGTTTTGGAAACTAACCGCGCCGAACTCGGGCAATCGACGGTCATCGGTTTGGGCGATGACATGGTTATCGGCATTGATTTTGTTGAAACGCTTAAGCTGTTTATGGATGATGATGAAACAGATGCCGTCATTCTAATCGGACAGCTGGGCGGCGCATTTGAAGAACTCGGCGCTAAATACTATGAAAGCCTGCGGCACAGGAAACCCGTCATCAGCTTTGTTGCCGGCAATGCCGTGCCTTTCGGGCACAAAATGGGCTATGCCGGGGATATTATCGCTCAGGGAAAAGTCACGGCCGAAGACAAAAAAGAAGTTATGCGACAGTCCGGCATGATTGTTGTTGATGAAATAAACCGCATTCATGAAGAGCTGCTTAAGATTTTCGGCTCAAATGAATGATATTCTGAAAAAAATACTTGATTTACTTCTGCCGCCGCGATGCAAAAAGTGCGGCAAGGTTATCGGCGATGACAACAGCCTTTGCGAAGACTGCTTCAAAGAGATTAACTTCATCTCGGAACCTTATTGCAGCAAATGCGGCTTGCCTTTTGCCGAAAGCAACTTCGGAACCAAGAAACTGTTGTGCGGTGTCTGCGCAAAAAACAAGCGCTCTCCCATTCGCTTAAGCCGCGCGGCCGTACGTTATGACGATGCTTCCAAAAATCTCCTGCTCGGCCTGAAATTTTTAGATAAAACAGACAACGCCCCGTTATTGGCCAAGTGGATGAAACTGGGCGGACGGGATATTTTTGAAGCCGGGGTTGATATGATTATTCCGACACCACTTCATTATATGCGCTTGTTGAAGAGGCATTACAATCAATCGGCTCTTTTAGCACGGGAACTTTCAAAACTTACCGGCATCGACGTTAATTTTACGGCACTTGTCCGCCACCGACATACCAAACCACAGGTCGGTTTCAGTGGCAAAGCCAGACATAAAAATGTTAAAGACGCTTTTAGCATAAAATATCCCGAACAAATTAAGGGAAAACGGATTTTACTCATTGATGATGTTATGACGACGGGGTCAACCTTGAAAGAATGTGCGGCCGCTCTAAAAAAAGCCGGCGCTAAATCTGTTGATACCCTGACTGTTGCCAGAACCTGCAAAATTTAAAATTAAATTTCCCTGCACTTCTGAAAATTTTAAGCAAAAGAATAACCAGAAAAGGAACTGAAAAACCAGTTCCTTTTTTGCAATGAGATTAAAATTCAATTACGGGATGGACGACGCCTCCATCCTGGCTACAATATCCTCCGGCCTCTACACTGTAGGTAATACCAGTCTCTTTACTATATTGAGGCATATTCCCCCAACAAGAGAGCCATGCCAGGCAATAGTTAGTTGCAGATGATGACCAAATGTGGTCATGATTATGTACATCGGTTGATATTGGCGTTTCGCCAAGTTTGGAGATGGTTGCGTTAATTATACCTCTATTCTTATACAGGCTGTTTAACATACCTGCAGTCGGAAGCATCCATAAACCTTTTGTTGTTGGGGCGGCACTTGGTGCATAAGTTAATGCAGCATTGGCTGGAATATAGTCAGTGATATTATCAGCAACCTGTTCAATCTTGGTCATGTTGCCGCGGGCGTCAAAATCTTGAAGCGCAGCTTGAATAGTTGAATAGATGGGAAGCCCTGTCTTGTTTTCGTTCCAATCCGTTGTCCAATGGACTGCTTCTAGTATCGGTTTGGTTGTCATTGCCCAGCCACAACCATCCTTAATCGCAATGACAACACCAAGCGGTGTTTTGCCGCTGACTTTATCCGTTGTGCAAGTCCCGTCGCTGTTAAGAATATCGGCGATTTTGCAGTTTTTGGCATAGCCGGTGCATTCACCGAGAACCGCTTTTTCTTCTGTCTTTGGACAAGCCCAATATTCGCCAAACGGACATTTTAAGCCGTTATCACATTTCTGGAGAGAGGTATAACCCAGCTGCAGACAGTCGGTAACCGCACATTGCGCAATAGCAACTTGTGGAACGAAACAAACAGCCGCTCCGCAAAGTAAAAATTTAAAATTAATATTCATGTTAAAAACACCCTTGCTTTAAGTTAAAACAAAACCCGCTTCATAAAGAAGACGGGCGGATGTTAGTAACCGTAGTATCTTAAAACGGCTCAGCGCTTTCGTGCAAAGCCTTATAACGCCGACATCCGTCCCTAGCACACAGACAGATATCAGCATATCCTTATTTAAAGTCGCAATTATGCTTGACGACTAAGATACAAAAGGGTTACTACGCCCTCGGCGGCAAACTCTGCCGCTTAAAGTAAAGGGTAGCATAAGGGGAAATTGTTGGCAAGTTTTTTATGAGGAAACTTTTCCTCCGAGGATTTTGTCCCGGAGGTTTCAAGGAAAATTACAATAAGTTATTTTCGGAATAATCTCAGAAAAAAGTTTTAGCTTTATTGATTGCGGCAACCAGCATATCTATGTCTTCTTCATTGCTATACAATCCCAAACTGGCCCGGGCAACGCTTTCATATCCCATCCGGCGTACCAGCGGTTCCGCGCAATGATGTCCCGTTCTGACGGCAACGCCTTCCTTGCTTAAGATAAAAGCCATATCCTGCGGGTGCATTCCCTCGACAACAAAAGAAAAAACCCCGCCTTTGTCGGCAGCTGTTCCGACTAACGTCAGCCCCTTTACATTTTGCAACGCTTCCGTTGCATAAGCCGTCAGACGGCGTTCATGTTCAATAATATTTTTCTGCCCGAGGGTCATCATATATTCCAGTGCCGTTCCCAGCCCTATCGCTTCAACAAAAGCGGGGGTTCCGGCTTCAAAACGTGCCGGCGGAACATCAAAGGTTGTTTTTTCATAGGTGACGGTATCAACCATTTCTCCGCCCAGCTGATAAGGCGGCATTTCTTCCAGAAGCTTATATTTGCCATACAAGACGCCTATTCCTGTCGGCCCATAGGTTTTATGCCCGGAAAAGGCCAGAAAGTCACAGTCCGTATCCTGCACGTCAATATTGCCATGCACGGCAAACTGACAAGCATCTACCAAAATCAAGGCATTATATTTATGAGCCGCCTCCGCCATTTTTTTTATCGGGAAGACAGTTCCCAGAACATTTGACATTGCCGTTACGGCAACAAGTTTGGTTCTCTTATTCAACTGTCCCCAAAATTCATTCCAGACAAAGCTGCCGTCATTCGCAATTTTGAATATTTTTAAAGTAAAGCCCAATTCATCGCGAAGAACCTGCCAGGTTACCAGATTAGCGTGATGCTCCGCTTCCGAAATAAGGACTTCATCTCCCGGTTTGAGATTTTTCCGCCCCCAGGTTGAAGCAACCAGATTTATCGATTCCGTTGCATTACGCGTAAAAACGATTTCATCGGCCGATGCCGCGTTGATAAAACGCTGTACGGTTTTGCGCGCCTGCTCATAGGCAAAAGTCAGATGTTCGGAGAGATAATAAGAACCGCGGTGAACATTGGCATATTGTTCCGTCAGCGCCGTTACCATTCGGTCGACAACACACCGCGGTTTTTGCGCCGACGCGGCCGTATCCAGAAATGTGTTGCGCTTTCCTTCTATGCTACGGGACAGTATCGGAAAATCTTTTCTTATTTCTTCAACATCATACATTTTTATATCCTTTACCTTGAAAGAGAAGAAAACCAATTCCGGATTTCTTCATTTTTAATGCGGGCAAAAACATCTTCAAGATAAGCGTCAATTAAAATCTGCCTGGCTTCATCCTCGCCGATGCCGCGGGAACGCATATAAAACAGCTGCTCTTCATCCAGTTCGCCGCTGGCCGCGCCATGAGAGCATTTAACATCATCGGCAAAAATTTCAAGTTCCGGTTTGCAGTCAATTTCTGCCGTATCTGTTAACAACAGAGCTTTATGCAACTGATGCCCTTCCGTTCTGACTGCGTCTGGCGCAATATGGATTTTGCCCTGAAAAACGCCTTTGGCATCTCCGCCGACAATTCCTTTAACCAACTGGTCGGAACAAGTATCCGGCGAAAGATGTTCAATATCCGTCGTTGTATCCAAGGTTGCCCAGCCATGCATGATATAAGCGGCATTAACATCCGCCCGGGCATTTTCCTCTGTCAGTAGGACTTTGGTTTCGTTCCGGGCCAGATTGGCTCCCCGTTGCAGGCAAAAAGAATCATATGTTCCGCCGCTTTTTACTTTGACCTGCGACAGAGAAACATGAACTGCCTTAAAAGCCTCATTTTGAAATTTATAATGCCGCAAGGAAGCATTGCGCCCCAGATAAATTTCATTAACGACATTGGCAAAATAGCGGGACTTCTCGGCTCCGGAATAATCATAGAATTCAACCATTTCGGCAGAGGCGCCGTTTTCCAGAACAATAATGTTTCTGACATTATAAAAGAGATTGTCATGGCAGGAATGCGTATGGTTGAAAATAACCAGCGGCTGTTCCAACGCCACGTCTTTGGACACACGGATAAACAGCCCCTCGGCCAGATAGGCCGTATTTAACGCTGCAAACGGGTAATGTTCAATGTCAACGGATTTTCCGAGATAATTTTTAATTTCCTCATCATACAAAACCGCGTCCATTAACGGCATTGCCGTGACGCCGCGCGGCAGTTGCAAATGTCCGTGCTGTAACTGACCATTTTCAAAATGTATTTCATAACCGGCAAAAGGCAGCGCCGCAGGTTCATCAGCCTTATGGCAACAACATTCACCTCCGCAGCCGCAAGTTTTGTGTTCTTCTTCCGGTTCTTCCGTTTCCATAACAAAATCATCAACCTGCAAATCCCGCGGGCGGGTATATTTCCATGCCTCGGTTTTGGCTGTCGGCAGCCCTTGCGCGGCAAAGGCTTCACGCCCTTTTTCCCGCAGACTTTCCAGCCAGGGAATATTTTCTCCGGGCAATTTGATATTTTGCAACAATCCGCCCATCTTATTTCTCTTTCACAAACTGCGCATAACCGGTTTCTTCCAGCTCCAGCGCCAATTCTTTGCCGCCGGATTTAACGATATGACCGTCAGCAAAAACATGAACAAAATCAGGCACAATGTAATTTAAAAGGCGTTGATAGTGGGTAATAACCAACATGGCGTTATGTTCGCTGCGCTCGGCATTGACACCGTCCGCCACAACTTTTAACGCGTCAATATCCAGTCCCGAATCGGCTTCATCCAAAATTGCAAACTGCGGTTTCAATATTGCCAACTGCAATGTTTCAAGGCGTTTCTTTTCACCGCCGGAAAAGCCGACATTTATCGGCCGTTTCAACATATCATTGGAAATTCCCAGTTTTTTCCCTTCTTCACGAACGAGCTTTATAAACTCCATTGTATCCAGTTCCGGCAGGTTTCGATGTTTGCGCACGGCATTGACCGAATGTTTTAAGAAGGTTGTCACCGGAACGCCGGGAATTTCAACCGGATATTGCATAATAAGGAATATGCCTTCCCGCGCCCGTTCTTCCGGCGGCATTTTCAATAAGTCCATACCTTTGAATTTTATTTTTCCGCCGGTAACTTCATATCCCGGTTTACCGCTCAGTACATAAGACAAAGTGGATTTTCCGGCACCGTTCGGCCCCATAATTGCATGAACTTCGCCCTCATTTATCGTCAGGTTAAACCCTTTTATGATTTCCCGGTCTGCGACACGGGCGTATAAATCTTCTATTTCCAACAACGGTGTTTTCATCATTCTTCTATCCTCATTCTGCTTTTTTCCATTTATCCAAGCGGGCGGCAATCTGCATGAGTTTTTGAGCTTTGTATTCTTCTACCTGTTGCGCGATATGATAATTTTCCTTGAGCTGTTCAAGCATAATTTCTACATCCGCCGTTTCTTCAATAATTTCAGCAATGTTATTCTGCCGCCGATTGACATTTTTGAGAATTTCTTTGGTCAGCTCAGACATTTCTTCAATAACCATCAGCATTTGCGCTGTTTCGCCCCAGGTTTCTAAGGCCCTTTTACATACAGAATTTGTCATTATCCAACGCTTCCCTCCAAACTGATGTTGATTAACTTCGCGGCTTCAATGGCAAATTCTAACGGCAGATGTTGCATAACTTCTTTGCAAAAACCGTTTACAATCAGGCTGACGGCCTCTTCTTCGCTTATTCCCCGCTGCAGACAATAAAACAACTGCTCATCACTGATTTTTGAGGTTGTCGCTTCATGTTCAATCCGGGCCGTTTTGTTGCGGTTTTCAATATAAGGAACCGTATGCGAACCGCAGGTGTTTCCAATCAGCAAACTGTCACACTGCGAATAATTGCGGGCATTTTTAGCTCCCGGACTAACTTTAACCAAGCCGCGGTAGGTCTGATTGGAAAATCCGGCAGAAATGCCTTTGGAAATAATTTTGGAGCTGGTATTTTTACCGATATGAATCATTTTTGTTCCGGTGTCAGCCTGTTGGCGGTTATTGGTAATGGCTACCGAATAGAATTCACCGACAGAATTATCCCCCTGCAAAATACAGGACGGATATTTCCAGGTTACGGCCGAACCGGTTTCCACCTGCGTCCAGGAAACTTTGGCATTTTCTCCGCGGCAGGCCGCCCGTTTGGTTACAAAGTTATAAACACCGCCCTTACCGTCTTTATCGCCGGGATACCAATTCTGAACCGTGGAATATTTGACTTCGGCATTTTTCAAAATGACAATTTCCACAATTGCCGCATGGAGCTGATTTTCATCCCGCTGCGGCGCAGTGCACCCCTCCAGATAAGAAACATAGCTGTCCTCGTCGGCAATAATCAGCGTCCGCTCAAACTGTCCGGTATTTTTGGCATTGATACGGAAGTAAGTGGACAATTCCATCGGACAGCGCACGCCTTTGGGAATATATACAAAAGAACCGTCAGTAAACACGGCCGAATTCAGACAACCGAAAAAATTGTCGGTATAAGGAACAACGGAGCCCAAATATTTTCGCACCAAATCGGGATGTTCTTTCACCGCCTCGGAAATCGAACAGAAAATCACTCCCTTTTCAGCCAGTTTGGCGCGGTATGTCGTCGCAACGGAAACAGAATCGAATACCGCATCGACGGCGACAACACCTGCCAAAACTTCCTGTTCTTTCAGGGGAATGCCTAATTTAGCGTATGTATCCAGCAATTCAGGATCAACTTCGTCCAGGCTTTTGGGAGCCGCTTTTTGTCTGGGAGCCGAATAATAGTACAAATCCTGATAATCTATTTTGTCATAGGTCAGTTTGGCCCAGGACGGCTCTTCCATTTTCTGCCAAAAGCGGAATGCCTGCAGGCGCCATTCCAAAAGCCATTCAGGTTCGCCTTTTTTGGCGGATATTAAGCGGATAATCTCTTCATTCAGGCCCTTTGGAGCGGTATCGGCATCAATATCCGTCACAAAACCATATTTATATTTATCGCCGCTTTCATCAAGAATTTCCGGCTTTTCTATTTCTGCAGACATTTTCAATTCTCGCATTTTCATATAAATCCAAGCACAAAATAAGATTTTTTAATGCAAAAAGCAACTTTTATTTAATGAATCTTTAAAATCAGGTGGTATACTGAGTATCCTACAACATTTGCGGAGGCGGCTATGGTTATTTACATTACGGGCGGCGTGCTTATTCTTGTTTTGGCGGTTTATTCCCTGTATCTGTGGCGCGAGTTGAAAAAACTCAGAAAAAACTTTAAGGAACTTTTACAGGAAAGCCGCAAGCAAACCCCGACCAGCCAGCGCAATAAAGAGAACATTTATTTTCATCTCAACAAAAATTTTATGATTGAGTATATGAATGACGTCGCCTGCCACTTTTTCAATACAGACCAGGAAAGTATCGCCAATCAGCCGGCCTTGGGCCGAATTATGGAAGATTCCCCTGCCAATCAGGCTTATCTGAACAGCTGCTTTCACCGTTTGCTGAAGAATCCGGAAACGATCAATAACGAAATTGTCATTACGCCGCAGAAAAATCAAAAAGTTACAATGAAAATACGTATCAGGCCGATTTTAAACGAAATTCTTGATTGTGTCGGCATGAGTATCATCCTAAAGGACATCTCAGAAGCAGACAAACTGAAACATAAGCTTAAAAGCATACAGGAACAGGATATTCTCAACAGCAATATTTTGAATGAAACGGCATTGTTTCAAAAGCTTGAAAAAGATTTCAACCGCTGTAAACGTTACAATCAGGACTTTTCACTGGTTGTCGTTGAGTTAAAAGATGTTTACGACTTTGTCTGCAAAGGGATTGACTTTGAAACCGGGGATAAACTGATTATTCAGGCGGGAAAAATCTGCGACCTGAACGGCGGCGCCAGACATACAGTCGGACGTTTTGAAAAAACAAAATTTGCCATTCTGCTGCCTAAAGAATCGCGGGAAACAGCCGCAGACATCGCCCAGAACATGTATTATCCGCTGATAAAACTGATTCAGTCCATCGGCGTAGACCGTTACAATGCGGAAATGTTTGTAATTTCCTACACAAACCGCAAAAACTTCAATGAAACGACGGACACGCTTCTCGGCCGGGTCAAACGCCATATTTCTTCTGCCCTAAGGAAACGTGATTACGGCATTAAATCGTCAGACAAAGATAAAAACGGCATTTTGTAAACAAATCTTAACCTTATTCCGCTATGATAAGGAGAGGCTGGGTTTTTATATGTAGGAAGCATGCTGAAAAGACTTTTGTTAATTTTGCTGATTTTCACAGCCGGGTGTTCATATAACTCCGGCCGCATCCGCCTGCTTAATTATGATCTGAGGACCGAACTGTTCGGCGATATTCCCAATGCCGTTACCGTCAGCAAAGGCGACACGCTTTACAGCATTTCCAGAAGATACAACGTTCCTTTAAGAGATTTGATTACGGCAAACGGCCTTACGCCGCCGTATAATCTGGCGGTCGGGCAGGTTATAAGAATCCCGAGCGCCAAATATCATATTGTTGCCAAAGGGGACACGCTGTACAACATCTCCAAGAGATACAATATTGACGTTACGACGCTTAGCAAACTCAACAATATTGTTCCGCCCTACACATTGTCCATCGGACAAAGACTGGCTCTTCCCGGCAGTATCAGCTCAACCAGAAATATGTACGCAGAAAGCGGCGATGAAGTCTGGCTGCCGTCTAAAACAACATCTTCATCCACCTCCAAAAGTTCATGGAAACCGCAGACCTCAAAAAAAACAAGCATAAAGAAAACGGCTTCCTCAAAACAGCCAACCTATAAACCCAAACCGGTAAAAAAACGTACGGCTAAGTTCGCCTGGCCGGTTAAAGGGACGATTATTTCCAAATACGGCACAATCGGCAAAGGCCGCAACAATGATGGCATCAACATCCGCGCGGCCAAAGGAACTGCGGTCAAAGCAGCCGACAGAGGCACCGTGGTTTATTCCGGAAACGAACTGAAAGGTTTCGGCAACCTTATTCTCATCCGCCATAATGACGGCTGGATTACGGCATATGCCCACAACCAAAAGCTTCTGGTCAAAAAAGGGCAAAAGGTTGTCAAAGGCGAAAAGATTGCCACAGTCGGCGATACCGGCGGCGTTAACGAACCCCAGTTGCACTTCGAAGTCCGCTCCGGCAAAAAAGCGGTTAACCCCCTGCCATATCTGCCTTAACATTCTCTTTTTGTTAAATATCTTGTTAAAACATTGCGCTTTTGATGTTGTTATCCTTAAATAATCGTGTATATTGCATGGAGAATATTTTATAAGGAGGATAATAAATATGTTTATTAATGATGCTTTTGCACAGGCAGCTGACGCTTCTGCCCAGCAAGGTTCTGTTTTTGCCACCGTTGTTCAGTTGGCTTTAATATTTTTGATTTTTTATCTTTTGCTGATCAGACCGCAGCAGAAGAGAATCAAACAGCATGAAGCTTTGTTAAACGCCATAAAAAAAGGCGATCAGGTTATTACCGGCGGCGGTATTTTTGCAAAAGTTGTCAAAGCCGATGACCCTTATGAGCTGACCGTTGAAATCGCTAACGGACTTGAGGTCAGAGTCAGCCGTGCTTCCATCCGCGATGTTGTCCTGCCGGAAAACGCCGTCGAAAAAATTAACAAAACTCCTAAAAAAGCCAAAGCGGCAAATTCGAACAAGAAAGAAAAAAAATAAAGGCATAACTCATGTATAAATTATCCAGATCTAGAATTATCATTATTCTGGCCATCTGCCTGATTGGTATCTTTTTTGCCGTACCGAATCTGTTTCGTGACAGCAAAAATCTGCCGTCCTGGTGGCAGCCGGTAAACCTGGGGCTTGATTTGCAAGGCGGTTCCAATCTGCTTTTGGAAGTTAAGATTGACGACGTTTTGAAAGAGCGCATGGGAACAATTGAGGACTCGGTTCGTCAAACATTGCGCGAAAACAAAATCAGATATGCCAATCTGGCTTCTGACGAAAATTCCGTCAAGGTTAAAATTGACAACCAGTCTTCCAGAGATAAGGCTCGTTCTTTATTTCCCAAAATTGACGACGGCCTTGTCGTTGAAAACGGCGAAGACGGTACTTTGATTGTTAAGTACAGCGATGTTGCCACCAATCAGTTAAAACTTAAAATCGTTGACCAGTCTATTGAAATCGTCAGACGCAGAATTGACGAGCTCGGAACCAAAGAACCGGTTATTCAAAGACAGGGAACCGATCGCATTGTCGTCCAGCTTCCCGGCCTGCAAAATCCGGAAGATGTTAAATATCTTTTGGGAAAAACCGCAAAGTTATCGTTCCATCTGGTTGACAGCCGCTCTAATGCAGCCGATGCCCGCCGCGGAAAATTAAACAGCGCTTCGCGTTTAATCAACGGCAGTGACGGCGGCGTTTACGTCATTAAAAGAAAGCCGGTTGTCGGCGGTGAAAATCTGGTTGATGCCGGCGTTTCTTTTCAGGAAGGCAGCCCGGTCGTCAGTTTCAAATTTGACTCTATCGGCGGCAAAAAATTCGGGGAAGCTACAAAGAACAATATCGGCGAGCAGTTAGCCATTGTTTTGGACAACGAAGTTCTTTCCGCACCGACAATTCAGACCGCAATTACCGGCGGCAGCGGCGTGATTACCGGAAATTATACGACTGAATCCGCCAATGAGCTGGCTTTGCTCCTGCGTTCAGGCGCATTACCTGCTCCGCTGGAAGTTCTTGAAGAAAGAACGGTTGGCGCCGGATTGGGTGCCGATTCAATTTCAGAGGGTGTTACGGCATCTCTTATCGGCTTGGCTGCCATTGTTGTGTTTATGGTTGCCGCTTACGGTTTGTTCGGCGTTTTCACAACCATAACCGTGTTTATCAACCTGTTTTTGCTGCTTGGCACTTTAAGTCTGATGGGGGCGACGCTGACTCTTCCGGGTATCGCGGGCATTATCCTGACTATCGGCATGGCCGTTGATGCCAATGTTTTGATTTTTGAACGCATGCGCGAAGAAATTAAAGCCGGACGTTCAACGAAAGATGCTGCAGAAGCAGGTTTTACCGAGGCCTGGTCGACCATTGTCGACTCGAACCTGACAACTCTGGTTGCCGCTTTTGTCTTATTCTATTTCGGAACAGGCCCGGTCAGAGGCTTCGCCGTTACGTTGGCCATCGGTATTGCAACTTCCATGTTTACGTCGGTTACAGTCACAAGACTTATCATCGCGTCATGGATTGCCCGCTATAAGCCGAAAAAACTTCCAATTTAAGATACTAAAGGAATTATAAAGATGAAACTTTTCAGTTGGGTAACCAAAGATACAACAATTGACTTTATGAGAGGCAGAAAGCTCGGCTATGTTCTTTCCATATTAATGGTTGTTTTATCATGCGCCTGCATTGCCGTTAAAGGTTTTAATTACGGCATTGACTTTTCCGGAGGTATTCTCATGGAAATCAAGGCTAACCAGAAAATTGACGTTGAAGCAATGAGAAAAACGTTAAGCCATGTTGACCTGGATGAAATTAATCTCCAGACAATCGGTGAAAACGGCGATGAAGTTATGATCAGAGCTCAAGCCAAGGATATGAACGAAAAAGAACAAATGGCCGCTGTTAACAGCATCAAGTCTACTTTAGGCAGCAGTTATGAATATCGTCGCGTAGAACTCGTCGGTCCTCAAGTTGGCGATGAGTTGAAAGTCGACGGCATTGTTGCTTCCGTTATTGCCGTTTTTGCAATCAGCCTTTACATCTGGTTCAGATTTGAATGGCAGTTTGCTCTGGGGGCAATGATCGGTTTGATTCATGACTTGATTACGATTGTCGGTTTATTGTCATTCTTTGATTTGGATTTCAGTTTAACAACAGTCGCTGCAATTTTAACCTTAGCCGGTTATTCGGTTAATGATACTGTGGTTACTTATGACAGAATCAGAGAAAACCTCCGTAAATTTAAGAAAATGAATCAATATGATTTGTTGAACAAGAGTATTAATGACATTTTTTCCCGTACAATATTAACCGGGTTGACGACGCTTCTGGCGGCTTTGGCTCTGTTTGTTTTTGGCGGAGATACATTGCGCAGCTTTTCTTTTGTTATCGTTTGGGGCGTTATTGTCGGCACATATTCATCAATTTATGTTTCCGCAACATTCCTCAACTTGTTTGACTTAAGAAGCAAACCGGATGAAAAAGCTATCAATCCATTTGGCAATGTTTAGCTATTATGGCAGTTGTTATAAAAAAGGAACTGAAAAATCAGTTCCTTTTTTATAAGTAAAATTCAAAAATTCTTATAAGTTTGTACCATTAAGTTCTGCTTACAGTCATTAGAATTCAATTACAGGACGAACAAAAACCGTATCCAGACATCCCGGATCATTATATGTTTTACCTGTTTCATCAAAATAATTCAGAGAATAATCCCATGCCCAAATTGATGATTGGCTTGCTTCTGTTGAGGTGTAGTATGTTTTACTTAAATGAGTTGCTTCGCTTAATGGCTGTCCACCTATTTCTTTTAACTTTTTTTGAATTTTTGAAAAATTATCGCTTATATATTGTCCGATACCTGCCGCCGGCAAACACCACTTTCCGGCGGTTTCCGGGGCTCCAGCAACAACATAATTTTTAGCAGTCCATGCGGCATAATAAACAGTTTTTCCACCATAGTCAGTGATTATAGCGGTATTTTCACAACTTTTATAATCTCTTAATGCATCACTCTTAGAAAGATCCGGCAAATTGGGAATACTCCCCCATTTAGACGAATTCCATGGATAGTCTCCCCAAACCATTCCGTCATATTCGCGCAAGGCCAAAGCTTGACCTCCTCCATTAGGATTAAGATATACAACAATACCTAATGGAATTTTTCTCTTAACTAAATTTTCAGAGCAAGTATTATCACTATAATATATCCACCCGATTTCACATTGCGGATGCGTTCGCTCATGACACATACCGCCATTCCACTCCAATTCGTTTTGACAATAACAACTGCTGTACTTTCCACCACAGTCATCAGTTTCAGGCTTCGACTCATTAATGCCGTTGCAAGTATATTTAAAACCGTTTTTTTCACAAATACTTTCTTCCGTAGCCGGGCAGGCAAAGGTATTGCCAAACGGGCATTTAAGACCTTTGCCGTCAGGACAGGATTTTTCAGTATAGCCCAAGGTGGCGCAATCGGTTGTTGCGACGCATTGGGCTTGAGTTAAGTTTGGAATTAAGGACAGGCTCGTCCCTAAAAGTAAAAATTTAAAGTTAATATTCATGTTACTCATCCTTATGTTTTTAATTAAAACAAAACCCGCTTCATGATGAAGACGGGCGGATGTTAGTAACCGTAGTGTATTAAAACGGCTCAGCGCTTTCGTGCAAAGCCTTATAACGCTGACATCCGTCCCTAGCACATACCTAGACAGATATCAGCATAT
>UQAB01000010.1 GCA_900538765.1 uncultured Azospirillum sp. | reverse complement strand
AGTAATATCACTCTTGAAATACGCATCTCTACATCCTCCGCTCTTATCATCACGACTCTAATATAACACATTTAAACGCAATGTTCAATCATTAATTTTCGCAAGAAGAGGAAAAATTCGACAAAGAATAGGCGTAAGATTTAGATAAATCTGAGGGGCTGACTTTAGCGGTTTTTTGCTTGCGTTCTGTCTGCAAATGACATACAATTTTATCATTGAGTTAACAGAAAACGGAAAAAATTATGAAAGGTATTCTTCTTGCCGGCGGTTCCGGTTCCCGGCTTTATCCTTTGACTAAGACAACGAGCAAGCAGCTGCTGCCGGTTTATGACAAGCCGATGATTTATTATCCTTTGTCAACTTTAATGTTGTTCGGTATTCGGGAGATTTTGATTATCTCCACGCCGCAGGATACGCCGAATATCGAAAAGCTGTTTGGTGACGGGCATAGTTTGGGTCTGGAGATAAGTTATAAAGTTCAACAGGAGCCAAAAGGGATTGCCGAGGCGTTTGTCATTGGCGAGGAATTTATCGGGCAGGATGACGTTTGTCTGATTTTGGGCGATAATATTTTTTATATGGGTGACCAGCTGCAGAATTTTCGCGATGAGATTCAGAAAAACAACGGCGGTACAGTCTTCGGTTATCATGTTTCTGACCCGGAACGTTTCGGCGTGGTGGAATTTGACAAGAAGCACAAGGTGATTTCCATTGAGGAAAAGCCGTTGCGGCCAAAGTCAAATTATGCGGTTGTCGGGCTATATTTTTATAAGGCCGATGTTGTGGAAAAGGCTAAAAGGCTGAAACCTTCCAAGCGCGGCGAGCTGGAAATTACGGATTTGAACAGCGCTTATCTTGAAGAAGGGCGCTTAAACGTGGTAACGATGAAGCGCGGCAATGCCTGGCTGGATGCGGGAACGCCGCAGTCGCTGCTGGAGGCTTCCAATTTTATCGGCATTATTGAAAAAAGGCAGGATTTGAAGATTGCCTGTATTGAAGAGATTGCATATCGCCGCGGTTTTATTGATGACGGGCAGATGCGGGAAATTATCAATTCTTTGAAGCCGGGTGTGGAATATCGCGATTATCTGCAACGTATTTATGAGGATTATCACGAGTTATGATAATTCGGTTTTCCGGTTTAACAATAAAAAAACCTCCGTTACGGAGGTTTTTTTATAATGGTGCCGACACACGGACTCGAACCGCGGACCCACTGATTACAAATCAGTTGCTCTACCAACTGAGCTATGTCGGCATTACTGGGAGTGTTTATATACTAAAGTTTTTGGGCTGTCAATATGAAAAATTAATTTTAATGGTTATAATGAAAATTAAGAATCAGGGATTAAATTATTATCATATTAAAGTTAAGCGGAGAAGTCATATGAAGAAAATGAAATATTTTTTAGGTTTGGTTTTGGCCGGGGCCGTCAGTTCTCAGGCATTGGCGCAGGAAGCGGTGACACAGGCTTTGCCGCAGCCGAATATTTTCGGCGGTATTGCGGTTATGGAGGCGTTGAACAACCGGCATTCCGGAAAAAGTTTCGGGCTGAATACGCTTGACAACCAGACGCTCAGCGAGATTTTGTGGGCGGCCTGGGGCGTTAATCGCGATGATGGCAAAAGAACCGTGCCGACGGCGATGAACCGTCAGGATATGCAGGTTTATGTCATCCAGTCTGACGGCGCCTGGCTTTATAATGCGCCGGATAACAATTTGCAGCAGGTGACAAACAAGGATTTGCGCGGCTATTTGCAGACGCAGGATTATACGGATAACGCGCCGCTTTTTCTGCTTTATACAACGACCGGCGATCCGGCGGACATGAACACAGCCATGCAGGCGGGATCAATGTATCAGAACGTGGCGCTGTACTGTGCGGCAAGAGGGCTGAACAATGTCGTTCGCGGCTATTATCAGAAAGAGGATTTGGCCGCCGCTTTGGGGATTGACGCCGATACGGTGATTATTTCGCAGGTTGTCGGTTATCCGATTTAAGCGGTTTAGGATTGTGGGCATAAGAAAAGGTTTCCCCGGTAAGGAAACCTTTTTTGTTTTGTTAATGTTGAAATCAATGAAAAAACGCGTCAGTTTCCGAAGCGGCCAAAGCATCTGAAACGGAAAGCGGTTTTGAAGACGGATACAGTTCTTCAAGTTTGTTTCGCAGGTTTTTTCTGGCTTTGTTTTCTTCATTCTGCCGCAGTGCCTGAATTTTTTGCAAAGCCCGGTTTTTTATTTTTCCGAGGGCGGTGCGTTCTTCTTCGTCAAGTCCGCAGTCGGATAACCAGTATTCACATTCCGCCGCAACATACATCCATTCTTTTGAAGAGATTTTTTGACGGCTCAGGCATTGGATTTCGATGATTTCTTTACGCATAATTGTAAGAATTTGATTAAACAATAATAGTTGATTGTCTGAAGTCTATGACAGAAAAGATAAAAAATCAAGCCAGGGAGAAAAGTTTTGCAACGGCGGAAAATGTCAAAATGAAAAACGCCAAAACAAAAACCCCTCATTGGAGGGGTTTTGCGGTTTGTAAAATAATATTATTTTATCTCCGGCGGAGAAAAGAGGGAATTTCAAGATTCAAACGGTCGTCGTTTTCGTTGTCTTCCGAAAAAGACGGGGCGATTTGTTCCTGAGCCTGTTCACTCTCTCTTAATTTCCGGCGGTTTCTTTTGGCGATGGAAAACCCGGTGACGCGTTCAATGAGCGTTGGGGTATATTCTTCGTCTTCATCATTAATAATTAACTTTTCCTGTTCTTCTTCAACCGGTTTGGCGGCAAAGACAACAGGATTTTGGTTCGGGAACAGTTCCGGTTCTTCCTCAACGGTTTTTACCGTGCTTTTGGGAGAAAAGGTGTTCTCGTTGGAAGACAGAATGTTTTCCAGCTGAGCGCTGACATTGGCGTCTTCCGGCTTATTATTAATAATAGCCTTGAACAGAGAGGATGCCTGAGGCATTTCACCGATAACTTCAGAAGCGTCCAGGCTGGTGAAAGTTTCGATCTGCTTTTCCTGGGCGGGAGCAGCCTGAATGCTCTCAGCCTCTACTGCCGCGGCAACTTCGGAAATGCTCTCTTCTGCAGCAGGAGCGGTTTCCGGTTCGGCTTCAGCGGGTTTTGTCGCTGAAAATTTTTGCAGGTTGGAATCGAGTTCCGGGGAGGGAACGGATGGTTTTTCCATTTCGTGCATATAGCTTTGTTCGATATAGCTGGCGATTTTTGCGGCCTGGGGCTGCTGCGGGTTGGCGGCGGCTTTGGCATCGCCGATACCGGTGGCAACAATGGAAACGCGGATTTTTCCGCCGAGCGCTTCGTCAAAGCTGGAGCCGAAAATGATGTTGGCTTCTTCGTCGACTTCTTCCTTGATGCGGCTGGCGGCTTCATCGATTTCAAACAGAGTGATGTCGTTGCCGCCGGTGATGTTGATTAACACGCCTTTGGCGCCGCGCATATTGCAGTCGTCAAGCAGCGGGTTGGAAAGAGCCTGTTCGGCGGCTTTGACAGCGCGGTCTTCGCCTTCGGCTTCACCAGTACCCATAATGGCTTTGCCTTTGTCCTGCATAATGGATTTGATGTCGGCAAAATCAAGGTTAATCAAGCCTGGCATCATCATCAGGTCGGTAATGGAACGAACGCCGGAATAAAGGACGTTGTCGGCCATGATGAAGGCATCGGCCAGCGTGGTTTTCTTGTCGGCAATGCGGAACAAATTCTGATTAGGGATAATGATGATACTGTCTACAGCCTTGGTAAATTCTTCAACGGCGCTTTCGGCTGTTTCCATGCGCTTGCGGCCTTCAAACTGGAACGGTTTGGTGACAACGCCGATGGTGAGGATGCCTTTTTCCTTAGCCAGTTTGGCGACAACGGGCGCTGCGCCGGAACCGGTTCCGCCGCCCATGCCGGCGGTGATGAATACCATATTGGAGCCTTCGATTTCCTTCTCTATTTCTTCCTTGGCTTCTTCCGCCGCCTGGCGTCCGATTTCGGGACGTGCGCCAGCGCCCAGGCCTTGCGTGGTTTTGAGGCCGAGCTGGATTTTGCGGCTGGCGGAGGAGTGAGCCAGTGCCTGAGAATCGGTATTGGCGACGATAAAGTCAACGCCTTCAAGATTTTGCGCGATCATGTTATTAACCGCATTGCCGCCGCCGCCGCCGACTCCGATAACGGAAATGCGCGGCTTTAAGTGGGTAATGCTGGTTTCTGGTACGGCTAATTTGATAGACATTGTATTACTTACTCCGATAAATATTTCTTTTGTATTCAGTATAGGCAGAATTGATTAAGTAAAAGTTACCGCCGGGCGGAGAATTTAAATTAATTGACAATGCGGCTGTTTGTGCTAGAAATGGGCTGTAAATTAATTATTAATACATAGGATTATGAAGAAGAAATTATTAAAAGGACTGCTTTTGTGCGGCGCGTTTGTATTGGGCGCTCTGGCGGCAGAAAAAGCAAGAAAGATTAAGCTTGGTAAAGATTTGGACAAGCTGCTAGAAGAACTGAAAAATGATGACAAACCGTTTTAAAAGCGCGCTCTGTGGTCATCTAATACAGAAACTGCGTGTAAAATGTTCGGTTATGTACTGCTTTATGTACACTCCCTCACATATCGCACTTTTACAGTGCCATAGCAGTGCGTGTTGCGATGGAAAAGGATTTTGTTTTATCCGGCCTCGGTTGTCTTTTGAAGATGAAAAAAAACAGAGTGTAAAAAAACACTCTGTTTTTTTTGTGGGTGAAGCATCGGGATAAAAGGCGCAAAATTAAGCTTGATTTATCTAAAGAAATCCGTTAGCTTAAATTCAGGCATTGTTCCGTAGAAAAGAGCAATGCTCAGGGCTTCGAAAACCCTAAATTCCATTAGTCGTTTTGCATAGCGACTCAAATTAAATATGCCGACCTCTGTCATCGGACGGATGTCGGCGTAATAAGGCATAGCACGAAAGCGCTGAGCCGTTTTTAATGGAATACGGTTTTCGAACATCCGTGTAAAAAATAAAATAATCTATTGAATCAATGAGTTAATTTTTACAGATAAAATTTGCTGTATCATCCTTCTGTATCACTTACCATTTAATTTTTTATTATTTTTAGAAAGATGTCAAGTCTCCAACTTTGGTGTATACCTATAAAAATATTTAACCTTAAATTATGATTATTTTTTCAAATATCTGTAAAGTGTAGGTTTGGAAATATGATATTTATTCATCAATTCGCTTTCAGTCATTCCTGTTGCTCTGTCATCTTTTAACTGTTGAATTTGTTGTTTATTTAATTTGGTTGGATGTGCTTTTTGATACTTGCCTTTTGTTTGAGCGATTTTGATGCCTTCCATCTGTCTTTCTTTGGTGGTAATTCTTTCAGCCTGTGCGATGGCTCCCATAATGGTAAGCATCAATTCTTGGGTTTTGCTGGCAAAATTCTCCTGATTTGAAAATGTCCATCCTTCTTTAATAAAAGTAATAGAGCAACCTTTATCTTTGATTTCTTTTATGATGGTCAATAAATCAAGTGTGTTTCGCGATAATCTATCAATGCTATGACAATATACTTCGTCACCTAAACGAAGGGCTTTCAACATATTTTGTAATTCGGGTCTGTTATTTTTGGATTTGCCACTTGCTTTTTCTTCATAAACCAAATCATAGTTTTCTTTATCTTCCAATTGACGGTCCAAATTTTGGTTGATTGTAGAACATCTAACATATTTAATTTTCATTTTGTTAATCCTTTATAGTATCATCTTATTAAAGATATTATGATACTATTATTGATAATGTCAAGTATAAAATCAATTAACCTATTGATTTTTATAGATTCACATATTTTTGACGGTCTCAATCTAATAGACTCATTTAACTATACTTTTTGATACTATCATTTAGGAATAATATTGACTCTCATAAATTTATGAAATAACCTGACTGTGCATTGGTTGATTACCAATGTGAGGTTTGATACCCTCTATTGATAGTTATTCGTTTGACGAATGTAAAAACTACCTTTTGGTCTTATGACTGGAAGGTAGTTAATAAGGTATATGCATATACCAAATACACTATACTATTCTATCAAATAGGTATCAACTTCCAGTCGCCTTAATCAAGCGACTTTTTTGTTATAACAAAATTAGGAAGTTTGAAATGGTAAACAAACAACAAAATGATGAAGAAGAAACAATAACACTCATTGGTTTATGCACTGTTCTTGGTGTATCTTTATTTACAATTTTTGGAATTATTCCATTTATCATAAAACTTTTTGATGAAAGATTTTTTACAAGAAGTATGAATGAAACCTTTGCTATTATTTCGTATATTTCATTAATTCTGCTTCTTCCGATAACAATAAAATTTGTTATCAAGAAATCTAAAAATAAATTACTAAATGCTAAAAAGAAAACAAAAGAAATAATTTCATTGTTATATGTGTCAGGAAAAGAAAAATGCAATATTTTAACCCCATTAATTAAAAATAAAGTTTCTATTTTTCTAACATCTAAAAATACAAAGAAAATATTAAAAAAGTTAAGAAAATATCAACAATTAATTATTGGTATCATTATCGGAGTTTTAATTTTTTCAATTAATGCCTCCCAAAATAATACATCAATACCCAATAACACTGTTACAGCTACAACATCTCCAAATAATATCGTAGTTGAAAATAAACCAAAAATTGAAAAAAATGTTTGGTGTGGTTATTATATGCATGGAAATCCTCGGGGAAGCATAACAATAAAAAAGATGGATTTAAGTAAAGGTGGCACAGAAAAATATTGTGGTTCAGGAAATTTTTCTAATCAAGATGCATTTGTTGATATAATATTTACCCAATATGAATTAGTTAAGGAATGGCAGAGATATGACAGACAAGTAATTATTATAAAGGGATATTTAAGAAAAAACTCTTTTGGACATTATGAGTTTGAAAATCCTCGTTTCCTTGGGTATAATGATTAAGAACAAAGGCCTCATAAAAATATGAGGCCTTTGTAATATCTATAAATATCCATATAAGAAAGGATATTTTATGAATGAATCTGAATTATTACAACAAATTATAAACAATCAAAAAATCATCAATAACTTAAAAATGTTAGCATATTTAAATAGTGGTTTCCAAAATCTCAAATTTTCCAAAATTGAAGAAAACTAATGCATATCTTCTTTTATCCAAAGATTTAAAGCAAGCAACCTGATAACCACCATCGCTAAATACAATAACCCCATTATTGATATAATTTCCTTTGGGATGTTGTCTTACTAACTCATTAAAAAATATATTTTGACTTATCATTCAACATCCTACTTTTGGTTTAATTGATTTAATTTTAGTTGATGATACTTCTTTTTTTCATCATCCATCTTAATATTTAATTGTTGATTCTGCTTTGCTAATTCATTTCTGAAAGTAGGGTTTTTATTATTCTTCATTGTATCTAAATTTCTTTTTTTCTGCTCCCTGTATTGTTTTAATCTGTCATCTAAATTCATTGTTAATCCTTACTTTTAATAAAATATTTGGCATCATAAATTGATGTGTCATTATTTTTGATGTCATATTTGATTGTTAAATTTTCATCATCAATAAGTTTGCAATAAGTGGTAGTATTCTGATATTGTGATTGTAATAACTTAAAAAAATAACCATAAAATAACAAAAAGTCATCTGGCATCATATTTCTGACAATTAGATGCAGATGGTAATTGTTTTGTTTTTCAATATATAAATCGTAATCCAAATTTAGATATTTTATCCAGTTATTACCATACAAAAAATAACCATATTTGTTTTTGATAAAATTAAATGTATCTTTTAATTTATCTTCTGTTATTTCTGTATGGGGATTAAAAGAAAGATGATAATTTATTTGCTTTTCAGGTAGTTTAGTTAAAATTTCATCTTTTTTATTTTCAAAATTATATTTATAAACTGGATTTAGTTTCTTTAATTCATCAATAGATGCTGATGTTGTATAAATGATTCTGTTAGGTAAATTAATTTGTTGATGAACTGATTTTTTTTGCTTTGATTTATAATTTGATTTGTTGGAATTTAATCCTTGTTTTTGAATTATCTGATTAAATTTGAAGTTATCATATTTTGTTATCTCAATATCGTCACTCATTAGTAATCCTTTAATTTTTGATAATAATTTTGCATAGGGGCATTTCGGCTCCTTTGATTTCATAAACAACACTCAATAGTATCACTTACATTTGTATTTATTATGATGTGATGAAGAAAACAGATTATTTTAAATTGATAATTTTATATACAATGAAACTCTAATCAAATTTTAGAAAATTGGGCTTATTATCTTTAATCTGTTGTAATGTTTTTTGAAGGAAACTAAATTTTATTGTTTCAATAGCATCCTTCATATCTTTTACATCTATTTTTCCATAGACATTTTCACCGATATTGTGTCCTTCCCATCCACAAATAGCATTTTGAACTTCTGTTCTAATTTTGCTTTTCTCCATCATCTGTTTGAATAAATGCCTAAAAGAATGAAATGTTTTTTTGGGGTCTGTTATTCCTATATCTCTGATATAATCACTATAAAAATTTTTAGGTTTTTGAGAATAATTAGAATCTTCCCTGTATGTTAAATCTGAAAATAACCTTTCTGATTTTTGGGATTTCATATATTTTACAAATTCTAAAAATCCTTGTTCCAAAACAATGGAATGTATAGGAACTTTCCTTTTGGATTTTATAGTTTTTAATGATTTGGTTTCTTCCTCATCATTTAAATCATAATACCAAATATTTTTTTCTTTCTTAATATCGTTAATTCCCAACTGGCAAATTTCATTGATTCTTGCTCCTGTAGTCATCGCAATCAATGGAATATAGAATCTCCAAATTTTCTTTCTATCTCGTATTTTTTTCAAAAACACATCGGGATTAAAAAACTTTAACAAATCTTTTTTATCAAAGGGAACTTTCTCAACAACACCTATTTTTTGAATAACCTTTTTAGTTGGAATAACAATATTGGATGAATAATCATTAGATACATATCCTTCTCTATAACACCATTCCATAAAATTTTTAAAAACTATTAAATAATTTGTTCTTGTCCTGATAGATAATTTTTCAAGATTTTTATTATTTTTCGGTTTTTCCTCTAATTTAGAAGATAATTCAGAACAATCGCTTGCTGTAAATTCTGCCAAATTAGTTTTTCCGATTAACTGAAAACAAGTTTTAAGTTTTTGTTGATTTCGTTTTATGGTAGCATCCTTTACTGCATAATCCACTTTTCTTCCTCTATTATACTTCTCAATAACATCCTTCCATTCCACAACAATAGAAGGTTTGCTCAATTCCTTCATTTCTTGTTCTTGAATTATTCTCAACCATTTACTAACAAAAGGATTCGTTGTCCTATATTCCATATCATTTATAAATGACTGGATATAATTTTTAGCATAATCCTCTATTAGAGACAAACCACTCATTAGACAATCAAGATGAGGATGTCTTTCTAATAATTCATCATCATCCATCTTATATAAAGGTTTATGCTTATAAATCTGCTTTAATTTATCTGATGCTGGGCATCCTTCTTTTTGTATTGTTTCCTTTAAATAATTCTCAAAACACCGTTCTATTATTTCCTGTCCAAATAATATTTCATCATCTTCTGTTGCTATCTGTATAGATGTTTCTTTTTCAAAATCCCGTTTGGCTGCATCATTCAACCAATTTATATCATCCCAAGAAAATTTTCCCTGTTTTATCTCTGCAAAATTATTATCTATTGTTTGTTTTATTCTGTTTAATTCATAGATGAAGAATTTTTCATAATCATCTCTGCTTAAATGCACATCCGTTGCTTGTCCTTGTAAAGCACTATCTATCTTCATCAAGTTATTCCTTACTTTATTACATAAAATATCCACCATTACAGATATAATTCTTACCTTTTGGCAGGCATCATAGTAGTTTTTGGTGTTAAGAGAATATCTGACTTCATTTTTCTTTACAATAAAAATCAAATCTTTTGGAACTGCAATTCTAACATAATATGTATGCTTTCTTAAAAATAACCTGTTTTGTTTTTTTACCATCTGCTGTATCACCCTTATGTAACAGCAAGCTTTAAATGTAAAAATCATAAAATTATGCCATATAAATCAATATGTTATTTCTGTTTTCACACGAATTCTGAACATCCGCCCGCCTTTATTAGAGCGGGTTTTGTTTTGTTAACAGAATAAAAACAGGATGTTTGAAGATATGAAAAACTTAATTGCATACACGGCTTTGGGACTTCTCCTCTCCGGCTGTGTTTCCTTAACGCATCAGGAAAACAACACATTGCGCAGCCTGCGCGCGCAGGGCATTACCACGGAAAAACCCGCCGGAAACTGGGAAAAACCTGCCAGCGCAGCCGGCGCCGGCCTTTTGAACCTGCTGCCGGGCGGTGGAAACTTTTATCTGGCGTCAGGCAATGGCGCGGACAACGGGCAGATGTTATATGGTTTTCTCAACCTTCTGACCTGGCCGATTTCCGTTGTCTGGGGCATTCCGCAGGCAGCAGTTGACGCAGGCAGAATCAACGAGCGCGAGCTGATTTATTACTACACCTTTGATGAGGGCGGCAAAGAAGCCCTGCGGGAACAGGGGTATGAAGTGACGGCCAGCGGCAGGCTCGAAAAAATACAAACCAAATAGCTGAAAAATGCCGGGAAATACTTCCCGGCATTTTCTGAATCAGAAATTCTGTTTCATCCAACTGAAGATTTTGCCGAAGCCGGAAGCGGTGTGCGCCGGTTTATTGACAATTTTATTCGGTTTCTTTTCCGTGTAATTCAAGGCAAACAGAAGCAAGCCGACGGCCGTGGAAAAGGCCGGGTTATACAGGCTGTCCGGAAGGTTTAAAACATTGCGCGGACGGCCGAGGCGTACCTGTTTGTCAAGAACCATGGCCGCAACGTCGCGGATGCCGGAAAGGTGGCTGCCGCCGCCGGTCAGGACAACGCGGTGGCTGGAAATGTTGCGCAGTCCCTGTTCCGCCAGTTTCTGGTTGACGAGTTCAAAAATTTCTTCAATGCGCGGTGTGATGATGCTGATGAGTTCAGCCTTGGGAACTTGTTTGATTGAGCTGTCGTCTTCTTCGCCGACGGGGTAAACGTTGATTGTTTCCTCTTTGTCCTTGCTGGTCATGAAAGCGCAGCCGTGCAGGGTTTTTAAGCGTTCGGCATGGGTAAAGGAGGTTGTCAGTCCCCAGGCGATGTCGTTGGTGACATTGTTGCCGCCGACCGGCAGCGCGGCGAAGTAAGTCGGGTGGCCGTGCTTGAAGCCGCAAATGCTGGTGGTGCCGCCGCCGATGTCGATGACCGTGGCGCCGATTTCGGTTTCGTCCTCAACCAGGCAGGACAGCCCCGAGGCATAAGCCGAAAAGGCTTTCTCCGCGATTTCAAGATGGGCGTTTTCAATAACGGTGCCGACATTGCGGAACATGATTTGCGGAATGAGCCCGAGGAGGATGTCGACAGAGAGCGTTTCGCCGTAAATGTTGCGCGGGTCTTTGATTTCTTCACCGTTGTCGCAGCGGTAGCTCATCGGCAGGCAGTGGATGAGTTCGTGGCCGTCGACATTGATTTTGTTGATACCTTTTTCAATAACTTTGTTGATGTCGTTTTCACTGATCGGGCGGTTTTTGTTGACGGAAATCGAGGCGCTTTTGATGACGCTTTTTATCTTGTCGCCGGAGATGTTGACAATCACCCGGTCGATGCGTTCGTTGGCCATTTGCTCCGCCGTTTCGACTGCGTTGCATATAGAAAGCGTGGCCTGGTTCAGGTCAGTGATTATGCCGTTTTTGATTCCTTTGGAGGCGTTATAACCGTAACCGACGACATTGATTCTTTTGTCACGGCTGATTTTGGCAATGATGCAGCAGACTTTGGAGGAACCAATGTCCAAGGCAGCGATTGTCGTTAACCGATTAAATGAATGTGTCAATTTCCTATCCCTTCAGATCTTGCTTTCTTTTGAGCTTTTAAGCTTTTTTGGTGCTTTTTTGCCGCTCTTTTCCAAGGTTATGATTACCTTGCCTTTCAATCTTAAATCGATGTTGGTTAATTTACGTTTAAGAATGTTTTTGGTGGCGTTTAATTTTAGCAATTTTTTCCAGGCGGCGGCGACGTTTTGTTCGGGGAGCTTTATGGTGATACCGTGTTCAATGTCGTCAAGAATGAGGTTCCAGCGGCGGCCGGATATGAAATTGGCGACTTTGACGCGTTTAAAGACAGGCGAATCCGTGTCTATTTCGCTTAAAAGCTGATTGATGTTTTCGGGGGCGCCGGCGCCGACAATGAGCAGAAGCGGTTTGTCAGGGATATAAGGCGCGTCAATAACCTTACCGTCTTCGTCAATGGGATGAAAAGTTTCGTTTATCTGCCACAGGCTTTTGACCTGATGTTCGCGCAGGGATATTCTGATGACGTTGGGGTAGTAGCTGCGGCGGACAACGGCCGATCTGACCCAGGGCAGGCTTTCGATTTTGTCTTTGAGGTCATAAAGGTCGAGGCGGAGGATGTTGGTGCCGCGGTCGATGCCCATGGCATTAAGGAGCTCGGTTTTTGAGGTGTGGCGGCGGCCGTCGACAATGATGTCGTCAACCGTGAAGCCGAGTTTTGACGTCATCATGTAGTACGAATCCTGCAGGCTGAGGAGTTTTTGGTTGATGAGGTCGGTTTTGACGGTAATGGCGATGGAGGCCAGAAAAAGGATGAGCCCCAGAATCAAGGCATTGCCGAGCAGGCGGTACGGCCATTCGACCGGCAGGCTGACGCGGTTGTCGGTTTTGGGCTGCGGCATTTGCAGCTGCGGGATGATTTCCGGGGCGGCGGTTGTCATTGTTTTAGTTTATTCCTACGCGTTTGATTTCCCATTCCAGCGTGATAGAGGTTTTGTCGCGCACCTGTTTGATGATTGTTTCGCCCAAGGTTTCAATGTCTTTGGCGGTGGCGCCGCCGGTGTTGACAAGAAAGTTGCAGTGAACTTCGGAAACTTTGGCGCCGCCGACGCTGAGTTGGTCGCAGCCGGATTTTTTGATGAGTTCCCAAGCCTTCAGCCCTTCGGGATTTTTGAAAGTTGAACCTGCGGTTTTGACGTTATGCGGCTGACTTTTCATCCTTTTGTTTTTCTGGTCGTTGATGATTTCCATGATGTGTTCCGGCGTGTCGGCATGGGTGCGGAAGGTTATGGCTGTGATAATCCAGTCCTCGGGAAAGAAACTGCTGCGATAAGACAGCATCAGGTCTTCAACCGGAATGCTGCTGATGTCGCCTTCGCCGTTGACAACCTGCGCGCTGATGATGACGTCTTTGGCTTCGCGGCCATAGCAGCCGGCGTTAGTTTTGACCGAGCCGCCGATGGCGCCGGGAATGGAAGATAAAAATTCCAGCCCGCCGAAACGGTGCTTTATCATGATTTTTTGCAGATCGATATTGCGCATGCCGCAGCCGCAGGTGATGGTGTTTTCGCCGAGCTGATATTTTTTGAACGCCGGGGAATCGAGTTTGATGACAACGCCGGGAATGCCGCCGTCGCGCACCAGGAGGTTGGAGCCGCCGCCGATGACGTAAATCGGAATGTTGTGCGGGCGTTTTTGCATGAAGCTGCTTAAGTCTTCAATGTCTTCAGGGATGAACATTACTTCAGCCGGGCCGCCGACGGCGAACCAGGTGTGTTTTTTCAAGGGTTCGTTTTTTTTATATTTGCCGCGGACTTTGGGCAGGAGGTCAATGATATTTTGGGAAAAAAGTTTTTTAAACATGGGGCCTCCTATTTTTGTTTGCGGATGATTTGTTTTTCAATGGCGTCGGCAAAAAGCGCGGCGGCGTTGGTGATGCCGGCCTTGCGGCTCTGCGTTGCCATTTTTTCAAGCTGTTTGGGGTGGGTAAAGAGTTCTGTCAGAGTTTGACTGAGCCGCTCCGCCGTGAAGTCGGCCTGTTTGATGAGAATGGCGCCGCCGTTTTCGGACAGTTCGCGGGCATTGCCGGTCTGGTGGTCGTCAGCCGCGGTAGGCAGCGGAACGAGAATCGACGGAATGCCGACTGCGGCGATTTCGCAGACGGAAGACGCGCCAGAACGGGAAATTATTAAATGTGACGCGGCATATAATTCCGGCATGTTATTGAAAAAATGTGATATTGTTGTGTCGGCGGGGCAGTCCTGATAAGCTTCTCGGAGTTTTTCGACATCATCGCGGCGGCATTGTTGGCAGACAGTCAGATTTTTTTGCAGTTTTTTATCAAGCTGTTTGACGGCTTCCGGAATGATGTCGCCAAAGATTTTGGCGCCCTGGCTGCCGCCGAGAATTAACAGGCGGAATTTTCCCGAAGCCGTTTCCGGGCGCGGCTGTTCGCGGACAGACGCAATCGCCTGACGAACCGGCATTCCGGTCAGAACCGTGCGGGCGGCAGGCGGTGTGTATTTAACGTTGCGGAAACTTTGGGCAATCAGCTCGGCGTATTTGCTGAGAAAACGGTTGGTGCGGCTCATGACTGAGTTTTGCTCGTGGATGACCAAGTCAATGCCGAGCAAAATGGCCGCCATGGCGCAGGGAAAGGAGGCGTAACCGCCGAAGCCGACGACGCAGACGGGTTTTTGACGGAACAAAATGACGCCGGCCTGCAAAATGCCGATACAGATTTTAAAGAGGTTTTTGATTTTGGTCCATTTGCCTTTGCCGACCAAGCCGCCGGCCAGAACGGCATAGTTGGGAATTTCCGCCAGTTTGCCTTTGTAATTGTCTTTGCCGCGGGAGTCCGTTACTAAAGCCAGGCGATAGCCCCGTTGTTCCAGTTCGGCGGCGAGTGCGTCAGCCGGATAAACATGGCCGCCGGTGCCGCCGGCCGTGAGGATGATTAAGGGGCGGGTGTCTTTTTCAGTCGATTTCATCTTTATCCTCCGCAGTAACGTTTTTACGGGTAATGGCCAGGAGCATACCCACGCCGAGCGCTGTTGCCAGAAGCGATGAACCGCCGTAGGAAATGAACGGCAGGGTCATGCCTTTGGTCGGCATAAGGTGCATGGTGGAGGCCATGTTGATAATTGCCTGCAGCCCGAACGAGGCCGAGAGAGCCGAGGCCGAAAGAATAATAAACAGGTTGTTGTCTTTCATGGAAATAACCATGGAGCGAATGACAATCGCCGCATAAATGCCGATGATAATCAGGCAGAGAAACATGCCAAATTCTTCGCCGGCGACGGCAAAAATAAAGTCGGTGTGCGCGTCGGGGATGTTAAGCTTGACGACGCCTTCGCCGGGGCCGCGGCCGAAGATGCTGCCGTTGTGAAATGCTTCAAGCGATTTGCGAACCTGATAGCTTAATTCGCCGCCGGAAGCCAGAAACTGTTCAACGCGCGTATGGACATGGCTGAAGGTAAAATAAGCCAAGACCAGCAGCAGGATACCGGCGGCAGCCATGACTGCAACCAGCACGATGGACAGGCCGCTTAAAAAGAACTGGAAGCCCCAGATAACGGTGACGACAATGCTCATGCCGACGTCAGGCTGGGACAGAAGCAGAATCAGGGTAAAGGCATAAAGGCCGGTGGAGAGAACGTCGCCGGGAAAATCCTGGTGGCGTTTTTGACCGTCAAAAAGCCAGGCCGCGACTACGGCGAAGACCGGTTTGACAAATTCGGACGGTTGCAGCGAGAAGCCGAAAATGCGAATCCAGCGGGTGGCGCCTTTAATCGACTCTCCCCAAAACAGCGTCATAAACATCAGGCCGACAACGACAACATAGCCGATGATGGCAATGCGGCGGATGGTTTTGAGATTTTGCATGGAGAGCAGAATCATCAGCCCATAGGCCAGCGGGATAAAAAACAACTGGCGTTTGACAAAGTGAAAAGTTTCGGCGCCGATACGGTTGGCGACCGCCGGGCTGGCCGAGAAGTTCAGAAAAATGCCGATGAGGAGAAGAACCGTCACCAGTCCCAGCAGGACTTTGTCAACGGTCCACCACCAATTGCTGATTATGCTGCGGCTGTTGCGGGAAAAGCGGAACACGGCGTTATGCTCCTATCAGGCGGAGCGAAGCCAGGCCGAGCAGCCCGAGAATAAAGGCAATTATCCAAAAGCGCAGGACAACGGTGGTTTCTTTCCAGCCGAGCTGTTCAAAATGGTGGTGAATCGGCGCCATTAAAAAGACGCGGCGTTTGGTGCGTTTGTACCAGAAGACCTGGATGATGTCGGACAGGGCTTCCATGACAAAAATGCCGCCGACAATTGCCAGAACGATTTCGTGTTTGGTAATGATGGCTACGGTGCCGAGCAGGCCGCCGAGCGCCAGAGAGCCGGTGTCGCCCATGAAAATTTTGGCCGGCGGGGCGTTAAACCACAGAAAGCTGACACAGCCGCCGATAACTGCCGCGCAAACAACCGCCGTTTCGGCAGTGCCGGCAACCGGCAAGATGTAAAAATATTCAGACAGGCTGCTGCCGGAGATGTATGCGATAACCATGAAAACGAAAAAGGCAATGACACACAGACCGCCGGCGAGGCCGTCAAGCCCGTCGCTGAGGTTGACGGAATTGGCGGTGCCGACCAGAACGAACATGGCAAAGGGGATGTAGAACCAGCACAAGTCAAGCGCCAGATTTTTGAAATAGGGGATGGTCAGGGCAAAGCGGGCGTTTTCCGCGGTAAAATATGAGATGACCAAAATGGCGGCAAGCGCGGTCGAAAATTCGAGCAAAAGGCGCATTGGGCCGGAAATGGCGTTGGCGCTGTGTTTTTTTACTTTGACGTAATCGTCGGCAAAACCGATTAAGGCATAGATCAGATAAACGCCGAGGCAGGTCCAGACAAAGGGATTGGACAGGCGGCACCAGAGGAGCGCGGACAGGACCGAGGCACCGATGATGAGCAGGCCGCCCATGGTCGGCGTTCCCTTTTTGGTTTCCAGGTGAGATTTTGGTCCGTCTTCACGGATGGGCTGTCCTTTGCCCTGGCGGCACTTTAGAAAGGTTATCAGCTTTCCGCCACAGGCAAGCCCGATGACAAGCGCGGTGAAAAACGCCGCAAAAGCTCTGGCAGGAACGAAATCAGCGAAATTGAGCGTGCTGAAAAGATAGTTAAGCATGGTTTGTCCTCGCGTTGTAGGGTTCTTTTTTCATTTAAGATAAACAAAATATCTAAAATAATGATTAAAAACACGCGAAAATTCCGCCGTTAATTTTGCGGCTGTTGTCTTGACAAAAAAAATGCGGTGTGTAGTATGAGGGGCGTTATTTTATTATTAATTAAATCAAATAATTATGTTTTATTCAAAAAAATTTGAAGATGTAAATGTTGCTTTCAGCCGGATTGTCAAAGTCTGCCGCGATGTTTACGGCGAGGTTATCAAAAGAGCAGATGCAAAGGCCGTTAAAGCGACTTTTTCTCTGGAAAAGAAGATTCTTCCTTTTAATGCCAACCGCAGGTATCAGGCGACGGCCGTTGTCTTTTTGACAAGCGGCGGCGAAGAACGGATTGCCGTTTGTGATTTGAAGGGGAATGTCGGACTTTTCAGACGTTCTGATTTTGCAAAATTAACATTTCAAAATTAAAAATTATCATTATGAGAAAATTATTTCCTTTAACTGAAGAAAATCTGGGCTTATTGGATGATAAGCTGGCAGAAAAAGTTCGAAAGCTGTTTTTAGAACTTCCTCGAAACGATGATGAAGACAGTGATTCCTGGCAGCTGCACGAAGATGATGCCAAGAAGTATTACCGTGCGTACAACTTTGCGCCCTTTGCCGTTTTTTGCGGTTGTGACATTTTTCTTCCTCTGGAAGAGAATGTCAAGGTCGGATATTTGCGTTTTGAGCCTTATGCCATGGCGTTGAACGAATTGTATCAACTGGGCGATGTTCAAGTCGGCAAAGATGATGTTGCTGCCATAAACCGCAATATGCCGATTGATGACAATATGTATCTGCCGGTAATGTATGATGAGGATTTGGAGGTTCTCCCGGTTTTCAGCGACCAAGGGCGGATTTTGATTTGCAATGCAGCGCTTAGCGAACGTGCTGGCGGCGGAAATGTTAACGTTGCGTTTACGGAAAACGACGGGTTTCACAAGATTTGTTTCCTCCGAGGCGGTTTATGCGGTCTGAGCGGGCAGTTCTAGGATGATTTTATTGAAGAAGACGGTCATAAAAGACCGTCTTTTTTCTTGATTTTTGTCCAGCTATATGGCAGAGTAGAAAAGTTAAGACTATTATTAATTTATTAAATATATTTATTATGAAAACAATTTCCAGAGATTTGAGAAACGAATATATGCTTTCCAAGGACGAGAGCATTGCCAGAGCGGCTTTGTACGGCGCACTGAAGCAGATTTTTGTTGCCGGCGACCTTTCCTGTTATACTTATGACAGCGTATGGCTGGCTTGGGAAAAACGTTTGGAAAAATGCGATTTGCTGCAAAACGGCGTAACTTTTGCTATCGTGCGGCAGACGTTTAACGAGGTGTTGGACGAGCTGATGCGATGTGAGGCGGTTTCATGGAAAGCAGCCTTGGAACATATCGGCGGCCGGCTTGCCGGGTTTAAAAAAGACATACGGCAGACATCCGATGTTCATGAGCAGGTTTGTATCTGTAAAGCGGCGGAGCAATATTTTGAAAATCTGGTTCTGCTTTTTTCCTATATGCAGGAGAAAGGCGCCGCGGTTGATATTGTCCGGGAATATGAAGCTGAAATCAGTTATTGGCTGGGATATCGCAGCACTTGTGTTTTGGCCGGGCAGGCGATGAAGTACAGTTTTCGTTCCGACAGGCTGTTTGAAATGGCTCGCGCATTTATGGCGTCGCAGCCGGAAGGATTGTTTCTGCTGCTGCCGCACATAACTTATGCCGCTGTTCGTCTTGATTTTCAGGCTCCGGCTTTGGACGCTTATCTGCAGCTGATATATTTTGCGGCAACAGCCAGGACGGACCGTCATTTTGACATTAAAGTCTGGGACAGCTTTTATCAGGTATTGGACGCACAGACGAGTTTAGGCGTGTGTGCCAAAGATAAGGAAGATGAGCTTGTCATCAAAAAATGCGAGCATTATGCGCGTTTGTATTTGAAGGCGCAGAATCATACCGTTCCTGCCGATTTGCCGGCTTTAAGCAAAATGTTTCGGGATTGCGCGCTTTTTTCCGTGGCTTTGAAACTGCGGGCGTTTGATGTGTTGATGGCGCCTTTGGCTGTCCCCGGTATGGACAAGATAAGAGCCGTCGAGTATATTGTGAAAGCTGACAAGAAGTGTCTACAGAATGTTGACAAGTATCTGAGAGTCTTTGATCGGATTTATGACAAGGTGCCGTTTTATGAACGCGGCTGCTGGGATTTTCTGATGCTGCTGGCGTCAAAGGTTGCCGCTGTTCCGGTTAATGAGCTGGTGCCGCGCGTGATGTCTGTTTCCTGTGATATGTCCCGCTTGGGAAATATCTTGTTAAAGCTTATGGAGATTGGCAACAGGTTCAGTCTGGAAAACAAGGCTTTTGACATTTGCCGTCTGGGGTTGGGGCTCATTGCTTACAGCAAGTATGTTCCATGCCGGGAAAAGGCAGCGCGTTATTTTGAAGAGGCCTTAGGCAAACTGCCGCCGGTTTTACCGGAAGAGGCTGATGCGCTGCTTGAAGCTATGCATTATCCGGTGCGGGTGAAATATACCAAGCCGCTGGCCGCCGCGTTGCTGAATGCTTTGATAAAGCAGGGGGCTTTTGTGAAAACCGAAAGGCTGGAAGAGTGGAGCAGATTTTATCATATCGAGCTTGCTCTGCCAGATAAAAAAGTGTTAAGAGATTTTTCAAAAGCAGTGACGGTGTTTTCCTATGACGAACTGTTAGCGGCGTTGAGAAGGTAAAACTCTGTTAGAGAAAAGTGCCTGACGAAAATGTCAGGCACTTTTTTTGTGGCAAGAGTTTTTTTGGTGGGAGTATGCCAAAGAGCTATTATGCTTGTAATTTTATCGCTAAAATCCCCGCATTGTTTCGTGCGGGGATTTTGTTTATTTCTTGGCTTCGATGATTTTCAAGGCGTCATCCAAGCTGATTTCTTTGCCTTTATATTCTTTGGGGATGGCATAGTTGTTTTTGCCCCATTTGATATAAGGGCCGTAACGGCCGTTGTTCAAAGTGATATCGGCTTTGTCTTTGGGATGTTGGCCGAGAACTGTGCCGACCGGGCGTTCCGCCGCGTCGGCCAAAATGGTTTTGGCTCTTTCCAGCGTGATGTTGAAAATAGTGTCTGCGCCGGTTAAGGATTTTGATTTTCCGCCCTGTTTGATATATGGGCCGAATTTGCCGGTGTTGACGGTGATGCCTTCGCCTAAGTCAAAGGGCAGACTGAGCAGACGGGAAGCCTGTTCAAACGTTGTTTCTTCCGGTGTAATATTTTTCGGCAGAGAACAGCGTTTGGGTTTTTCTGTGGTGGCGGTAGCGTCTTCGCCCAGCTGGACATAAAAACCGTAAGGCCCTTTTTTCAGGTAAACTTTCAAACCATTCATCTCGCCGAGAACTTTATCTTCAGGCGCCGGCACTTTTGGCGTGTCGCTTTGCTCTTCTTCCTTGACGTCGGTCAGCGGTTTGGTGTATTTGCATTCGGGATAGTTTGAACAGCCGATGAACGCGCCGAACTTGCCGAATTTGACACTCAGTTTCCCTTTGCCGCATTCAGGGCAGGTGCGGGGATCCGAACCGTCTTCGCGGGGCGGGAAAAGGTGGTATGACAAGGCTTCGTCAATACGGTCGATGACTTCGGTAATTTGCAGCGGTTTGACGGCGTCAACGTTTTTGATGAACTTGTTCCAAAATCCGGTCAGGAGCTTTTTCCATTCCATTTGTCCGGCGGAAATGTCATCAAGAAATTCTTCAAGCTGCGCGGTAAAGTCGTATTCAACATATTTTTTGAAGAAATTTTCGAGGAACACGGTGACAATGCGGCCGCGGTCTTCAGGAATGAAGCGCAGTTTTTCAACGCGGACGTATTTTCTTTCCTGCAAAACGGAAATAATCGTTGCATAGGTTGACGGGCGGCCGATGCCGAGTTCTTCCAGCTTTTTAACCAGGCTCGCTTCGGTGAAGCGCGGCGGCGGCGTGGTGAAGTGCTGGTCAGTGCGGATTTCGCCTTTGGTAACGGCTTCGCCGGTTTCGACATTCGGCAGAATGCGGTTTTCGTCATCCTCGTCCGAATCGTCCTTACTTTCCTGATAGAGTTTGAGGAAGCCGTCAAAGGCGATAACCTGGCCGTTGGCACGGAGGAGGATGAGTTTGTCCTGCGACAGGAAGTCAATCGCGACTTTATCCATAACCGCCGGGTTCATCTGGCAGGCGATGGTACGTTTCCAGATAAGTTCATAAAGCTTGTGCGCTTCGGCATCAAGTTTGGTTTCAAGCTTTTTCGGCGTGTTCATCACATTGGACGGGCGGATAGCTTCGTGTGCTTCCTGCGCGTTTTTGCTCTTGGTTTTATATTCTTTGGCCTGCTTGGGGAGGTAGTCCTCGCCAAAATATTTGAGGATGGCTTCGCGGCAGGCGGCTATGGCTTCCTGGGAGAGGTTGACCGCGTCGGTACGCATATAAGTAATCAAACCTTCTTCGTAGAGCTTTTGAGCAATCTGCATGGTTCTTTTGGCTGAAAAGCGCAGTTTACGGGCGGCTTCCTGCTGCAAGGTCGAAGTGGTGAACGGCGGCGCCGGGTAGCGGTTGGCCTTCTTGCGCTCAACGTTGGATACGGCGAATTCCTGCGCTTCAATTTTGGCTTTGGCTTCTTCTGCGGACCCCTGCTGTTTGAGGTCAAATTTTTCGAGCTTTTTACCGTCCAGCTGCATGAGGTGCGTGGTAATCAGCGCCTGTTTGGAGGTGAGGACGTCAACGTCAATGGTCCAATATTCTTCGGGTTTAAACTTTTCAATTTCCGTTTCGCGTTCGCAGACCAGACGCAGGGCAACGGACTGGACACGGCCGGCGGATTTTGAGCCGGGAAGTTTGCGCCACAAAACCGGGGACAGGGTGAAGCCTACCAGATAGTCCAAAGCGCGGCGCGCCATGTAAGCGGAAACCAGATTGTCGTCAATCTGCCGCGGGTTTTGGATGGCTTCGGTAACGGCGTGTTTGGTGATTTCGTGGAAAACGACGCGCTCGATTTTTTTGCCTTTGATGACTTTACGGGCGTTTAATTCTTCCAGAACGTGCCAGGCAATGGCTTCTCCTTCTCTATCCGGGTCGGATGCGAGGATGATGGTGTCGCAGTCTTTGACGGCTTTGACAATGTCCTGAACGCGTTTTTTGCCGCCGGGACTGAGTTCCCAAGTCATGGCGAAATCTTCATCCGGGTTGACTGAGCCGTCTTTGCTCGGCAGGTCGCGGATGTGTCCGAAACTGGCAAGAACCTTGTAGTCATCGCCCAGATACTTATTGATGGTTTTGGCTTTGGCCGGAGATTCCACAATAACTAATTTCATCGTTCTTATTCCACCTTATCTTTTTATTAAAGCGACTTTGTTGCCGGGTTGGCGTTCGATTTTATTATCCATTTCCAGTTCAAGAAGAGCAACGGAAAGCTCCGCCGCAGACAGTCCCGAAGAGCGGATAAGCTCGTCGACATATACGCCGTCATAAGTCAGAAACTCGGTCAGCGGCGCGGTTTTCTTTTGAGGAATATCGGCATTATTTTTTACTTTGTCAAGCGGTTTATCAAATAATTCCAATTCCCTTGCGGCGGGAAGAGGGCGGATTGCCCGGCCGGTGCTGAGGTTGAGATTGGTCAGGACATCTTCATAACTTTCAACCAGTACGGCGCCTTCTTTAATGAGTTTGTTGGTGCCTAAGGAGCGGCCGTCAAGCGGCGATCCGGGGACGGCAAATATTTCCCTGCCCTGTTCTAAAGCCAGGCGGGCGGTAATCAGCGAGCCGGAATTCAGATTGGCCTCGACAACCAGCGTTCCCGAGGACAGAGCGGCGACGATGCGGTTGCGGCGGGGAAAGTTGTTGGCTTGCGGTTTGGTGCCGAGCGGCAGTTCCGATACGATGGCGCCCTGAGCGGCAATCTGTTCATAAAGTTCGCGGTTTTCCGAAGGGTAAGGGACGTCAATGCCGGTTCCGAGCACGGCAACGGTCGGCCCGTTTTGTTTCTTGGCATACATGGCTCCTTTGTGTGCGGCGGAATCGATGCCGCGGGCCATGCCGGAAATAATCAGGACGTCATTGTCCGTCAGGTCATAAGCCAGCCTTGAGGCCAGTTTGCGGCCGTTGACGGAAGCGTTGCGGGCGCCAACGACGGATACGGACAGCGGGTGGTTGAGGAGTTCGGCATTGCCGCGGACATAGAGAATCGGCGGTGCGTCATTAAGCTGGCGAAGACTTTCAGGGTAGAGCTTATCTTCAGGCGTGAGCAGCCGGATGCCTTGGGCGTCAGCGCGTTCTATTTCTGCGGCGGCCTGCCTTTCCGTAAAGGTCCGGCTGCGTTCGGGCAGGTTGGACAAAGCTTCCGCGGCGCTGCCGAATTTGCGGAGCAGCCTGTAGAAGGTAATCGGTCCGATATTTTCGCTGTTAATCAGGCGAATCCGATTTATAAGCTCTTTTTTCTCCATGCGCTCAGGCTTTTTTCTTAAAGCTGATTTTGCTTTCGATGCCTTTTATCAGCCGGGCGATGTTGGCATGGTGGCGAATCAGTACCAGCAGGGCAATGGCGCTGTAAAATGCGGCATGTACCGGGTCTGACATGAAAAAGGCGAAAAACGGAACGGAAACGGCGGCCAGAATTGCCGAGAGGGAAGAGTAGCGCGTTGTAAATGCCGTCACCAGCCAGACGCACAGGGCAATTACGCCGAGCTGCCATTGGGTAACGACGATAAAGCCGAAGGCTGAGGCGACGCCTTTGCCGCCGCGGAATTTTAACCAGACGGGGAAGTTGTGGCCGATAACGCCCATGACGCCGGCAATCAGTCCGGCAACGACGGCAACCGTGGTGATGAAGCCGAACAGGCTGCAGAATGCTTGAGGGGCGAGGTATCCGGCGAGCCAGGCGGCAAAACCGGCTTTGGAGGCATCAAGGATGACGGTAAGCAGTGCCAAGTCTTTGCGTCCGGTGCGGAGGACGTTGGTGGCGCCGATGTTGCCAGAGCCGATTTTGCGGATGTCGCCGAGGCCGCAAATTCTGGTCAGAACCAGGCCGAAAGGGATTGAACCGAGCAGGTAGCCGCCGACAGCGGACAAGATGAAATAAATGGTGATGCTCATGCGTGTTATCCTTATTTATAAGTAATTGTTTGTTTTTTCATATTCTTAAACTTATCGGTATTTTTTTTCAACCCTATTTTGCGGCGGCTGTGCATGGCCGGACGCGCAATTAATCTGCATAAAACGCAATAAATGGGGTGACAACGCCGAATAATCGGCTAATATAAGCGGCAGGTTAACATTTTGAGGGAGAAGGCAGATGAAGCCTGTATTTAAAAGGGTTTTGTTGAAGGTTTCCGGCGAGGGGCTGATGGGCGACCAGAATTTCGGCATTTCGGCTGATGCGGTCAGGAAGCTGTGCGCGGAAATTAAGGAGATTTATGACGCCGGCGTGGAAATCTGCATTGTGGTCGGCGGCGGAAATATTTTCCGCGGCGTGAAAGAAGCCTCCAAGGGGATTAACCGCACGGTCGGCGACTATGTCGGCATGATGGCGACGGTGATGAACGCCGTTTATGTGCAGAATATTATGGAAGAAGCCGGGCTGCCGGTGCGGGTAATGTCCGGGCTGCAAATTCCCCAGGTTTGCGAAAGCTATCTCTATCGCCGGGCGCAGCGCCATTTGGAAAAAAAACGCATTGTTATTTTTGCCGGCGGGACGGGCAACCCCTTTTTCACCACAGACACGGGCGCGGTTTTGCGTGCTTCGGAAATGCAGTGCGACGTGATTATGAAGTCTACCCAGGTTGACGGCGTGTATGATTCCGATCCGCGAAAGAATCCGGATGCCAAACGCTATGACGAGGTTTCTTATGATGAGGTGATTGAAAAGCAGCTCGGGGTTATGGATATGACGGCGATTGCCATGGCGCGGGAAAACAAAATTCCGGTTATGGTCTTTTCTCAGCACGAGAAAGGCGCCCTGTTTAAGGCGGTTTGCGGCAAGGGGAAGTTTACGCTGATTAAATAAAATCCGCCGCGGCGCGAAAAACTGCTTGCCAAAGCGGCGAAAATAAATAATTATGCTTTTATCAAAAACTTAAGAGGTAAAAATAAACATGACAGATTTTACGAGTATTAAAAACGAAGCAAAGTCTAAAATGGACAAGACGCTGGATGCCCTGAAAAACGATTTCGGCGGTTTGCGCGCCGGCCGCGCCCATGTCAGTCTGCTGGACGGCATTATGGTTGAAGCCTACGGCAGCATGACACCTTTGTCCCAGCTCGGCACGGTGTCAACGCCTGATGCGCGCACCATCTCCGTTTCCGTATGGGACAGAGGATTAGCCAAAGCGGTTGAAAAAGCAATTATGGAATCGGAATTGGGCTTAAACCCGGCTTCCGACGGACAGCTTATTCGTGTTCCCGTTCCGCCGCTCAGCGAAGAAAGAAGAAAAGAACTGACCAAGATTGCCAGCAAATATGCCGAGAACAACAAAGTCGCTATTCGCAACCTTCGCCGTGAAGCGCTTGATGAAGTCAAAAAGCTGAAGAAGGACAATGCTATTTCCGAAGACGACGAAAAGCGTTATGAAAATGAAATTCAGAAGCTGACTGACGACTCAATCAAAAAGATTGAAGAGATGTTGAGTCAAAAAGAGAAGGACATCCTCCAGGTCTAGTAAAAGTTCGTATAGCACGTCATCTAGAGCAGTTTTACGGTGGTTCGAAAAATCCATGTACTATTTTGTACACTAGGATTTTTCTCACACCTAGAAACCACTCTATCTAACGCACTCTCCAAACTTTTACAGCGGCTAAGGGTAAAGTTCGTATACACATCATCCAGGCAGTCTTACAGCGGCTAAAGGTTGTGGTTCGTGTAAAGTGATTTAGGTGTCCTTGCATTATTTATTTTGATGTTTGAATGAATATTTCTAAGATTATGTCAGACGGTATAAAACATATTGCCATTATCATGGACGGGAACGGGCGCTGGGCCAAGAAGCGTCTTTTGCCGCGTTCGGCCGGTCACAAGAAAGGGGCGGAAAAGGTTAAGGAAATTGCTCAGGAGGCTAACCGCCTGGGGGTGAAGTTTCTGACGCTTTACGCTTTTTCGACCGAGAACTGGCAGCGTCCTCAGGAAGAAGTGGACACGCTGATGGGGTTGTTGCGCCAGTATCTGAATTCGGATTTCAGGGAACTTCATGAAAAAAATATCAGAATCCGTTTTATCGGCGAGCGCGCGATGCTGGCTGACGATATTGTCCGCAGTATGGAAGCCTTGGAACGGCAGACGGCGGAAAACAGCGGCATGACCCTGTGTTTTGCCATCAGTTACGGTTCGCGGCAGGAAATTGTTCAGGCGGCCAGAAAATTGGCCGTTTTGGTGAAAAACGGTGATATGTCGGAAAGTGATATTGATATTGCGCAATTTTCTGCTATGCTCTACACCAAAGATATTCCGGATCCGGACATTTTAATCCGTACCAGCGGCGAACAGCGCATCAGCAACTATCTGCTCTGGCAGATTGCGTACAGCGAATTGTTTTTTACGCAGACGGCGTGGCCTGATTTCAGCGGGCAGGAACTGGAAGCGATTATGACAGACTTTAACTCCCGGGAGAGAAGATATGGAAAAGTCTAAAAAAGATGCTTTAATCAAAAGGGCTGCTGCGGCGGCGGTTATGGCGCCGGCAACACTGGCCGTTATTTATATCGGTATACCCTGTTTTAACCTGTTTGTCATGTTTTTAGGCTGTCTTCTGGCCTGGGAATGGGCGGAGATGGCTGCGCCGGCCGGGAAAAAAAGCCTGTATGTTTCCATTTATGCATTTTCAGTCAGCGCGGCGGTTTGGACGATGCATATAATTGTTATTCCGCTGGCGCTTGTTTTGGCGACGGCTGTGGCCGCTTACAAGTCCCGCGGCGAAAAAAGGCGCGGGCTGCTGGTGCTTGGCGTTCCTTATATAACGCTTGGGCTCGGCTGTCTGGTCTGGCTGTATCTTCTGACCGGAATGGCCGGTATGTTTTGGTACTTTTTGCTGATTTGGTGCGTTGATGTCGGCGGTTATGCGTTCGGCACGACAATCAAGGGGCCGAAGCTGGCGCCGAAAATCAGCCCCAACAAAACCTGGGCGGGGCTTATCGGCGGTATGCTTCTGGCAACGGCGTTTTCGGCGGTTTACGGCCATTATGCGCTTTTGCCTTATTGGGGAAAAGCCTTTACGATTGCGGCGCCGTTTTTGGCGGTGATTGCCCAGATTGGCGATTTAATCGAATCCCATATCAAGAGAAGCCTTGGGTTGAAAGATTCCAGCAATCTTATCCCAGGGCACGGCGGTATTTTTGACCGGATTGACGGGCTGATTTTTGCCGCGCCGTTTGCTTTGCTTTTGACAATTGTTGTTTTTCATATTCAGTAGGTTTTTATAATGCAGTGGTTGATTAATATGGCATATTATGTGTTGCCGTTTCTGGTCCTTTTGGGGATTTTGGTTTTTGTTCACGAACTCGGACATTTCTGGGTGGCGCGGCTGCTCGGCGTTAAGGTTGACGAGTTTTCCATCGGTTTCGGCAAGGAACTGTGGGGGCGTACGGACATAAAAGGAACGCACTGGAAAATCGCGGCGGTTCCTCTCGGCGGTTACTGCAAATTTTTTGGTGACGAAGATGCCGCTTCCGCTGCCGAATCGGAAAAACTCAAGGACTTGAGTGACGAAGAAAAAAAACATGTCTTTCAATTCCTGCCGCCGTTTAAGAAAATTTTGATTGCGGTGGCCGGTCCGGCGGCAAACTATCTGTTTGCCATTTTGGTGTTTACTTCCATTTTCATGGCTTTGGGTAAGATGGACTTTCCGCCGGTCGTCGGTTCGGTTATCAAAGGCAGTGCGGCAGAGCAGGGCGGTATTCAGGCCAATGACCGCATCCTGACAATCAACGGGCATAAGATTAATAATTTCAAAGACATTAATTATGAAGTGACGCTGGCGGTTGACGGCAAGGCCGACGTTGTGTTGCTGCGCGACGGTGCCGAAAAGGAAATCAGCCTGAATCTGGTTCCGGTTGAGATGAAAAACAGCGACGGGACGACAACCAGCCAGGTAATGCTTGGTATCAAATCTTTGAGCATTATGGAAGTCGACCATGAGCGTCTGGGCTTTTTTGCGGCGCTGCATGACGCTTCGGTCGAAACGGCAGACATTACCATGGCGACTTTGCGCGGTGTGGGACAGATGATTACCGGCAAGCGTGGCGGCGAGGATGTCGGCGGCATTATCCGTATTGCCGAAATGTCCGGGGACATTACCAAGCAGAACGGTATTCTTGATTTTGTGGTCTTTATGGCGCTGTTGTCAATCAATCTGGGGTTGATCAATCTGTTCCCCATTCCGATGCTTGACGGCGGACATATTGTGATAAACTTAATTGAACTGGTGACAAGAAGAGAACTTGGTGTTAAGTTCAAAGAAATTTTATTTAAAACCGGTTTTGCTTTAATTATGGCTCTGATGATTTTTGCAACATGGAACGACGTCGTCCGCTTGATTAATCGTTGGTTTGCATAGAAGATGAAGGATAAGACACTGATGAAAAAACTGTATTTTAGCACTTGCCTGATGAGCGCGGTTATGGCTGCAAACGCCTATGCCGCCGACGTGTATGTCCGGGATATTCAGGTCGTGGGGCTGCAACGGGTCGAAAACGAAACGGTGATGTCTTATTTGGATATTGATAAAAGCAAGGTTGTGTCCGAGGACAAGATGGACGAATCGTTAAAACAGCTTTATGCGACCGGTTTGTTTGAGGATGTGTCGTTCAGCGTTACGCCTGACGGCCGGATGATTATCAGTGTTATTGAAAGCCCGATGATTAATGAGCGGGTGTTTGACGGCAACGACAAAGTTGATTCCGCCATGCTCGAAAAGGAAGTTCAGTCCGCGCCGCGCACGACTTATAACAAAGCGCGGGTACAGGAAGACGTTCAGCGTATTCTGGAAGTTTATAAGCGCAACGGGCGTTATGCTGCGGCGGTTGATCCGAAAATCATCAAGCGCGACCAGAATCGCGTCGACCTTGTCTTTGAAATTGAAGAAGGGCCGGTGGCCAGTATTGACAAGGTCAATTTCATCGGCAATACGCATTACAGCAGCGATGATCTGGAATCGGAAATTATGAGCAAGGAAAGCCGCTGGTACCGCATTTTTTCAAGCTCCGAAAATTATGACGCCGAGAAAACGAATTATGACAAGGAAATGCTGCGCCGCTTTTATCTGAAACACGGTTATGCCGATTTCCGCGTTGTGTCGGCGGTGGCGGAACTCAGCCCGGACAAGAAGTCTTTTGTGCTGACTTATGTTTTGGACGAAGGGCCGCGTTATCAGGTGGCGGACATTCGGATTGTTTCCGAGATTAAGGATGTCAATACCGAAGAGCTGAAAGAAGTTCTGCTGCTGGAAGCCGGCGATACTTATAATGCCGAAAAAGCAGAAAAATCGGTTTATGAAATTACCGAAGAGCTTGGTAAGAAAGGTTTTGCTTTTGTCGACGTTAATCCCGAGCTGGAAAGAAATGTCGCGGACAGCACCATGGTACTTACTTTCCGGATTAAGGAAGGGGCGCGCGTTTTTGTTGACAAGATTAACATCAGCGGCAATACCCGCACTGATGACGACGTTATCCGCCGCGAGTTCAGAATTGACGAGGGCGATGCCTTTAATGCCGCGAAAATCAGAGCTTCCCGTCGTAATGTGGAGAATCTGGACTATTTCAGCAAGGTTGATATTCAGACTGTGCCGAGCGATGACAGCAACAAGGCTGACGTTAATGTCAAGGTTCAGGAAAAATCCACCGGTTACTTTAACGTCGGCGTCGGTTATTCAACGGTTAACGGCGCGTTGGTCAGAACAGGCGTTACCGAAAACAATTTCCAGGGACGCGGGCAGCAGCTCGGTTTTGATATCGGCGTTTCGCAGCGCGCGCAGGATTATAATATTAATTTCACCGAACCTTATTTTCTCGGCCGCCGCCTGAGCGCCGGTATTGATTTGTTCCACACCAGCGAGGATTATCAGGACGAAGGGTCTTATGACAGTGCGTCAACCGGCGGAAGACTGCGCCTGGGCTGGAATTATACCGACGATTTGTCCCAGTATGTCCGTTATACGCTGCGTAAGGACAAGATTGAAAATGTTGACAAGAATGCTTCCATTTATATTAAGGAAGAGCAGGGCGATTATGTCGGTTCCATTTTCGGGCAGACGCTGGTTTATGACAAACGCGACAGTGCCATCAATCCGAAAGAAGGCTATTATCTGTCCTTTGGCAATGATGTTGCCGGTGCGGGCGGCGATGAGAAGTTTTATAAGTTTGACGCCAAGGCTTATAAGTATTTCACGATTGCTGATTACTATACGTTCAAGCTGTTTGCCAACGGCGGTTATATTGAAGGTTTTGGCGGAAAAGATGTCAGATTGTCCAACCGTTATTATCTTGGCGGTTATAATATGCGCGGTTTTGAATATGCCGGTATCGGTGCGCGCGATAAATATACCGACGATGCTTTAGGCGGCAACTGGATGGTTTATACCGGCGCTGAGATGTCTTTCCCGATTGGGCTGGACGAGCTGGGTGTCAAGGGGCGTACGTTTGTGGATGTCGGTATTCTCGGCAAGCCTGACAATCTTGATCCGGATATTGTCGAGTATTCTTCTTCGCCGCGCGTCGCCGCCGGTGTCGGTGTTACCTGGCAGTCGCCGATGGGCAATATTGATGTTGACCTGGCTTTCCCGATTGCCAAGAAGAGCTACGACAAGACAGAGGCTTTCCGTCTGAATTTCGGTACGCGTCTGTAAAGTCCGGAGATATTTTTAATTTATGAGTTGAGGTTATCATGGTTGATACGACTTTTTTTGAAAACAAAGGACCATTTACGCTGCAGCATATTGCCGAGATTTGTGATGCCAAACTGGCAGACTGTACAAAGGCTCAGGTAACGATAAATGATATCGCGACCATGGATAAAGCCGGCGACCATGAGCTTTGTTTTTTCTATGACAGGAAAATCAAGGAAAAAGGCGCGGCGATTAAGGCAACGGCCTGTGTGACGACAGAAGAGCTGGCGCCGTTTGTGGCTGAGGGCGTTATTATTCTGACGACGAAAAATCCGAAGCTGGCTTTTTTGAAGCTGAATATTGAGTTTTACAGCGAATATTTGCAGAAAGCGGATATTGCTTCAACCGCCAAGATTCATCCGAGCGCGATTATCGGGCAGAACTGCACCATTGGTGAATATGCCGTTATCGGCGAAAATGTCAAAATCGGCGAAAACTGTATTATTGAAGCCGGCGTGGTGATTGCCCGCGGCTGCGTTATCGGTTCCAACACCAGAATCGGTGCCAATGCCTCGGTGTCTTATGCGATTATCGGCGACAACTGCTATATCTATACCGGGGCGCGTATCGGCCAGGACGGTTTTGGCTTTATGATGATTGACGGCAAGCATAAACGCATTCCGCAGCTGGGGCGCGTTATTATCGGCAATGACGTTGAAATCGGCGCCAATACCTGCGTTGACCGTGGCGCGTTGGACGATACTGTTATCGGCGACGGGATGCGCGTGGATAATCTGGTGCAGATTGCGCATAATGACAAGTTCGGCAACGGCTGCATTATCGTGGCGCAGGCCGGTATTGCCGGAAGCTGCACTTTCGGCGATTATGTCGTTTGCGGCGGGCAGACCGGTTTTGCCGACCATCTGACTGTCGGCAGCGGCGCGCAGATTGCTTCACAATCCGGTATTATGCGTGACATTAAGCCGGGAGAGATTGTTATGGGATATCCGGCCGTCGGAATTAAGGACTTTATGCGCCAGGTGGCCTATTTGCAAAAAGTCGGAAAGAAATAAATTTGTATCTAAAGAGGAAAAACTAATGTCAGAAAATAAAATTTACACTGTTGAAGAAATTATGGAAATGCTGCCACACCGCTATCCTTTTTTGCTGGTTGACAGATTGGAAGTCGAGGAGCCGGGTGTTAAAGGCATCGGTTTGAAAAACGTTACCATGAACGAGGAATTTTTTCAGGGGCATTTTCCAGGAAATCCGGTAATGCCGGGCGTTTTGCAGATTGAAGCTATGGCGCAGACAGCCGGAGCGGTTGTTATTTCCGGTATGGAAAATTACAAAGAAAACAAGCTTGGCGTTTTCTTCATGTCCATAGACGGCGTAAAATTCCGCAAGCCCGTAAAACCCGGTGACCAGCTTTTCATGCATGTTGAAAAAATCAAAGAGCGTGGTAAGGTTTATGTATTCAAGGGTGAGGCTAAGGTTGACGGAAAGGTTGTGTCGGAGGCTGAGTTTACGGCGATGATCATCAAATAATGGGGGATGTGCTAAAGGGCTGTCATGCTTGTAATTTTATCGCTCGTGTACTGTTTTGTACACGTCGCTCAAAAATCCCAGCGCAGCACAGCCCTTTATCCCACCCATGGATGATTGGTTTGAAAAAGATCAAACTCATTGCTAATTGGTTTGAAAAAAGGCTCGCAATGCGAGCCTTTTTGTTATGGTGTTTGTTCTTTGGGGATAAGGTTTATTTCCATGTCAAAATTTAAGCTAGGGATTTTATCATATGGTTGTCCCGTGCTTAGGAAGGCGCGTTGCTTAGATTGGAGCTCTATTAAGAATCACGCCCTTCACAGTTTCGACTATATCCTTATAAAAAGATTGCAACTTCAATTTCAACATGTTAAAATTACAATCAGGCGGCAGAGTTTGCCGTTGAGGGCGTCACAACCCTTTAGGAAATTAGTCGTCAAGCATGATTGCGACTTAAAATAAAGATATGCTGATATCTGCCTGGATATGTGCTAGGAGGCGGATGTCAGTGTTATAAGGCTATGCGCGAAAGCACTGAGCCATGTAATTTCCTATGGTTGTGAACATCCGCCCGTCTTCCTTATGAAGCGGGTTTTGTTTTAACTTACAAAACAAAGGATGTTCAACATGAATATTAATCTTAAATTTTTACTTTTAGGAACAACACTGTCCTTAATTCCGACTTTAACAAATGCGCAATGTGTTGCCACAACAGATTGTGCCACTTTGGGCTATACGCAAACTTCCTGTCCCAACGGCAAGGGCATAAAGTGTCCTTTTGGCAATACCTTTGCCTGTTCGTCGACAGATGAAAGCGTTTGTGAAAAGAACGGTTTTAGATATGAATGCAAGGGCAGTGGTTATGTTTCCGGCAGCGGCCAGTCTTGCAGTAATAAATATGTTTCCTGCATTTGTGCTATGGACTATGAATGGAAAAACGGAAAGTGTGAAAAAAGGACAACGGCAGTATTGGGGAAATGTACCGGTTATGCCAAAAATTGTAAAATCGGTCAGATATTGAATAGTGACGGAACTTGCTCGAATAATAAAGTTTCAGGCAAGACGCCAATAGGGGTGGTGGTTTATATCAGTGAGGGAGGATGTGGACAAGCGTTGGCTTTGGAAGATGCTGGGGATTCTGTTCGTTGGAATGATGGCGATCCTATTGAGATTCCGGGTATGACTGTACATTCCAGCCGGTCTACATTGCAGCAAGATTTTGACAGTTGTAGTAATACTCAGAAGGTTCTTCCCTATGGATTGAGTCATATGTATCCGGCTGTATGGCAAGCAACAAATTATATGCCGGTATCTTTACCTTCGACAAAAGGCAGATGGTGTTTGCCTGCTGCTGGTATTGCTCAAAAATTAATGGACAATTATTCTGAAATTAATGCGGCTCTGGCTCGTGCCGGGGGAAAGAGTTTGCCTATGTTATCAGATCATAATCATAGAAACTGTACATCTTCTTTGAGTTATAATTTTGGAGGATGGCCATGGTGTTATGCTTGTAATGATATTGGTAATTATGATAGTGGTTCTCGTTGTTATGTGCGGCCGGTGATTGCGTTTTAAGACGGAAAAAAACCCCGGAAGATAACTTCCGGGGTTTTGCGGTTTAAACGCGGGATTTTGATTTGCGGCCGGTTTTTTCCCGCAGGTTCTCAAACAATATGTAGAGAAGCGGGATGACAATCAGACCGCAGGCCGTTCCCAAAAGCATGCCGTAGAAAACCGGGACGCCGATGGCGATACGGCTGGCCGCGCCGGCGCCGGTAGCAACAATCATCGGCCAGACACCGAGAATGAAGGTGAACGCCGTCATCAGCACGGCACGGAATCTTTCCTTGGTTCCGGTGACGGCCGCTTTGACGATGCCGGCGCCTTTTTCGCGTTCTTCTTTTGAGAATTCGACAATCAAAATGGCGTTTTTACTTGCCAGTCCGACCAACAAAATCAATCCTAACTGGGCATAAATACTCAGCGGCAGGCCGGCGATAAACAGGCCGCCGAGAGCGCCGAGCATGGCAACCGTAATCGAGGTCAGCACCGGCAGCGGGATGGACCAACTTTCGTATTGGGCTACCAGGAAGAGGTAGCCGAAGGTGATTGCCAGCACAATCAGGTAGCCGATTTGGCCTTCGGTCTGTTTTTCCTGGAAGCTCATGCCCGACCATTGGTAGCTGTAGCCTTTAGGCAGGGCTTTAGACAGCTCTTCAACGTCGTTCATGGCCTGTCCGGTACTGACGCTCTGGTTCTGGACGGCTGTGATTGTTGCCGCCGGGTATTGGTTGTAGCGTTCGATTGTTCGCGGCGCCAAGACCTTGGTCAGTTTTATCACCGTGCCGAGCGGAACCATGTCGCCGTTTTTGTTCTGGACATAGAGGTTTTTAATCGAATCTATATCCTTGCGGTAAGGCCAGTCGGACTGGATGATAACCTTGTTAACCTGTGTGCCGAAGTTGACGTCGTTGACATAGGTTGAACCGAGGTAATTTTGCAGAATTGTATAGATGTCGCCGATGGAAATTCCCATGCTTTCCGCTTTTTCTTTCTCAATCTCAATATTGATATGCGGGGTTTGAGAAGTGAAGGTTGAGAAAGCGTAGGAAATGGACGGCGAGTGGTTCAGATTTCCGAGCAGTCCCTGCATGGTCGTGTACAGCTCGTTAGAATCGGAACTGTCCAAAGCCTGCAGGCGATAATCCATACCGCCGCTGGAACCCAGACCCGGAATGGCCGGAAATTCAAACATATTGATTTCGGCTTCAGGGGTGTTGGCAATTTTGCTGCGGATACGGTTCAGGATGTTGGTGGAAAACAGCTCGTCGCTGTTGCGTTTGTTCCACGGGTCAAGCGTGATGACCGAGAAAGCAACGTTTTCACCGCTGCCGCCGGTCAGGCTGAAACCGATAATGCTCATGACGTTGGCAACGCCGGGTTCTTCCTTCATAACCGGGTAAAGGCGTTTGATGAGCTGGCGCGTACGTTCCAGAGAAGCGCCCTCGGGCAGCTGGAAGTTGGCTAGAATAACACCTTGGTCTTCATTGGGGATGAAAGACGTCTGACTCAGTTTCAGAAAGGCAATGTTGCCGGCAATCAGCAAGCCCAAAATTAAGGCGATGACGCTTATTTTGCGGCCGATTATCATTACGAGAGCCACATAGCGATTGCGCGCCTTGTTCAGGCCGACGTTAAACCAGTGCAGCGGACCGGACTGAACTTCTTTCAGCGGGCGAAGCAGGGTGGCGCATAAGGCCGGCGACAATGTCAGGGCGTTAATGGCCGAAAATGCCACGGAGGTGGAAATGGTGACGGCAAACTGCTGATAAATCTTACCGGTAATGCCGCCCATAAAACCGACCGGAACGAAAATGGCCAGCAAAACCAGCGTCGTAGCGACAATAGCACTGGACACCTGTTCCATGGCTTTTATGGTTGCGTCTTTCGGCGAAAGGTTTTCGCTTTCCATCAGAGCCAGGACGCGTTCAACGACCACGATTGCGTCGTCAACCACCAGACCGATGGCCAGAACCAGGCCGAACAGCGTCAGGATGTTGATGCTGTATCCGAGCGCGAGCATGACGGCGAAGGTAGCAAACAGCGACACCGGAATTGTCAGCGATGGTACCAGCGTGGCGCGCCAGTCCTGCAAAAACAGGTAGCAGACGCCGATAACCAGCGCGAAGGTTAAAATCAGGGTGAAGATAACTTCTTCGATTGAGGATTCAATGTAGAGCGTTGCGTCATAAGTGATATCAATCTGGAAGTCGTCGGGGTAGAGCCGGGACAAATGTTCCAGTTCGGCTTTGACCGCTTTCATGGTGTCAAGGGCGTTGGCGCCGGAAGACAGGTTCAGCGCAATGGAAACGGACGGGCTGCCGTCAAGGGTGGATTCAACATTGTAGCTTTCTGTGCCGACTTCGACTTCCGCCACGTCTTTTAACTTGACCAGGCCGCCGTCTTCAGCCGTGCGCACGATGATGTTTTTGAAGTCTTCGGCCTCGTTAATACGTCCCTGGGTTTGCAGGGTGTAGACCATCTGCTGGGTGCCGTCGCCCGGCATGGCGCCGATGCTGCCCAGAGAAGGCTGGTAATTCTGCCCTTCAATGGCGGCAATGACGCTGGAAACCGGCAGGTTCAAGGCGCTGAGCTTGTTGGCGTTTAACCAGACGCGCATACTCAGAGCCGGTGCGTGTACCCGCACTTCACCGACGCCGTTGACGCGGGCCAGGTTGTTTTTAATGTTGTTCTGGATATAGTCGCTGATAAACTTTGTGTCATGCGTTCCTTTGGGCGAGCGGGCGCTCAAAAAGCCCAGAATGTCCGAAGAACGGCGGGTGACGCTGATACCCTGACGCTGGACTTCTGACGGCAGTTTCGGCGTTGCCTGTTGGACGCGGTTTTGCACTTTTACCTGCGCCATATCCGGGTCGGTGCCGACCTTGAAGGTGACAGACAGGGAATAGGAACCATCGTTTTGTGAAGACGAATCCATATAAAGCATATCTTCAACGCCGTTGATTTCCTGCTCAATCGGGATACCGATGGTTTTGGCAAGCACTTCCGCGCTGGCACCCGGGTAGTTGGCCGAAACGGTGACCATCGGCGGGGTGATTTCCGGATAGAGGGAAATCGGCAGGGAGAAAATGGAGATGGCGCCGGCAAGCGTCAAAACAATGGAAATTACCATTGCAAAGCGCGGGCGCTCAATGAAAATGCGTGAGAACATCGGTTATCAGTCCTCCTGAATCTTGTTGGTGACGACCGGAGAGTTGACATCAACATCCGGGGCTTTGACAGCCGCAGCAACCGGGTGGTTTTCTTCGACGGTTGTTTCTTCATGACCGGATATTTTCTGTGGCACAATGCTGTTTTCATCGGCAACAACCTGCGCGCTGACTTTGGTGCCGTTGGCGACCTTTTGCAAGCCCTGGACGATTACCTTGTCTTCCGCGGTCAGGCCGGATTTGACAATCTGCTTGGTGCCGATTGTATCGCCGAGGGTGACGCGGCGCTGTTCGGCAATGTTGTCTTTGACGACCATGACGTAGTTGCCGTGTTCATCCTGCGCGACGGCGGCCTGCGGGACGAGCAAAACGTTTTGCGTTTCTTTGGGGCCGATTTTAACGTCGACGTAGTTTCCGGGGACGAGCAGGTTTTCGTCATTTTTATATTCGGCATAAATGGCGATGGTTGCCGTGTCGGAATTGATTTCGTTATCGGTAAAACGGGATTTGAAATGATTTTCAATCACCTGTCCGTTAGGCAGGACGATTTCGCTGCGAATCGAACTTTCGCCGTTTTGCTGGTTGAACAGTTTGGTGTTCAGATATTCCTTATCCGAAACGGAAAAGGCGACGCGAATCGGGTCGGTCTGGACAATGCGCGCCAGATTTTGCGCCGAGGAGCTGACGTAGTTGCCTTCGGTGACCAGCGCTTTGCCGATATAGCCGGTAATCGGTGCCTTGATTTCGGTATAACCGAGGTCGATTTCGGCAAGTTCCAGATTGGCTTCCGCCTGGGCAACCGCGGCTTTGGCCTGGAGGTAGGCGCTTTCCGCCGTATCAAAGGTGGCTTTGGAAGCGTAATTTTGTTTTGTCAGTTGTGACTGGCGTTTAAAGTCCCTTTCGGCTCTGACCAGATTGGCCTTGGCGCTTTGCAGTTCGGCTTTTCTCAGTTCAACGTTGGCGAGGTAACGCTTCTGTTCAATGATAAACAGGATGTCGCCTTCCTGAACCAGGCTGCCTTCCTGAAACAGGACCTTCTCGACATAGCCGCTGATTTGGGGAATGAGGTTGACGCTTTTAATTGCTTCAACATGGCCGATGTAGCTTTGTTTGTTGCTGATGTCGGCTTCTTCCAGTCCCTGAATGAGGACATAAGGTTCCGCATTGGCGCCGAATCCCATGGATGAAGATGGGGTCAGCTTGCCTTTGAGGTACCAGCCGGCACTGATGCAAAGAAGTACGACAGCTGTTTGTTTTAAGATTTTTCTGTTACTTACTTTCCCTATTTTCATGTTATTCTGACCTTTCGTCTTTTAAGCTATTGATTATAAGTTTATAACCGTCATTTATTAATTTATCGTAAGGAATGGGAGCAACCGGTTTGACGATGTTGCGCATGATGCCCTGCCAGATAAAAAGAGTGAGGGCGGCGGCGCTGTCTATGTCGGTATCAGGGCTTATTTCCTTTTGTTTGACGGCGTTTTCCAGCGCTTCCTTTATCATCAGAAGCGGATATTGGATAACTTCATAAACTTCTTTGGTGACTTTGTTGAGAATGGCTTCCGACCATTCCATCTGAAACAGTACGAAAAACAGAAGCTGGCGGTATATCTGGTGTTCGACAATCAGCCGCGCCTCAAAGTGCATATAGTCGCGAATGGCGGCGGCGCCTTTGGCCGTGTCAACCTTTTGCCGGAGGTTTTCATGCGTTTGAGAAAAACCGTTGCGGATAATCTCGGTGAGGATGTCCGCCTTATTGCGGAAATGCCAGTAAATCGCCCCTTTGGTGAGGTTGATGTGTTTGGCGATTTCATCAAAAGTCGTGCGGGAATATCCCTTTTCACAAAAAATTTCCAAGGAGGCGCGGAGAATCGCTTTGCGCGTTTCTTCGGCTTCTTCTTTTGTTCGTCTCGGCATAGTCGTTTCCTCTATTTATATACATTCATAGATGTATGTATATGGCGATTTTTTTTGTTTGGCAAGTGTTTTTTTGCAGCGGCCCGGCATTTTTTATACGGAAGGTTATAACCGGAAGGAGAGTGGGAAAATATCGAAAAGTTACGGTATTGTTAAATTTGCCGGTATTAAGGGATTCCGCGCTGTCGGGGCGAGAAATACCATTGACAACCAACGCAATTTGTGAGATGATTCTAGTGTGTGTAGATGTGTGGTGCAACTGTGTTCAGTTGTTACCTGTAACTTGGTGAGGTGATATTATGATGAAGCTCAAATATTTATTTGTGCTTGCCGTTTCGTGTATGATGGTTATATGCACGAGCAGTTCGCAAGCCCAAACAACTCTTTCTAACTCTATTCAATCAGAAATTAACAAACTCAGCGCTTCAGCGGCTTTAGAGGCCGACTCTTTGGTTTCGGGTAAAACGGCACAGGTTGCGGCCGTGTGTTTTATTACGGATACGGAGGACTGCGGCGGCAGGGGCTGGGGCGCGACTGACGAACCGGTCAAGCCGGGACCAATCGGTCCGGATGTTCCGGAAGAGCCGACGTCAGAAACGTGCGCAGACTTGGGATATAAGCTGACAAAGGCTACCTGCGGAACGGGATATACCGGAAGCAATTTCTGTCCTTTGGACAGCAATTATTTCAAGGAGTGTAAATGTACCGAGGAATGTCCGACCGGCTATCAGGAAGAAAAATGCGGTTCAGGTATGTTAGAAAAAGAACAAATCGTTCCTAACTGCAAGACCTGTTATCGCTGCGTTGCCTGTAAGGATGACTGTCCGAGCGGATATTCTACCGACAAGGGCGTTTGTAACACGGTATCCAGTTACAAAACAGAATGTAACTCGACCTGTTATAAAATTATTTCCAACGTCTGCACCGAGGGTTCATTGGATGCGCCGGCCGAAGTCAGCGGTTATAAAGTTAAAATCGTTGGTTATACCGGCTGTAACAAACCGTGTTTTGCTCTGAAAAACGATACCTGCCCGTCCGGCTTTACCAAAACCAAACCGGGTTCCGGCAAGTGTTATGATACGGAATATACGGATTACGGTTCTGCCTGCTATAAGGAAAAGACCTGTTGTCAGGCTTGTCCGTCCGGTTACAGTACTTCTAACCCGGGAGGATGTCCTGATACGAAGACGACTAACTGTGGTGAAACATGTTACGGGTCTTATAAACCGTGCTGCGACAATGCCATTTATGACTGTAAATGTACAAACTGTGCCGGCGGTTCCGGCAGCGCCTGCCCGAACGGCAAGTATTCCAGCTGCAGCTGCAAGCCGGGATATCAGTGGTCCGGCGGCGATTGTAAACCGTACAGTGGTTTAAGCGGCCAGTATTATTACTGTGACGGTGTCGTCAGAGGAATTAAACAACGTTATCGTAACGTTGTCTGGGGCTTACGTGACCTTGATGAAGGAAGCGCAACGGAAATGACGCAGTCAGAAGGACACAGAAAAGCGACAAACTATGAATTTTGTAAAGATGTGTTCGGACGTTTGCCGAGCCGTGACGATATGTATAACATTGATACTGACTTGACGCAGCTGTTGGCAGCCAACGGCGAGGCAATGCGAGATGCGTATTATTGGACCGGTGCGGCGGAAGATATGGCAGCCAAGACTTTCTGGGCCTTGAAACCGTCAGGATCTTCCAGCATTGAAAAGAATACGAACAAGCATTGGATACGTCCGGTTTTGGATGTGTACTAAAAAAGGAGGAAGTTATTTAAACAAAAATACCGCGTCTTAACGGCGCGGTATTTTTTTTGCCTGGAAGCCAGGGGCGTGCATCACTCTGAGAGTGTGTCCTGGGATGATGTTCTTTTGCTTGGTGGAGGACGTTTTTGTTGCTTGATTTAGACCCTGAAACAAGTTCAGGATGACATTTAGATGGATGGTTTGGGAGGGGCGCGGCTTTCAGGGGTGACAGGCGGAGGGATGGTTGGGGATGAGGTTTTGATGAAGGGTAAAGAAAAACCTCCGGGGAAGCGGAGGTTTTTTTGAAACGGCAGGAAATGATTACAGAGTGCGGTTTTCAATTTCCTTAAAGTATTTGACAGTTTCTTCCTGCATGTCTTTGGTAGCCGCATCATCGCAGACGATGAGGGCGTGCTGGTGCATTTGCAGGATGCTTATCGGCCACATCTGGCTGATGCAGCCTTCAACGGCTTGACGGATTGCTTTGGCTTTGTTTTCGCCGTTGGCAATAATCATGACTTCTTCCGCGTCGGTGATGGTGCCGACACCAACCGTCAGCGCAGTTTTGGGGACGAGGTTGATGTCATTGTTGAAGAAGCGGGCGTTGGATTTTATGGTATCCATGGTCAGGGTTTTGACGCGGGTGCGCGAGGTCAGGGAAGACCCCGGCTCGTTAAACGCGATATGGCCGTCAGTGCCGACGCCGCCGATGAAGAGGTGGATTTTGCCGTAGCTCTTGATTTTTTCTTCATAATTGCGGCATTCGGTTTCGTAGTCTTTGGTCATGCCGTTCAGGATGTTGATGTTTTTCGGCTGGATATTGATATGTTTGAAAAAGCTCTCTTTCATGAAAAAGTGGTAGCTTTCGTGGTGCTCCGGCGGCAGGCCGATGTATTCGTCCATATTGAAAGTGACGACATTTTCAAAAGAGACTTTTCCCGCCTGATACTGGCTGATGAGTTCGCGATACATGCCGAGAGGCGTGGAACCGGTCGGCAATCCCAGGACAAAAGGCTTTTCCGCCGTCGGACGGAAGCGGTTGATTTTGTAGACGACATAATCCGCCGCCCATTTGGAACAGGCGTCGTAGTCCGGCTTGATTATTACGCGCATAGTTTCTTTCCTTTATGATAGAGTACACCGCCAATAATGGTGTAGAGGTTGTTGAAATTCTTGTCAAAGACGACCAGGTCGGCGTCATATCCCGGGGCAATCAGGCCGAGGTGTTCCTGCTTCATAATCCGCGCCGGGTTGAGCGAAGACATCTGCACGGCCTGTTCCAGAGAAAGGCCGAAAGAAACGAGGTTTTTGACGCCTTTAAGCATGGTCATGGCCGAGCCGGCAATCACGTTGTCGGATTTGCGGTAGAAACATTCGTCAAGGTAGACTTCATCGCCGTTGGCAATCAGCGGCCCTTTTTTCTGTTCCGTCGGTTTGAGCGAATCGGTAACCAGCACCAGGCGGTCAATCGGTTTGCAGCGCAGCAGGAACTTGATGATATCCGGGTTGATGTGGATGCCGTCGGCAATGATTTCGCAGGAGATTTCCGGGTGGATGAAGACGGCGCCGACTGTTCCGGGGTCACGGTGGTGCATCCGGCTCATGGCGTTGAACAGGTGGGTGACGTGCATGATTCTGGCCTGCATGCCCTCAACCATTTGCTCGTAAGTGGCGTTGGTGTGGCCGGCCTGAAGGACGATGCCTTTGGCTATGCAGTTCAGCGCCAGTTCGCGCATATGTTTGAGTTCGGGAGCAACGGTCATGTTGACGATTTTTCCCTCGGCGGCTTCCCAGAGTTCGTCCATCAGTTTCAGGTCAACCGGGCTCAGCGAATCGGGGCTTTGAACGCCGAGGCGGTCAGGAGAGATGAACGGGCCTTCAAGGTGGATACCGAGGATTTTGGCGCCTTCTTCTTTGCCCATGGCGTCAACGACGGCGCGGATGCCTTTGATTAATTCGCCTTTAGGAGCGGAATAGAGCGTGGGAATAAAAGACGTGACGCCGTAGGCCACCAGTTTTTTAGACATTTTGAGAATGGAGTCCGGCGACAGGTCGTCCGTGCCGTAACCGCCGATGCCGTGAATATGGGTGTCAATGAAGCCGGGGGCGATGTAGGCACCGTTAATGTCAATGAAAGTGACGCTGTCTTTGAAGTGTTTCTGGTGGAAGCGGGTTTCGTTGAAGACGTCAATGATTTTGTAGTCTTTTATCAGAACCGCGCAGTTTTTCATCGTGGCATAGCCGTTGATGACGGTGGCATTGTGCAGGCAGATTTCGGAACTCATCTTTTTTCCTTATTGCGAATCTTATAATAATCCTTATATTAAGGTAAGCGTTTGTTCATTGCAATGATAATTCGGTTTTTTTTGAGGGATTTTGACATGGGGTTATTTCGGTTTTTGTTTCAGCCGCGGGCTTATCACGAGGGATATTTGCAGGTTTCCGGCCTGCACCGCATTTTTTTCAGGGAGTTTGGCAACCCTAAGGGAAAGCCGGTTATCTGTTTTCACGGCGGGCCGGGGTATTGGAGCAATGCCGGAACGGCCGAGAATTTTAATCTGAAAAAGTTCAGGGTTATTCTGTTTGACCAGCGCGGCTGCGGCAAGTCGTGTCCGCTTGGCGAGATGCGTGAAAATACGACGGCGGATTTGGTCGAAGATGCGGCAAGGCTGTTGGATTATCTCAAAGTGGCGGAGAAGGCGGTGGTGTTCGGCGGTTCCTGGGGGTCGACGTTGGCGCTGTTGTTTGCGGAAAAATATCCTGAGCGGACGGAGCGGCTGGTTGTTTCAAAAATCTTTTTGTGCAATCAGGACAATCGCGACTGGGAGCTTGGGCATTCGGGGCTGTTTTATCCGGATATGCTGGGGCAGGTTCAAGAGGGCGCGGCGGGAAAAAAGAACATTCCCGAATACTATGCCGACCTGATTAATTCGGGGGATTTGCAAAAGCAGCTGCGCGCCGTCAATTTGTACGGCAGCTATGAAAATGTTTTGGGCAGGTTGGCGCCGAAGCTTGGTTATGCCGAAGTTGACGAAACGCTGCTGGCTTCCTGCCGGGTGATGATGAATTATGCCGCCAACCGCTTTTTTTTGAAAGAAAACGAAATTATGGACAATATTCATAAGATTAAGGATATTCCAACGGCGATTGTTCATAACCGTCTGGACATGGTTTGTCCGCTCAAAGGAGCATGGCAGTTGCATCAGGTGTTGCCGAAGTCGACACTCAGAGTTGTTCCCGCCGCGGGACACAGCGGAAAGATGATAAGCCGCGCCGTTAAGGAAGAAATTGCCGGGATAATGTGATTTTTTTTCCGCGCGGATTGTTGAAAAGTTAATGTTCGTCTGGATTATCTGTTTGTGATGATGTATGATACCGGAACATTATGTCAGATATAATTGTGTAATTATGTGTAATTTATCTGTCGTGTTGGGTGTGGAGGACAACAGGCATAACAGAAAGACTAATACATCATGGATAATATATGTTGTGAATTTCCGGCGACGGAAAAACTGGGCCGGGACAGGTCCGGGGCACTGTTTATGAAAATGGGGGCCCGCAAAATAGAGCTTGCATTTAAACTGATTAAGTCTAAGCTTGAGGAAGTGGATTATGTCCTGTGGATTGCGCCGAACGCTCTTTTGTCCTCTCCGGAATATAAAGGATATATTGATAAAAATTCCGCAGGGATGAGGAGCAGGCTTTATTATTTTTCCATTGAATGTATTTCGGTATCTGATATCCGGTATTTGCAGCTTTATAATCTGGTTGACCGTTACCGGGTTTTTTGCGTTGTGGACGACAGCCTGACGATTAAGAATACCGAGGCAGGACGGACGCGGCGGCTGTTGGCGATTGCTTATAAGTTTAAGTATCGTCTTATTTTGAGCAGTATGCCGTTGAGCCAGGGGCTGATTGATTTGTATTCGCAGATAAAGTTTATGAATCCGAAGCTTCTGAATATGACCGAAACGCAGTTTGCGCATAACTTTCTGCCTTATATGGAAGACGAGTTCAAAACCATCAAACGCTGGTCAACGCCTGAGGCTGAGTTAAAGCTGATTGAACTGATGCGCCCTTATATTTATGACAGTGATTTTGATTTTGATTATAAAATCAGAAAGTTTGATGTGTTTTTTGAGTTGTCGCCGCGAGAAGTGCGGGAATACAGCAATGAAAAGAATTATTATCTGGACCGGCGTTATCGGGTGCCTTTTATGGAGGTGGTTCATAAGTTCCAGCGGATTTACACGATTTGCGAAAGCAAAGTGGACGGACTGTTTGAGCTGGTGAGCGAGATTAAGCTGCGCCGGGAAAAAGTTATTATTTTTGTGAAGTTTTTGGATGAAATCCGCTTTTTTAAGGATTGCGGCTGGTTTGACAAGGACAATTATGCCGTGTTGACCGGAAAGTCAAACAAAAGAAAAGCGATAAGCCAGTTTGAAGACAATATTGATGTTTTGTTCAGTTCTTACGGCATTGATGATTTGAGCGAAGGGATACAGGCCTGTCAGAATGTGATTTTCTTTTCCCAGACCTTTGATTATCGGCTGAAAGTGAAAATGGTGCATGACATTGAGCGCGTCGAGGGCTGCAACGAGCTGAAAATTTATGACTTTTGGATTAATACCGGGCTGGATGAGATGATTAGGAAAAATCTGCTGATGAAGCAAGATGTTTTGGCGAATGTGTGTAATATTATTTCTCAAGAGGGAGTTTTATAGATATGAAAAAATACCTCGATGTTAATGTTTATGAGGCTGTAAATGAACGCATAAAGTATGTCTTTGAAAACTTTGACAACATTTATGTGTCATTTTCGGGAGGAAAGGACAGCGGGCTGCTGCTGAACCTGGTGCTTGATTATAAGCGGAAGCATAACATTAAAAAGAAAATCGGCGTTTTCCATCAGGATTTTGAGGCGCAGTATAAGCTGACGACCGAGTTTGTGACGCGGATGTTTGAGAATAATCTGGACGATATTGAGCCTTACTGGGTTTGTCTGCCGATGGGGTCGCGCTGCGCCGTCAGCAATTATCAGATGTATTGGTATACCTGGGATCCCGACAAAAAGGATTTGTGGGTGCGCGATATGCCCAAAATGCCCTACATCATCAATCTGGAAAACAATCCGTTTGACTTTTATGAATACAAAATGGTGCAGGAAGATTTATATGCCGAGTTCGGCGACTGGTTCTCCCGGCAGAAGGAGGGAAAGTCTATTTGCCTGCTGGGTATCCGTGCCGACGAATCGCTGAACCGTTTCCGCGCTTATGCCAATATTCGCAAAGAACTGATGGAAAATAAGCAGTGGACGTCAAAAATGGGCGAGAACTGGTATAATGCCTATCCTCTGTATGATTGGACAACCAAAGATGTTTGGGTGGCAAACGGTAAGTTCGGCTTTGACTATAACCGGATTTATGATTTGTTTTACAAGGCCGGATTGTCTATTCACCAGATGCGCGTTGCCAGCCCGTATCATGAGGCCGCCAAGGAGAGCCTGAACCTGTACCGCGTGTTGGAGCCCGATACCTGGGTTCGTGTTGTGGGGCGTGTTCAGGGCGCCAATTTCGGGGCGATGTACGGCAATACCAAACTGCTCGGCACAAAGCGGATTACGTTGCCGGAGGGGCATACCTGGCGCTCTTATGTGAAGTTTTTATTGGCGACGCTGCCGGAAGAAATGCGTCGCAATTATATTGAGAAGTTTAAAACATCAATTAAATTTTGGTGGAAAAAAGGTGGTGTGGTTAGTGATGAGGCGATTAAGGAACTGGAATCTTGCGATTACAATATTCGTCTCAACGGGTTAAGCCATTATCGGAGCAGTAAAGAGAAGGTGCGTTTCTTGGGGACACCGGACAATACTGACGATATTAAGTCTACAATAGACATCCCGTCGTGGAAGCGCATGGCGGTGTGTATATTGAAAAATGATCATTTGTGCAAATATATGGGATTTGCGCAGACCAAAAGACAGGCTCAACGCGAGAAAGAGTTACTTAATAAGTATAGAAAGCTGTAGGGATAAAGTGATATGAGTGATAATAAAGAAAAGAAATTTGTGAGCCCGGTGTATAATGTTATTCCGGTCCCCTTGGATAAACTGCGGGCCAATGATTATAACCCGAACCGTGTGGCGCCTCCGGAAATGAAGCTGCTGGAAATTTCCATTTGGGAAGACGGGTTTACACAGCCGATTGTTTGTTATCATAACCCGGAGAAAGACGAATACATCATTGTTGACGGTTTTCACCGTTACACAACGCTGATGACTTCCGAACGTATTCGCACCCGGGAAAACGGCATGGCGCCGGTTGTGGTTATTAACAAAGAGCTCGGCGAGCGCATTGCTTCCACCGTTCGTCACAACCGTGCCCGCGGCAGTCACAATGTTGACCTCATGAGCAACATCGTCAAAGAACTTCTGGAATTAGAAAAAAGCGATGCCTGGATAGCCCGCAACATAGGTATGTCCGCCGACGAAATTCTTCGCCTGAAGCAAGTGACGGGGTTGGCGTCGTTGTTTAAGGATGAAGAATTTTCAAAGAGCTGGGAACTTTAAAAGTTCGTATAGCACGTCATCTGGAGCAGTTTTACGGTGGTTCGAAAAATTCATGTACTTCTGTGTACACTAAAATTTTTCTCACACCTAGAAACTACTCCATCTAACGCACTCTCCGAACTTTTACGGAGGGATGTGCAAAAGGGCTGTCATGCTTGTTGTTTTTCTTCTCGTGTAACTATTTGTACACGTCGGCGAAAAATCACTTCGTAGCATACCCAAAAATCAAACTCATTGCTAATTATTTTGAAAGGTTCGCGTTTGCGAGCCTTTTTGTTATGAGGTTTGTTCTTTGGGGAGGGCGTCGATATAGAGGTTGTATCCCATTTTATCAAGGTAAGTCCAGAGTTCGGAAACAGACCAGTTATAAAGCTCTTTTTTGCCGCTTACGAGAAGCATGACTTTTAAGGGGGACTGGTCGGTGATATTAGGCATATCCTCAAAGATAAAGTTTCGTTTGCGGCGGCAGTCGCGCAATTTTAGTCCCAGACTTTTGAAGAAATCGGTTTTATTCTTTTTCATTTTTCTAAAGCTCCTTGTTTGAATGAAACAAAACCGCCAGAGGGAAATCCTTATGGCGGTGGAGCTAAACAACTGTCAACATACAGTCGCTGTTATTCGATATATTACCAGCACTCCACCTTAAGGTGGACATTTTATGTTGAGGTGTTGTTTAGACACCGCAGACAGAACGCCTGTCTGCGTTTGTTACTGTAGCTGAGGCGCGGGGAAATGTAAAGGGATTTTTTTGCGGGGAGCCTGCTCGGCAGGCGCACCTGCGAGGTGAGCGATCGGTTCGCCGCTGATTGATGGTGCATAAGGAAGCACTGCGTGCACCTTGTGCCTGCCGGGAGAAAGAGAAATGTTATGTCCGGGGCGCACTCTCCGGGTGACATTTTTTTTTGGTGCTTAACTATTTGCGGCAGGGGCGGAAGATGTCCAGTTCCGGTTTGTAGTCCCGGGTGGAAATGCCGGCAAGTCCCAGAAAACTGTGAAACAGGTTATCATGAGAATGATATTTTTTAGCGTTCTTTTTCAAACAGTTCATATCTATGCCGAGTGCCCGGGCGGTTGAAGGCGGCATCCAAACGATTGCCGGGATATGTTTTTGTTCATCCGGGGCGCTGTCATAGGGATAGGCATGGAGATAGCGGCCGTCTTCGCCCAGTGACTCGCCGTGGTCGGAAGCATAGATGACGGCGATGTTATAGTCTTTTTCGAATTTCTTTAATTCGTTAAAGAGATTTTTCAGGAAAAGGCCGGTATAGTAAATGCTGTTGTCATAGGCGTTGACGAGTTCCTGCTGTTTGCAGCTTTTCAGGCCGGCGTCCGTGCAGACCGGCTGATAAGGCGCTTGCCAGTCTGAGGGATAACGGTTGAAATAATCGGGGCCGTGGCTGCCTTTTTGATGCAGGATGAGGAAAGTGTTGCGGTTGATTGAGTTTATTTTTTTCTCAAGTCCTTTCAGCAAGACATCATCGGTACAGCTTTTGCGGTTGCAGGACATTTCCAGTTCAATCCGGTTGCAGTTGTCCTGACAGCCGGTGTTGTTGTCGCGCCACAGAGCATGATAGCCGTTGTTTTGCATGACGTCGGCCAGGTTGCCGCTGTTCAGTTCCGACCCGGTTTTAAACTCCCTGCGGCCGTCTTTGGAAAACATACAGGGGACGGCGACGGCGGTTGAGGTGCCGCAGGCGTAAAATTCAGGATAATAAATCATTTCTTTCAGGTAAGGCGACAGCGGCTCATTGGTTTGGCGCTGGTAGCCGCCGAGGGAAAAATTGGCGGCGCGGGCAGTTTCGCCGACGACAAAGACGAAAAGGTTCTTTTTATCATTTTTCCAATATTTATTAACCTGCGCGTCGGTGGCAATGGGGGTAAACGGGCGGGTGAGCTCCTTGTGCATTTTGGCAACGCCGATGAAAGCGCCGATGTAATTTGACGGTACCAGCGCATAGCGGAGTTCATAATGGTTTTTGAGTGCTTCCTTGAATGTCTGCGGCGCGGGGAGAATACATATTCCGGCGGCGGCCAGCAGAAGCAGGCTGTGTTTCAGGCGGGCAAGGAATTCTGCTTTGCCGTTTTGGAAAACAATGTCCGTTTTGTAAAGCAGATATGCCGGCAACACTCCCGCGCCAAGGAAAACAAGCGCCAGCTTCCACTGAAACAGGTCGCCGGCTTCATAAATGTTGGTGCGGATGACGTTTAAAATCATTACCTTGTCAATGAGAATATTGTAGCAACTCATAAAGGCCAGCGCCAGACTGTTGAGCAGGAGCAGGGGTATGCCGAGGATTTTGGCGGTGCGGCGGCTGAAAAAGAGAATGTTCAGCGCCAGGCACAGAAAGGCATAAACGATGACAGCCCCACAGCATAAAAACAGGATTCCGGGGTTGACGGCGTGCAGCTTTTCAAAAAAGGTTCCGTTATACAGGGCGAGCGTCAGCAGGGCGTAGAGGCTGATGAATGTTGTTGAGGAAAGGGTAAAAAAATAACGGCGTTTAAACATTTTGTGTCCTTGGTTAAAAGAGTTCGCCCTGTCCGGTTTCGTCCGAAAAGGCAAAGAGTTCGCCCTGCGTGTCGTGTTCCAGGCTGTTGACGGCTTCTCTGACAATGGCGGTGGTTACGGCATGTTTGCGCGCCAGCGAGATATTGTCGATTTCCGCCACCAGTTTGCGCGCATAGGCAAAAGAGCGCTGCATATTGGCAATTGTGTAATTTAAAACTTCAGGAGAAACGGTTATCTGTCTGTCCATAAACAATTTTACCAGCAGGGCGGAAAGCAGGCCGTCATCCGGTTCGCGGATTTCCACGCTGGGGACGATGTTCATGCGGGAGCGCAAATCGGGCAGGGTAAAGTTGAGGCGGGCAGGCGCCTGCGCAGCGGTGAAGAGAATCGAACCGCCTTCGTCACGGTACATATTGTAAAGGTGGAAAAGGGTTTCCTGGTCGACGCTGCCGTCCAAATCTTCAATAATAAGGCAAGGATTGGCCTCAAGCAGGCGGCGGGGCAATTCAGGCGTCAGGTCATAGGCTTTGAGGCAGGGAATTTTATAGGGATAATGCTCCTCAACGGAAACTTTGTCGGAAAAAATATTGGCGAGATGGGTTTTGCCGCAGCCCTCGGGGCCGTATATGCAGGCGGCGAAGTAAGCCCAGTTCGGCCAGGAATCGACCAGACGAAAAGCCTCAAAATTACATTCCGCCATCATAAAATCGTCCCGTCCCATGTAAGGGCGGTGATAAAATTCCAAAGGCAACTGTTTAACATTATTCCGGGGCATGTTGTTTTTCCGCAAATTATTCCTTACTATTTAAGACATCAAAAACCTTTTTAGTCAAGTCACCAAGGCTGAATGGTTTGGCGATGAAGGCAAAATCTTCCGAACCGGCCAGTTCGCGGCGGGCAATTTCCTCTGAATAGCCGGAAGCGAGGATGATTTTGATACCGGGGATTTTTTCCCGGACAATGCCGGCCAGTTCGGCGCCGTTGATGCCGGGCATGACCATGTCGGTAATCATGAGGTTGAAGTTGGTGTCTTTTTCGAGGTGTTCCAGAGCGTTTTCCGCCGAGTTGCAGCCGACGACGTCATAGCCTTTTTTCTTGAGGGCGCGGACGGCAAAAGCGCGGACGGAATCTTCGTCTTCGACAAAGAGGATGCGAATGTCTTCAACCGTGCCGCCGGTTTCGTGGCTGCGGTCGATTGACGATACGTTCAGTCCGAAGATGAGTTTTTGATTCATGGCAACCGGCGAGTTGATTTTTTCGTTGACGGTCAGCACCGGGCTGCCTTCCCGGTCGGTAAGGACTTCTTTGGCTTTGGGTTGTATGTTTGCCGCTGTTTCCTCTTCTTTTTCAAAACGGGGCAGGTAGATGGCGAAAGTGGTGCCTTTGCCGATAATGCTGCTGACTTTGATAAAGCCTTCCGTCTGGCGGACGATGCCGTAGACCATGGCCAGGCCTAAGCCGGTTCCCGAACCGACGACATTTTGCTTGGTGGAGAAAAACGGCTCGAAAATACGGGTGAGGTTTTCTATGGGAATGCCGCAGCCGGTATCGGATACTTCAATAACGACAAATTCGCCGGGTTTTATGGTGTCGGCGCCGAACTGGTAGGGTTCAAGCAGTGTTTCGGTGCGGGTGGCGATGGACAGGGTGCCGTGGTTGTTCATGGCGTCTTTGGCGTTAACTGCCAGATTGATGATGACCTGAGAAAACTGTACCGGGTCGACGCGGATATAGCCGAGCTCGCTGCCATGGTGGAAATTCAGGGTTATCTGTTCGCCGAGGATACGTTTCAGCATATGGCTGAGTTCGACAAAGTTTTCGGTGACTTCTATCAGCTTGGGTTTCAGCGGCTGTTTGCGTGAGAAGGCGAGAAGCTGGCGTACCAGTCCGGCGGCGCGGTTGGCGTTTTGTTTTATCTGGATGATGTCGGTAAACGACGGGTCGCCGACGCCGTGACGCTGCAACAGCAAATCGCAGAAGCCGATCATGGCGGTCAGCAGGTTGTTGAAGTCGTGGGCAACGCCGCCGGCCAGTTGTCCCATGGCCTGCATTTTCTGCGCCTGGGCAAACTGCATTTCCAGATTTTTGCGGGCAGTAGCGTCAATCATATAAATGACGCAGCCGTCTATTTCGGCCAGGGATGCGGCGTGGCGCCGGCGCAGCGGGCTGATGTACATCATGGCGACGCGTTCGCCGCTGCCGCCGAGGTCTAAACGGACATCCGCGGTGGCAAAGTTTTCCTGTGCGTTTGCCACCTGGGCGAAAGCTTTGGCAAAATGCGCGGTTTCATCGCTTTTTACAAATTCGGACAGGTTGCGGCCAGTCAGGCGTTTGCGCTCCAGATTCATAAACAGGGCGGCCGAATTGTTGCTGTCAATGATATTGTATTCCCGGTCGCAAAGCAGAATGCCGACGGGAGAAAATTCAAACAGGCTGCTGATACGGGTTTCGTCTTCTTCCAGACGGTTTTGCAGGCTGCCTTCTTCCGGCAGGTTGCCGATGAGCACGCCGCGGCTTTTGATTTCGGAATTGTCGCGGAAGTTTTCCTGCGCGGCAAAGCATTTTTTGGGTTGTCCGGCGGCGTCAACAATATACAGGCTGCCGTTCCATGACGAACTGTGCAGCGGCGGCAGGGCGCTGTTTGTGGCCAGAAAGTCTTTCAGGCTGCGGCCGGTTATTTCTTCGCGGCTGCGGCCGAGAATTCCGGCCAAGGCATGGTTGCAGTATTCAATGCGGTAGTCTTTGGCGCAGATGTACAGGCCGGCGGGCAGATAATCAAGAAAGTCGTGCAGGCCGCGGCGTTCTTCCTGAAACACCTGATCCATGTTTCTGGCGGCGGTGACGTCTTTGACCGTCCAGTAAAAATAAGTGTCTTTTTTTATGGCCTTGATGGAGTAAGGGCCTTCGAAAATGTCGGTTTTTTTGAGGTATATGGGGCGGACGGCGACTTCAAACCAGTCTTCGCGGTCAAAAAGGCGTCCCGGCGTGCGGTTGAGTGACAATGACAGCGTTACCTGTTCGCGGCTGAGATTTTCCAGGGCGGTTTGCAGGCGGCCGAAAGCGGCTTTGTTCTGGCGGTTGTCAGAGAGGTGTTTTTCCAGAAAGTCCATAACATTTTCTTCCTTGAAAAAATCGCGGGCGGCGCCGTTTTCCATGACGGCTTCGAAAGCGGCGTTGTCAATGCGGCGAATCCGTTGTTCGTCCTTGATGATTTCGTTGGCAAAGCCGCCGTAACTGATGGCTTCTTCTCCGGCTTTCAGGGTTTTTATGGTAGAAATGAGGCAAAAGGCGCTGATGAAGAAGATGAGGCAGATGAGGTACAACGCGTATTCGGGATAAAGTATGTACAATATCACGGCGGCGGTCAGGAGCACCAGAGAATAAGACAGGAACAACAGGCGTCGTTCAAGAATTTTATCCGGGCGTTTTGTTTTTAAGCTGCATAACATATCCAATTACCTCGGCTACGGCTTTAAAGTGTTCTTGCGGAATGGACTGGTCCAAATCGACGGAGGCGAACAAAGCGCGCGCCAACGGCGGATTTTCCACAATGGGGACGTCATTTTCCTCGGCGATTTCCCTGATGCGCAGCGCCAGGCTGTCCAGACCTTTGGCAGTGACGACAGGAGCGTCCATAGTGTTCATGTCATATTTCAGGGCAACAGCGTAGTGCGTCGGGTTGACGATAACCACGTCGGCCTTGGGGACATTGTCCATCATGCGGCGGCGGGCGCGTTCGACGCGCAGCTGCCGGATACGCGATTTGACCAGTGGGTCGCCCTCCATTTGCTTATATTCGTCTTTGACTTCCTGTTTGGTCATACGCAGTTTTTTCAAATGCGAATATTTTTGGTAGGCAAAGTCGGCAATGGCGATGACCAGAACGGCCAGCACAATCGTGAAAATCAACAATACCACGATTTTATGAATAAATCTTAAAATTGTTATCGGTTCCATGGCCGGCATGAGTTCGCTTTTTTCCAGATAAGGCCGGAGAACCAGAATCGCGATATAAGAAATGACGGCGATTTTGATAATGCCTTTTAAGCTTTCAACAATTTTCTTCATGTTGATGAAGTTGGGCAGCGCGGCGAAGATGTTGAGCTTGTTCCAGTTGGGCGCCAGTTTTTTTGGCGCATAGACAAAGCCGGTTTGCATGATGCTGGCAAAAACGCCCAAAAGCATGAAAATGGCAAAGGGAATGCCGAGGATTTTCAAAATGGCGATGAAGCAGTCGAGCAGAAGGCGCTGCAGGTGGCGGGAATCTGTCGGGAAGGCTTCGGGGTGTTCGATGAAGCCGGAAAAGGCGTTGTAAAACCAGCGTCCCATCAGCGGCAGAATGAGCCAGACGACAAAAAGCATGCCCAAAAGCATAATAAAGCTCTTGGCGTCCTGGGATATCGCAACGTCGCCTTCTTCTTTGGCTTTGGATATCTTTCGTTCCGAAGGTTCTTCGGTTTTCGAGGTTTCATCGTCGTCTTCTGCTACCATGGCTTATCCTCTATTGGAGAAACTGATGCAGGCCGTTTTCAAAATATCTCAGGAACCAGAGAATCATAATCGGCGTGGTGATGAACAACAGCCCCAGTCCCAGATATATTTGCAGCGGCAGCGACAGAAAAAAGATGTTGAGCTGCGGCATCAGGCGTGAAACCAGCCCCATACCGCAGTAAAAAATAATTGAAAAGGCAATGAACGGCGAGGCGACCTGAAAGCCGACGACAAAGCTGTCATTGACGGTTTTGGCAAAGAAATCTGCCCAGTCGCCGTACATCAGGCTCTGGCCGACGGGAAAAAGCCGGTAACTGTCAATGACGGCGCTGAGCATGATGTGGTGCAGGTCGGTGACAAAGATGACCGTCAGGGCGGTGATGCTCAGAAAGCTTTCCAGAACGATGGACTGGCTTTGCGTCGTCGGGTCAAAAAGCTGGGCGTTGGAAAAGCCGATGGCTTGCCCGGCGAAGCTTCCGGCCAGACTCAGGGCAAAGTACAGGCATTGCATTGCCAGCCCGAGAATGACGCCGTAGGTTATTTCAATGAAGCCCAGCCGCAGGCTTTCGGCAAAATCGGTTGGTGCCGGGGGAAGCAGCGGGCTTAAAAAAGGGCTGAGAACGACGGTGACGGCGAGGGCGATACACAGGCGCTGGCGGGTGTTGACATAGGTTGTCATAAAGCCCGGCATGAGCATCAGCGCCGAGCCGACGCGCAGAAAAATCAGGATGTATTTGTATATTTCCAGATTCAGGAGTTCAGTCATCGGGGTCAACTGCCGCTTATGATTTTATCAAACAGGGTTTCGGAGAGCATGCGCATTTGGTTGAGCATGAACGGAAAAAGCAGGATGATGGCGACAAAAACGCAAAGGATTTTGGGGACGAAAGCCAGGGTCATTTCCTGAATCTGCGTCAGCGCCTGGAAGATACCGATGATAAGACCGATAAACAGCGCCACGAGCAGAATCGGGCTAACCACTTTCAGCAGGGTGAAAATGGCTTCGCGGGCAATATCTAAAACTTCGACTTCATTCATCAGTCTTATCCTATTCTAACGGGGTTAATTTTTCAAAATAACGGAAGTTGTTAACGCCGGTGAAAAAGACGCCGTCATAGTTTATCATGACAATGCTTTTGAAATATTCGGACATAATCTTCTGCCAGTTGATGTTCCAATATTCGGTGATGATGCCGTTTTTGTTGGCAAAGGACAGGCGGCGGAGCCAGGAGGGATTGTCGATTTCCCAGTCCTGATGCCAGTAGTAGGCGCCGCTGGTGGCTTCCGAAATGTTTTGTTCGGCGACAATCAGGCGGCGGGCGCCGTTTTTTTTGTATTTCAGGCTGTTGACTTCGTTGGCGCTGAACGGTTCCTTTTCATGAAACAGCGGGTTGATGACGACAATGTCATAATTGGAATTGCGGATATCTTTTATCATGGCGGCCTTGTCAGGATAGGCGCTGTCGTCAATCAGCAGCGAGATGTTAGCCGCTTCGTTAACCCGGAAAATGTTACGGGCGTTTTCGTTGATTATCGGCTGGCGCCGGATGTGGCGAAAGGCCTTGTTCGGTTGCAAAAAGGCATAGAGGAGGACGCCGTCTTTTACGGAGAGTTCCGCGGCCTTGTCAAAGGCTTTGGCGTTGGGGCAGCGGCTGACGGCAATCAGTTTGAGCCCGGTGTCTTTGATTTCCCGGTCAAGTTTGCGCGGGGTACAATATAAGTCATTGTAGGCAACGGCATTGATGTTTTGGCGGAAGGCGGCGGCGCGCGTTCCCGGCATATATTTACTGGTGACGCCGAGCTGTTTTAACTCGGCCAGAAAACTCGGGTCAGAGGTGTCTATTCCGTGAGTACGGGCTTTTTCATAGCCTTCAAGGTGGTATTCCCACAGGCCTTTGGCCAGGAGTTCGCCGCCCTCGTGGAGGATAATCTGAAAGTCCGGATTATGCTCATGGGCGAAGTCTGCCAGCATATTGATGTTATTGCGCATTAAGTCGCGGTAATTGAGAATGGTTTCGGGCGGAAAATCCATATCGAGGATTTTTTCTTCCTGAGTCAGAGGATGCGCGTCGGTAAAACCGTATAAACCGGCAGAGGCGCTTGCCGAGAAAGCAAGCGCTGCTGCCAGTCCAATTAAGGTTAAAACGCTTTTACGTATTGACATCGGCTTTGGTTTTTCCCGTTCTCTTGGTGATTTCCGCAACATCCATGGCGATTTTCAGCAAATCTTTGAGCATGGTGAGGGTATCTTCTTCCAAATCCTGATATTCCGGGCGTTCCAGATAGACGCGCAGGGTGGCGCCGCTGGAACCCGTGCCGGATAGGCGGTAGGTGATTTTGGAGCCGTTCGTGAAGTCAATGACCAGGCCGTTTTTGGTGACGCTGCCGTCAACCGGGTCGTTATAAACAAACGGTGCAGCCTCGGAAACTTCATAAGTGCCGAATTTTTGTCCGGCAAGCGCGGGGAGTTTGTTTTCCAGGTCAGCCATCAGTTTGTCGGCAACGTCGGTTTCCAGTCCTTCAAAGTCAAAGCGCATATAGTAGCTGCGACCGTATTTTTTCCAGTTTTCACGGGTGATTTCGGCAACGGATTTTCCGGTGGCGGCGATAATGCTCAACCAGAAGAGAATCGCCCAGATGCCGTCTTTTTCACGGATGTGGGAAGAGCCGGATCCAAAGCTTTCTTCTCCGCAGAGGGTGATGCGTTTGGAATCCATGAGGTTTACAAAATATTTCCAGCCGGTCGGTACGACATAGCAGGGGAGGTTGTTTTTCTCGGCGACGCGGCAGACGGCGGTTGAGGTTGCCGCGGACTTGGCTACGCCGTATATGCCGTTTTTGTAAGCCGGAATATAACGGTAGTTGTCGGCGAGAATCGCCAGACTGTCACTCGGGGTGACAAAGAAACTGCGGCCGAGAATCATGTTACGGTCGCCGTCGCCGTCGTTGGCGCCGGCAAAGTCTGTGGCTTTGTCCGAGAACATGAAGTCAACCAGGTGTTTGGCATAAGTCAGGTTAGGGTCGGGGTGCAGGCCGCCGAAATCCGGCAGCGGCACGGCATGAGTGACGGAACCTTTGGCTGCGCCGAGAATCTCTTCAAAAATGCGGATGGCGTAAGGGCCGGTGACGGCGTTCATGGCGTCAAAGCGCATGGTGAAGCCGGATTTGAACAGTTTTTTCAGCGCGTCAAAGTCAAAGATTTCCTGCATCATTTCAACATAGTCTTTAACAGAATCTATGATCTCGATTTCCATATCGCCGAGTTTGACCGTGCCGAGTTTGGAGAGGTCGACGTCCGGTGCGTCATAAATTTTGTATTCGCTGATGTTTTTAGAATTGGCGTAGATTTTGTCACTGACGGAGGTTGGTACCTGGCCGCCGGTTTCGTTGGCATATTTGATGCCGAAGTCGCCGTTTTCGCCGCCCGGGTTATGCGAAGCCGAGAGGATGAAGCCGCCGTTGGTGTGGTTCTTCAACATCAGGTGCGAGCCGGCCGGGGTGGAAAGAAAGCCGTTCTGTCCGATGATGAGTTTTTTAACGCCGTTAGCTGCCGCCATCTTGATGAGTTTCTGGATGGCTGTTTGGTTATAATAACGGCCGTCGCCGCCGACAACGAAGACTTTTCCCTTCATGTCGCCGACAGTATTAAAAATACTCTGGATGAAATTCTCAAAGTAATTCGGCTGCATCATGACTTTTGTTTTTTTACGGAGGCCGCCGGTTCCCATTTTCTGGTCGGCGTAAGGTGTCGTCGCAATGGTTTTAATCATGTCTTTCCCCTTCAAAATTATCAATACTGATAAGTTAACACCATATTGGCTAAAGACAAGTTAAAAGTTCAGCTTATCTTATTTCTTTGTCATTTTTCTCTCTTCTTATTAAAATTAATGATTGAACAGTAGAAATTTTTATGTTATAGTATCCTTGTGATGACAAGTGTGGAGGATACGATGAAGAATATTTCCCGAGTAATATTGCTGTC
>UQAB01000009.1 GCA_900538765.1 uncultured Azospirillum sp. | reverse complement strand
CAATGTTATACGCTGACGCTGAACAATTATCTGTATACCTCAGACAATACCAAAGTTTCAGACATCACGCTGCTCAATACCCCGCTGTATCTCAAAGGAAGTACCGATATCAGAAATATGAATATGAAAATATCTTCAAATTATGAAAGAGCTGTTCTGTCCAGTTCGACTTCCTTTTCATCAAAAATGTCAGGGATGGTGAATATTTGCACACCGGGATCAAAAGGTATTTTTAATTCCAAAATAGAAATAACCGATGCGAAATTAAATATTAAAGCCCAAGGAAACTATAATGAAGGTTTCCTGACCTCCGTAATAACCTTAAACGGAAATAGCGTTGCTAACTTGGATATGCGTGGAGCAACAGGCCAAGGGCAGGGAATTAGCGGAGACAGTACGCTAAAGATGAATGACAGTAGTAGAATCAACATTATTTCAGATTCTTATAACGTTGAAGCGACGACATCTGCCAAAATGTATTTTAATTCTCCCAATGTGCTTTTTGCAGCGGATATAAAAAGTGCAGCTACTTTTTATTGGGAACCGTATTTCAATTATACCAAGGGTGCCAAAGTTATGACAAAGAATGGCTTGTATGAGGCGCAGTCAACCGGTTCATATCAGTTTACCGGACACTATGGAATAAATGAGCCCCAAGGAAACTGGAGCAAAATCGGTTCGCCTGATTTTTCTTCCACTTCGGAATTTGGCCGGCAAATGAAGATTTTTGAAACAAATTTCTTCAAATAAAAAAAGAATATTAACCAAAGTTACCGCGCTTTGTCGCGGTAACTTTTTGATACATGCCAAGTCCGTAAATGTTTTTGGTCCAGGTATAGTCGGTAACGTCAACATTTTGAGCGTAAGTATCAATGCTTCTTTCCCAGATTTTTTCCGCAAACGGCTGATACAAACGGTTAAACATTCTCATAAAATAACGCAGCGGATGCCATTTAACCGGATTATGGTAGTCGACGAAAACGGCTTTCCCTCCGGGTTTTAATGCTTTCAGGGCATTGCTGACGGTTTGCACTTTAGACAGGGGAGGAAGCTCATGCAGCAGATTATAACAAATAACGCAATCATATTTTTTATCCGTTTGAAATTCGGTAACGTCGGCAAGTTTATATTTGATATTGGTGAACAAGTAATCATACTTTTTTTCGCAGCGTTTTAACTGCTTTTTATTATTGTCAATAAGTGTCAGTTCGCCGCTGTCGCCGATTTCATAAGCCGCTTCTTCAATTTGTAAACCGAATGTTCCGCCAAACTGCAAAACCTGCTGTCCGGGTTTTAACTCTTTGGCAACGCTGTCGACCAGCTTTTTATGAAAACCAAGCGTAATGCAGTTTACCCATAACTGATTGTCAAAAAAGTCATAAACGTCTTTTTTGTTATAAAGCCAGTCATATATGCCTTTGACATTAACCGGAAGTTTTACATATTCTCGGGATTTTATTGCCTGTGCCATTGTTCAGTCCTGTCGTGTTAGGGCTGAAAATAAGTTTTGACTTCCTCAATGCTTTCCAGCCACAAATTTTTGCTGTTGTTGATATCGGACAAAAGTTCATCGTTAAAAACGCCGTCAACGATGCAATCCTCTATTTTTGTACACAATTTAGAAAATTTGTCAAGTCCGAAAATGAGCGACGATGATTTTAGGCTGTGAAAGATGATTCGTAAATCAGGCCAGTTTTTGTTTTGAACAAGAGCGTTTATTTTTTGAAATTTGCTTTCGGCGTCAGTCAAATATTCCTGCCATAAATGCAAAAACTTTTCAGCTCCGAGAACATCTTTGTAGGAATCCGGCGTTTCTTTATTAAACATTAAGGTCATTTTGTGTTATTATTCCCTGTTTGGTTGCTTCAATGACGGCCCCCGTACGGTTATAAACATTTAATATTTTCAAAATTGCGGTAATGTGCAGCTTAACCGTTCCCTCCGACAGGCCGAGTTCATAAGCGATTTGCTTGTTGGCTTCGCCTTTGGCAATCAGCTTCAAAACGTCAATCTGCCGCGGCGTCAGGTTCTTCTTGTTCTCGGATTTCAGTTGGTCTACCGCGTCGCAGGAAGGCATGTCGCTCAAAAGCTCTTCGGGGATATAGACGCCGCCGGACAAGACCAGATGTATCGCGTCAATAAGTGTGGCGTTGGAAGAAGTCTTGCTGATATAACCGGAAACGCCGGTTTCTATTGTCTGCTGGACGATTTCGCGGTCAAATACTGCGGATAAGACAATAATCGGCGTTTCGGGAGCATATTCATGAATTTTCTTTATGGAGTCCAGCCATTTTCCGCCGGGCATGGCTAAATCAGTCAGAATCAGGTCAAAAACCCGGTTATGTTTGAGAATCTCAAAAATTTCAACATAATTGTGCGCCGTAACAAACTGCATATCGGCGTCAAAATTATCAAGGACAAATTCCAGTCCTTTCAAATAAAGCTCATGATCGTCCGCAATCAGAATTCTCATAATTTTTACCGCTCCTTGTGCCAATCTCCGGCAATAGCCTGCCAACACGCCAAAGCGGCGGCAACGGCTGTTTCCGCTCTGAGTATTCTCTCTCCCATAGAAACGCCGCGGCTGAAAGCGGCTTGGCGCAGCGCCGTCAGCTCGGCTTCGCTGAAGCCGCCTTCCGGCCCGGTTAATAAAGCCGTTTTGCCGCTGTTTTGTCGGGCTGCTTCCGAGAATGCCTTAAATATAGTATCGCCGGCGCCGGTTTCATCCATATAAAACAGTTTTCTCTCTCCGTCCCAGTCAGATAACAGCTTGTCAAAGGAAACAGCCTCAAATATTTCGGGAATATCAATCCGTCTTGATTGTTCTGCGGCTTCTATGGCCTGTGCCCTAAAACGGTCTGTGCGAACCTTGTCGGCAATGGTTCTTGAGGTTATGACCGGAACAAGGGCTGTTGCGCCGAGTTCCGTCGCTTTTTGGATGATATAATCCGTCTGGTCTTTTTTGACTGGCGCAAACAGCATCCAAACATCCGGCGGCCGGAAAAAGCCTCGGGTCTTATCCAGAATATTTAATGTGACGCTTTTCTTGGCAGCTTCCTTGACGAAGCATAAATATTCGCCGCTGCGATTGTCGAAAGCGAGGAGTTCGTCCCCGGCGGACAGTTTCATCACATGCAAAAGATAATGGCTTTGAGAGTCGCTTAATTTAATCTCAAAGCCGTTATCCAGCGCGGTGTCAATGTATAATCTGATTCTGTTTTTTCTGGCCACTGTTATAAAACCTTAATCTGTAGTACTTTGGAGGCGACGGCCAGGCCGTTTTCCATCTTGTCAAAATTTACTCTGCTGTTTCCGAAAGCTTTTGCTCTGTAAAGCATGATAACAATATTGCCTCTCTTTTCGCTCTTGATAAATTCCAAAGAACGGCCTCTGTTTTCAAAATTCCATTTGGCAGAGGCTTCTTCGTCCAGTCTGACTGCCAGAAACTGTCCTTCGCTCAGAACCAGGGTCGTTGTATATTTAATCAGGTCGACAACCTGAATTTCTGGCTGTTGGACTTGCTCTTCTTCGGCAACCGGAGCCGGAACGGCTTCCTGATCATAATTAAAACGGTATTTGCTGCTGTTTTTGTCGTTGTAAATAACGGAGGGTTGCTGCGGAGCGGAATTACGAGAAGTACCAAAGCCCGGTTCATAGATCTGTTTTCCCAAGACCTGATCGGCGCTTTCAATAATCAGTCCGGCATTAGCAGCATTGGCAAAAGCCAGAATGCTGAAAATAACGGTGATTAATATTTTTACAGAGTACCTCATCATACCCTCGCTTATAAACAACATAATATAAAAAGTAAATATATTTAAAAGCGTTGAACTTTTTTATTTTATATTTGTATAATAACACAATTATGATATTAGATAAAGCAGATTTATGTTAAGTTTTTGTAACAAAAAGGGAAAATAAGATGATTATTACCATTGACGGTCCGGCTGCTGCCGGAAAAGGCACTCTGGCAGCGGTTTTGGCGAAAAAATACCGTCTGGCTTATTTTGATACCGGGATGGTTTATCGGGCTGTCGGAATTGAAATGATGGAAAATAATCAGGATGTGGCGGATAAGGAAGCCGCTGCAGCGGTAGCCCGCCGGCTGACTTTCCCAAAAATGATGAAGCTTTCTGAAAATCCCGAATTTCGCGGTCCGAAAGGCGGCCAGAACGCCTCAATTGTGTCTGCCTATCCGGAGGTGCGCAGCGCTTTGTTGCAAATGCAGCGCGAATTTTCCGAACATCCTGTTTTTGCCGACGGCAGCCGTGCCGACGGCGCTGTTTATGACGGACGGGACACCGGAACTGTTGTTTGCCCGCATGCCGATATCAAACTTTTTGTGACGGCATCGCCGGAAGTCCGTGCTGAGCGCCGTTTTAAGGAATTTCAGGCCAAAGGTCTGCAGACCAGTTATGATGAAGTTTTAAAAGATATAAAAGCGCGTGACGAACGGGACTCCAAGCGTGCCGCCGCCCCGCTGAAACCTGCGGCAGACGCGGTTATTCTTGATACGTCGGCCTTGTCCATTGATGATGTAATCGAAAAAGTCTGCCGGATCATCGATTCTAAATAAGAATTTTCTTGAAAAATAATATTTTCCATGTATAAAAAGAACACCCGTAAGTCCTTATGGTGCGATAAGGTATGGGAAAAATAAACCTCGCACAAGTCCGCCTGGTAAAAGGGTCTGGCAATTTTTTTGAAACTATAGTTTATATGATGAATACAGAATTTAAAATGCCTGAAATGACTGAAGATTTCGAAGCTCTTCTGAACGAACAGTTCGGCAGCAACGGTATTACCGGTTCAGTCGTTAAAGGAACAATTATCCGCGTAACACCCGATTTTGCTACGGTTGATGTCGGTTTGAAGTCTGAAGGCCGCATTCCTCTGCGCGAATTTGGCCAGAACGCCGAATTGAAAGCCGGCGACATTGTGGAAGTTTATGTTGACCGTTATGAAGATAAAGACGGTAACATCGTTCTTTCACGTGAAAAAGCCCGCCGTGAAGAAGTATGGCAGGATCTGGAAAAATCCATGAATGCCAACGAAAGAGTTAACGGCGTTATCTTTGGTCGCGTAAAAGGCGGCTTCACCGTTGATTTGAACGGCGCTATCGCATTTCTGCCGGGTTCTCAGATTGATATCCGTCCGATTCGCGATATTTCTCCGTTAATGGGTATCTCTCAGCCGTTCCAGATTTTGAAAATGGACAAGGTCAGAGGCAATATCGTTGTTTCCCGTCGTGTTGTTCTTGAAGAAACTCGCGCCGAAGCTCGTGCTGAACTCATCAGCGACCTCAAAGAAGGTTCCGTTCTTGAGGGTGTCGTCAAAAACATCACCGATTACGGTGCGTTTATTGACTTGGGCGGCGTTGACGGTCTGTTGCACGTTACCGACATTTCCTGGAAGAGAATCAATCATCCGGCGGAAGTTCTGTCTGTTGGTCAGACAGTTAAAGTCAAAGTTATTAAGTTTAACGAAGACAACCAGCGTATTTCTCTCGGCATGAAGCAGCTTGAAGAAGATCCGTGGCAGAATGTTGCAAACAAATACAAAGTAGATGATGTTTACACCGGTAAGGTTACCAACATCACCGATTACGGCGCATTTGTTGAACTTGAAGACGGTATCGAAGGTCTGGTTCACGTTTCCGAAATGAGCTGGACACGCAAAAATGTTCATCCGGGTAAAATCGTTTCTACTTCTCAGGAAGTTGAAGTTAAAGTTCTCGAAGTTGATCCGGAAAAGAGAAGAATCAGCCTCGGCATCAAACAGTGCACTCCGAACCCTTGGGCTGCATATGTTGAAGAACATCCGGTCGGATCTGTTATCGAAGGCAAAATCAAGAACATTACCGAATTTGGTCTGTTTGTTGGTTTGTCCGATGAAATTGACGGTATGATTCATCTGTCCGATATTTCTTGGGACAAAGCTGGTGAAGAAGCTGTTAAAGATTACGCCAAAGGCCAGGAAATTCAGGCTAAAATCATTGATGTTGATGTCGAGAAAGAACGCATTTCTCTGGGCATCAAACAGTTGACCGAAGATGCTGTTTCCGGCGCTTTGGACGGCTTGAAGAAAGGTGACACCGTTAAGGCTACTGTTGTCAGCGCTGACGACAAAGGCGTAAACGTTGAAGTTAACGGTATTGCCGCTTCCATCAAAAAAGCTGACTTGTCCAAGGACAAGGCTTCTCAGAACCCTGAAAACTTCAAGGCTGGTGATGTTGTTGAAGCCAAAATCACAACCCTTGACAAGAAGTCAGGAAAGCTGGGGCTTTCTGTCAAAGCTCTTGAAATTGAAGAAGAAAAGAAAGCTTTGGAAGAATATTCCAACACATCTTCCGGTTCTACGCTGGGTGATGCTTTGGGCGAAGCTTTGAAGAAAAACGCTTAATTTCTAAACGTTTTTTATCAAGATGTCGGCCGCCGGATTTTTCCGGCGGCTTTTTTCATAGTTGTATATGGAAAATTTACAATTGATAATTATATTAGGCAATCATAACAAAGGAATTGCCATGAAAAAACAAGTTATTTGCCTTGCCGCTTTCGCCGCCGCTCTGTTTTCAACCTCTCCGGCCTCGGCAACTTTGGAATACAAACACGAAAATTGGACATTTGGCATTGCGCCGATGTTTACCGTCATGTATTCTTATAACAGTTTTGACAAGAAATTTGATAATCTTGATGATAAAAACGAAACCTACACCGGGGCAGATATCTTTTCATCTGCGGAATATAAATTTAATGATGATTATCAGCTTGGCATATATCTTGATTTTAACACGGACGGAAACCAATATCTCAAGGATTATCGCGGCTATGAGTGGGATGAACAGCTGTATGGCATTTTAACCACGCCTTATGGTAGCTTTCAGTATGGGCAGACCTATAACGTCGGTTATTTATTTTACACCGGTGCGCCGTCAGTCGGTCCGTTGGGCGTCAATGACAGCGGCATAACCAATTATTTGACCAATCCGGACTGGAGCCGCAGCGGCCGTATTGCGGCTTATCGGACTTTAAATTCAACGGCGATGAATACGGAAAATGTCGCTGCCAAAATTAACTATATTTCTCCGGCATGGAAAGGGACGCAGTTCGGTTTTTCTTATGTGCCGGATACCTACAGCAATGAAGGTTTAATCAGCAAATATACTGATTATAGCAATAATGACGCTTATATTTTTGCTTTGAGCAATCAGACGAAGCTTGGCGACTTTAACGTCAGTTCCTATTTGGGATATGGCATTTATATGAAAAATGACCTTGAATATGCTGCGGGCTTAACGGTTGCTTATAAAAACTGGACTTTGGGCGGATCGTTCCACCGTACTTATGTTGATGGCGACGATACCCCGGTCAACCATTATATTAATAGTTATTATACGCCGGAATTGTTTGATAACTATCGCGAAGGAAAGGCATGGAACATTGGTTTGGGATATCAATATGAAGACTATCACGTTGCTTTGACTTACTTTGAATCCAAAGCCGACAACTCAGCTAATAAAACAGAACTGGTGCAGTTTTCCAACCAGTATCAGTTAAACAAATATTTGAAGTTATACGGCGTGATTGCGCATGCCAATTTTATCGGTTCCTCCGGAGATTCTATCAATAAAGGATATGCCTACATCACCGGCTTCAGAATCCAGCTCTGATTGAAATTCCCAAATTCATAATTATATCTGCATTAAGAGATAATTATATTTTTAGGAGAAATGTTATGTACATATTGAGAGCGGCTGAAGAGAGGGGAAGAACATATATTGATTGGTTAGACAGTCGGCATACTTTTTCCTTTGGACAGTATTTTGACCCAAACTTCATGGGATTTAGCGATTTAAGAGTAATTAATGATGATGTTGTTGAGCCAGGAAAAGGTTTTGGCACGCATCCGCACAAAGATATGGAAATTGTCAGCGTCGTTGTCGGTGGTGCGCTGGAGCATAAGGACAGCATGGGTTCGGGAGAAGTTTTACGCGTTGGAGAGGTTCAGCGCATGAGCGCCGGAACGGGTGTATATCACAGCGAATTTAACCATTCTTCAACCGAACCGGTTCACTTTTTGCAAATTTGGATTTTGCCGGAAAAAAACAATCTGAATCCGGAATATGAGCAAAAGTTTTTTCCGGAGGATTATACCGCAAATCGTTTGGGCTTGATTATTTCCCGGGAGGGACGGGAAAAATCTCTGCGAATAAATCAGGACGTCGAAATATATCAATGTAAGCTTGAGAAAGGGCATAAAATTGAATATCCAGTTGATAAGAGCCGAAAATACTGGCTGCAGATGATTGCCGGAAAAATAAATGTGAACGGACACCCTCTGTCTGCCGGAGACGGATTGGCGGTGAGCGGTGAAGAAAATATCTTGGAATTTGAGGCGGCAGAAGAAAAGTCAAATTTCCTGTTTTTCAACCTTCGTCCATAAAAAACACCGCCTTTAGAAGGCGGAGCTTTTTTTAGTGTTGTGGAATAATTTCAATCCAATAACCGTCCGGATCTTCAATAAAATAAATTCCCATTGCTTCGTTTACAAAACAAACAATACCTTGTTCTTGGTGTTTTTTATATGCGGCGTCAAAATCTTTAACGGACAGCGCCAGATGAAATTCACATTCTCCGAGGTCATATTTTTGCGGATGATCTCTCAGCCAGGTTAATTCGAGTTCAAAAGGTGTATTTTCGGTATCATGCAGGTAAACGATAATATAGCTGCCGTCTTCTGCTTCCATGCGCCGGACTTCGGTCAGACCGATTGCTTTCTGGTAAAATTCAAGGCTCTTTTCCAAATTGGTGACGTTAAAATTAAAATGTTCAAACTTAAAATTCATACCGCGTCCTTTCTTGTTGTTTTTTTGTTTTATTTAATCATAAATGGTTATAAAATCAATTTAAGTTTCATGAAATATTAAGGTGAAGCCATTATAATAATCATAAACCATTGTGTGGGAGGAAAAATGAAATATATCGCCAGTTTTATAATATTTTTGCTGTGTGCCGGCTGTGTTTCAATCAAACATTACTCAACATATCAGTTTGATAATGGGGATGATTGTGTCAAGGAAGGAATGTTTCGCATTGTTAATGACGAAACTGGAAAAATCGGTTATGCCAATACCAAAGGGATAATATTGATAGAGCCGCAATACGCGTTTGGCTACCCTTTTGAAAACGGCAGAGCCAAAGTGACTTATAAAGGTGAAAGCCGTGTTGTCAGCGATTCGCACGGAGAATATCACTATTGGGACAGCGATGAATGGTTCTATATTGATAAAGCGGGAAATAAAGTCGCAGAATAAACTAACGAGTTGCCTCGCCGGAGGCAAGGCTTACGAGTAAGAACGAACCTTGGTTCGAGGCCTCTCATATAATTATTTAAAATAAAAATGGCGCCAGCGAGAGGACTCGAACCTCCTGCCCACAGTTTAGGAAACTGTTGCTCTATCCTGATGAGCTACGCCGGCGTCTGCAAAACTTATACCTTCAAAATAGGAGATTTTCAAGACTTAAATGTCTGTAAGCATAAAAAAACAGTCTTGCTTTTAAGCAAGACTGTTTCCTGTTAATACAAAACAAACATCAAACCGCAGGTTGCAGCAACAATGGCAACAACATATAAAAAATAAATTATTAATATACGGTCGCGCTTGTTTTCGCTTTCTTCCGACTGCCTGTAAAACAAAATCGGAATCTTAGTGTCTGCACCATACTGTTTGATAGCTGTTGTTTGAGCTGCTTCTTTTTCTTCTTCTGTTTCCGGTTTATCAATGACAACGCCGTTGTCGTAATTTTTTTGAAGTTTCCGGTCAACAATGCAGGTTCCTTTATAAAGAAAAATTCCTGCGACAATAAATAAAATTATGAGTGCCATAAAGATAAAAATTTAGAGGGTTTTCTTATTGCTTCTTTCGCGCGGCTGTTTTCAATGAGCTTTTTTTGCTTTTGAATATCCATGTCAGGATTATAGTAATCAAAATACCTTTCCCGGTTAATGATTGCTAATTCGGCAGGAGTAAAATCTTCAGCCCATTTGAAGTAAATTTCCGGTTCAAACATTAAGTCGCCGGAGGTTACGCAACCGTGTTTTTCGCTGAACTTAGAGTAATCATTGCATTTTGATGTAATGACTTTTTTCCCGAGAGTAACCGCCATCGGTTCTCCGTTTCTCATATATTCGCGCCGTAAAGCCTTGATATCGTCCGTACACTGGCAGGCAACGTCAAAAGGCAGTCCGGTATATCCGGCCATCAGCTTACATTCGGCCGGTGATTGAGAACCATAATAGGCCATGATGCTTTTTTGCGCCATGAATGCGTCAATGTGTTCGTAGCTGTTGGCACGAATGGCATCGGCATACATCTTAAATATTTTATGCAGATTTCCAAGAGTGGAAAAATGCCCGTTTTGAATAAGAAACTCCTTGTTTCCGTACAGCCAGTAAGCATTGTACGGAACCATAGCCAGCTCAAAAGTTTCCAGATTTTCATCCATACGGAAACGTCCGTTTTGACGAAGATATGGATATTTCTGATCAAGTTCTTTCAAATGCGAATCTTTTTTAAACATTTTTAGCATTTGTTCCATGGTTGCCCAGTCTTCGTCACGGTTATATGAGCTTTTCTTTGCCCAATAACGAATAGAAGGTGCCAGAACCACAGGGCGTTCTGCAGCTTTAATTTCACGAACACCATTTGACCAGTAGTCTATAACCGTATCTGTTATTACGACTTTGACCTGATCTGACTTTGCTTCCATGATTTCAAGCCATTGGATAATGCCATAATTTTCCGGATCAAAAACGAAATTTTCACCGTCTTTGTGTCCATAAAGATATTCACGGAAAACAAGATGCGGAGAAGATTGCGGTGTTCTGCCGGGTTTTTGCAAATAACTCATAACTTCATTATTGAAGAATTGCGGGAGAGAACTGCCGGTGGCAGCAACTTCCCTGGAAAGCATTTCCTGATTCATAATTATGTATAATTTATAGATTAATAAAATAATATTTTCACTGATTTTCAACATAACATATAATAAAATTTTGTCAATAAATAATGTTTTTATATTGACAAAATTTTATTATTGTGTCATATGTAACCACAGCTAATGTATTATTGTTTAATTTAATTTTTTAATTTATTATTTATGGAAACAAAATTTTTTCCCATGGAGTACGGTGTTACCGTAACAGTTATCGCAGTTGTTGCTTTTGTAGCAATCGGTGTTTTGAGCTATTTGTTCTGGAAAAAGATGAAACAAGCAGCTATTGAAAAGGCCGCGTTGAATCAGGAATTGGCCATCGCTAAAAATGACATCAAAAACAATGAAGATGCCATCCGCCAAACCAAAGATGAATTAAATTCTTCTCAAGAGAATTTTAGAGCTTCCATGAAGGCTAATCTGACTGTTCGACACGATGTCTTCCTTCACCAAATGGTGATTCAGTTGGAACAGATGACTAAAGAAAACGAAAATGGCAAAAAACATGGTTTTCTTGACGAAAATGAAGTTGTCATAAAAAATTCCAAGTTGGATACCATTCGTGAATTAATCAAAAGTGCAACCTCTAAAATCTGAATGCCATGAAAACAAAGTTAACAACGCCGGTTATTTACCTGATTATTGCCGTCTTGATTTTTGTATTTTTAACCAGTTGGGCAAAGTGGATTATTTTAGGACTGCTGATTATTGCCGCAGTCGTGTACTTTGGTGAAGACAAATGCCTGGAAGTTGTTCGCGGAATTTTCAAACGCGGCAAACAAGCCGTTGAAGATATTCCCAGTAAAAATGTGGATGAAGAGCTGACGGTGCGTGATGTTGTCTGTAATTCGATTGAAGGCGGAAAATTCCAGCTGGAAGTCGTAACTGAAAAAGGGTTAATGAAACTTCGCCCGCAGCCGTTTAATGTAATCCCTGAAGTTTTGCAAAAAGGCAAAAAAATCAGACACAGGGTAATTTATACCATGGATAAGCTGATTAAGGTGCAGAAAGAAGAAACGATTAGTGCGGTCGGTAACGACGGTGAAGAGCGCATCTTCTATGTGGAAAATTAAGCAAGAAAAAACCGTGATTGTTAAAATCACGGTTTTTTTGTTGAATTATTTTTCTTGAGCCAGTTTATCAAGAAAACGAGTTTGAATTTCCGCAATCTTCTTGACGGAATCTACCTCGACAAATTCATCTTTGGCATGCATACCGTCACCGGTACCGGAGTGCATGATGACAATAGAACCGCGTACGGCAAACGCTCGGGAATCCGTTGCGCCGCCGATATGCTCAAATTCGGTTTTCTGTCCGAGAATATCTTCGGCAAATTTTTTATAGTCAAGGATATAAGGATTGTTCTCATCCATAACGACCGGCGTGCTTTCCGAAACGATTTTATAGCTGACACCGTTCTCCATGCAGCTGTCCAGATTCTTTTTTAATTCATCAACCGAAGATGTTTCGGTAAGACGAAAGTCCAACAGAGCTTCGGCATAGTTGGAAATGACGTTTGAAACCTGTCCGCCGCTGAATTTGGCAAAATGAACCGTGTCAAACCAGGTATCCTGCGGCATTGGCTGCTCTTTGGAATGGTAAGGGTAAATCTGGCGGATTCTCTGCCAGGTTTGCATCAGTTTTTCATTGGCGTCAATGCCGTCCCACGGGGTTGAACCGTGAGCTTCTTTCCCTTCGGCGATGATTTTTACAAAAACCGGATTCTTGCATTTGCTGACGATTTTTAAAATATCGCCGCCGACGTCATTGTCCAAAACAATTTTGGCAGACAGGGACGGGTGTGCGTTCATAAAGGCATGTGTGCTGGCACTGCCTTTTTCTTCATCTGTCGAAAGAATAACACCAAAGTCAAGTGGCAATTTATTTTCCAGAACATGAAACATGGAATTTAGGGCAACTGCCGCAAAAGACTTCATGTCCAACGTGCCGCGCCCAAACATTTTGCCGTCTTTGACGTAAGGCTGAAACATATGGTCTTCCGCGGGGACAACATCAATATGTCCAAGGCACAAAACATCATAGTTTTCAACGTCCCGGTTACGGATGAAAATAACCGGAGAAACGCCTTCCTGCCGGAAAATTGTGACTTTTGCTTCCGTTCCGGCAAACAGGTTTTTTATATATTCCAGAGCCTTGTCTATTTCTGCCGCATTTCCGGTTTCAGTGCGAAAACGGATAAGGTCTTCCGTGACTTTTAATAAATCCATATTTTTTTCCTTTGTTTTTACGCTTTATTCATCAAATATGTTTATACTGTTTACAAATATAATCAGAAATCATTAACAATACAATAAAAGGCAAGAAATGAGAGCTTTAATTTTAGCAGCAATGAGTTGTTTTTTTTGGCTGCAAAATGCGAATGCCCAGACAACAACCGATGATACGGAGAGTGGACTGGCGATTCCCCGTATGGTGTCCCTGCGTTCCAATCTGATTAATGCCCGTTCCGGTCCCGGAGCCCGTTATCCCATTGAATGGGTTTATCGCCAGAAAACGGCACCGGTTGAAATTACTGCGGAATTTGAGTTGTGGCGTAAAATAAAAGATTGGGAAGGCTCAGAATCCTGGGTTCATAAATCTATGCTTTCCGGAACCCGTACAATAAAAATGACAGCGAAAGGCGAAAGTAATGTTTATGCCCGCCCGGATTATAATTCCCGGGTTATCGCCAAAGTAGAGGATCAGGTGGTTGGGCAGGTTTTGAAATGTCCGTCCGGCAATTCTTTCTGCCTGATTAAGTTTGATACGATAGAAGGATGGGTACCGCGTCGCCATTTCTTTGGCGTCTATAATAACGAAACGATTGATTAAAAAAAGATGTCCTTTAATCAGGACATCTTTTTTGTTACCTTGAGTTTTTTCTGATAATTGCCCATAGTGCCAAGACAATGAGGACAAGCAGTGCCAAAACCTTCCAAAGGCTTTCTAGCGGAGCAGAGGGGGTTTGCAATAATGCAAGCTCTTTTTCTAACTGGGCAACTTCCAGTTGCTGCTTCTTATATTCCTTTATTTGCGCCTGGAGAGTGTCTGCCTCGGCTTTGTAGGCGCGTATTTCTGCTATTTTTCCTTTCAGCTTGCTTATCTTTTGTTGATAAACAGCAGCTTCTGTTTGAGGAATAGCCTTTTGTTTGTGCAGATACAGAGCATATCCGACCGCGCCGAGGACAATAAAAGCAATATACAAGGATAAGAAAATAAAAATACGGTTTCTGGCCAGTTCCGTATTCCGCAGGTTACGATACATTCTAACCTTGTTTTCAACTTCCGAAAAACCGTCATTAAGCGTTTTTTCTTTTTCCTTGTCTAACTCTCTGTTCTTTTTCAGAAAACCGAGCGCAAGTTTGATGCCGACATAAATAAGGATTGCAGCACCGACGGTAATAATAAAGTTTTCCATAAAAATATGTTTTTTAATAATACAAAATATGCAGCCAAAATATCATTTGTGTATATTTTTGTCAATTGAAAATTTTTTCTTGATTAAACTTTAGGGCTTGTCTATACTCGTAGCAATTATTTATTATCATTAAAATTATTGTATGTATGAAAACAAAAAAAATTTTTCTTTGCCGCCATGCCGAAACTGATATGAACAAATCTCGCCTCTGGTCCGGACGGACAGATGCGGAATTAAACGAAAACGGTATCGTTCAGGCGCAAATTTTGGGAAAAAAACTTGGGCATTATCCGATAGAGGCCGTCTACAGCAGTGAATTAAAACGTTCAAAACAGACCGCCGCCGAAATAGCCCGTTGTTTTAATTTGGATATTCGGATTGATAAGCGTTTAAATGAAGCAGATTACGGAAAAGCCGAAGGCCTGCCTTTTTCGGAAGTTGAACAGACATGGCCGCAAACCAGAGAATATTGGATAAATCCGATACCGTCGCATTTTGACAGTCGTTTTCCTGATGGTGAAAGTATCGAAGAAGTTCAGAAAAGATGCCTGGGCGTCCTGAATGACATTGCTCTTTACAGTCCGTACCGGAATATTGCTGTTGTAACGCATGCCGGAGTTATCTGCTCTTTCTTGGCTTCCTTGTCCATTCTTCGGCCGCGGGTTCCGAATTGTGGCGTTGTTCCGTTGGCTTATGACGGAAAAGTTTTTATTTCGGGAAAAATATTCTAAAAACAAAAGCCTTAAATCCTAAAGATTTAAGGCTTTTGTTTGTTTATTTGCCGGCTAAAATAGCGTTTATCAGCTCTTTGACCGTCGGCACGCCCTGACGGTACAGCGGGTCTGTTGCAAAACGGTATACCTGATGCCCGGCAAACAGCAGATTGTCCTTGACACTGCCGTTATGGCCAACGTCATAAAGCGTTTTATGAATGCAGTAAGAACGCGGATCAGGAAGTTTTCCAGTTGTGCCGTTAGCTTTTGACCAGGTTGAAAACTGACACTGCGACAAACAGCCGAGACAGTTAGCCCGGTCAGTTTTCATCTGTTTTACCTCTTCCGGCGTCATGAAAACAATGGTTTCGTCAGGAGTTTCCTGAATATTGGTATAACCGGCTTTCATCTGCTTGTCGGCTTTTTCAGCGTCTTCGGCTCTGATATAAACTGTTTTGTGTTTATTAACCGCCAAAGCATGGCTGAACACTTCATTTTGCTCTTTGGAAAAAGCAATCTCGCCGTCTTTGCGCTCCATCAATCGGCTCAAAAACGAGTTTTTAATAGCAGAAGAGAAAAAGCCCGTAGGACTGAATTGCTGCAAAATGACATCGCCTTTCTTCACCTGCATCATAACTTTCTGCCAGGCTTTGCTGACCGGGCTTTCTTTGGTAATCATCGGTCTTGTGCCGAATTGAAAAGCAATTTTGCCGATTTCCGGATTATTGATATAATCTTTCCATTCGCTCAGGTTCCAAATGCCGCCAGCTAGAATAATCGGAATATTTGACAGATTAAACTTATTCAACGTATTTCTCAATTCAACCAGACGGCTGTATGGTTTTTGCGGCTCGTTAGGATTTTCGGCATTGGACAAGCCATTGTGTCCGCCAGCCAGCCAGGGATCTTCATAAACAACACCGCCCAAAAATTCGGTAAACTTTGAATAAGCGCGTTTCCACAAAACCTGAAAAGCTCTTGCAGAAGAAACAATCGGGTAATAATAAACGCCGAATTTGGAGGCCAGCTCACCCAGTTGATAAGGCAGCCCCGCGCCGCAGGTAACGCCGTGAATCAAGCCTTTGGTCTTTTCCAAAACTTCCGCCAAAATCCTCTGAGAATCAGCCAGCTCCCATAACATATTCATATGAATGCGGCCGTTTCCGTTTGAAATCTCATGAGCAACCTGCGCTTGGGCAATTCCGCCCTGAATAGCATATTGCACCATTTCTTCATGGCGGTCTGTGCGTGATTTCTTGTAAAATTTCTCAATAACCGTGTTGCCTTTGTCATCATAAAAATCAGGGCTTACACCGGAAAAGGTTCCGACGCAGTTTTCTTTCGCCCAGGCTCCGGAGCTGAAACCGTTGCTGGCGTTAATTCCTTTTCCGCCTTCAATCAAAGGCAGAACTTCTTTGCCGGAAATCATTATTGGTTCTAAATTTATCAATTTATATCCTTAAATTTTGTTTTTTTACTCATGCCACTATAACATAAAAAAAAAATTTGTGGAGTAAAAATTAACAATTGTTACAGTTTTGTTACACAGATTTTTTCACATGGCCAAATCAAACAGTCCGCCGGGGATTTCATTGATAAAAATCAGGGCGATAAGAATGCAGATAAAGGCATAAACCTGCAACATTTGCGTAAAGGCCTTGCTTTGAAACATCGGGAATTTGGAGCTGTAACGGCGCAGAAAACGGTTTATCCCCAACATAACCAACGTAACGATAATCGCCTGTATGCCCAGCCCGAGGCCGATAATAAAATCTTTTATCGGGTCGAAAAGCATATACAAGCTGCCGAAAAACAACATATATGCGGCGACGATTGCCAACGTAATTTTTTGAATTTTGGCTTCTTCGTTGATTTTTTCGGCCTTGTTTTTGTTCAGATTTTCCACAGAAATAGAAGAAATTTCCATCCCCCGCAGCATTTGCGGTGTTTCTTTTTGCTTGCGGATATCCGACATCGTGCCTTTGAAACGCTCCTCAGCCACGCATAAGCCGCAGCCTTTGGCTGTAAAATAAGCGTGGTCAGGATTTTTTGGGCAGATTTTGAGAGTGTGCAGCAGGTGATGCAGATGTGCCTGCCACTCTTCTGCCGTCGGTCGTTTGCCGCCGCGGACAAAGGCCCGCTCAAAAAGTTCAAGTGTCTTTTTGTCAAAGTATTCATGAATAGAGTAGGGATGCGGTGCCTGATAAGTGTCGGGCCATAAACCGTAAGCATAATGATATTGTTCAATACGGTTCTGAATTGTGAGCATCTCCTCGTCATTTTTGCGAGGCACGCCGGAAAAGGGATGAATTCCGTTGTTCAGCAGTTTGAAAATCATGACCGCCAAAGCAAATTTGTCCTGTTCCTCGCCCATCTCGTCGCAGGATTGTTCCATTCCCTCGGGATAAATATATTCCTCGCTGACAAACTCAGCCGGATAACGGTTGTTGCGTTCGCCTTTAATGGAAAAACCGTCGCAGTCGACCATGGCAACCATCATGGAATCTTTATAAACCGAAACATTGGAAGGTTTAAGGTCGACAATGTAATGGCCGCAATTATGCAGGGCAGCGACCATGGATGTAACATTATAGGCGGCAAAAATGCGATAAGCGTATTTTTCCGGCAGTTGCAGCTTTTTGCGGATAGCCTTCTGCATCAGATGATCCAAAGAAACCGCTTTGCTCATGTCAATCAGCGGCATGAGATAGCCGACGCAAAAACCGTTTTCATCATCTAAAATTGCTTCCGGCCAGGCTATTTGCACATATTCGACGCCGTCTTTGATTGCCGGCGGAAAATTCGGCCGGTTAAGTAACATAGCTTCAAGTTTTTGCCGGTTGACCGAACTGTTGTTCCGGTTATGGAAAATTTTCGCCACCAGTCCCGGATGGTCTTGAACCATATAAATTTTTCCGGCCGCACCGCCTTTATTGGCCAGTTCCTGCAAATAAATTTTTTCAAAATGGCCGTCGGCATAAAGGGCTGTGTAGGATTTATTTTCGCTGTTGGCTTGTTTTTCCATCAGATTTTTGCCCATAACAAAGTTTTGTCGTCGGAATTGAGTTTTTTTGCCTGCGGCGTGTTCAGCGTGTTGTTTAAGGCACGGACAGCTTTGTTTTTTGACGGCGTTTCACGCAAAAATTCGTTGATTGGCGCAATGAAGCCTCGTTCTATGCGTTTATAGTCCGGTGAAAACGCAAAATTCGTCAGTCCGTCGCTCATCAAAAAAATCGTGTCGGCTTGTTCAAAAGACGTAAAACGCAGGCTGTCGCGCCAGTCATCCATCGTGTAAAAAAACGTTTCGCAGGAAAAATTTCCATTTTCGGGGCGAGAAGCGACAAACGCTTCATAATCGTTTCCCTTGAGGGCAATGCCGGCGCCGTCGCCGATATGAAAAAAAATCCCTTTGCCGTGACAGCAGGCCACGCCGATAACCGTTGCCGAAAAATCCATAATGCCGTCACAGCTTTTGCTGCGGTTCAGGCGGTGACGGATGAGTTTGTCCCGGGCAACGCTGATAGCGTGCTGAACTTTGTTCTTAACCTCGTCAAATGTGCAGTTGGATAAGAGATCAACCAGCGTATCGCAGACGGTTTTGGCGCCGATTTTGCCGTATTTCGCCGAGCCGGCGCCGTCAGAAACAACCGCAACAAAATTGCGTCCCTGACTGCTGTGTTTAAAATAATCCTGACAGGGAAGTTTGCGATACTTGTGCATTGGCCCGCAGACACTGGCGGCAACAACTTTAATTTTACTGTTGTTCTTCTTCATTCCATTCCCCGGTGTCTTCTAATAAATCAGGAATATTGGGCGCCGCTTTTGAAATACAGGAAACGCTCCGTGACAACCACAGGAAAAACTCCGTAAACTTAAGACCGGTCAGCCTTTTTGGCGGGATGGTCGAAAACTTGGCCAGCTTTTCAAGATTGGCGCCTTGTGTTCCCACGGCATGAATAACGACTTTTTTGTTTTTCTGGGCATAGCGGCATTTTTCCGCAATAATCTCCCAGTCATAATCAGTCGGTTCGCCGTCGCTGATAAGAAAAATCCACGGCCGTTTGGAGGTAATGCCGCAGCTGTCATAAAGGCATTTTTGCTCTTCGATTTTTTGTAACGCCAGTTCCATAGCCTTTCCCAGAGGCGTCAGGCCGCCGGCTTCCATTTCCGGTGCGTCAAAATTCATGGCGTCAATCCAGTCTGAGGAAACGACAACCTCGTCTTTGCCAAAGGCTTTAATGATGAGCAGCTGCACGCGCGAACTGGCGTCAATATCTTCCTTTAATTCTGTTTCGAGAGCTTTCAAACCGGCGTTAAGCTGCTTAATCGGTTCGCCGCGCATAGAACCGGAACAGTCCAGAACCAGCACACAGGGCGTTCGTTCGTTGGCATTGTCGGCAAATTCCACATAGGGAATCATCTCGTCGATAAATTTGTTGTTGTCGTCACTCATGGTCTTAGGCCTCCCTCATTAATGGCGCGGGTAGCTGTGCGGATATCCGCTTCCCTCAATCGGAACCGGGGCGGAAACTTTGCCGCAGGCCGTCAGGCAGCCGGTTGAAAAAACTGCAAGAAATAAAAGTATCAATATTTTTTTCATTATTTTGAAACCTTTTTACTGTAATTTTAAATATAATAGATTATATACTCTTAATCAGTAGTAAATACAAAACTTATATTTTAGTTATTAATAGGCCTGTAATGAAAAAACTCATCTTAGCAATACTGCTGGCCGCCGGACTGACGGGAACGGCTCAGGCAGGGGAGCGGGGCGTTAATATTTATGACACGCCGCGCAAAGTTCCGGCCAAGGAAATCATTCACAATGACTTAAAGCGCTACAAACTGTCAGATTTTCCGGACAAGTTTGTCATGGCGGTTTTCTGGTCGCGGAATTGTGTTCCCTGTGTCAAAGAGCTGGACAGCCTGAATAATATGTCGCAAAAAGTTAAGGACAACGGTCTGCAGGTTGTTTTGGTATCGCCGTCCCGGGAGTGGGGCAGCATTGAGGAACAGCGCCGCTTTCTTGACAAATATGGTGCCAAGGATATGGATTTTTACGTTGATGAGAATGGTAATCTGGCCTCGGAACTTGGCATTTTTACGTCGCCGCATACCGTTTTGGTAAACCGGAAAGGTGAGGAAATCGGCAGAATTCGCGGTGCTGCCGAATGGGATGACGATGATGTCATTGAATATTTGTATAAAATAAAAGCACAACACGGATAAAGGATAACAGACAATGAGCAGCAAATATTACATTACCTGGGATGAATTTCATCAGGATGTAAAAACTCTGGCAAAAAAACTGGGAAAGGGGCGGTTTAATAAAATCATCGCTATCAGCCGCGGAGGACTGTTGCCGGCGGGAATATTGGCTTATGAGCTGGATATTCGCAATTCTCAGGCCATAAATGTTTCCAGTTATGACAATAATGAATTTCGGCCGGATGAAAAGGTTGAAATTGACTGTAATGTTGGAACAGTGGATGGACAAACGCTGGTTGTTGATGATTTGTCTGACAGCGGCCGGACTTTTCGCCTGATGCGCAAATTATTGCCGGAAGCGCATTTCGCTGCGGTTTATGTCAAAGAACAGGGAAAAAACGTCGTAGATACCTGTGTGCGCCAGGTTCCGGACGAATGGATTGTCTTTCCCTGGGATTTGTAAAGAATATCGCCTTACCACTCCCAAAAACGATATACTCGGAAAGCGTAACAACATCCGGGTAAACCGTTTATCTGCATTCTCGTATAAAAAACCCGGATATGATATTCATATCCGGGCGTTTGGTGGAACCGGGAATTATAAATCCGGAAACATATTCATTCCTTTTGACAAGCGGGTCATCTGGGTTTCAATAGATGTCGCCAGATTTAGCTTGCCGCCTTTAATAATACCGCGTACCTGATCGCCTTTGTTTGTATCCGGGTTGGCAAACAAATAAGTCAGCTGCGGATGTCTTGCCGCGCCGACACCGACCAGCATTTGGTGCAAAACGCCGAGCATACCGCGGGAAAACAGGTCATAAGCCAGCTCTTCGCTCATGGATGTGGAAGAGGCGTATTTAACCACTGAGTTGATAGCGTCGGTAATGTTGTTGCCGTGAATGGAAGACAAAACCAAGTGTCCGGAAGTAGCGGCACGCAAAGCTTCGCTGGCGGTTTCCGGCGTACGGATCTCACCGACGAGAATGTAACGCGGCTTGGAACGCAGGGCGGATTTCAAGCCTGCTCCCCAGTCCCCGTTAGGCGGAATATTTTGCTTACACAAGCCCAAACCACCGCTGCGCGCCTGATAAACGCCGTCCAACGGCATTTCGCAAGGGTCTTCAATTGTGTAGGCAAAACCGCCTTCTGACTGCAAATATTCCTTGAGCAGAGCGGAAAGTGATGTGGTCTTGCCTTGTCCGGTTGGTCCGGCCCAAAGAATCAAACCGGAAGCATTACTCAGACTTTTGAGATAGGTAACGAGATTCTGGTCAAAACCGAGCGTGGACAGGGGAGGAACCTGTTTAGGCATTTTACGTCCGCAATACTGCGGGCCATAAATGCTCATCGTCCGCTCAATACGGTAAAACACACCTTCGTACAACAGAGAATAACTGGGATTATGTCCGTCCCAGGCTTCCTGAAGCTGTTTATAAAATTCTTCAAAGTCTTCTGCCGGTAAAAGAGCCAAACCGTTACGGGTCTTGCCGTCCGGAATAAAGGCCTTTTTGTCCGGGGTGACGTAGACGTCTGAAAACTTCACATCATTAATTTTAACCATTTTCACCACCGTAATTAATCATATCTGATTAACAGTCTAACAGCTATGTATTAAAAAAAATATAAAATTTATTTTTTCTTTGATACCATCCGGGAAGCCGTATTTCCTCTTCCCAGCCATCCGGAAAATTGTCATCTCGAACTTGTTTGTCCTCGACAAGCTCGTTCGTCACGTAAGGCTCTGTCTGCGCTATCGCTTGCCAATCGCCAACTATCGACTCCGGCATCTAAAACAAGCAACAAAGACGTAACCCTCCGCCAAGCAAAAAAAACGTCATCCTCGGAAGAGCGCAGCGATATCCGGGGATCCAGGTGAAACTAAAGAATCTTTTTCTAACCTGGATTGTCGGATCACACTCTCAGAGTGGCGTCCGACAATGACAAGTAGATTATTATTTTTTTGACTCACACTTTCCCCTAACCAATTCCGACTATATCCTTTTGTTCGGTTTGTTTCTCTTTCTTCAAAAGGAAAGTCTCATTGCTTGGCTCGCCAAAACAAATTCACTGGATTGTTTTGGCTTCGTAGCCCGGCATTCAGGGAGGAAATATTAGAAAAAAATAATTTAGCATAAGAAAACCGCTGATTTCTCAGCGGTTTGGCGGTCATAGCTAACTTTTGTAACTATCTGTATTCCCAAGTAATTGAATTTGTACTTCCGGCCTTGTTACAACCAGCTGCCGCACCGGCAATAGTAATAGGTAACCCATTAGGAGACTGCCCTCCCCATGTATAGGCAGTCTTGCTACCTCCCAATGTTATTGAAACCAAACCTGATGCCACACTTCCTCCCCAGTCAGCCATCGCAATTGTTGTACAAGAGGAAGTATCAAGTCCCTCATACGTAACTTTAAAAGTACGATCATTTTCTCCTGGTGTAATTGTAACTGCACCATTAAACGGGTTTACTAAGGCCGCCCCAGTTGCATCAATCATTTCAGGAGAATACAAATTCAAAGTAATAACATTCGCTGTTGATGCACCTCCAAAGTCAATCTGATTAGCAAACAATGTACGAATATTAGTAATTAACATGGAAATCTGATCTAATGTCTGATTGACTTTAAATTTCGCCATAGCTTTTGAATAACCTGCGATACCGCCGACAGACAATACGCCGATAATCGCCAACACACCGAGCATTTCGACCATTGAACGGCCGCTCTGTTCTGACCCGCAATATCTTTTCATTTTCTTTCTCCCGTAATTTTATATTTTTATTTTACCCTATCCACGCCGGATAAACAATTATATCTTTAGTCATAGGTATAAATTTAAAACACAACATTAATTGAAAAATAGCTGATAATCTTTAAGATTCCGTAAACAGCCCTCATTCAAAATTCCATACGATGATATTTTTTCCCTCGCAAATTTCCCGTGTTTCCAAAATTTTCAACGGGAAACGGTTTTCCCCGCTCCATGAAAAATTTCGTTCTGAGGAGTTGACCAGCGTCACGCCGGATAGCCCCAGCTTCTGCTGCTCGCTGAATTTATAGCTCATCAAAAGCATACAGGCTTTTTTATTGACATTGCTGAAAACAACGTCAAATCCCCGGCTGCCCGGCATAACCGCCTCACCGTCAACTCCAAGCCCGATACGGACAATCTGTCCCATGCTGTTGACAATCTTGTCACCCCGTACCATATCTTGCGGAACAATGCCCGATTCAACGGCATATTGGCTGTCCAGCCCCCAGTAATTCGGTTTGGCTCTATAATGGGCACGTGTTCTTTCTGCCAGAAGCATTGCCTCATTGGCAGCGGCTTCCGCCTGTTTGTCAGCCTCGGGAACGGAAGAAATAATAACGGCAATCAAAAGGACAATGAAAGCCAGCCCGCCGCCAATCTGTTTGTCCCTGCGGCTGAGCTTCTGCCATTTTTTGATAAGCTGCCGATATATTTCTTTGAGCTTTTTCATGTTTAAAGCCCCATGGAGCTGGTGATTTGGTCTTGCATTTCAAAGGTACCCATAACGGCCCAGGCAATAATGCCGGCAACTGTCAAAATGGCAATCATATTTAAAATAGAGGCTTTATTTTCAATCAAATACACGCTCTCATCCAGCCACTCGTTTGCCAGGTTTTCCAAAGCTTCTTCAAAGTTATCCAATTCTGAATAAATTTTCAGATCATTGATAATTTCCGGGTCAGGATAATCCAGTCCGGTTTTATAAAGCGCTTGTCCCAGGTTATCACCGTTGTTGACAAAGACCAGCGTCTTGTCGATTCTTTCCTGCAAATAACGGTTTGAATCGCGTCTTAGAGCGCGTAACGACATTGAAACCGGCGTACCGCTCTTGACCAGAGCTGACAAAGCCAGCAGCCAGCTGATACCGGAAAAGATTTTATACAGCGACCAAGGCGGTAAATGGTCAAAAAATGCTCTGGCCCGGCCGGTCCAGATACCGATTGTAAAATAAATAATACAACCGATAACCGGCAAAACTGAAAAGGCAAAAATCCAGTTGACTCTGATCCACTCAGACAAGTCGACCAAATCGGCAGCCATGCCGCGCCATCTTGTGTTTGGTGCTGCTTCCAGCATCGGCGGCACCATAAACGCGCCGATAGCGTAAATAATCAAAACGGACATCATGAACAAGAATGACGGATAAGCAATCGCGCCGATAATCGGACGTACCATTTTGGTGGAACCTTCCGACACACGGATAAGGTTCATAATGGCGCTTTCCATATCTGAAACATCGCCAACCGACAGCATCAGTCTTTCCTGATTCGGTGCCCAACCGCGCAGGGCTTCCGAAAAAGGTTTACCGTTTTGCAAAGCCTGACCCCAAGCAGCAATGGCAATCGCCATAGGTTCTTTCGGATTCTTACCGCCGTTGCTGGCTCCTTCGTGAATCATATCCAGAGCGTTCATCAGCGAAAAACGGTTACGCAACAACGAGGCCAGTTTGCGATAAAGCTTCAAACGAGTGGCGTTTGACAGGCGGCAGATAATTTTGGCATAATAAACTTCTACAGTGCCAAGGCTTTTCATTGCCTTTTCAAGAGATGATTTTCTTTTTCTTTCTTCCATGTGAAACTCTCCTTTTCTGGCTTAGTAGACCGGACGCTGGTCAAGCAGGCCGCACCATCTTTCAACTTCGTCAAGGTCAATATAACCTTTCAACATTCTTTCTATCGCTGCATCTTTCAGCGTACGCCCGTTCAGGTCGCTTGTCCAGTAGTCAATCGCTTTTCTGGTTTCGCCCGAAATCATCAGGTCAAGGAAATTAGCGTCCGGCAGAATAATTTCCGGCACGCTCATTCGTCCCTTGATTCCGGTATTATCGCAATATTTACATCCTGGACCGCGGACATAAGTATTTTCAATGCCAAAATCGCCCAAGGCCGTCTTCAGGCGCTGAACCGACGGTTGATCGAGCAGTTCTTTGACTGAAACGCGGCAATGCGGACACAGTCTTCTGAACAGACGTTGGGAAATCAGCCCCTTAATCAATTCCGGGTCATTCAGCATGAAGGTCTTGACCCCCATATCGCGCAAACGGGTAACGATAGCCGGAGCGCTGTTGGCATGCAGGGTTGTCCAAACGCCGTGCCCTGACAACGCGCCCTTGAATGTCAGCTCTGCCGCCGCGATTGACCGCACCTCGCCCACCATCATGACATCCGGGTCGGAACGCAGTGCCGCAGACAGGGCTTTGGTAAATTCTTCGTCTTTTTCTTCTTCGCTGTTGGCGTTAGTCACCGGCATTTGTCTTGCGCCGGGAATTGGATACTCCGGCGGGTCTTCCACCGTAATCAGATTAATTTCGTAGTTTTTTTCCTGTAAAAGCTTAATCATATTGCGCTGCAACGTCGTACTTTTGCCAGACCCCGTCGGTCCGGCAATAATGCTCAGCCCAACTGGAACCGCGCGCAGACGGTAAAACAGATTTTCCTCATATTCGCCGAAGCCGAGAGAGGCCAAATCACCGCTGCCGTCGGGATTGTCATCGGCGTAAAGCAAACGCATAACCAAATATTGCGACCCGAAAGCAATCGGGTTAAACTGCAAACGGATAGCCAGAATATTATGCGGCAGCATCAATTTGCCTTTGGAACCGCGTAACGGTGTAGAACCAAGCTTTTGCGCGCCTTGAAATTCATTTTGCGCATAGTTTGAATCTGAAATGTCAGAAGACGCAAAAGCGGCGCGCACAAAAGATTCGCCCCACTCTTTGTTATATTCCATAACTGTGGTCATCATGCCGTTGGTGCGGAACATAATCTGCGTGCTGTTGGCGACGACAATATGAATATCTGATACTTTCATCGAGGCAGCTCTGGCAACGACATTGACAAAGTCTTTTTGCATTTGCAACTGGTCAAGGTCAGCATCGCCTTCAATATTGACCTGAGAACGCTCACCAATAGCATAAATGGCATTCAACTCGTTTTGCGAAACATATTCAGGTTTCCCGATAGTCAGTTTTTTCTTGCGGGCAAGAACCTCAAAGCTGAGAACGCGTCCGTCAAATTTATGCGTTTCCGAAACCAGAAAACGTCCGTCTGAAAACAAGGCCAGAAGGCGCCGCGTATCGTCATTGATAACCAGATTGGCATTGCTGGAGAGCGTTAAAAGACGATTGCCGTGTTGAAACAGGGCTTCAATCTTATTGACCGGCTTTTCCATTTCCTGGTCATATTTCTCATTGCTTTCAATGCCTGAAACAGCCTTAGTCGCCTCAGTGCTGGACTGATTGGACGCCGGCTGTCCCAAAACAATGTCGTCATCAGATGAATCAACCATTGATAATTTTACCTAACAAACATACCTTCGCCTAAGCTCGGGATATCGGGCGACCCCAAAACCTGGGAGTTAACGCCGGTATTGCCTTTTTTGGCGCCGGCTGCCGCCATGGCTGCCTTTGCTCCTTTCAGGACATTGCTTTTCTGCGGTTCGCTGTCAAGAATACCGCCGGCCGCAAACCACAAATAATCTTTGGCGCCGTCAATATCCGCTCTGACATAAGTTTCAGTAATTTCATCAACAATATGTCCTGTCTGCAAGGCTGTGCCTTTGCGAACCATAAAGCGGTCGCCGTTTTTGTTGATTAATTTTGCGGCCAGATTTTCACCTTTACCGACAATTTCCATAATCGCGTAAACGTCATTCAGCTTAACCTGATTTTCGTCCGGCATTGTGGCAAAGGGATTGGCTTTGCTCAGCTTTGCACTCAATTCTGCATCCAGACGGGATTGAACGACAGACAGCTGACTCTTCATGCTGTTAATCGCCTGATCATAACGGTCTTTTGCCGTCTGCGCATTGGAAACGGCTTTTGTCGCCATATTGTTCAGATTGTTGAGCTTCATCTTGAAATCGTTGACAACGGCGTCCCTCTCGTTTTCAATTTGTGTCATCTGATTGTACAGGTCGGCATTATGCTTAATCCATTCCTGCTTTTCTTTCAGCATGGTTTCTTTGTATGCCTTGACAATCTTTTCCTGCCGCAGAACTTCGCGCTGGTTTTCCAGTTCTTTTAATTTCTGCTGCTCGACAAGCAACTTTCTCTGCTGTTCGTTTTCCCATTCAATTCTTTTTCTGTTTCTTTCTTCTTCACGCGCTGCTTCTTCTTCCTGAGCCTTTTTGCGTTGAGCTTTTATCGCGGCAATTTCACTGCGGATTTTTTCTCTTCTCAGTTCCAAAGAGAGGAGGGCAGATTGTTTTTCAATAGAAGACATTTTGGAAAACAGATTATTGTCTATCTTGTTCAGAATGTTATCCCCCATGCCGTCAGCTTCCGCGCCGTCAACATTGATGAGGTCGGGAATGGGCGCTCTGTTGTCGGCGTTACTGCTTCCGGGAAGCAATGGCGAATTGCCAGGCATTGTGTTATCCTGATAGCTGCGGGTATTGTCCGGCATAATCGGAGCATTATCCATAGTCGGAATGGGAGCATTGTCATTCATTGGCAAAATCGGATCATGATTTTCCGGCATGGGCATATTCTGTTCGCTGTCGAGCAACGGCATGGGAACAGAGTCATCCAGCGGAATGGGAGCATTAACATCATTGTTGCCGGCAGTGTCGCCGCCTGGCAAATTAACGTCAAAATTCAAAGCCGAATCATTGTTGGAGTTTGCCTGAGGCTGAACTTCGCTGGTGTTCAGTGTCTGCGCACAAAGGCTTGTCGGAGCCGCCAGCCCGATAAGTAATGCCAAAGCCGTACTGCTTAAAATATTTCTAACATTATAATGCATAGATTGCTCCTTCATAATCCCATTTTTCGCCATCTTTGTTATATTTTATCATTATAATCTCAAGTCCTGAAAATTTTGTTAATAAATCTTTCCATACCATGGGATTATTGACTGACGTAAATTTAAATTTCACAGACCGGTAGATTGTATTCTGCGGTGACGTGTAAGAATAATCCGACAGAGCGACCGGCTGCCCGATTGCCTGAAACAGGTCATTTATCGTAATTTTCAAATCGCCGGCTTTTAAGGTCGGAGAAACTGAAACCGTCGGAACATTTCCAACCGGGGCAACAACCGACATACTGTTACCGTCATCGGAAATGGCGCGGGAGGAAAACTGCAGCCCGGAACTGTCCAAAGCTTCGTCAGCCCAGATAATACGGCCGCTTTCCCTGGTCCATGAAGTCTTAACGCCGGATTTGTCACAGGTGACTTCGCCGATATTCCAGCCCGGAGGCAGAATCTGCGAAACGGCGGCAATGTTTTCATAACATTTGGCCATCAGATAACCGGCATCGCTCAGTTTTTCCCAAGGCTTGACTTCCGGAATGACCTTAACCGGCTGTACGACTTTAGGCTTTATCGGGGCAATCATCGGCTTTTTAGGCGGCGCCAGAAAGATGCTGTCGATGATTGTAAACAACAGCCACAAAGCAACTACTGCCGAAATGGAAATGACAACCAACAGCTTAGTCCCGCGCAGCGCCTTTATCTTTTGCAGTTTGCCGCGGGCGCCTTTTTTCATCAGCTCCGTCAGGTCAATGTCTTCCGTTCCGTCAATGTTCCACTCGGCCGGGGCGATTTTCTTCTCCCAATCCGGAACGGCGAGCATTGACATAAACTGGGTTTTGGCGTCTTCTTCGTTGACAAACACCATATCGCCGTCAGAAAGGATAATATCGTTTCTGACGCAGATATACCACCAGCCGGTGTTTACTTTAAATACGGCGACAAAAGAGGACAAACCGTCAAGTGCAGAAGCTGCGGAAATGGCACCGACCAATTCTCCGCTTTTATATCCTTGTTTGGAAACGCAGATACCGAATTGCGGAGCCTTGCCTTGCTTGATGCAGAACAAATCCGCGCCTTCCAAAATACCCTCGGAAGCCTCGCTGACATCGGAAATCGGGTCTTCCGTATTCTGTAAAGGCTGCCAGAATAAGTTTGTGGCATAAGTTAATCCGTCGACGGTAATGCTTGCAGCCCAAGTTTTGTCACCGCCTTCTTCATAATCTTCGTCTAATAACTTTGCATCTTCTAGCACTTTTGTTTGTCCTTATATGCTCAAATATTGCTTATATTCTGTTTGTTACCCGGGTTTCCGGATTCATCGGGGATTCCAAAACAACCGGTGTCAGAATGATAACAAGAATAGCTCTTTCTTTAGATGCTGTTGCCGTACCGCCGAACAGTGAGTTTGTGGCAGAACCAACGCCGGTTTTTTCCGCGGTATTGTTTACGCGTTCATAACCTGTCAGCACCAGAGATTCTCCTGATTTCAAAGCAACTTCCTGGTTGAAGCCGCGAGATTCGATAATCGGGTTCTGAATATATTGTCCGTCATCTTCTTCGCCGTTGCCGCCCAAAGGAACTTTTTCCAGAGAAATCAGGTCAGACAATGTCAGGTTAAACATTAACAGCAAACGTCCGTGTTCCAAAATTCTCGGCAAAACGTCCATGGTAAAACCTGTTTCAATTTCTTCCGTTTCAGTAGAAACGTCATAATAGTTGCCGTCGCCGCCGCTGTTCGTTTTGGTAATTTCTGAAATATAATTCTGTTTGCGGACAACCTGAATCGGAGCCGGCTTGTTGTTTAGCGTTGTTACAGTACCGCTGGTAACAACATTGGTTGTTCCCTGTTTGGACAAAGCTTGGATACTGGCACCTAAATTCCAGTTTCCGGGCATAACACGCATTTCCAGATTCTTGGCAACTTCATCGCCGAGAGAGTTAACCGGGCTGAGCAAAGAAACCTTGGATTGCCCGTCGTCAAAAACTGCACTCAAGTCTAAGCCGTATGAATCGGAATCATCAACGGAAACCTGCAGAACTTTAACACTAATTGCAACCTGGCGGGACAATCTGGCGTTTTGTTCGTTAATATACTTTGCAACTTTCTTGATGTCGTTCGGTGTTGCCGTCAGCGAGATCGTGCCGTTAGCAGAGTCAATCGTCAGTTTTGAATCCTTATCAACCATGGATGTAATGGCTTTTTCAATATTGCCCCACAATTCGACTTCTACCGTGCTGGAGAGCGAAATTGACGAGTTGCCGTTTGACCCCTCTGTCTGGCCGCCGACCTGAACGGACAATGACGGCTTGGACGGTAAGGTATAAAGAACAAACGTTCTTGTAATATACTTATAGAAATAAATTTCTTTCTTGTCATATTTCCACCAAATGCCGAAGCGGGATGAAACTTCATCCAGCAAACCGCTTAAAGGGCCTCTGTAAGAAACCAGCATTTTATCCGGCTCTGCCCAGTCAGCATTAATTGTTTCCGGGTTCGGTTTGTTTGATTGGGCGCTCTTTTTTAGGTTGTCTTCCAATCCCGGAGCGTATCTGACTTTCAAAGAAGTAATTTTATTAATCATGTCGCCGATTTCAAACAAAGTAATCGGTCTGTTGCTGATTAATGTAATTCCTTCACGGTTTTCCAAATATCCCGGAATAGGCTGGCCATCATACTCAATCTCGCTGGTATCCCCAAGCCAGATATCGTTTTTAACTCTGACCACATCATCCGGAGCCAAATCCGTTGGGGCTTTGGCTGTTTCGCGCATTACTGTGGCTGTCTGGACTTCTTTTTCAAGTGTAGCGTCCATACTTGTTGACATAGAGCATGCGGCTGCAATGGTTACGAGTGCCAAGCCAACTCCGTACTTAAAAAAATTATTCATATGCATTCTCATCCTCCAATGTCTCAACAACTAATACTCTGTTGCCTTTATAAAAAGTTCCGATAGGAGCCGGTTTAGCACGGGCAAAAGCTCGGATTAACGCGGAGCTGACATCGGCAAAACGGCCTCTGAACATAGCGCCGGCAGTCAGCGTATAATTGCGGTTTGATTTCCAAACCAAACGCCAGCCGGATTTCTCGCTCCAGTCCGTCAGCAATTCTTTCAAAGTTTTACCTTCTTCGGCCAGCCAGTCTTCAACCGGGTCTTCTGCATTATATCCGCCGGTATAATTCCCGTCATTTCCGGTGCCGTTGTCTTCGGTTGATCTGATTTCTTCTTCATAATCAATAAATTCATCTTCAATTCTCGGGGGAATGGCCGCGGAAAGATTGTTTCCTGCGCCGGCCTGGGTAATATACTGATCTCGTTGCGTCCGTTCGCCGTATTCCCTGTAGTTTGCAGCTGTCTGGGTATAATTGACATATTCATTGCTGCCCTGCTGCGGTTCAAAATTGCTGTTGGAAGCCTCATCTTCGCAAGGAACAACCGGCAATTCTGGCGCCGGCTCCTGCATGCCTGCGCATCCTGAAACGACAAACAAAGCCAGTAACGCTGCCGTTAATTTTGTTTTTGCATTCATTTTTAGTATTCCTTTAGCAACATTTTTTTACTTTTTTACATTCATAATACATGTTGAAAACAAATAATCAAGCTCGAGTCGCAACTTATTACCAGTTTACCAGCGGCGATAGTATAAGGATGCCGAATCGCTTTCTTTATTGTTGTTTTCCTTGGCTTTTACCGTTCTGAGAATAAACGAATTTGCTTCTCTGTTGGTAAATACCGTATTGACTTTACTGTAGTCTAAACCCAAATTAGTTAAAATATTGTATAACAAATTTAAACGTTTTTGTTGCAGTTCATAAGACGTCGTTCCGTCAATCCTTATTTCGATAATAATATTTTCGTTATTTTTAGCCTTTTCGCCGAAAGCCTGCACCCATTTTAGGGTTTTCCCCGAAATTTCAGCGCGGTTTGCTTGAAATGACAGTCTGATTTCCGTTGGAAGTATTTTCCCGTCCATAGGAATATCGTAATCATTGCTGAAAAAATATCTTCCGGTATTTTTTTTCTCGGAGGAGGTATTTTCTGCTGAAGACTGAGATGTTGTACTGCCGCTGCTGGAAAAAATAGAAGTCAGGCTTTTGAACAAGCCGCTGCTTTTGTTTCCGGAGGCTTCTGTTGTTTGAGGCGCTTCAAACGGAAAGGCTGTTTCGGAAGACGGTGAATCTGAGAACAGTTTTTCTTCCTTTTCTTTTTCGGTCAGTTCGTCTTCAATGAGTTTGTCCTGCGGGTCAGAAACCAGCTGGGGCGTCAGGTTTTTGTCTTGCATAATGTCTTCGGGAATGGGGATAAGAATATTCTTAACTACTTCTCCGGCGACTTTTACTTCTTTGTTGTTGCTTTCGGTTGAAGGCACTCCGCTCAAAATCTGCGAGATTTTTTCTTTGTCTTCGGCCCGTTGAAAATAATCGGTATTTTTTATTGTGTTGTTTTTGGGAAAATTGGTCCCCTTTGCCGCCAGCCATGTATCATCTTTTGCTGTATTTTCTATCGAAGCTTCTGCTGGAATTTCCTCCAGAATTTCAACTTTTTGCATGTCGTACAGCCCCTTATCTTCCGATGTCAGAGGTAATGTATCTTTTTTTTTCTCCAACGTTTCCCAATCGGACGGCAAACTGTCTGAATGGTCTTCTTTGGGGCTTTCTTTTTTTTGGGAAGAAGAGGGGATATCCTTTATGATCTTATTCGCGTCGGCAGCTGCAAGCTGTCTGTCGGCGCCGCGACCGTCTATTGTAATCTTATTGTTGGCATAAACCGGCCTTCTTCCGTCCCTTTGCAGGGGGATTAACAGCTTGCCGGAATAGTTTTCGTCTTTGTAAACTTTGTTGGTTGAAGCTGAAAGCGTATTTTCCTGATGCGCAAAAGCCAGCTGCTGTGGCTGGTTTAAGGTATGTTCGTCAGAAGATGTATGGGGGTCTTCGTCTTTTTGCTGAAGTTCTTCTTCCCGATGAGCTGTGTCAGGGTTTTCGGAAGTTAAATCTTCGCTTGCCTCAAATTTTGGTAATTCGGTTTTTTCCAGCAAGGCGATAATCTTTTCCTTTTGCGGGTCAGGGGTGGAGAGATTTTCTTCCGGCAGGGAAACGGGAGCTGACTGTTCAGCCGCCTCCGCTTCGGGTGGATTATTCGAAATATCAATAAAAGCGTTGTTTTGCACTTCATCCGGCTGAGGAGAGGTTGTCGGTTTGACAAGCGCGATTTTCTTTACGGAAACGGCTTTGTGCGGAAGGGAAATATTGTCATTCTTAAGAAACAATGAAATATTTTTATGAGAGAGAGATGTTTCCGGCTGAGAGGATTTGGAAGCACGGGAAATTAATCCGTTTGCGGTAATGACTGCAAACAGTGATAAAAAAAAGCTGCAAACGAAAGTTTTCAAACCCGCTTTTATCATAAAATTAACCTCTCTAAAATCTAGATAAATCAAAATGCGACTCTTGGCAAAGGGTTTATTGTTTTATACCCAGAATTTTAGAAAAAAAGTTATGTCTTTTCTTATGCTTGGCTGTTATCAAAATTTTTACTTTTTAATGATATTCAAAGAGTATGTTAACATGATTTTAAGAACTGTGAATTTTTTGTTACAGTTTGTAAAAAATATGTAAAAACAATATGTTGCTGTGATTTTTGCGCCTTTGATAATTCTGGCAAAATATAAAAAAATCAGGTATCATAAAAGAGTATAGAGTTTTTTGCTGTTAAATTTAAGGAGAAAGACAATGCAATTCCTGAAAAAAAATATCTGGACATTGGCGACCATGGCTCTGGTTTTAGTTCTGGCTATGGCTGGTGATGCTTCTGCTCAGTCAACATCTGGTTCTACCATTATGCAGACGGCTCAGCAGAAAGCAACATCAGTGTTCTCGTCTGTTAAGACCATCATCTTTATTATCGGTGGTTTTGGTTTGGTTGGTTTGGCCTGGGCTGCTATTTTCGGTAAAGTAAACTGGAAATGGTTTGCGTCATTAGCCGTTGGTCTGGCTATTTTGGCTGCGGCAAGTTCCGTTGTTGAATATGCTACGGGTAGTACAGAGGCTACAACAGCAGGTCTTACCACTACATTCGGTAACATTTAGCATATTAACCGCATTTAGTATAACGCTTAAGAAAGGAGCGCCTCGTGAAAAATATGGTAAAAAACAGAATTTCACGGCGTTTCCTTTCTTTTTTATCAAAACACATTGTGTGTTTGAAACCAAAGAAATCAATGCTCGTTGCCGGAGCGGTGATTTCTTTGATTTTTTGCCCGGAAAATGCCGCCGCTGCCTTATTTAGCCAGTTGACGGAAAGCGGCTCAACCATTTTCGAAGGCATGAAGATGATAATCTATGCCGTTGCCGGCTTTGGTATCGTCGGTGTGGCAATCGGCGGCTTCTTCGGAAATCTGAACTGGAAATGGCTGTCGGCAATTATCATCGGCTTGTTGGTTATCGCCATGACTGCCGGAATTTTGATGTATATGACGGAATCTGATATAAAAGACAGTGCCATATCTATTCAGGACAGCCTTATTAATGCGGACTGATTTTTGGGGAGAATGGAAGATGAAGTTTGGTAAAATATTTATTTATACATTTTTAGCGCTCTTGTTTTTAAGTCTGGGGGCGAAAAATATTTCTGCGCAGCAGTTTAATACTAATACCACCTATAGTTATCAGGCCAAAGATTTAAAGTTCAGAAATATTGATCCAACAGATAAACGCTGGAATGGGGCCTGGCAGCAAAACAGCGATGGCACCTATTCATTTAATGGCAATGAAATGGAAAAGCAAGGTATGGATGATTACATGGCGACGGGAGATAGTTCGAATTTTGTTGCAGCTAGGGATATGAAGAACAGTAGCGGAATAGTTAATTTCGGAAACCCGGAAGTTCCTGGAATGGGTGCTTATAGCGGAGATGATGTGTCTGGGAAAAAGACCAATACGTCTTCTTCTCCGGCTTCAAGTTCGAGCAGTTCCGTTTCCCAGAGTAAACCGGAATCTTCCTCAAGTTCGTCATCAACCACAACGAGTTCTTCTGGAGGTTCTGGGAAAAAAGGAGCTTTGTTCAGCCAGCTGACCAAAAGCGGTTCGACTATTTTTGAAGGCATGAAAATGATAATTTATGCCGTTGCCGGTTTTGGTATCGTTGGCGTGGCAATTGGCGGTTTCTTCGGAAATTTGAACTGGAAATGGCTGTCGGCAATTATCATCGGCTTACTGGTTATTGCCATGACTGCCGGAATTTTGATGTATATGACGGAGTCCGACATAAAGGAAAATGCTATTACCATTCAGGACAGTCTTATTAATGCCTCATGACGGCAGGCTATTAACTTCTTTTTCATAAAAACTGATTATATTTAAAGCTGGGGACAGATTCTGTTCTCTGGCTTTGATTTATATGTTTTATGATGCTTGAAACTCTGAGCGTAATGTCATAAAATATAATAAAACAACAAGAGGAAAGAAAAATGCGGGCACTTATTCTGAAGGCGGTTGCCAATCCTCCCAAAATTTTGTGGGGTCCTTTTTTGCCGACCCTCATCAATCTGGCTTTGCAGTTTCCGCTGATGTTTATGTCCATCGGGGTGCTGGATATAAACCCGATTTTCTTCTTGTTCAGTATTGTCGGTGTTCACGCCGGAATAGTGCTGTACGGAGCCAAAGAACCGCATATCTCGACCATGATTCAGGCTTACGGTCAAACGCACCGCGTATCTAAAAATTTGTATAAAGTAAAGGGGAATAAATTTGAGCCCTGATTTTAACTTTTTCAGCACTTTTGTGCAGGGGCTGTCGTCCCTTGAGGTTTTGGTTGCTTTTATCGGCTTTGTTTCCGCAGCGGCTTTTGCCGGATTGTGGGCAACGCGCCTGGGCCGCAGTATTCTGCCGCAGCCTTATGAATCCCGGGTGGCGGACTTTTTGCCTTTTAATAAATTAATGTCTGACGGTATTACCATTCGTTGCTATAACGGCGCTTTTGCCCGCGTTTTCAAAGTCGAGGGCGCTGATTTGTCCTTCGTAACCGAAGAAAAAAATCTTTCCATGCTCGAAGCGCGAAAATCCTGGATTGACGGAATGTCTGATTTGCAGGTCGTCTGCCGTGTTATAACTTTGCGTGACCGTATCCCCCTGGAAGAAGACAAAGGTGATTTTAACAACCAGCTCTTGGAACAGATTTCTGCCACCTGGAAAAGCAATCTGGACCGGGTCTATTCCAATGGGCATTATATTGTCCTGTCTGTTCCTGACCGCCCGGATGCGTTAAAAGATTTGAATTATGCGTCACAAAGCCTGTTGGCGACATTAAACGATTACGGCGTTAAGCCAATGTATGAAACGGAAGACAGCCCGGCAAATGAAAGCCCCTTGTCTATATTTTCCCGCATCTGCAGCCCAATCAGCAAACCGGAACCGAAAGTCCGCGGGGCAGAAGGTTATCAGCTTAATGAATTGCTGACAGCAGACCATATTCATTTTACCGGTGAACAGGGTATTATCCGCTTTTTTTCCGGTGATAAGGAAATGTATGCCATCAGTATGGGAATTAGAACTTCGGGAGATTATATGGATGAAAGCATGATTGCCACTCTGTTGTCCATAGACTGCGAATTGACCCTGCTGCACAATATCAAACCGATTTTCAAGCCCCATGCCCGCGCCTTGCTGATGCAGCAGCAGCGTATGGCGCAGATTACCAGTTTTTCGCCAGATGTAATCAACCAATATGCCGAAGCCCTCTCCGCTATTGAAGAGAGCGATGCCGATTATCAGGCGCTGACGGAATATGCCATGACAATCATTATAAAAGGCGAGAGTATTGAAGAAATTGATTTCGGCGAAAGCGAAGTTCAGCGTATTTGCCGTTTGTTCAGCGTAACACCGGTGCGGGAAGGCTGGGTCACACAGGCTACTTTCTTCAACCAGTTCCCGACTTATGAAACATATCCCAGAACCTACCGTTATCTGTCGCGTGTTGTGGCAACCGCCGTTTCTTTTGACAAACCGTCTGAAGGTTTCAGTAAGAGCGACTGGGGACCGGGGGCTATCAGCATTTTCCGGACCACGTCCGGTTCTGCATACCGTTTCCAATTCCATGTATCTGACGAAGATTCCGCTGTGGCGCACTGCTGTATTATCGGTCCGACCGGACAAGGTAAAACAACGTTGCTGACGTTTTTGGCCGGACAGGCCATGCGGCATGGCGATTTGCGCGTCTTCTTCTTTGACCGTCACCGCGGTGCGGAAATCTTTACTCGCGCTATCGGCGGCGCTTATATCGGTTTTGACGGCGATGAAAAAAATGTGTCGATGAATCCGTTTGACTGTACTGATAATCCGACCAACCGCGCATTTCTGCGCCGTTGGATGAAAGCTATTACCATGGTTGACGATGCTTTGTCCGAAAAGGAAATCGGCCGCGCGGTAACAACAGCTTTTGACTATCTGCGGCCGGAAGAGCGGGTGATGAAAAATCTGTATAAAAGCTGTTTTTCGCCGACCGGAAATATGCGTCGCGAACTTTTCCGCTGGATAAATCCCGAACAGTACGGTAATATTTTCAATGCTGACACCGATAGCCTTGATTTAAGGCAAAAACGTTTTATGGCTTTTGACTTTACCCATATTTTTGAAGATGAAACGCTGGCGCCGGCCGTCATCAGCTATATTATGCACCGAATTCAGTCTGAAACGGGAGAAACCGGCGTGCCGTCATTGATTATGATTGATGAAACGGCACCAATGCTGAAACACCCGATGTTCCGCGATTATTTCATGATTGGGTTACAGGAAGGCCGTAAAAAGCGCCAGGCTTATCTCTGTGCGTTCCAACAGCCGAATATCATTGATACGCTTGGCGTCGGCGAAGTGATCCGCGGCCAGTGCCAGACGGTTATCTTTTTCCGCAACCCGCAGGCCACCCCGGAGGATTATGCCAACTGGAATCTGACGCAGCGGGAAATAGATTTTATTTTTGGTAAAAGCTATCGTGATTTTCCCTATGCAATTCTCCTTTCCCGTCCGGCAACCGGTGAATCCGTGATTCTCGACGTTGATTTGAGCGGTTTGGGGCCGTATCTGAAACTGTATAACTCCGGCCGTAAAAATGTTTTGTTGGTTGAAGAGCTTATCAAGGAATACGGTGAGGATAATTTTGTTACGAAATATTTAAATATTGCATGATAAGAGTAAAGTTCACACAGTTGTAACACAAAATATGTTAATATTAAAAATAAGGCTCTTGCCGCAGATATTATAATGGAGGTTGCCAATGTCAATGAACAGGAACAGTTTCATCAGAATTATGGCCGGAATCAGCATATTGCTGGCTTCATCCTCTGCAATCGCACTGATTCCGACAGTTGACTTTTCCGCAATCGGGGAAGGCGTCAAGTCAAATATTGAATTGGTCAAGCAATCTTCAATTGTGGCTGAAGCCACATCATTGACCGGAGAGATAAATTCAACAATCGGCAGCGCCAAATCAAGCATCTCACAGTTGGGAATTGAAGATGCCCAGAAAGAAGTTGAAAAGCTGAAAAAACAAAAAGAAAATCTGGAAGAAGCCAAAAAAGAATACGATAAATACAAAAGTGAACTCGAGGCGCAAAAGCAGGCGCTTGAAGATGCCAAAGCCGAAGCTGAGCGTTACAAAAATGAAGCTCAAAGCGCTGTAAACGATGTCAAAGATGTGACAGCCGCAGCACAAAGCGGGGTATCGGAAGCCAAAGACATGGCGTCTGGAGTGAAAGAAAGCGTATCCGGTGCGGCAGATACTGTTTCCGGCGCCCTTCCCCAGACGGGAAGTTCATCGCCTGCGCCGTCAAGCAGCCGCCAAAGTTTTAACCAGCCTCAGCAGCCTCTGCCGGAAACAACGGTAAACAATACGTCAGCGGCAACGGATTTGGTGGCGGCTCAAAGTGAAATAGCCCGCTTGCAGGCTGAACTAAATGCCTTAAAGACTCAGGGACAGCAACAGCCGGTGGGAACAGTCGGCAATACGGCGGTTCAGGAAAATCCCGAAACGATTCACGATTTGAATGAAGCTTTAGCGGAAATTGAACGTTTGAAAACCGAAATTTCTGAACTTAAAGGAGGTGAGTCAGAAGAAGAAGGTGCGGAAAACGCGGTTTTACCGGAGGTCGGGAGTTCCTCTGTGAATACGGAAAATACGCCTATGCCTTTAGAAGAACCGGAACCTTTTGTTGAAGAAACAGATGTTTCACCGGAATCTAAAAACACATTGCCGAAGCCGGATGAAGTAACTGAACAGCTTCTTCCCGTAACGAAAACAACCGTGCCGCAGGGAAATTTTCGCAAACGGCCGAATGTTAAACCGGTACAGAGTTTTTATGAAAAACAAAGTTTTAATGCAAATAAGGCGGAAAAAATTTATACGGCTTCCGTTGAAATGTCGCAGACCTTGAGTTTTGCGCAGGTTTCTTCCGAAGACGGAGAAGATACGGCGTCGCTAATGAATACGCCGACAGGAAAAAATGCCAAAACGGATGAATTTATTTTTTCAGATCAGCTGGCGCGTTATTGTGAGATTAATGTCAATAACCTTGAAGATGAAGAAGCCATGAAAAAATGTTTGCAGGATTTGGTCGCTTACCGTTCTGCCGGCGATATGCAGACCGCGGCTGCCGGTAATACGCTTTATACAAATATCATGCAGGATACGGCGTCAAGTTTGGCGGCCGAGGCGATGGCTATGAAAAATAAAGCCTCTAATTATGAAGACGAAGTATTAAAAGAGGTCAATGAGGATATCTCAAGCGCTTCAACAATCCGGGATGATATCAACAGCGTTGCGGAAACAAATAAACAGATACAACTGTTATTGAATGATATCTTGAAAGTCTATGCCGCGCAGGTATCTTTGGATGCTATGGATAGTTTGGCGAAGTATAATGCAAAATATACCGGGGAAGGAAATGAAGGAGCGGGCAATGGTTAAATTTCATTTCTTGGCATATATGTTTTTAGGATATTTCAGCCTGATATCGGTTGCCGGTGCTTTTGCTGATAAGGAAAAAGTCCAAAAGACGCTGAAAAAGGTTGATACGGGCGTGAAGCAGGGATTGGTTGTTTATGAAGATGCCCAAACATACAAAAGAGAATTGACCGATAAAGTAAACGGTGCCAAAGGGTTTATCGACAGCGCTTCAAATATGGCCTCTGCGGTTCAGGAAGGAAATCTGGACGACGCATTAAGCGCGGCGGAGAATATGGAAAGTTCTGCCGGCGTAATGGGAATCGAAAATATCAGAGGGACAAATTTAGATGCGATTGCCGGGAAATCAAACAATCTGAAAAATACGACGCCGTCGTTTATCTCAAATGTCAATGATCCCAAAACCAGCAAGGAGGAAGTCAGCCAAAACTTTAATGCCCAGCTGGGAGACGGGGATGATGTCGCCATCACTGAAAGCCAAAACCAGAAAATGGAAGCCATCCAACGGGAAAATCTGGCCAGTATGTATGCCCGTGCTCTGTCAACCAGAGTTGCCTTGGCGAAAGAAAAAGCGGCAACGCCGGAAGAAATTGATACCACTGACACTCGGCAGATTATTAGTGCTGTACAGAAAAGGGCGATGGTAACGGCTGCCCGGCTGAAAAAAATATTGGAATTTGAAAGCGCTATTTACGACTTTAACCTGACGGAAAAAAATAAAAATTATCAGGCTCAGCGCACGGGAATTTCAACCGCGGGAGGTGAAAAATGAGAAAACTGTTTTTCACAACGGCTTTGTTTTTTGTTTGTACGGCCGGGCCGGCATTGTCTTTGCCGAAAATTGATGCCGGCGGCAGTGCGGCTGAAATAACTAAAACGATTTCCGGTTATCTGGAAACGGGAAAGAAAAAAATGGATGAGTCTGTGGCAATACAAACGGCGATTACTTATGGCAAAGGCGCTGCTGAAGCCGGCAAAGCCATGATGGAAATGAAGCAAAATGCCGAAGAAAAAATAAATGCAATAAAAGAAGATCCTTTGGGTGCTGGGCTGGATGCGGCATCTGATGTTGCCGATAAAACAGGGTTGAGCGAAAATGAAAAGCTGCAAAAAGCAGTGGATACGGTTGGTCAAAAAACAGAAGACATACAAAAACTGACAGATTTGGAAGCGCAGAAGGAAAAACTGACGACAGAACTGAATGAAAAAATGGCGGCGGAGTCCAAGACAACCCGGGCAAAAGTAGAGGTCCTGCAAAAAAACAATGACAATTTGCAAAAAATGATTAAGGAAAATCCGCAAAAAGCGGAGGAATATAAATCGCAGATAAAGAAAAATGAGGCAGAAATTACCGCATTGCAGGCAAAATTAGAAATAACACAAAAAGAAATTAGCGCGGAAAGCCTCGGACAGCTGACGGATATAAACGGTCAGGCAAATGCGTTGAAAAACAAGGCGGCAACTTTGGCCAATGCGGCCAAAGACAAGGCGGCTCAACAGCTTGAAGACAAATTGAACAGCATGGACAGCGAAAAGTCCCTGAATGAAACTGTTTCTAAAAACTATTTGGGCGAAAATGAAGCAGAAGATGCTGAAAATACTACCAGAATAAAAACCTACAGAACTTATGTTGCCGCTCAGGATGTTTTGAATGTCTTTCCGAAAGCCGTAGCCCTAAAGCAGGGATTGGATGAGGAAAATACCGAAACCGGAAAACTGGCGGCCCGGACCGGGGCATTGGATGGAAGTGTCAGCGCCGTGAATATGGGGACGCAGGTGAGCGTCAAAAATATAATGGCGATGGCCAAATATGTCGAGATTATGCTGCTTGATATGAAAAGACGGACATCTGAGGATTTGGCATCCATTGAAAGCGTTAAACAAACGCAGCCTTCGGACGATATAACAAGTTTTAATCTTGATAATTATATCTATGAACCGGAAACGACTTCGGAGGGAAAATAAAATGAAAATATTTTCTAAAATATGCGCAGGCATAATCTGTTTGGAGAGCGGTTTGTTCGCATCGTCAGCTGTTGCGGGGATTCCGACGATTGACGGATTGACGGATGCCGGAGTCATAACCAATAATGCCGCAACGGTCTTAAACGTCACTAATACCGGATTGATAGAAAAGGCTCAGAAAGAAATTAAAAACGCCAAAGCCAAATATGATGAATATAAAAGCGACTATGAAGGTGTTTATAATAAGGAAAAGGCGCCTCTCGACGGCACAAAAACCATTGTGGAGTCCAAAATTGCCGATACGTCAGATCCCGTTTCCGTCCGGCGGGCAATGTATGATTTGTTTTTATCCTATCCCAACAATAATGTGTTTGAACGGCAAAAATATACGGACAAAGCCCGGCAGTTCTACAATGATACCATTAATGAGCTGTATACGTCTGTCCGCTTGCTGGAACAGGATTTTAATGCTAATATAAAACCGCGTATAGAAACAATGTCAACGGATATGATATCCGGCGAAAACGGCGCCAGCGTCGGAGATGATGACAACGGTTCCTGGAAAAATACCTATAATGCCTATAAAACGATGGATGACGTAGTTCAGGTTCTGGAAGAACTAACCGCGATGAAGGTTCAATATGAAACGGCAAAGGCTATCAGGGATGTTATCCGCCCGGCACCGCCGCCTGAGGAGGCTGCGGAACAAAAGGAAAGCCTGCTGGATACGGGAATTCGGATGGTTGAAAACACATCGTTGCGGGCAACCGCCGGGAAAGGGGAAGTTTTGGCTTTTGCGCAAGTGCAGGAACAGGAATATTCTTACCGTTATAATCCTGACAGTGCCTCTCCCGTAAAGTTTACCGAGGCGCCGGTTCCTGATATTGAGTCGCCTTTTGCCGCTAACAGGGGGGCTTTGGAAGACTTAAAAAAGCTTAATCCGATTCACTATAAGGCGTTGGATGCTCTTAAAGTGCATAATCTGATGCAGTCCCTGCCGTCAAAACGCCAGACTTTCAAGAAATATGAGCAATATGTCCGCCTGCATGAAAAATCTGTTGAAGCGGTAAAACAATCAGATCAATGCGTGCTGGATTATCTGAAACATTATTATGAAGATCCTGAAAATGTCTGGTATGGACGGTATATCGGTGATCAGGTAACCGACTACGACTTGCGCAGCGGCCTGTCGGGCTGGGCGATAACCAGCTATGATACGGCCAAAGCGGCCCAAACAACGCCTGTTGATACGGAAGGCTTTGCTGAAATCAAATATGATGCGGAAATTGACAGTGGAGATATCTCGTCACTTGAAGAACAAAAAGAGGCCGTCGTAAGGGAATCCCAGTATAACAGCGGTTTTGTAAAAGAAGACGATCGCCGGAAAGCTGAAGAAAATACCCGTGATATGGAGCTGATTGCCTGGAATGTCGGTGCCGAGGCTGCCAAACTTCTGGCTGATGACCAATATAAGTCAGTTCCGCAATGGGGGACGCCGATTAAAAAATTTCCGATTTGGAATGATGTCAAAAGTTTTTACGGTCAGTATCTTGACGGCAAATATGACAATATGAAAGCCTATTTGAACCGGCTTAATTTTGAAGCGAAAATCATTGCTTTGGCGCAGGAGTTAAACAAAATAAGTACAACCAAACCGCAGTTAAAATTATATGCTGAACGGCAGTTGAGTAATTTGGCGCAGAGCAGTGTCGGCGTTCCGGAAGTGGATTCGGACGGTGATATACAGATTAACACGACGCAAAGCGCCAAAGAACAGGATGTCTTGGTTTTGAAGAAAAACAAGGAAGCTGCGCTGCGGACATTACAGAGAAACCGGGAAAACTACGAAAAGGAACTGGATTCCCTGTCTGAAAAGGTAAATGAAGCAACCAAACGCCTCAATCGGCTTCAATATCCGGATATGAATACCGGAGAAGAAGAATTGCCGGAAGACGTGACGGCTGCACAGACAGAAACGGAAATCAAAAATCTCAGAACGCAGATAACTGCAGTCCAGAGAAAGCTGGATACGGTTGAGAATAAAATCGCCGAAATCGAAAAATCCTACATCCGTAAAGAACAGGCTATTGAAGGCAAATATCATTCAACGGTTGCCGATCTGCTTAAAAAGTTTCATCAGGCGGCTGAGCGGGATAATGTTTCTCTGGCGCCGGATAATGAAAATAACATCACTCTGGTTGAGGCAATCGGCTATGTTAACGGTTTAATCAGCCGTTCCGGCGGCATATTTGGCGATGCCAAAGATTATGCTTCCAAGGCGGTTGACCGCGCGAAAGAAGATTTATACCGGATGGGGGATGATTTGTACTTGGCGCAAAGCGGCAGTAAGATTGTTGCCCGCCACCAGGAATTGATAAGAGAGTTAAAGCAGATTCCTTTTGAGGCCATGGCACAGTCTTATTCTTCCGTCGCCGGGATTTCCGGCAGCGAAGCCGCTGTCAATTTGGTAACGACGGCTTTTCAGGCAACCTTACTGACAACGGTATGTATCCAAGATTCCTGTGACAATCCCGATGAAGAATATTTTGTCGGTAGTTCCGGAAAAGCTCGCGATTTTACGGCGCCTAAAGCCGCGCCGGACATGCCGTCCGCTCCGATACGCGAAGTTGTTCACCTGGATTACGTTGACTATAACAATATTCCGCAGTTAAATGACGGTTCGGTTGCGCGGGAAGGAATTTTAAATTATGGTTCACCGATACCGGAAATTTGGAAAATGATGCTTAAAAATCCGACCTTTGTGGAAAAGGACATGGATTTTGACAAAGCCTTGTCCCTCGGCGGCGAGCAGACGGTCTTTATGCGCGGCGGCGTCTTGCCCTGCCGCTCGGGCAGCTTTATTATTGATGCGTTGGGCAACCGGGCGGCCTACTATGTCGCTGATGCCCGTCAGAGCGCCTATCGCAAATGCCTGCCTTTGGAAACACAGAAAATTTCTCTTCTGAAAAATGTGACCGTGTTCAACAAGGAAATAAAAAAAGACAGTCTGGCCGAATTGCTGCCCTCGATAACTGCGGCTTCGCCGAGCGAACTTGGGGTGTTTCTGAAATCCGTTGATAACAAGCTTTACTTTGGCGATATTGAGCAGCAGACATATAAGCGTATTTCTGAGATTATGAATGACCAGTCCCAAAAGGACACTTATGAAATCAGTGTCCCCGACTATATCTACCAGAAAGCGTCGTTCAGTGAAAACCAGATCGGAAATTTCTTGAGATTTGTTGATGACGAGCAGGAATACCGCCAGATTCTGGAAGAAATGAAGGTTAAAATTGATGAGTTGCAGGAAGAAGTGATTGCCGAATTGAAAAAAGCCGGCTATTCTCCGGCTGAGGATTTTAACCTTGCGGATGACGACGATTATAATGAAGCGTTGCGCGTCCTGGATGGGGCTAAAAATGCGCGGTTAAGTGAGGCGTATACGGACCTTGAGGAAATCGGAAATCCCGGCAATGAGGTCGTTGCCGACCGGATATCTTCGATTCGCAATATGCTGGATAGCATGACAAAGGATAAAAACGAGTTGCTGCAACTGTCGCAGAACTCTAAAAACGACAGCGAGCTGGATGAAAAGATTAAACGGGAAGAAGTGAACAAGGCGGCCGCGGACAAATACCAGCAGGAAGCAGATGAAGAATTTGAAAAAGAAATAAATAATTTTGAAATTCCTTACTGCGCTTCATACTAAACAAACGGAACGGAAGAATGAGTGAAGAAAAACAACTGGAAACAACCAAGATTTTATCCCTGACGGATGAAAGCGGCGCGCCGCGCGAGTTTATCAGCGAAGCGGATAAAGAGGTTTCAGGTGCAAAATTAAAATATTACATGTGGTTGTCCCGCCTGTTTATTTTGTTTGCCACGATTTCTCTGCTGGTTTTTATGAGTTCTTCACTGGCGCTGTTTGATTTGGCGCCGCGTGTCACTGTTGAACCTTTCTTGATTATCAAGCAGGACAATTCAGAGGGAATTGTCCGCTATGAGCCGATTGAAAAAGATATTGCTTCCAAACAGCAGCTGATGAAGATTTTTGTTGAGCAGTATGTTATTCTGCGCAACACTATCATTCGGGATGAGGCGGAGATGATGCTGCGCTGGTATCCGGGAGGAATGGTTAATTTTCTCTCTTCTGACTATGTCTTTTATGAATTTGACAACTACCGGAAAAATATCTGGCAGAAAATGTTGGATGCCAAAATTGTCCGGGAAGTGGAAATTATTTCCGCAGACAAGCTGGGCGGAGAGAAAAGCCCGGTATGGAAAGTCGATTTTGTGACCTATGACTTGTCCGAGGCGCAAAGGGATAACAAAACCCGCGGCCTGACGTTGCGCTCGCGCTACTGGACAGCTTCCGTCACGGCATATTTTATCAAGGAAAGGCAATTTGTCGGCCTGCGTTTAATCAATCCTTTAGGTTTTACTGTTACACGTTATTCACAGACAGAAGTGGAATTCTGAGTTAATCGATTCGTAACTTGTTGATAAGTTGGGGATTTTATGGGCTTGGTATTAGACTTTTAAATTAAATAAGTATATTTATTAAAAAGTATACAAAAGTTTTTAATGCGCAAAATTTATCCGAAAGGGCCCAAAATGTCTCGGAATCTGTTAATTTTACTGGTTATTCTCTTCCTTTCTGCCTGCGGAATTTTTGGTTCGTATTATGAAGCCGAACCGGTCGGGGTCGGTAAAGCCGTTGATGAACTAAAGCTTTCCCCTTGTGCCTGTCTGCAGCTTGAACTGCCAAAAAATCTGCCTGACTGGTATGTTGAAACAATTTAGTTTTAGGTGATGGTGCCATATGGTTAACCAGCTGAACGAAAATATAACCAAACAAAAGCTCCTTGGCGGCAAACCGCGAGCCGCGGCGGTGCGCCCGCGTAAAGATAAGGATGTTTTTGTCGGAAACGTCGGTGAAAAGCGTTACTTGTGGACGGCGCGTGCCTTTGCGATTGTAACGGCGATAAGCCTTTGCTGCAATATTATCCTTATTATGGCTATCGGGCAGGTCATCCCCCTTTATCGTGTGGAGCCTTTTTTGCTGACTTTTCAGGGAAAAGACGAACAGGTTTATTATGTTCAGCAGGTGCCGGGAATGGATGAGGAAAAAGCCATTACCGAAGTATTTGTTCGCGAATACGTTTTGCTCCGCAGCTCTTTTGAGCGGGATATTCCCGAAATGGAATCTCGCTGGATGCCCGGCGGTCCGGTTCAGGAAATGTCTTCGGCGGCGGTCTATGATGAATTTATCAAAACAACGGCGCAACGGGCTTTGGATTTGATTCGTTCCCGCAATTTGCAGCGCAATGTGCGTATTTTGACCGTAAATGAAATCGGTGTCGGTTTGTGGCAGGTGGAATATGAAACGCAGGATATGTACCCGGATTCGGCAACGCCTGATATCAATTATTGGACGGCCAGCCTGCGCATTACATACCGCGCCAAAACTGTCAAATACGGCGAACGTCTTAAAAATCCGATTGGTTTTACCGTCACTCAGTATTCTTTAACTTATAATAAGGTTAAATAAGTTTTCTGGAAGGTGTAATAAATAATGGTCTTCAAATTAACTAAAATGTTCCTCTTGAGTACGGTCTGTGCTGTCATTGGCAGCGGAGCGATGGCTCAGGTTACGATGAATAGCCTTGATCAGAATGCTGACCAGAGTCAGGGGCAGTATATGCCGATGAATATGGGGTATGCTGGTTTTAGTTCTTTGGGGATGACGCAGGCTGCCTGGCTTGATCCTATGCAGAACCTGGGCGAAGGGCAGACACGCCCCGCTTACTCCAAATATTATTGGAGCCCGGATCTGGTTTTGCCGATTCGTTTGCGCGAAGGCATGATGACGCTGGTCAATTTTCCTGAATGGGAGTTGATTGAAGATATGTATATCGGAGACAATGCGACATTTGACGGGCAGATTAGCGGCCCGAATACGATTTTGCTTTATCCGCGTAAAGGAGCCAGTGTCGGCGTTGATACCAATATCATCTTGTTTGGACGCTCCGGAAATCGCTATGTTTTTTATGCAAAAAGCGAAGGTGTTAATACCGAGCGTCTGACCAACTCAATTATCGATATTGATGTTATTGGCGGAAAAAACGGCAGCGGCCGCTCTTTGGGCGGCGGATACGGCGGCGCCGGTCGGGGAATTAATGCCAGTGCCGGCGGTGACGGTTATTCCGTTGATTCTTCTTTCACCAAAAGAAACCAGCGGAATGACTGGATTAAGAGTATTCCGGTCGATCCGACCAAATTTCGTTTTGACATTGAAATCTACATACCCAACCCTGATGATGTCGTAATTGCTCCGGAGCGGGTATGGCGTGATGATATCTTCACCTATATTGATTTGGGTGAAAAAGCATTGAATATGACGCAGCGTCCGATTGTAACAATGATTGTCGAACGTTCTGAAGTGCCGGTCGGTTTCCGGACAAAAGGGCCGAATAACCGCCTGATTATTGTTGAAGGTATCGGTGATATGGTGCTGCGTAACGGTAAACGCATGGTTTGCCTGAAACTGCGCCGTTCTGATGATGCCGGTATGGAAAATGTTTCTTATGCGGATGATTTGTTCTCCAAAGAATGGTATGCTCAGGCGCCGGTTCCGGGACAGAACAGTTCGGATTTCGGCGACGGCAACATTTTGCAGGGGCTGGGGCCGACTTATCCGGAAGCCAGCGGCGGTATGCCCGGAAATCTCGGATATAATGGTGGTATGCCCGGCGGCGGAATGGGTATGGGAATGAATGGTATGCCCGGTGCCGGCGGCGATTTTGACATTTCTCATATGCAGCGGATTCAGAACACCCGAAACTATCAGAATTTGCCCGGTGCGGTGGGATACGGCGCCGGAATGAACGGTGCGCAAAGCGGTGATATTTCTATTGAATTGGGAACGGATGCCGATGTCGGAAAATTAGAAGCTTTATGGGCTGACTTGTCCAAGAAATATCCTGAATTGCTTAAAGATTATGAGCCGTTCTTCTCCGTTGATACGCCGGCCGACGGCCAGGGAAAAGAATTGTTCCATCTGCGTATCGGGCCAATCAGCCGTCTTGAAGATGGAGATATGATTTGCAGCCGCTTAGGACGCAATGGTGTATTTTGCAGTGTGGTGCGCACCCAATGAGTAAAGAAGCCTTAACACATTCTGAAGCGTATGTTAAGAAAACCAACCGCATAATTCTTGCGGTTGGTATTACTTCTTTTATTGTATTTCTGATTGGTATTTTTTTGCTGATTCAAAGTAAAAATACGCCGGATGAATATCAGGACCCTGTTTTTAACGATAATGATGACGCTCTGAATATCGGCGCCGCTAACCCTTTGGACAATGACATTGTTTTTAACAATATTGAAGAGGGCGAACTGCCCATTACCACAACGCCAAACCCGGTGCCCATGGGGCAGGTTGTTTTAGGGACAACTGCGCTCAACGTTTTGACAATAGGTACCAACGGTAAAGCTGCCGTAAAAATTACCGGTGTGCAGTTGGCTGAGCCGCCGGCCGACGGCTTCAGCTTTCATGACGGCTGTACCAATGTCGATTTGAACGGCGAGCGAGCTTGCCATATTACAATGGAATGGACGCCGATTGTCGCCGGAAATGTTCAAAACAATTTCATAATTACCTGGTATGAAACAAATTTGGGAAAAAGCAATTCCAAATCGGCTAAAGTTCCGGTTATCGGAAATGCAATAGATAAAACAGATTGTAATTTTTGTGAAAATGTTTCTCCGGGAAGTCCGGAAAAGACAACTTATACCAATGTGCGCGAAGCCGTCGGTCCTGACGGCAGCATTATCGGCATGATTGACGAAGACGGTTATGTCCGTGATAAAAACGGCAACGTTATCGGTCGTGTCAATGGTGACGGTCTGATCGTCGATGATCAAGGCAATGTCATTGGCGTTGCCGGAAACCGTCGTTTGGTCTTTGATGAAAACGGCAATGTCATCGGCTATGTTAACCCTGACGGCAGTGTTGTTGATAAAGACGGAAATATTATTGGTAAAATGCTTCCTGATGGAACTGTGGTCGATTTGAGTGGCAACGTTATAGGCAAAACTGTCGATGCCGGTTATGTTTATGATAAAGATGGTAACATTATCGGACGAGTTTTGCCTGATGGAACTGTTGTCGATATGGATGGCAATGTTATCGGACGTTTAAATGAAAATGGCGAAGTTGTTGACGCTAATGGCCGAGTAATAGGTTATGTATCAAAACCCGGGCGAGTGTCGATTGATGAAAATGGCAATCCAATAGGTGTTGTCATGCCTGACGGAACAGTTGTTGACCGAAACGGCAATGTTATCGGTCGAGTTGATGAAAATGATAGTGTGATTACGGATGATATTATCGGAAAAATAAGTGATGTAACACACCGCTTAGCTTATGATAAAGACGGCAACGTTATTGGCTATATTGACGAAAATGGCAATGTGCGGGATTTTAATGGCAATATTATTGGTAAAATGCTGCCGGACGGCACTTTGGTCGATTTGGACGGTAATGTTATCGGTAAGGCCGGAGAATATGTCAAGTTGGCTCTCGACAAAGACGGTAACGTCATTGGTTATGTAACCAGTGACGGGCGTGTTATTGATGCTAATGGCAATCAGATAGGTTATGTCGATGAAAACGGTAATATTATCAGCGGCGTAAAGAAAAAAATAGGCTCTTTGGTTTCGACGGAACTGCTTCCGGTCGGGCCGTCCGGTGAAGTTATCGGTAAGGTAAACAATGACGGAACGGTAGAAAACTTTGAGCGTCAGATTATCGGACGGACCTTGTCTAACGGTTTGGTAAAAGATATGTCTGGAGCGAAAGTCATTGCCAGACTGGTTCGCGGCGGGTTGGTCGTCGGCTATGGCTGCCGCAATATTGGCTTCCTTGAAAAAGACGGCAAAATCCGTAAAGGAAACCAGGAATTTGATTACAAAATCATGCCGTCCGGCGTTGTTGTCGATACGTCCAACCAATATGTCGGAGAGGTTATTCAACCGGGGCCGGCTTTTGACAATAACTGTACCTTGATTGGCGAAATCGGCAATGACGGAATTGTCAGAACGGCCGGCGGTGATTATGTTGGTTGCGTTAATCCTGACGGAACGGTTTTAAATGAAAAGGGCGATATTGTCGGCGGCGCCAAAAAGAACGGTATTGCCGTTTCTTATGATGGTGACTTTTTGGGCACGGTTTCCGATGACGGTCTGATTATAAACGCGGCATTGCTTCCAGTCGGCTGTATCGGGACATATGGCGATGTCTTTAATCGTAACGGCGGATATATCGGACATATTCAGGATAAAAGTCTGGCGTTTGATATGCAGGGAAATTTCCTTAATACGCTGAATGAAAAGGGCAAGGTATCTGTCGCCGGGAAGCCTGATTATAAAGTTTTGTCCAATAATGTTCTGGCTGACGACAATAATAATATCGTCGGCGTTTTGCTCAGTCATAAGTCTGTTGTCGGCGATGCTGACGGGAGCTTTATGGGACGTCTTTTCCCGGATGGAAAAGTTTATAATGAAAGCGGGGGCTCTGTCGGCAAAATCAGCGGTGACGGCATGAACTTTTATAACGGAACGCTCGGTAAAATCATTCCCTACGGTCAGGTTGTAGATTTTAACGGCAAATATCTGGGAAAAGTCAATTATGATGGCAAGGTAATTACCAAATTTGGCGAAACTTTGGGAAAAGTCGATTCCAAAGGCATTTTCATTGACAATAAAGGCGAATATCGCGGGGCTGTCGTTACCAAGGGGCCGGCAATCGGGTATGACGGCGCTTATCTGGGGTATGCCGTTTCCGACGGCAGCGTTATTGACTTGGAAGGAAAAAGAAATGGCCGTGTAACTTCCGATGCCAAGGTTTTGGATATGCAGAATAATGTTATCGGGGAAGTTATCCCGGAGAACATCATGGTGGATATCTGGGGAAATTACAAAGGGCGAATGAACTCCCTCGGTGATATTCTGGACTTGAAGAATGATAATATTACTGCTATTCTGCCGGGCGGGTCGACGGATAAAAACATCAGTGTTCTCAAACGGGGAGCGACGATTGATTTCTCCGGCAATGTTTCGGGAGCAGTCCTGCCGAACGGTGAAGTGATTGATGTCAATAATGTTGTGTCCGGCCGGGCTTTGTCCGATGGCAATATTGTCAACCGCAACGGCCGCTTGAACGGCGAAGTGGTCAGCGGTGATATTGTTATCGGCAACAACGATAAAGTCGCCGGTTATGTTACCCTTGACGGCCGTGTCAAGGGGAAGGACGGCAGCGTTGTCGGGCGTTTGTTGTCGGGAGAAATGGCCATAGACAACAACGACGGCATTTTGGGGCGGATTTATAAAATTGGCGCAGCCATATTGGGAAATGACGGCAAATATATCGGCCGCCTCACCGCTGACGGCAGCGTTATAAGCAAAAACGGCGCGCGTATCGGTTATTTGAAAAATAACGGTTCGTTTGTTGATTTGGATAAAAAGGTGTCAGGCTATGCCTTGCAGGAAGTTGCAAAGAACCGGAGGAACTAGGGTGAAGCAGTTGCGTAAATATTTTACTTTATTAATCGTTTTCTGCCTGATGTTGGGAGCTTTAGGAATAAAGTCTGCGCTTGCAGTTGAAATTACGGCGATAGATTTTAACGGTGATTTGATTGGTAAGGTTATCCCGAACGGCCAGGTTGTCAGCTATGATAACCAGCTAATCGGAAATGTAACGGCTGACAGCTTGATTGTCGATTTTAACGGCAAGCTGATTGGCGGTGTCGTTCCTCAGGGAATTGCCGTCGGTAATGACAATAAGGTTTTGGGAAAAGTCAATAATGACGGTTCGGTGCGTGTCGCTTCTGGGAAAATTATCGGCAAAGTGCTGCCCAATGGTTTGGTCATTGATGATTATTTTAATGTTATCGGCGCTGTTTTGTTTCCGGGACTGGTTTATTCCGATGACGGAAGAACGGTCGGACGCCTGACCGGAGATGGGGCTTATACCAATCTGCAAGGGCAAAATGTCGGTTTTATAACGCCTGATGGCTATGCTTATCGCAGGAACGGCAGCGAATATACGCTGGAAGGCCGTTTGATTTCTTCAAAAATGATAATTTCTCCTGAAGGAAAATTTATCGGCAGTATTGTTCCCGGCGGCCAGATAACGGATTTTGACGGTAATAACATCGGCTTTATCCATGCGAACGGTTTTGCCTATAACGAGAGTTCGGAAGTCATCGGCCGTCTGGTTCGTTCCGGCTATGCCTTTGACAATTTTGGGAACTATCTGGGTATCGTAACTTATAATGGTGAGGTCGTTAATGATAAAAGCGAAGTCATCGGCCATTTGCTGATTGACGGCCGGATTGCCGATTTGGAGGGAAAACCGGCCGGGTTTGCCTTGGATATCTCCGCAACCGTAACGGACCGTAACGGCAAATATGCAGGGCGCATTATGCCAGAGGGCAAAATAGCCTTGGCACGTGAAGTTATTGGCCGCGTCGGCGCTGCTGCCGTAGCTGTTGATAATGAAGGGAATGTTATCGGCGATATCGTCTTCACCGGGCCTGTCTTCGATTATAAAGGGCGGATTGTTTCGCACGCGTTGAAGAATGGCGCAATCGTTTCTTTTGAAGGAAATTCTTTAGGCTATATCAGCCGCGACAATGCTTTTGATACAACCGGAAGCCTCGTAGGCAAGGTCATGAGTTACAGTCATGCCGTCAATAGCAAAAATCAGCCTTTGGGCGTCAGCGGCATAACCGGAACCGTCTGGGATAAGGAAGAGAAAAAAACAGTCAGTCCGTTCGGCTATGTTTTTAATGCCGATGGCAGTATCGGCGGCAGCCTGATTAACGGTTCTGCCATATACGGCGCCAATGGCGGAGCCGCAGGCGTTATCAATGCCAACGGAATACTATACAATGGTGAAAACCGCCTGAAAGCCGCTTTAACCCAATCCGGACTGGTCTTGTCAGAAAACAATAACATCTTAAGCGGAACAGTTGATGCCTCAGCCGTGCAAACGTTTGCCGGGAATCCTTTGGGAAATATTATCAGTGAAAATTTTGTCTTGGGCAAAGATATGAAAATACTGGCAAAGATTTTGCCGGACTACTCGGTTGTGCCGGCTTCATCCGGCAATACGGCGGAATTAAGCCCCAAAGTCGGACAGGGAATAAAAGGCGATTTGGCTGTAAATACATTTGGGCAGCTGCTGGGGTATATCGGTGCGGACGGCAGTGTCCGCGATATCCACGGCGGTCGTATCGGCAAAGCTGCGTCAGGTTTTAATGTTTTGGATAATAACGGCAGTTTTATCGGCGGACAGCTTCCTTTCCGCAGTATTGTCGATTTTGAGTGTCAGCCGCTGGGCGTTATAACCAGCCGCGGTGAAATTCGCAATACGCGCAATGTGAAATTCGGCTGGCAGTTGTTAAACGGTCAGGCTTATGCCGAAAATGGCTCATTAATCGGATATGCAGTTCCCGAGGGCGGCGTTGTTGATTATGCCGGAAAAGTTATCGGAACCGTTTCTGCTGACGGTCATATCCTGAACGCCACCGGCGAAGATTTGGGGTGTCTGGATTATCGCGGCCGGCTCCTTGACAGCAACGGAAACATAGCCGGAGCTCTGATTGAATATGTTCCGGTTATGAACTTCAACAGTACGCTTATTGGTCGGGTTATCGTTGACGGGCGCGTTGTTAACGGCAACAACCAGTTTATCGGTGCAGTGCAGCCGGACGGAAGCGTCATTTCCGAAACAGCGTCTTTAGTCGGACAGGTCTTCAAATATAAATTTGCTTTTGATAACCGCAACAACTTCCTGGGACGGATTAATGATTCCGGAGAAATCATCAGCGATAGCGGCAATGTCATGGGAAGTGTGGACAAAGACGGTTACGCCGTTAAAGACAACCAAAAAATCGGTTATGCATTATATGATTTGTATATTTATGACAATGACTATAAAACCATAGGCGTTATTGGCAAAGACGGCAATGTCCTTTCCTTGAACGGGCAGAAAATGGGCAACATGGATCGCGGCTTTATGGTTGATAAGAACAGCAAGGTTCTTGCACGCGGCAATCGTGATTTTTATATCCGGGACGAAAGCAATCAGGTTTTGGGCGAATTGAAGCTGAACGGAGATGTTGTCAACCGTGAAAATAAGGTCATTGGCCGTCTGGGCAGCGACGGAAATATCTTTAATACGGACGGAACGCTTATCGGCGTTGCTAAGCCGTTACAGTACTATAACGTAACAATTGACCGTGAAAAAATTTATGATGCCGACGGCAATGTTGTCGGTTATTTGGCGAATGACGGCAATGTCTACGACGAAAACGGCCGGTTGATTGGCAAACTGGGTGAAGACGGCGTTGTCCGCGGTGAAGACGGTAGTATTATCGGCGGCTTGGGCAGCGATTGGTATGAACGCGTGGAACTGAAAAAACCGGATGAAAATCTGCCTCAGGTCGGCATTTATGGCAATGAAGAGGAATTAAAAAATAAAGACTTCCGAAAATCCCTGAATATTGCTTTAACGCCGGATGGAGAATATCTGGGGGATATTTTGGAAGACGGCCGGGTTGTTGATAAAAACGGCAAATATATCGGCCGCAGAATGCCCGACGGATTGATTATTGATGATGACGGAACCTTGATTGGAATTGAAGAAACGCAAAAGCCTCAGGGCGGTGGAATGTTTGTTCCTCCGGGAACTTTTGGCAGCGGCGGTGCCTATGGAATTGGGGCCGGCCCCGGCGGAAACCTTGGCCCCGGCGGCGGCTTTGGCCCGGGAGAACGTTACGATCCGCAGCGTGCGGCGGCTTTGGCTGCGGCGCAGAATGAACGCCGTCAAAATATGGGGGTCGGCCATATTGCTTCAAATTCCAGAAAAGAGAGCTTTGACGGTTATCAGAAAAACTGGGATAATGAAGGAATTAACAAATCAATTTCTTCATGGCGCGTTGATTTAAGCGAAATGATTTTTGCCGACAAGCCTATTCCGGCCGTTATTGCCCGCTCTATAGATTCGAACAATCCGACGCCGATTACGGCTTATGTTGAACGAAATGTATATGCGGAAGAAGGGCGTAACATTATCATTCCTGCCGGCAGCCGGTTAATGGGAACGTTAAACAGTATGGTTGCCACGACGGAATCGACTTCGCAGTCCGCCAAAGTTCAAATCAGTTGGGAACGTTTAATCCGTCCCGACGGCGTTTTGTTCACTTTCCAGGGAATTACAGCAGACGCGATGGGACGCGGCGGCGCGTTGGGCTATCTTGACCAGCAGTTGTTCAAGAAGTATACGCTGCCGATTCTCACAACGGCCTTTACCAGCTATACGTCATATATGATGGCGCCGAATGAAAACTCGGAAAATGAGGTTGAAACGCCGAAACAACAAGCCGCAAACGATGCCCGTCAAAACTTCCTGACACAAATGAATGAAGTCTTTTCTCAGATTCTGTCAGATAAGTCAAATATCAAACCGTTGACTTATGTCCCGGCCGGAACGCGCATTATTGTTTTCCCGAATGTTGACTTGTGGCTGAGAACGCCGGAACGTGATGATGAAGATTCTACGGGCGGAAAACGTAATCTGCTGGTTGACGATAAAGAGGTTCACTCTCAGATTAATGACGAGCAGGCTAAGAAAAACACTTCAACGCCGGTAAGCAAAGGCGGCGGCGGGGTTGAAACGACGGGCGGGCAGGTTCTCTATCAGTCTTCAGCCACCGATGCGGAAGCCGCCAGCCCGAAATTGATTGATGATGCGACCATCAGCAATCAGCAGCGGGCGCAGCAGGCAGCCAAAGCTCAACAGGCTGCCATAAACGGCGCGGTGCCTCCGCCGCCTCCGTCAACCACAGCTTCGGCGCCGGTTCTTGTTGCGCCGCCGACGACTTCGGCCAGAGCTTCAAATACGTCGTCCGGAAGCAGCGGTGCAGGCAGTTCTTCGGTTAAGTCAGACAATAGTGTGCCGCAGTTGTTCTAAAAGGAGTAGAAAATGAGCTTTAAAGTTTTGGAATCTGTCCTGAGACCTTTGGCCTATTGGTATAATCAGGATAATATTGAAGAAGTCGCCATCAACCGCTCCGAACAGATATGGCTGCGCCTGCGCGGTAAACGTGCCTATCCTTGGGTGATGTATGAAGATAAAAAACTTACCAAAGACTACCTGACAGATTTGCTGTATATTATTGCCAATACTTATGAACTGCCGTTTGATCCCGTTTCGGGAACGCCGGTTGTTTATGCCACGATTCCGGGCGATCACCGTTTTTCGGCGATTGCCGGAAAGAACATCATGTATGACGAGGGCGATTTGACCGGCGGCATTGCGTTGACAATCCGCGTTCACGCCGATGATGTCGCGTTCGGTTTGCAGGATTATGGATTGAAGCAGGGGGAGGGGCTTCATAAAATCAATCCGTTGAAGAATATCAAAGATCCGACAGACCCGTACGAACGCCTGCTGTTGAGCATTAAACGCGGCGACCATATTCTCATCAGCGGCGCGACCTCAACCGGTAAGACAACATTCTTAAACAACCTGCTCAAAATTCTCGACATTCACAAACGGATTGTGACAATTGAAGATACCCGGGAATTGATTGTCCCGCATCCCAACCGGGTTCATGTTGTTTTGTCCCGAACAGAGCAGACCAACGAATTTGATTATGCCAAAGTAATTGACCTTGTTGTGCGTTTCACGCCGGATGCCATTATCGGCGGCGAAATTTCGACCAACAACGCCGGCGCTATCTGGGAATTAATGGGGTCTGGTCACGACAACTGTCTGGCGACTATTCACGCCGAAAGCTCAGAAGCTGCTTACGAGGCTTTTGTCGATCGTATTCTTCATACTTATCCGACGGCAGACAGAAACAAAACTATTCAGGAAATGCACCGCCGGTTACGTGTGGTGCAAATCAGCCGTGACGGCAACCTCCGTGCGGTAACGGAAATTACATAAAAATAAAGCGCCGGAAAAGGCGCTTTTTCATTTGACTTTCAAGCCGGTGCATAATACAAAACAGACAATCAACTAACTTTATGTTTTATTATTAAATACGATAAATTATGCATTTTATTAAAAATGTCGCATGGATTCTAAAACATCCGTTGCTGGCCTGTCATTATCACAAATTAAAAGGCTGCCGGGAAGGAGATTTTGTTTATCATGATTTCAGTTATTCGTCAGAGTATGATGTAAGCCGAATTCCGATAGGTTTTGTTGGCTATATAAATCATCAGCGTGACAATTATGCGGGAAACCGTATCTATATTGTCGGGGTAGATACTTATAATCAAAAACTATGCCTGAACGACGCAATTAAAGATTGTGAGGCATATGATGTTATCGGAACGAATAGTCATAACTGGACGCTTGGTAACTGGAAACAGCTCGTCAGATTGTCTGAAAACTCTGATAAACTGGCGCAGTGTCTGCAAAACTTTACCAAACAGGATGTTTTGGAAAATATGTTTTGGACAACCTCCGAAGACAGAAAAATGCGGAGTTATTATGCAGCAGTACGGCTGAAAGATGGTTTTATTTATCAATACAATGAACGATATAAAACCTATTTTCTCCGTTTGTTGATTTTGTAGGAAAAGCTTTTTTAGCTGAATGTGTAAAATCCCTGAAATTGTAGTAATAATTTCAGGGATTTTTCTTCGTCGAATTTTTCCTTTTCACGGCCAAAATAATGGTTGAACATTACAATAATATATGTTAAAATAGATTTGTGA
>UQAB01000008.1 GCA_900538765.1 uncultured Azospirillum sp. | reverse complement strand
CAACAAGATTAGAAAACATAAAATCAGGAAAGCCTAATTTGGTAAGGCTTGCGGCTCGATTTCCGCAGTTTTAGGTGTGGAAGACAGAGCACGAGTGTGAACATGTTCACACAGGAGAAATGAGCAGATAAAACAAAACCTCTTGAACGGTTAGGTCCAAGAGGTTTGTCTTTTATGGAGAGCCCGGAGACTACCTACTTTCGCAAGAAATACAACTCACTATCATCGGCGTGGAGGCGTTTCACTGTCCTGTTCGGGATGGGAAGGAGTGGTTCCACCCTGCTATGGCCTCCGGGCTTAAAACTGGTCAATTCGGAATAATCTTTTCTATTTGAGTGACTCTCTTTACTTCGAGTCTCTTTGATCTCTCTCTTTGCAGCGACCTACAACGCACACCGGTCACAAGCAACACGGTTATAGGATCAAGCCTCACGAGCAATTAGTATCAGTTAGCTCAACGCCTCACAGCGCTTACACACCTGACCTATCGACGTCCTGGTCTCGGACGACTCTTGAGGGAGGTTTTACCTCCGGGAAGACTCATCTTCAGGCAAGTTTCCCGCTTAGATGCTTTCAGCGGTTATCTCTTCCGCACTTAGCTACCCGGCAATGCCACTGGCGTGACAACCGGTACACCAGAGGTGCGTCCACTCCGGTCCTCTCGTACTAGGAGCAGCCCCCGTCAATCTTCCAACGCCCACGGCAGATAGGGACCAAACTGTCTCACGACGTTTTAAACCCAGCTCACGTACCTCTTTAAATGGCGAACAGCCATACCCTTGGGACCGACTACAGCCCCAGGATGCGATGAGCCGACATCGAGGTGCCAAACACCGCCGTCGATATGAACTCTTGGGCGGTATCAGCCTGTTATCCCCAGAGTACCTTTTATCCGTTGAGCGATGGCCCTTCCATTCAGAGCCACCGGATCACTATGACCTGCTTTCGCATCTGCTCGAGTTGTTGCTCTCGCAGTCAAGCACGCTTTTGCCATTGCACTATCAGCACGATTTCCGACCGTACCTAGCGTACCTTCGTACTCCTCCGTTACCCTTTAGGAGGAGACCGCCCCAGTCAAACTGCCTACCATGCACGGTCCCAAGACAGGATCACTGTCCGTGGTTAGAACCGCAAACAAATCAGGGTGGTATTTCAAGGTCGGCTCCAAGACCACTGGCGTGGCCTCTTCTCTGCCTCCCACCTATCCTACACAAATCGGTTCACAGTTCAATGCAAAGCTGCAGTAAAGGTTCATGGGGTCTTTCCGTCTAGCCGCGGGTAGATTGCATCATCACAAACATTTCAACTTCACTGAGTCTCGGGAGGAGACAGTGTGGCCATCGTTATGCCATTCGTGCAGGTCGGAACTTACCCGACAAGGAATTTCGCTACCTTAGGACCGTTATAGTTACGGCCGCCGTTTACTGGGGCTTCAGTTCAATGCTTGCACATCTCTCCTTAACCTTCCAGCACCGGGCAGGCGTCAGACCCTATACTTCATCTTTCAATTTAGCAGAGTCCTGTGTTTTTAGTAAACAGTCGCTACCCCCTAGTTTGTGCCCCCCACATTAAGTTGCCTTATCATGGGGCTTGCTTATCCCGAAGTTACGCAAGTAATTTGCCTAGTTCCTTCAACATAGTTCTCTCAAGCGCTTTGGTATACTCTACCTGTCCACCTGTGTCGGTTTAGGGTACGGTCTATACTAGGGCTATTTCCTGGGACTGATTCACTGCAAACAAAATCCAATAATCATTTACAATTTACTCAATCCGTCACTTCCTAGTTGGTTCAGGAATATTAACCTGATTCCCATCAGCTACGCATCTCTGCCTCGCCTTAGGGGCCGACTAACCCTGCGCAGATTAGCTTTACGCAGGAAACCTTGGACTTTCAGCGGAAGAGTCTCTCACTCTTCTTTTCGCTACTCATGTCAGCATTCTCACTTCTGATACCTCCAGCAAACCTTACGGTTCACCTTCGCAGGCCTACAGAACGCTCCGCTACCACTTGCACAAAAGTGCAAATCCGTAATTTCGGTATATGGCTTTAGCCCCGTTACATCTTCGGCGCAAATCGTCTTGTTTAGATCAGTGAGCTATTACGCTTTCTTTAAAGGATGGCTGCTTCTAAGCCAACCTCCTGACTGTTTTGGACAATTCACTTCCTTTACCACTTAGCCATAATTTGGGGACCTTAATTGACGGTCTGGGCTCTTTCCCTCTCGACACTAGACCTTAGCACCTAATGTCTGTCTGGTGAGTATCACTCTTGAGTATTCGGAGTTTGGTAAAATTTGGTAAGGATCGCTCCCCCCTAGTTCTTCCAGTGCTCTACCCCTCAAGGTGTCCGCTCACCGCACTACCTAAATAGTTTTCGCGGAGAACCAGCTATTTCCGGGTTTGATTGGCCTTTCACCCCTAGCCACAAATCATCCCCTTCTTTTTCAACAGAAGTGGGTTCGGCCCTCCAGTTGGTGTTACCCAACCTTCAGCCTGTTCATGGCTAGATCACCCGGTTTCGGGTCTAATTCATGTAACTTATCGCGCTATTAACACTCGCTTTCGCTGCGCCTACACCTATCGGCTTAAGCTTGCTACATAAACTAACTCGCTGACCCATTATACAAAAGGTACGCTGTCAGGGCTCAAAGCCCCTCCAACTGCTTGTAAGCATTCGGTTTCAGGTTCTTTTTCACTCCCCTTATCGGGGTGCTTTTCACCTTTCCCTCACGGTACTTGTTCACTATCGGTCAATCAGTAGTACTTAGCCTTGGAGAGTGGTCTCCCCATTTTCAGACAGAATTTCTCGTGCTCCGCCCTACTCAAGAATAAATCATCTTTCTACTCGTACGGGACTATCACCCTCTACGGTCAGCTTTTCCACGCTGTTCTGATTCTTAATGATTTATCCATCGGCTGGTCCGATTTCGCTCGCCACTACTTTCGGAGTCTCGGTTGATTTCCTTTCCTACAGGTACTTAGATGTTTCAGTTCCCTGCGTTCGCCTCTTAAAACTATGTATTCATTTTAAGATACAGATTGCTCTGTGGGTTTCCCCATTCGGACATCCGCGGATCAATGCTTATTCACAACTCCCCACGGCTTTTCGCAGTGTATCACGTCCTTCTTCGCCTCTGATTGCCAAGGCATTCACCAAATGCCCTTACCTATCGCTTGATTCTTAACGTATAAATAATTTGCTTATCTATACTTCTCAGTAAAATTTACCCGTTTTATTTCATATTTTCATATATCATAAAAGGTGTAATTATACTTTTACTTTTTTATTCTCCTTAGATTTTACTCTAATTCGTTTCTTTTTCTTATTCACTGTTTCTTTATAACTATCCTGAAAAGAAATTCTTGGTGGAGGTAAGGAGGATCGAACTCCTGACCCCCTGCTTGCAAAGCAGGTGCTCTCCCAGCTGAGCTATACCCCCAATTAAGTGGTGGGTCTGGGAAGACTTGAACTTCCGACCTCACGCTTATCAGGCGTGCGCTCTAACCACCTGAGCTACAAACCCTTAATTCAACTTAAAGGTCTCTCACCAGTTTTTCTTTTCTTGTCGAAGAGGATACGTAGACGGTATACCATACTTTTTTGTCTTTGAAAGGAGGTGATCCAGCCGCAGGTTCCCCTACAGCTACCTTGTTACGACTTCGCCCCAGTCGCTTACCCTACCGTGGTCGCCAGCCTCCTCTTGCGAGGTTAGCTCAACGCCGTCAGGCAGAACAAACTCCCATGGCGTGACGGGCGGTGTGTACAAGACCCGGGAACGTATTCACCGCGGCATGCTGATCCGCGATTACTAGCGATTCCAACTTCATGTACTCGAGTTGCAGAGTACAATCTGAACTGAGATGCTTTTTTAAGATTGGCTCAATCTCGCGATCTTGCTTCCCTCTGTAAGCACCATTGTAGCACGTGTGTAGCCCAACTCGTAAGAGCCATGATGACTTGACGTCATCCCCACCTTCCTCCGGCTTGTCACCGGCAGTCCTTTCAGAGTGCCCAACTTTACTCGCTGGCAACTGAAAGCAGGGGTTGCGCTCGTTGCGGGACTTAACCCAACATCTCACGACACGAGCTGACGACAGCCATGCAGCATCTGTCACTTATCCAGCCTAACTGAAAGGGCTCATCTCTGTGCCCCCCGATAAGGATGTCAAGAGTTGGTAAGGTTCTTCGCGTTGCATCGAATTAAACCACATGCTCCACCGCTTGTGCGGGTCCCCGTCAATTCCTTTGAGTTTTAATCTTGCGACCGTACTCCCCAGGCGGAATGCTTATCGCGTTAACTTCGTCACCGAACATCAGTCCGACAACCAGCATTCATCGTTTACAGCATGGACTACCAGGGTATCTAATCCTGTTTGATCCCCATGCTTTCGAGCCTCAGCGTCAATTTATAGCCAGATAGCCGCCTTCGCCACCGGTGTTCTACCCAATATCTACGAATTTCACCTCTACACTGGGTATTCCGCTATCCTCTCTATCATTCTAGTTACATAGTTATAACGGCAATTCCGAGGTTGAGCCCCGGCATTTCACCGCTATCTTACATAACCGCCTACACTCCCTTTACGCCCAGTAATTCCGAACAACGCTTGCCCCCTTCGTATTACCGCGGCTGCTGGCACGAAGTTAGCCGGGGCTTCTTATCACGGTACCGTCATCATCGTCCCGTGCGAAAGAGCTTTACAATCCGAAAACCTTCTTCACTCACGCGGCATGGCTGGGTCAGAGTTGCCTCCATTGCCCAATATTCCTCACTGCTGCCTCCCGTAGGAGTCTGGACCGTGTCTCAGTTCCAATGTGGCTGATCGTCCTCTCAGACCAGCTATAGATCGTCGGCTTGGTAGGCCTTTACCCCACCAACTACCTAATCTTCCGCGGGCCGATCTATCGGCAATAAATCTTTCCCCCTCAGGGCGTATGCGGTATTAGCGTTCGTTTCCAAACGTTATCCCCCACCTATAGGTACGTTCCCACGTGTTACTCACCAGTGCGCTACTTTCATGCTAAATAGCAAGCTATCTAACACTCTCGTTCAACTTGCATGTGTTAAGCCTGCCGCCAGCGTTCGTTCTGAGCCAGGATCAAACTCTCATATTAAAATGATTTCTCAATCCTGTCTGTCTTACTTTCTTCAAAAGAATTTTCTTGGTTCCTTTAGAAATATCACAGACTTTATTATACTTTACAGTACACCGTCTGCGTATCCCCTCTTCTTCATATTCAATCCCTGTAGTTATAACCACCAGCTTTTTTGATGTTGTTATCTCATCGGCCGGTGAGCTGGTTTATAGAACAGTAATCAGGGAATGTCAACATAAAAAATAAAAAATTTTGAATTTTTTTTTAATTATTTTATAACTGCCTGAATTATAATGGAAAAAAATTTGATTTTTTTACCTTTGTCTATCTGAAAATATTTTCAATTTTTTAACCATAATAAAGTATACTTTCATAAATATTTAGTTTCAAAATTTAAGATTAAGGATATATAATGTTAAAAAAATGTTTAATTACAATGCTTTTGCTATGCGGACTTGCGGCCTGTTCTTCTGAAAAGACTCCCATAACAGGAATTGACGGTTCAGCGATACCGCCTGCATTTGCAAATTTTCCGGATATCCCTTTTCCGAATCAGGCATATATTGACTTAAGCGATACCAAAGCTCTCGGCAGCGGCGAAAATTGGATTGGCAGCCTGGTATTTACAGCACCGTATACGTCCAGCGAGGTTTTTGACTTCTATATGTCTGAAATGCCTAAACTGAATTGGATTGAAGTTGCGACAGTGCGCGCCAGAGTCAGCCATATGACTTACATTCGCGGACAACGTGCCGTTCAGATTCTGATTGAAATGGATTCTTCGGATTCTTCACTCGTTACATTAACGGCGATTCCCAATATGAACGTTACAGGAAAGAGTAAATAAGTCATGAAATTTAATTTTTTTACATGCGGCGGCGGACAATTTTGGGAGGATGTTTTCTTTTACCAGAAATGGCGAATCCAAAGACATTACAAAACCCAGGAATTTCGTTTGCTTGACCCTTGGGACATCCGGCGTTACGAGGGTAGTTTCGGAGAATGCCGCCAGGCTTTTGTTACTTATATCAGCATGTATCAGCTGGCTCGGCAAAAGGGGCATATGATTGTTATGCTGCATGGCCTTGGCGAAACAAAAAACATTTTTAAACCATTATGGCGGGAAGCCTTGAAAAGAGGCTATCTGGCTGCGGCCATTAATTATCCGTCTACCAGAAAAAGCTTGGAATCCCACGTGAAACAGCTAAACTTTTTTCTTAATCATCTTGAAGACGTGCAGGAAATTTCTTTTATCACCAACGGGATGGGCGGGCTTCTTTTGAAAAAACTTCTGGAACAAGATGTTTCCGAACCTTGGAAAAAGAACTTGAAAATTAACAAAGCCGTTTTAATTTCACCGCCACTCAAAGGCAATGGTTTTGCCCGCAAATTCGGCAAATATCGTTTATTCCGCTGGATTTTCGGCCCGATGCTGCGCGAAGCGAATCCAGTCATAACCAACGACACGCCTTATATTTATCCCAAAATCGACATCGGCATTATTTCAACGCATGGCGAAGGGGAATGGGGAATCTTAGGTTTTCTGCCTAAATGTATTAAATCCTGGTTTAACACGCCTGAAGATGCAGCTTGGAACAAAGCAAAAGAATCCATTGTTATCAAGAACAACGGCTTTAGTCCCTTTAAAAACAAGAGAATCATTAATGCCAGCTTAAATTTTATAAAAAGGGGCAAATTCAAATAATAAAAAATCAAAAAACTGTAACATAAGTTTGAGATTTTTTATGGTATTATATAAGAGTAAAAAACTGTGCGGAGAAAGCTTGATGAAATCGGTCCTTATAAATTTTGCAATTATTTTTATCGTAATTGCCATATACGCATCGGGCATTTTGGAGCTTTTTTCCGGAAAAACGGTTTTGTGGACGGCTATCGGAACTATTGTTATCCTTTTTGCCATCGCTTTTAAGATTTTAGGGAATCCCTGGACAGGAAAATAGCCATGATGAAAAAGAGCAAAATACATTATATTTTATTCCCGCTTCTGGTTCTCGCGGGCTGTTTTCTTACAAGCTTTTCCTCTGCTCAGACAACCAACAACAAAGGTCCAATCAACCCTTATGAAATTAAAGGATTTATTGCTCAAGAAGAAGCCTCTGCAGATGAGTTAATGAAAGAAAGAGAAAAGTGGCAAAAAAAATATGAAGAGAATGATAAAAAATACTGGGCAAAAAAAGCAGAATTTGTAGCTGCGTTAGGCATGCAAGAATTGGGAGATGACTTTCAGGCAACTAAGAATTTGATTTCTTCAAATGCCTCTGCGCTAAAAAATCTTTTTACCGGTGAATTTTCGGCTGCCGGGGATGCTGCTCTTAACAGTGTAAAAATAACATGGGATCGTTTTACCAGTCATTTAGGTGACTCATGGAATACCATTATAAAACCTGCATTTACAGAAGAAAAAGGTGAAACAGCCAGAAAACTGCTTGATATGGTTTATGAAAAATATCCAAAAAATACGCAGTTGGCAAAAATTGCAGAAGAAATGATTGCAATCGGTGATGATACGCGCAACGCACAGGTTATGATGAATTCCTATGATGAAATATCTCCAAATCAAAAAGTCTATAAATATGTAACAGAGCAAGGCGAAACGATTTACTTTATTAAGAAAGACCAGTCTTATTTATCAAAAGGAATGGGGGCTGTCGGACTCGGTTCAAACGACGAATATCAGACCGTTGTGGGCAATACCAAAGGATGTATTCCCCTACCGGCGAAGCTTGCCGAGAATCAAAGCTGCATCTTTTGTCCGATGTTTTTGACTATTTTCAACGCAGCACAAACAATGGCAACCAATTCGTATGCCGTTTTGGCAACCTCTATTTCTTATGTTATGATACTTGGTTTTGCCATTTACATCGCCTTTTTGGTTTTGAAATATGTCAGCGCATTCACCAAACAAGATGCGCCCAAATTTACCAATGAAATTTTTATTCAGGCTTTTAAGGTTATGTTTGCCTATATTCTGTTAAGCAACGCATCATATATTTATAACCTGGCTGTCGGTCCGATTTTATCTGCCGGCATGGAATTTGGTTCAGCAGTTTTGTTTGAAAACGGCAGCGGTTATGTCGAATGGTGCTCCAATGAGCTTAATCTGAACACACAGGCGGGAAAAATGAATATTAACGATGGAGTCCTGCCGCCTTACCTGTACGTCAAACTCGATTGTTTTATCCGTTCTGTTCAGGCCGAAATTGCTACAGCCCAGAGTATCGGCTCTACCTTGATGTGCGTGGCGCGCAATGCCGGTGCTTCCTCTATCAATCTCGTGGTTACAAAAATTGAAAATGCTATCTGGGATTTCAGCATGTTTTTCCAAGGTTTGATTATCTGGGGCTTTTCTCTCTTAATTGCTTTAGCCTTTGCTTTCTATTTGATTGACGCTACCGTCCGTGTCGGCATACTCGGTGCGCTTATGCCGTTTTTGATTGCCTGTTGGCCGTTCAAAATGACCAGTGGCTATACCAAACAAGGCTGGACCATGTTTTTGAACACTTTCTTTACTTATGCCATGATGGGCTTGGTTGTCAGCGTTAATATTCAGCTTATCCTGATGTCTTTGACCGGCGGAAAAGGTGGCGGAAGCGCATTGCAAAAAGCTATTGACGGTAATGACATTCGTGTTTTACAGGCCCTTCTGGATATTGGTTTTTCCGGATTTTTGGTTTTGCTGGCCTGCTGTTTGTTTGGTTTCAAGCTAACCGCGCAGGCGGCGGCTCTGGCTTCAACTTTTGCCGGCGGCGGCGGAGATGCCAAAATCGGTTCTTCTCTCGGTACTCTGGCTTACAGTGGTGCGGCTGGTCTGGCTGTCGGGACGAAAAAAGGCGAAGTCGGCGGGGTGGTCGGCCTTGCCGGCAAAGCTATGGGGGCTGTCGGACGCCGTACCGGCATTACTGCGGCATTAAACAAAGGAAAAGACAAGGTAACCGGCGGAATCGGCCGAGCTTTGGGATTAGGAAAATTTGGCGGCAAAGCAGCCAAATCAAATTCTCAGGCTCAACAACAAAACCAACAGTCTGGTGCTAACCAACAGCAAAATCAGCAGTTCGGCAATAATCGGCAGAACCAGCAACAACAGAATCAACAGATTGGAGATAACCCACAGAACCAGCAACAGCAATCAAATAACGGCCAAGGACAGGGGCAGAATCAAGGTCAGGGGCAAGGTCAGGGACAAAATCGGCAAACCGGAAATAACGGACAGCAGGCTTCTCCGGGCAGTGCCGGTCCGCGGATAAATCCGAACGAAGCGCCGGAGGTTACGGCGGCTATGAGGGAAGCAGAACGGAATCTTCATGATTTTGCGGCTCATTCTCAGGAACTGCAAAAAGCAAAAGAAAAAACGCTGAAAGCAGAACAAGCTGCCAAGCAAGCCCAAGCAGAAGCAGCTGCAGCCCGTCAACAGGCGACTGCCGCCCGGGGAACGCCACAGGCCGCCAGATTTGAACAAATGGCTCAGGCGGCAGAGGCTAAAGTTCAGGCCGTCAATAAAGCTTATGTGCAGGCGCAACAAAATGAGCAACAATTACAGCAGACCGTTAATAATGATGCTGTCAACACTTATGTTAACCAACGCCGCGCTATTTCTGCCCGAAACGGAAAAATCTTTAATGAAGAAGCAACCAGAAATGCAGCAACGACAAGAGTCGGCGAAATTAAAGACAAACTAAATGTTTTGTTAAGCGTTGACCCTAGATATAATTAGGAAAAACCGATGTTGAAAAAGGGAAACATAGTCGGAATTCTCAAAATACTGATTTTAGTCATTTCAGTATGTTTCCTGTTGACGGCCTGCAGCGGTACTGATGTTAAAGGAACAAACAACTCTAATCAACAAACGGCGATGAGCGGCGCGGACAGAAGTTCAAGCCAACTAGCTAAGGACCAACGTGACTGCTGGCAAAGCAGCATTCTGGAACTGATGTACCGACAGATGGGTTCTATTTCCCTCGGGCTTTATAAGCAAATGACTGACGGCGCTCTGGCTTTTATTATGGTTGCTTTTGCCGTATGGTTTTCTTTCCGGCTGATGCGCCATGTCAGTTCTCTACAGGAAGAAAATATTGCCGAAGTGTGGAAAGAAGTGTTCAAGCAGCTCTTTATCTGTTTTGTCTGCGGCCTGTTGGCCAGTTCCACAGCCGGGTTGGCTTTTGTGTTGAACACAATTATTTTTCCGCTCTATTACACGTTTCTTGAATTTGCCGGCGAAATGCTCAATGCCGCCAGCGCAGCTACGGGACAAGAAGATTTGTCGCTTACATTTCTTGGAGAAAAAATAGAATACGGACAAAAGATTGCCTGTGTTCCGGAAAACCTGGTGACAGATGAGAATTTGACATCATTTCCGGCCGCGCCGATTAATATGATGTCGTGTATCGCCTGCGCAATTAACGAACGTTTGGGAATCGGCTTTTATCTGGCTTTTGAAACATTGCATGACACGGGATTTATGGCTCTGGTTATCGGTTGCATTATTTTTCTCATGTTTACATTTATCAAGCTGGCATTTATTTTTTATCTGGTCGATACCCTCTTCCGTTTCACTATCGTGGTGACAATTTTACCGGCACTGATTTTGGCTTATGCTTTCAAACAAACCCGTTCCTGGGCAACTTTTGGATTTATGACAATGATAAATTCCGCCGCATATATGATGTTTGTGGCAATTATGATTGCCGTTGCTCTTCTGGCCATGCATGAAATTATGATTTCTCCCGCTTTGGGATTAAGCGGCGATAATATAGAAGATTTCCGGCAAAACTTTAAGGAATTCAGTATTCCGGTGCTTTGCCTGTTACTGTTAGCGTTTTTAATCCAATCGACCATGAAGATTGCCCAGGATTTGACCAATACGCTGGTCGGCGGCGATTCCTCAGGTTCATTCAAAGACAAAGGCGCCAAGGCCGGCGCTATGGTTCTCAAATTCTTCACTTTGGGAATCGGCGGTTTTGTTCTTAATAAGGCTAAGAACGGTGCTGGAAAAGCTTGGGGGGCTGCCAAAGGAGGATCCAAAGAACTTTTAAAATGGAGCAAGGGCAAGGCTAAATCAGCTATGCAGACTGTTGCTAAAAAATTTAAGGGCGGCGGTAAATAATGATGAAACACATTTGGGACATAGCTAAAAACAAAATAAGGACAAAGACTATTTTCTCATTCTTTGTCAGTATCTTGTTATGCTTATTTTCTTTAAATGTTCAGGCCGCCGTCAATCCGCCGGATTATTATGCCGCAGACGATCTTAAGAAATTAGATAACGGTACATATACTGTAAAAAATTATCACAAATATGTGCAGAATGATAAACAATATCTGGCTGACTTAATGCAAGGTGACGGAAGTCCGGAAGAAATTGCTCAAATGATTATGACTTATTCAACTTTGGCAACATCAATGTATGAATACAGACCTTTGGTTGAAAAAGAATTGAAATCAAGAAAGAAAAAAGGACTTCTCAATGAACAGCAATATAAAAATGCTGTAAATAAGATGAGCAATTCTTTCAATAAAGCTGCCGAACTTGAAATCTTAGCGTCAAGAGTCAATATGGCAACACAAGATGACAAGGATAAATATGACAAAGGAGAGATAGAGATTAAAGACCCCAGATATGCGGCTGTTGAAAATCAAATCAACAGGGATCTTAAAAATGGCCTTATCACGGAAAAAGAAGCCGCGGAACAACTGAAAAATCTTCAAAATGCAAAAGACAACCGTTTAGTTGGCGTCGCAATAAGAACGGGCGATAACAGTGTCTGCAAAGTTGCCGAAATGGAGAAGAAATATCAATCTTCCTGTTATTCCTGTATTGTTGTCAAAACGCTGCTTGAGAAATTTATTAACGCCTGCACGAAAGTTAGCGATTTGTGCCGACGCGCAGCCGTTCAGGTTTTGTTGGTCGCCACGCTTTTATGGGTTGCATTCTGGGCGCTCAAGACAATTTCTTCCGTCGCCAGCCTTGAACCGTCCAGCATTGTTAACACCCTATTGATTCAAGGATTTAAGATACTGTTTGCCTATGTGGTTATCGAATCGGGAATCGAAGTTTTTATGATTTACGTTGTCAGCCCTATTTTGGTCGCCGGCGCTGATTTTGGCACGGCAATTCTGGCAAACTCGCAAAGTCACCTGAGCATGACGCCCTCGCCAGACTACACATACAGCGGGGTTGAGCTTCTCTCGGCCGACATGCTGAATAAAATCATGGGCTTCAATGAAAGTCTGGACAGGGTCGTTTCCACCAATCTGGTTATCGGCCATGCTCTCACCTGTCATTCCGTCAATGCCGGCGCCTGGGTGAACCACTCAATTATGGATTTTCAGATTATCGTTCCTAATGTCTGGATATGGCTTTGCGGCGCGGCAATCTGGTTTGCCGGATTTATGCTGGTGTTGGCTGTTTCTTATTATCTGCTGGACATTTCATTCAAAATCGGCATCGCTATCATGATTTTTCCGCTGCTTATGGCATTGTGGCCTTTTTCCATTACAGCGGGAAAAGTAAAAACCTGTATTAAAACCATGTTAAGTTCGGCGGCGATTTTTGCCTTTTTAGCAATCACCACGTCTTATGCCATGGCGATGATCAGTGTTACGCTGCGGGATGTTCCCGAGTTGTTTGAACGGGTTGAGAAAGGAGACTCCAAGTGGATTTCCGATACTTTTGACATTACCGGGCCTTATTTCATCCTTATTCTGTTTGCTTATTTATATTCAATCAAACTGGTGCGCTCGACCGTTGATGACTATGTTAACAAATTTTTCGGCGGCGGCCTTATGGCTAATGCCTCCCCGATGCACAGCGAAATGACCAGAATGACGGATATCGCGAAAAAAGCTACGGTCGGCGCAGGAAAAGCCGCTGTCGGTGCGGCAACCGGCGGTGCAGGAAAAGTTCTTGGCGCGGTTGCAGGGGCAACTGTCGGAAAGGCGGCCAAATTTGTTAAAGACAAATTTACCAAGAGTGACAAAGAACAAGGCAAAAACAATAAATCACCCAATGCCGGAACCGCGGTTAAACAAAGCGGTAAAGCCATCAAGCAAAGCGGTAAAGCCGTTGAACAGAGCGGTAAGGCTGTAGAACAAGCCGGAAAAGGCGTTGACAAGGCCGGTCAGGGCATAGCCCATGGCGGCAAGGGCATCATGACAGCAGGAAAAGGATTAAGCGCAACCGGTTTTGGCGCCATTATCGGTGTCCCGATGATGATTGCCGGCGCAGCGGTTTATGCCGGCGGCGCGGCGGTACAGGCCGGCGGTAAAGCGACTGTTGCCGCAGGAAAGGCCGTTAAAGCTTCTGGAAAAGTTATGAAGAAAAGCGGCGAAATGATTGAGAAAGCAGGTCGCAGTATGGAAAAATTCGGCAGAAAGCTGAAATTCGGCAAAGACGCCGATAAACAGGACAAGCCTCAGGATAATCAGGAAAACAGCGGACAGGCAGAATGATGAGTAAGATTATGCAAAATATATATAAATTACGAATCACCAAATTACTTTTGTGTGTCATTGCCGCTTTTTGCCTGACGCAGGAAGCCGCCGGGCAGCTTTATTCCCCGAACTATTCAACACCTGAAAATTCAGGTGGCAGCAGCTATAATCAATGCCAGCCAAGCAGCAGCAACGGCAAATGGACGACAGAATGTCCTCCCGGAAATGAGAAAAGAAATGATATTAATCCGCAATGCGTCAGAAATCAGAATAAAAACAGTTGTGTCAACACAATGCCTGTTAAGGGGAGTGTTGCCAGAATTCCTGAAGACGTTTGTTATCGCGGCACAGGATGGAGCAATAAAAGAAACCATAACGGCGTTGACTATGCTGTCCCGAGCGGGACACCGGTTACCGCGGCAGCTGACGGCATTGCTTATGTCAACGGCTGTAACCACGGCGGCGGACGCGTTGTTAAAATTGTTCATACGAAATCTCTCTCAGCCTCTCAGGCGGCATATTCCGAGAATTCAAAGAACGAATATACAACAGTTTATATGCACTTATCCCAAATTAATGTTTCTGACGGCGCTCGTGTAACAAAAGGACAGCAAATAGGCCTTGCCGGTGGTTCTAACTGTGACGGAAACGGCAACATTATTGAAAATTATTACGGTTCACACCTGCATTTTGAAATGCGTGACGGCAATGCCCGAAATACAAATGCGCTTCCGGTTTTGGATCCTTTGTGCAACAGTATCCAAACCTTATGCGAAGAAAAAAGCACTAATCCGTTTTATGCCAATCAAGGCCAAATAGATTATGATGCCATGCAGTGCCGGGATTGTTCAAAGAATCCGCAAGCCTGTGAAAAAACTGAAGAAGAACCGGAAGAGGAAAAAAGCGAAGAACAGAAAAAAGTTGATAAAGCCATGGCGTCCAGCGACTGTGTTGAAATGTTCCCGGAAGACGATATGCTGATGCTCAGTGCAACCGGAGAATCCGGACGTGATGCGGGAAAAACCAACTGGTATAAAAAATACAACGGCTGTTACGGCAATGCACCCGGAACGGAAGGAAAAGATAAAGGCGGATGTTCTTATGGCGCTAACCAAATGGCCTGTGGTTCTACCGCTGGCGGCAAAGTATCTGACGGAAGTTTCGGTAACTTCAGAAACTTTATGACCAGACTTGAGAAAGAGAAACCGGAGTTGTTCGCCAAACTGTCTCAAGGCAATGACTTAAATACAACCATCAAATACGCTTGCAATGATCAAGCATATCCGGAGCAAAACGCCGCTTTCCGCGCCGCATGGGAAGCTTTGGGCTCTGACAGAGAATTTTTTGACTTTCAATATACCGTCAACTATGACACTTATGTCGGCGATACCAAGAGGCTGGTTAAGAATGCAGGGCTTAATTGGGATGCCCTCTCTCCTGAGGTACAAATGACTTTTGTTGCCGCTGATGTTGCCGGACCGGCAATGTTTAAGAAAATGTTATCGCAACTGCAGGAAAAATATGGCAAAAACTTAGATACATCAGATAGAAATCTTATTATTGATGCCAACAATATCCGTGCTGGTTCTTATAAAAACTATTTGGAAAGCGGAGGTGAACAAACTTATCTGGCCGTACAGGGACGTGCAAAAGAAGACATTGAAAGAACACTACTCTCAGCGCAATTACGCGATGCAATTGAACAATCAAAAATAGCCGGGTCGAAATACTACGGCATGTCCCCCGATGAAATAGCCATTGACATGACGGGAATGCGTCTGTGTACAGAAGATGAAATGGGCAAAACACCTAACTATGACGGCAGCAGCAGCGGTTCCGTGGTCAATTCTTCAGCAACAGCAGCGGCCAACCAAATTGCTCAGGAAGGCGGCGGCAGCAGGGATTGCAGCGTCAGCAATTACAGAAATTCCTTCAAAAGCTGTATTTTCTGCGATATTTTCAGAATATTGTTCAACACCGCCAGCATAATGGCTAAAGCGGCTTATGACACGCTGGTCAGCGGCGTTATCAATCTGGTTATTGTCGGAACGGCTTTATGGATAGCGATGACTATTCTGTCCTATATTTCCTCCTTTGAAACGAAAGATCCCCGCAATCTGGCAAAAATACTGCTTAACCAAGGCTTTATCGTCATTGTGGTCATTATCATTCTCAGCGCCGGAAGCAATGATTTTATGAGTCTGATTCTTGAGCCGATTTTCAATACCGGCATGGAACTCGGAAAGCTGGCGATTTCCGGTGACGGCGGCGTTACCTGCAATCCTGACAGCACCGGCGGTATTTTATCCGCTTCCGACGGCGGGGGGCTGCCGCCAAGCATGGGTGTTAACATCCTTTGCCTGATTGACGCGATTCAGGGAAAAATTCTTGATATTATGGCTGTCGGCTCATCCTCTATTTGTATTGCCTTTTATATCAAGTCCTGGCACCATATTGTTATCTTCCCGCATTTTGGCTATCTGATTACCGGTCTCTTGTTGTGGATTGGCGCTCTGCTTCTCTTGATAATCTATCCGTGGCTGCTGGTTGACGCTCTTTTGCAAATCTGTGTCGCCGTTGTTTTGTTACCTGTTGCCATTGGCGGGTATGCATTTAAGACAACACGACAGATGTTTGTCGGTAAAGTTTGGGGAACATTCCTTAATGCCATGTTCAGCTTTATGTTCCTGTCTATCGTCATTGCGATTTTAATAAAAGCGCTGGACGATGTAACGGCTGACGCCTTTGACCGTTCATTAGTTTCAACGGGCGACTCCGGATCTGCTTACGAGGCTATCATCACCGGTGCTAAATCTATTGCCTGGTGGACAATTAACCTCTTAAAACTTGTTTTTATCATGCTTTTGGGCTGGGCAGTTCTCGGTGAAGCCAATAAATTTGCCGGCAGGTTCTCTAACGGAATCAGCACCGGCGGAATCGGTTCGCAAGTCGGCACCCTCGCCGCCAGCGGCGCCAGAGGTGTGGCAAACAAAGCCGGCGGCGTTGCTTTGAGCGCTGCCCAAAAAGGCGGCAGTATGGTTAAAGAAACTGTTTCCGAAAAATACAATGACCTCAAAATGGCCAACCAAAACAGAAAAATGCGCAACCGTATGGAACAGGCCGCAGAAAAAGGCGTTGACAACGGGGACGGAACAATGTCTTATCGAAACCGCTGGGGCCGCAAGTTTACGGTTAACAAAGACGGCAGCGGATACTCTTATAAAAATCTCCGCGGACAGACTATTACCAAAACGACCTCAACAAACGAAAACGGTAAAAAAGTCATCAACATAACAACGACAAAGAAAAACGGAGAATCGACAACCGTTTCAAACGACGGTTATATCAAATCGACTGTCGTCAAAGACAAAAGCGGAAAAATTACGCAACAGAAAACTGAAATGATGGCCGCAGCCGGAAAACATTTGATTAACAAAGACGGCTCCGTCAATCAGATTGCCCTAAACAATATTATGCAAAACTCCGGACAGGATGCCGAAACAGTTAAACTCGCCGTTATGGAACAGATGATTAAAGAACGTTTCGCCGGCTTGCAGGTTCCCGATATGTCACGCAGTTTCCGTTCCCGGACGCTTGCTTCCGGAGTGGATGCTCAAGGACGCAGTACGTTTTCACTGGCACAGCAAAATACTGACGGAACAACGACGAACATGAGCATAACCTTCGGTGAAAACGGGCGTATTCTGACTGAGCTGGAAACAATCTCGGCTTTCCGCAACAATGCTACCAAATATTCTTCCGACGGTATTATAAACAGACGGTCGCGTTACCATTACAAAAATGGAGAAATTGACCCGAAATCTGTAGAAAATGCGTATTCTTTCACAAATTATTATCATAATTTGTACGGAAACGGCATGAACAGCCTGGGACAATTTGCCAACGGAATCCCTTCCGACCAGGTTATGTTCTCCGCAGAAGAACTCGGCGAATTTCAAGAACAGATTGCCAACACGGGGACGCAAACGCCGTTAGAGGGATTTAAATAAAAAAAGAATCCGATTTGTACACAAATTGTCTTTTTTTAGACTATATTTTCTTGATTTATGCTGTTTGCTGACTATTATAATGCTTGGTTACTGTTCTAGTAAGGCTATTATGTTTAATAAAATGAGGTAAACATCATGGAAGAAATTATTTTCCCCAACCAAATCAGAATGTACAGAAGACTTCGCGGCCGTTCAATGCAGGAGTTGGCAGATCATCTGGCTGTCAGCCTTTCCGCAATTTCAAAAATTGAAAAAGGTTATCGGAGAGTTGATCAGGAACAGCTGGTCCGTGTTGCAGAATTCTTAGACTGTCCGTTGCAGGATTTGTTTGTTAACGAACAGAATTCTCAGGTCGAGGTCGTTCAATCCTGGCGCAGAGAACAGGAAAGAAGAAACAAAATCAACGAAAAAAGCGGTTTGAAGACGCTTGGCGCCGGTTTAAGACAAATCCGCAACGAAAAGAATCTGACGTTGATTGAAGTTGCCGAAAGTTCTGACATGACATTGTCCGTTTACCACCGTATCGAAATGGGACAGAGAGAAGTTTCCGACAAGGAATTTAAAAATATCTCCAAAGCCTTGGATATGACACCGGAAGACTTGAAAGAAGAAATCAAAAGCCTTGACGATAAAGGTATGCTTGAAGAAATCATTCAGAGAAACGATGCCAAATATAAGCTTCTTTCTACGCCGCGCGGCGCTATCTCCTCCTTTACCGTTTCCGCTCAGGAATGTCCGAAAGTTTCTGTATACGGAACTGCCGGAAAAGACGGAGACATTATCATTGATATGGAAAACGAATTGAAAAAAGTTGATTGCCCGCCGCAGCTCATCAGCAAAAAAGATGTTTACGCCATTAATTTGTGCACCAGAAGACTGGGCAGCCTGTTGCCGACACGTTCTATTTTGTTTGCCGACCCCAGCGATGTTGTCAGCGTCGGCGACATTGCCGTTTATTATTCCGCCCCCAATGAGGCTAAAATACTCAGCATTCGTGAAGACGAAGACGGGAAATTGTACGGCTTAAGATGGAATCCTGACGAAAGGATAGAAATCGGTAATGACGATTTGAATAAAATTCATAAGATTGTTGCCATTAATCTGTAAATTCTTAAATAAAAAAACTCCGTTTCTAACGGAGTTTTTTTTATTATACGCCATTTTGTTAACCTGAAATTTACGACATTAATTATAATATAGACTATCTTGAAGTGAATGTGGGTGTAAAGTTACACGGAATTAGTAAAAAAGACAGGCAAAAAGTTGGCTGAAAGTGACTTAGAAAAAGGCGCGGAATTTACGCAAATATTTAACAAACACGGCGGTGAAGAAGACCCTGTGATTGCGGCACAGCGTTTTTTAAATATTTTCAGGCAGCTGCATATTTTCACCGCGGCAAAACGTAAAGAATTTGATGAGTTGCTTTTGAAACAGCCGGCTTCGGTCAAAGGGATGTTTGCTTCTCTTCCGGGCGGTTCCGTTCTTCAGGAATATGTCAACAATCTGGAGCAAAATGCCGGAATGGAAAAGACACAGGCCACTGTTGTCGCAAACACTCCGGAAATCAGCGATGAAATTTCAAAAGCCAAGATTTTAGCCAGTGCCTTAGCGGAAGCACAGTCGCAAATCCGCCCGCAGGCAGCTCCTGCGGCAAACATGCAGGAAATAGACAATGTCGCCTCTCAACTGCGTCGGGAAATGAATAACCTGAAACGGGACGTTGAAGAAATTAAAGATGCTCAGGGGATTGACCTATCAAAACTTCCGGCTGAAACACTGAATAAAATCCAGCAGTCAATTGAACGAAAAATAGGATCAGGCAACGCTGCTTTATCCGGCCCGTTGAAAATCGTTGCAGACGAATCCTTAAAAGAAGATCTGGTTCAAATTATCACTCAGGCACTTAAAACGAATGCCGAAGCCCAGCACGCCGGGAATCGGGAACTGGCGGAGATTATCGGCGAATCTCAGAAAAAAGTCGCTGAAATGCTCAGTGCTTCAAATTCAAAAGTTGTCGAAATGTCAATGGCTGCGGTGGCTTCTGTTGACAGCGAAGGCAAAGGTTCTGTTATGCCGTCTACCGAAATGCTGAAAGAGATGTCTTCTTTCCAGTCAGACAAACTGGAAAATGTCTTAGCGACAGTTCTCAAAGAAAGCAATATGAATTCAACGCAGATGATTATTGACGTTCTGCAAACTTTCCAGCAGGAAAATATGAAAATTCTGGAAATGCAGACCGAATTGCAAAAAGCGTTGCTTGACGTTTCCAAAAGCATCCAGATGTCCGGGTGCAAGACGATTAATGACGACCTTAACCTCGAAAGCCTTGACTCCGATTTAGAAAACGGGGTTCCGGCTCCGGTTCTGCTGCCGGGGCAGGATGCTCCGATACCGGCTTCACAGCCTCAATCAGAGGAGGCGCCTTTGGAGGAACAACCGCAAGCGGCAGCGCCGGCAGATTTGGAAGAAATCAAAGAAGATGCTCCAACCGATGAAGAAAATGAACCGGAAGACGACGGCGTTTTGACTGCCGATGATTTATTTGCCGATATTGACGGGGATGAAAAGAAAGCTGCGGCAGAAAAAGAAGAAACCATCAAAAAGAAAAAGAAAAAAAAGAAGAAAAATAAAAATAAAAGCGAAGACAATGCTTTCCGGCAGGAAACGCCCCAGCCAACAGCACCGCAACAGGATTCCGGCGTTCTCCAGCCAAGTGCAGAACAGGTATCACAACCTCAGGATATACCTTTTTCATCTTTATCTCAACAGCAAGTGCAACAGCCCGCGGTCAATCCTGTTTTTTCTCAGATGCAGCCAGTGTCTCAGCCAATGCCAAGCGGATTTCAGAGGGCGGCCACAACACCGTTCCAGTCCAAAGCCTCCAATCCTTTGTTTTCATCCCCGATTATGAGTATCCCGGATGATATTCAGGATCAACAGGATGATGATTTCGGTTGGGGCTTCACTCCGGCATCGGCTTCACAAACGGTTCAGCCTATGCCTGTCGATAATACAGCTTTCGCTTCTTATCCCCCTCAGGAGCAGGATATTCCGGTTGATACATATATGCAGGAAAGTACCAATGAAGTAGAGTATTATAATGAAACGGCTTCTGCCGATGGTCAAGAATGGACGTGGGAATATGTCGAAGACGACGGCAGTTCCGAAGACGGCCAGGAGTGGGAATGGGAATATGTCGAAGATGACAGCCAGCAGGCCGATAACAGCGGCTATGCTGAAGAAAGCACTTTTGACACTTATGCAGAAGATACCATCCAGGATTTTGCCCCTGAAACATCTCAGGACTTTTCCGAAACTTTTTATGAGGAAAATATTCCGGCAGAAGATATCGCGGCCGGAGAGGAACTTCCCCCTTCCGCGGTTGTTTCCAATACTGAAGAAGCGGCTCAAACAACAACTGGCGAAGCAGAAAGCAATGATGATATTTCAACAGCGGATTCAGTCCGGGCGGAGCCGTTACAGATTCAGAAAATTCCGGCGGACAACAATAACGAAGAATTCAACATTGCAAAGGCCAGAGAAGCATCTCCGACTTCTCAGAATGTTGCGGCGCCGTTTGCGGAAATCGGCGGTATTAACAAACTTCAAAAAGAAGATATGCCTGAATTTAAAATTTCGGGATTATCCACCGCCGCTGACGATGATCCCTTTGCCATGCCGTCATAAATATACGGGCCTCCGCTTTTCTCCGCTACAAATACTGTGTAAAAGCATAAACAAAAGAATTTACAAACGCTTATGCCTCCTTTACATTAAGATAAGATGTAAAGGAGCCGTTTTATGGAAACTAATCATAATCTGCCGCCGGTCAGCAAAGAATCCCTGTGGTATCTGAATAATTTTATTCTTTTGAAGGACTACTATGACCGCACAATCTCCCGTATTGCCGCACGCTGCGTCCGTATGGGAAATATTGCCATGGAAGAATATCCGTATTATGGTTATATTTTAGACGTTCTTGAAGAAATCAGCGATGTCGGCGAATATATAATGAAGCACCGCGAGCTTTATCCTTATGTCGAGCAAAAAATTAAAGGCGGCATGGCGGCTTTTCACAAAAGCCTGAAAGAATATCAGCAAGAGTTGCAAAACAATTCTTCTCCCGATATGATTAAAGAAGATGCTTCCGAAATTCAAAAGATGAAAGAAGCTTTAGGCGCCGTTCCGACAAAAGCCGATGACCCGACAGTCGGCGCCGGTATGAACATCGACCAGCTTATGGATAAACTTTTGGCTGACGGCGGGCAGAGCGCATCTCAAGACGCTCCGGTATTTATAGATAAGGATAAACAGGCGTAATGAAGATTTTTATGCGTTTAACACCTCTTTTGACGGCAGGTTTTCTGCTTGTTCTCGGCAGTTGCGGCGGATCGGATTTCGGCACGATTGATTCCTTGCCGAACCAGGCCGGGGTTTCGGCAGCCGAAAATTTTGGCAGCGAAGACATTGATTTTATCATGCAACATGACCCTGACATCATAAAAACAACCAAAGGTGCCAGAGAACTTGATTTGGAAACGCCGTTACGTTGCAGGGTCAGCTGGAACAAGCAGGAATTAATTGCCGCCGTTCCGTACAATATGACGGCTTTTAATCTTGTCCGCAACGGCGTTAACGACATATTACCGCGTTATGAAGTGAACGGTTTTTCATTTAAGTCCATGCCTGCGGAAAAAGCCTTGCTGAAGCTTGATAAAGAAGCAGGTATTCATCTGATTGCAAGAGATGCGCCATATGCCAGCATTTCAGGCGAAAATCTGCGTGGGGAATTTTCCGAAGTTGTCAAAATGATTACAGATGCGGCTGAGATTTTTTATTCTTATGACGCCGACAGAAAAGTCATGCGGATTTCCCGCCGGGCGAATTTTACATTATATGTTCCGCATTCACGGCCGATTATGCTTGGCCTGCTTGATGTTATCAGAGGGTCAGGCATTACGGATATCAGCGCTGACTGGGGGGATTATTCCATTACTTTTACGTCGGATTATGAAACAAAAAACAAAATTGTGGATTTGATTGATTATTTCAAAGATAATCCGACATTAATCGCCTATGACGTTAGTGTTTTCCGGATATATCCGACAAACATCAATCAGGATATTAACTGGCAGTCTATTCTGGACGAGTTTGATTTCAGCACGGTTAATACGGCTCAGGCCGGCGTTATCGGCCGCGTATTAACGTCGTCAAACGATTTGAATATCGGAAGCCTGCGGCGTTTTCTCGGCAGCCAGGCAACGATTGTTCCGGTTTCGGAAGGCCGTTTTGTTGTACCCAACCTGTGGTTCTCGCGTTTTGACGTCGGCAAATGCGGCAGTAAGCAAGCTATAGAAGCAGACCTGTCAATTACCGCCAAAGCTTCTTTGGAAAAAAACAACTGGATTTTTTCCCATTTTTCTTTGGATACGACAAACGGCGAAATTTCACAATTTGACGTTCGCAGCAAGCTGGGGGAAAACTTTATGATAATCGGTTTGCCGAATGAAATTTTCGGCAGCAAACAACCTAAATCAGAAACAATCGTGTTTGTTGTTCCAAGAATTATCCGTACAGCTAAAACAACTCAGCATATTCAGAATCAGTTATAGAGGACAGAAAAATGGCTGACAATACTTCAAACAATATTCCGCAGAGGCCAATCGGACCGAATGGCAAACCATTACTTAAAAAGGTCAAACGGCCGGTAAAAAAGTTGGTTAAGCGTCCGTTATCCCCGGTTATGCCTAAAAATCCGGCAGAGCCTCAGGTTTCACAACGTCCGGTTCAGCAGGCGCCGCGCCAGGTTCAGCAACCTCAGCGGCCGCCGGTAATGCCGCACACAACATCCAATAACGCTTCCCGGCCACAACAGCAACAGCCGCGGTCGCAACAACCGGCGCTACAGCGTTCCGTATCTCAACAGACAAAGCAGCAGAATCCTATAGAAAAGCCGTCATCAAAACCCGTTCAAAATGATATAGACATCAATTTTGACGATATGGATGACATTAAAAATATAATTGCGGACATGGCAGCACATCCGGAGCCGGTTCAAAACAACGAACCGGAAGTGAAGAATTTGCCGGACCGGCTTTCCTCTAAACAAAATGTCAACAAGGAACCTCCGGCTTTTGTCAGTGACAGCGATTTAGATGACGATGCGGAAGAATCCCGTCTTTTGATTCAAGACGGTATGTTTTCAAAAAAGATTTTGCAGATTGCCGTTGCTGCGGCCTTTGTCATCGGCTTTACATTGGCTAAACTATTTTTCTCCACTCAAGAAATTGTCAATAACGGCTTGCAAGGCGTTGTGGCGAATCCGGAAGTGCCTAGAGGACGCGCGCGGTGCGGCATTGCCGAAAAGACACAGGGCTGTGTTCTTTACATTATGAATCCGCAGCGGCAAGACCTGAATGCAAGGGATTTTTATGATTTAGCCTCCCAGCTTACCGGACGGCAAAGATTTGTCATTGAAACCGGAAATATGCGTTATTCCAATGTCAAAATAAGCCCGGGTGAAATAGCCCAGCTTAATATTCCGCCATTGCAATAGATTAAGAGCCCGAATTTTAACGGGTTCTTATAGACTCGAGAATAAATTTCGACTCATTTTTTTGAACAAAATCAACAGTTTTTTTTAATTTACAAATAGATGGGGATAATACTGTTAACAAGTTTTATGCCTGGTTGCGAATCAGTGTCACCTTTTCTAAATCTTAAGTATGGCAAATGTTAATAAAAGGTAAATGAGATGATTAACGAGGAAAATTTTGTTTCAGCAGCGACTGACGATATTGTTATTTCAGCTTGTACCGTAGAACTTGATGAAAATGAAAAGGATGTTTTCAACGCCGGAAAATATGTTTACGGCTATTATTTGTGCATAGAAAACAATTCATCGGAAAAAATCAGCCTGGTCGGTAAACATTGGAATATCACCGATGCTAAAGGCAATAATTTTTGTGACGATACGCAAGGTTTTAAAGGAGAAATTCCGACATTGGAACCGGGCGAGTATTTTGAATTTACGAGCATTGCACCGCTTACAACGCCAAATGCCGTTTTTTACGGCAGCTGCAAAGTTGTCAAAGAAAGCGCCGGCGTCAGCGAAGACATAAAAATACCAACTTTTATTCTTGGTACTCTTTCGGAAAAAACACCCAGAATTTTTAATTAAAATAAAAAGATTTTAGTAAAGGCTCGTTATTACGAGCCTTTTATAATCCCTAAAATTCAATAACAGGACGAACCGCACCGTCAACTCTCATAACCATAGGGTTAAGACCATTATCATAAGCGCAGGCAAACTCATCCAGAGAACAATATACCCATATAGCGGCATAACTAAAACGAGTGGAAGATAAAAGATCTTCTTTAGCATTTACGATTGCCAAACCTCCTGCTTTTGAGAATGATTTGTTAACGACTGAGCGTTTGTAGTAAACTGAAGATAAAACCCCCGCCGCAGGTAAGCACCATTTTCCTTTTGTTTCCGGCGCGGCAACAGGGGCATAAGTTTTAGCAGCCCACGCGGCAGGAAACATTTCAGGCGTTCCACTGTTTGTGATAATGTTTGTATTGCCGCAGCTATCATAATCTTGCAATGCTTCACTTTCATTTGTATCATCCATCGGCGCTTGCACTTCTTCAGGTTTCCATATTGTACTGGTAATTGGTTTTGCTGTCATTGCCTGTCCGCAACGACCATCCTGACTGATATAAACCACGACACCAATGGGAGCTTTGCCGTTGACTTTATCAGAAGAACAGGTTCCATCGCTGTTTAAGATATCGCCGATTTTACAGTTTTTGGCATAGCCGGTACACTGTCCAAGAGTTGCGCCGGGCTCTTTTTCACATTTATTGTTTTTCCATTCATAACCGACAGCACAAGAACAAGTTTCATATTGTTTATTACAAGATTGCCCTGCGCCTCCGGCATAACCTTCACCGGAACAGGTATATTTGAAGCCATATTTTTCGCAGACACTTTTATCTGTTGCCGGACAGGCAAAGGTATTGCCGAATGGGCATTTTAGGCCTTTGCTGTCAGGACAGGAGGTTTCGGTATATCCCAAAGTGGCGCAATCAGTTGTCGCAACACATTGGGCATTTGTTAAAGTTGGGATTAAGGACAAACTTGTCCCTATCAGTAAAAATTTAAAGTTCATACTCATGTTGAACATCCTTGTTTTAAGGTTAAAACAAAAAAATCCTCCTTAAAGGAGGACGGATGTTCGAAACCGTAGTGTATTAAAACGGCTCAGCGCTTTCGTGCAAAGCCTTATAACGCTGACACCCGCCCCTAGCACAGCAGACAGATATCAGCATATATTTATTTTAAGTCGTAATTATGCTTGACGACTAATACACAAAAGGGTTTCGACGCCCTCAGCGGCAAACTCTGCCACTTGGTGTTATTGTAACATAGCAATTATACGAATGCAACGCTTTGTTTTACTAAATAAGTAAGGCCTGATATAAATCAGGCCTTAATTTTTCATTTCTATTTTTGCACCAGGTTTTCAACTGCTTTGACAATATTTTCAACCGTTATGCCAAAATGCTCATACAGCCGGTCGGCAGGACCGGAAGCGCCGAATCCGTTCATGGCGATAATTCGCCCGTTTTCGCCGACATATTTTTCCCAGCCGAATCCGGAAGCGGCCTCAACGGCTACGCGGGGCGCCGTTCCCAAGACGTCTTTTTTGTAATTATCTTCCTGCCGGTCAAACAGCTCCCAACACGGCATGGAAACAACCACCGCATTTATTCCTTTTTCTGACAGAATCTTCTGTGCTTCCATAGCTAAAGAAACCTCGGAACCGGTGGCGAGAATCGTTGCCTGACGTTCTTTTCTTTCGTTTCCGTCAACAACATAGGCTCCGAAAGCCGTTTTGTTTTCAAGGCTGTTTTCTGTTCTCAGCATGGGCAAGCCCTGACGGCTCAGCACCAGAATACTCGGTTTATCCCGCGTTTCCATGGCAATCTGCCAGGCTTCCGCCGTTTCAGCCACATCGCAGGGACGAATGGTCAGGATATTCGGCATGGCTCGGAATGAAGCCAAATGCTCCACGGGCTGATGAGTCGGGCCGTCTTCTCCCACGCCAATCGAATCGTGCGTCAGAACATAGACGACATGAAGCCCCATTAGCGCAGCCAGACGCATTGACGGACGCATATAATCAGAAAAGACAAAGAATGTGCCGCCGTAGGGAATAACACCGCCATGCAAAGCCATACCATTCATTATTGCAGCCATAGCATGTTCACGAATTCCGTACATGATATTATTACCATCATAATCGTCCCGGGTAATAGTTTTCATCCCTTTGACAAAGGTCAGGTTAGAAGCGGCCAAATCTGCCGAACCACCGATAATTTCAGGAACATTCGGCACGATTTTTTCAAGGCACATCTCCGAGGCTTTACGCGTGGCGACTTTGGTCTTCTCCTTAATGCACTGTTCTTTCAAAGCCAAGAGTTCCTTGTCCCAACCCTCAGGCAATTTATTTTGGATTGTGTCGTTAAATTCGCGGCCGGCAGCTTTGGCTCTGTTTTTCCAATCATAATATTCTTTTTCACTGCGCTTTCCGGCCTGACGCCACATATCAAGAACATCCTCCGGAATTTCAAACGCTTCGGCATTCCAGTTCAGATTTTTGCGCATGGCCGCTACTTCTTCGGCACCGAGCGGGGAACCATGACATTTGGATGTACCGCATTTGGACGGCGCGCCAAAACCGATTTTAGTTTTGCAGGCAATCAGGGTCGGACGGTCAGCCTTTTGCGCCTTACGGAGCGCCTGTTCAATTTCCGCGGGATTATGCCCGTCAATTTCCTGTGTTTCCCAGCCACAGGCCTCAAAGCGTTTTATCTGGTCGGTTGAGCTTGACGCAGAAACCTCGCCGTCAATCGTTATGTTGTTATTATCCCAGAGAACAATCAGTTTATTCAGGCGCAGATGTCCCGCCAGCGCTATCGCTTCCTCGGAAATGCCTTCCATCAGGCAGCCGTCACCGCACATAACATAAGTATAATGGCAACATAAGTCATTTCCGAATTTGGCATTCAGCCGCCTTTCTGCCAAAGCCATACCAACTGCGGAACTAATCCCCTGCCCTAAAGGCCCGGTCGTCATGTCAATTCCCGTCAGGTGTCCGTATTCCGGATGCCCGGCAGTCTTGGAGCCAAGCTGTCGAAAATTTTTGATATCATCGATGCTGATATCCGGACTACCCAACAAATATAAAAGAGAATAGAGCAGCATGGAACCATGTCCGGCAGACAGAACAAAACGATCCCGATCAAACCAGCGGCCGTCCTGAGGATTATATTTTATGATTTTAGTAAAGAGAACTGTTGCCACATCCGCCATTCCCAAGGGCATTCCGGGATGCCCAGATTTTGATTTTTCAATGGCATCCACCGACAAAAAGCGAATTGCATTGGCCATATCTCTGCTTATTATATCTTTTTCAACCATATTTTATTTCTCCTCAGAATAATCAAATTTTTCATCAAAATAACGGTTATTGTAAATCTGTTCTTCCGGTTCAATAACCAATCCTATGGATATCGGCGTTTCAAAACGCTGCTTATACGGGAGGGTGACATTAACCGGACGGGCCAGATAGCGCACTTCTTTTTCAAATTCGGGAATCGTTGCAATAACATGGTGTTTCTGGCTGCCGTATGTGGTTTTGACGTAATAGTCAAACGGCACATTTACCTGGCCGACCGCTTCCAAACGGCGTATCAGGAATGTCGGCTGAATAACCGCCGTACTGCTTTTGGTAACGGAATAATCCACACAGTTTCCATGGTAGCCAGTCAGTATAACCTGATAGGCGTCCATATGCTGGACAATCTGAGTATATGAACTTTCCGCCGTAAAAACCAGCGGGCAGGTTTTAGGCTTTTCTTCAGGCTTAGAAGCACAGGAGATGCTTAATGCGGCACAAGAGATGACAAAAAGTTTTTTCAGCATATTTGTTTACATCCTCATTGTTTGGAAAACAGCGCAACCAATTCCATATGATTCGAGCAGATAAACTGGTCAACCATGGTTATCTCTTTCAGGCAATAACCGCCCTCAAGCAGGACATTGGCATCATTTACGAAACTTTCGGGGTTACAGGAAACGGCTATGATTTTTTGCGTCCGGCTGTCCGGCGAAAGCGCCGCCATTTTCGCCACCTGCGCCGATGCGCCGGCACGCGGCGGGTCAAAGACTATCGCGGTAAAATTTTTCAGTTCATTTTCATCCAGCGGATATTTAAACAGATTTTTATTTTTTATTTCAATATTGGGGATCATGTTTTTGTGAATTGATTTGGCAAAAGCATTGAGCAATTCTGCTGACGAATCGACTGCCGTAATTTTATTGCGGATGTTGCGGGACAGAGGATAAGAAAAAGTTCCCATGCCACAGAACAGATCGGCAATGTTTCCCTCCGTATTGCCAAGATATTTCAGCACCAAGCCAATCAGCACCCGCTCCGCTTCTCCTGATGCCTGCATAAAACAGCCAGCGGGGATGTAGACATTTACTCCGGCAATGTCAACCAACGGCGGAAATTTTTCAACAACAGGTTCCGGCGTTTCATTGTTGCGGCGGCGATGGGAAATACGAATTATCTTTTCGCTGTTTTGCGCTTTTTCAAAAATAACCATGCGGCGTGAAAGATCCAGTTCGCCGTCAAATTCAAGTACCAAATCAATACCGTTGTCAGCCTGGCACAGCCAGACATCTCCCGCGGTCAGAAAAGTTTGTTGTATCTTCCGGCCTTTTTTCTCAGAAAAAGGTAAAGAACAAAGTTCTGCCAGCAAATCACGCACTTCCGGCAGAACGGCATTCAACTGCGGCGCCAACAAACAGCATTTTTGAATATCAACGATTTCAGCGCTTTTACGCATATTAAAACCGAGGACTAATTTTCCTTTATGCCGACGGAAAGCCAAAGACGCCCGGCGTCTGGTTCCATCCGGAATAAAGACCGGATTTCCGTATTGTTCCGGCTGTTTTTTCAAACTGGCCATAACCCGGCGAAAGGCTTCTTCCTTACGCTTTTGGTAATTTTCCGGCGACTCCCCGCGATAAAGACAGCCGCCGCATATTTCCGCGTAAGAACAGGCCTCCATATTACAAATCCTCAACATCCACGCCCGGAACGGAAAATCCCGGCGCTTTATTCGGCTCTATCTTGTTTTTGTCATCGACAATATGATTGCTTTCAATTCCGTCAAGCAAGGAGATTTCCGCTGCCGGCTCCTTATCAAAGATAGGGTGGCGGTTGGCAGTTTCATCTTTATGCATCGCATTGTTTTCCGGATTAAAATTCTTCAAATCCGACGGATGGAAAACTTCCACGCGGTTACGACCGTTTTGTTTTGCCTTATATAAGGCTTCATCCGCCGTTTTAATCAAAGTGTCAATATTGTCGGAAACTTTAGACGACGAAATACCGATGCTTATGGTAAAAGTTACCGTCCTCCCGTCATCTGAGGGAACCTGTAAACCGGCAATCGTTTCACGCAAACGCTCGGCAACCGTTTGAGCTTTTTCTATCGTTACATCATCAAGATAGATAACAAACTCTTCACCGCCGTAACGGGCAACAATATCATTGTCGCGCAACGCACGCTCACAGGCGCCGGCCAGCTCAATCAAGACCTTATCACCGGTTTTGTGGCCATAGGTATCATTAACGCGTTTAAACAAGTCAACGTCGGTCATCAAAACGCAGTAGGTTCCGTTATTTAAGCGAGCATTGGCGATGCGTTTGTTAACCTCGTCTTCAAAATAACGGCGGTTATACAATGAGGTAAGCGGGTCGCGGGTGGCCTGATTTTTAAGCAAAACTTCTCTGTTTTTGCGGGAAGTAATATCCTGAAAGGCCGCATAGAGCACAACATCGTAATTGTAGTCAATTGTTGTGGCCGAGGTCAGCAGCCAGAACGGCGTATCACCGGAATAGCTTTTTACCAGAATTTCAAAATCCTGAACTTCTTTTTCCTGTTCCAGGCGCTCATTCAGCAAAATACGGTTCTCGGCATCGGCAAAAAAATCTTTCAGGCGATAGCGATCCAATTCCGTCGGTTCAATTCCGAAGAGTTTTACGGCATTGTTATTCGCCAGAATAATTTTATCATCACTCAAACGTGAGATAATAATCGGGAACGGCGACGACTTGATAATTTCTTCAATGCGTTTGTTGTACTTATCCAGTTCAGCATTGGTCGTATCCAGTTTGCGGGAAATATAATCGGCATAAACCATAACCAATGCGACGGCCAGCGCATTGTAAAACAGCGGCGACAAATACCAGCTGTTCAGAAGGCTGCTGCTGTGCCCGGTCAGACGGATAAGCAAAACGACCGTTACCAATGACGTCACAATACTGGCCATCGTGTAACCAGATTTATGGCGGCGGTGGGATTGCGACCAAAAACTGACCGCCATACAGATGAAACCGGCAATGATAAAAATCTGCTGCATATTGGCAACCATATCATTATCCGGAGAGATAAAAACAAAATAGACAATAGAAATAAGTCCGATACCGCCCAAAGAAGTTATAATCGGAGATTCCGGCACATTGTTAACCAATATCCGGGAAGCGGCAATCGCCATCAGGAGCATGGCAATCAACAGCAGGAACAACTCCAAAAAGATCAGCGTATTGATTGACTCGCCCATCCCCTGATTGTAAAATTCGTTGATTTTATAAATCAGCCCTGTCGTCAAAAGTTCCAGCAGTAAACCGGAATAAAGCAGCCATAATCCTTTTTTTATGACAATTTTATTGCGGGTAATCATATAAATTGCAATACCCAGTATCAATATTGAAATTAACGTCACTGACAAGTTGGTCATATTTGCAAAAATTTCAATGCTTCCCATTTTGACTTCCTTAAATTACACATAATTCTGTTATACTATAACCTTATTTTATTAAAATAACATAAAGACGTATTTTTTGTAAAATAATATAGTGATTTTAAATAAAAAATATTATAGCATGACGGTGTCATAACGTGCATCCACAGAAGACGAGGGTATTAAAGATGAAAACGGCCAATCACTACAGCCACAGTTTTGAATTGAATTTGACCAACATTCCCGGCAAGGCCTCGGACCGTATTGCCCTGAGAATCCTTTATCCCGGGCTGCTCGCCGGTTTTGCCCTCATGCTTTTGGCTTTATACGAGTTCGGAAACGTTTTTTTGACCGGCAGCGGTTTTGACGCCGTTTTCGCCGGCGTTTCCGGCGAAAACGCCGAACCGCTTTTCAGCCCGGCTTTTTTTGACTGTGTGATTTTTATCATCGGCGCCTGGATTGTTTCCGCCCTGTTCATGTCTTATATCCGTTACCGCAAAATTTTGTTTGACGGCAAAAACATTCAAATTGTCGACCGGCAAATCGGCGGCAAAAAAAACATATACAAGGAAGCCCTGAAAAATTATGAAGGCGTCCAGTTGAGAATCGAGTTTTTCCAGTTTGGTTTTTTGAATAAAAACCGTTACATCATTGAGCTTCGTCATAAGAATCTGCATAAAGTCGCACCATTGTACATTTCAACCAGCGGCAAAAACATTCGTTCAAAATGGAAATATTATGCCAAAAAGCTCAATCTTCCGGCACTTATTCTGACGAATGACGGACTGGTTAAAAGAGATGTGGAAGATTTGGACAAGTCTGTCAAAGAACTGTTCAGGGAAGGCAAACTGAAAAATGATTACAATGCAGCAGACAGCCTGCCGGAATCGGTCATTCTTGTCAGAAAAAAAGACAAGACGGTTATTAAAATGGCCAAAATTCTATGGGATGCCTATAATATCATTGCCTGGGGAATTATTATTTTGGCGGCGGCAGCTCTGCTGGCTTTTGTTTTTGCCTATGACGGCGGTTTTTCCTCAACAGTTTTTGTCATCGGCAGCCTGCTTGTTTTGTTATGTGCCATCATATCGCTGTTCCGCCGGGATAAGATAGCCATAAAAAAACACAAGCTGGTTATTGTTCATAAATTTCCGCTGAGAAACTTAAAAAAAGACGAAATCAACAAGAATGACATCGAGGCGATTGTCGTCACTGAGAATCCGGCAACGGGGCGCTATTTCCTGTCCATCACCTCTAACACCAAAAATGTCATTTTCGGAAAAAAAATGCCAGCAGAGGCTTTGGACTGGATACGAAAATATTTGATAAACAACATTGTCAGACAATAAAAACTGGTAATCAAAAGCAAATACTGCTTGGATAAATCAACTATTTCAGATATAAGTAATTAAATTATCAAAATTACGAGGTTGCAAGATGATAAAAAAAGTTAAAGAAGAGGCTGCGGCAGATGACATTCTGTTTCAGGAAATCAATGAAGAACTGAAACAGGAAAAAATGAGAAACTTTTGGAAAAAATACGGTATTTTAGCAACTGTCGTTGTTATCGCCGCTTTAACTTTTGCGGTCAGCTTTGAAAGCATTAAGGCCTGGCAGAATAAAAAAGCGCAAACATGGTCTGACGCTTATGCTTATGCGTACAACCTGCAGATTCAAGGCAAATATGACGAAAGTATAGCCGTCTTTAAAGATATTGAGCAACAAAACGGTGGCATCTACCGGGATATTGCACAGATGCAGATAGCCAATATTCTTTTGGAACAGGCTAAAAATGACGAAGCGTTAACTGTTCTGACGGCACTGGTTAACAATCCCGACGCCAATGCCAGCATTCAAAACATGGCGGTTTTCAAATTAGCCTCTTATAAACTGGACAATGCGCCGCGCGAGGAAGTCGAAGCTTTGCTTAACCGGCTGATTATTGATAACGGAAGCTGGGTCAATGTTGCCAAAGAAATGAAAGCCATGCTGGAAATAAGGGAAGGAAATTTGTCCCAGGCTTTGGAAATATATAATGACATTTTGAACAACAATGAATTGTCCGATACACTGAAAAGCCGTGTTCAGGACATGATTTCGGTTCTGACCGAAGCGCAAGCTAACAGTTAAAAAAATTGCGGAGAATCTGATGTCGATAAAAACTGTAAAGAAAATTACATTAAGTTTGGTCTGTCTGTCCCTCGCCGGGTGCGGAATGTTTTCAGAAGATAAAATCATTCTGGACGGCGACAGGATTTCCGTTTTGGACGGAGAAACCATTTTACAGGCGGATTTTCTGCCTAATCAGGTAAAGATAGAACTACTGGAAGCGGCAACCAATATTTCCTGGGAACAAAGCGGCGGAAACGCTATGCATGACATGGAACACCCTAACAGCGGCGACATGATTACACAGGCTTGGTCAGCTAATTTCGGCGAAGGCGGTTCCAAGCGCGACTTTATCATTGCCGCACCGATTGTCAAACACAAGGTTGCCTTTACCATTGACGCAGATGCAACTGTCCGTGCCTTTCGCATGGATAACGGCGAAAATATCTGGGAAAGCAAACTGAAGCCGTTTAACAAAAGCGACCGCAGTGCGGCCATGAAAGGCGCCGGGCTGGCGGCAAACAACAAGGTGATTTACGCAACAACAGGTTTTGGCGCCGTGGCGGCCTTAGATATGATGACCGGTAAAAAGCTGTGGGTTTATAATGCCGAACTTCCGATAAGAATTGCGCCGACTGTTTCCGACAATTATGTTTTTGTACAAACAATTGATAATATTCTTATCGCCTTAAATGCTGAAAACGGCAAAGAACTGTGGAAATATAAATCAACTAAAGAAGCAACAACACTGGTCGGCGGTGCCAGCCCGGCTTACGATGCGACCAATGATGTTGTCGTCGCCGCATTTTCCAGCGGTGAACTGCGGGCGATTAAGGCCAGCACAGGAACGCCGTTATGGTCAGTTTTGATGGTTTCCCGCAAGAGAATTAATTCTCTCTCGGCAATCAACTCGGTAAAAGCCAATCCGGTTATCAAAGACAATGTCGTCTACGCGGCAGGAAACAATAATGTTTTAATGGCGATTGACTTGCGGACAGGCATTCCGGTTTGGGAAAGGGAAGTCAGCAGTGTCAACCAGCCTTGGGTTGTCGGCAAATATCTGTATATCCTTTCTAACGATGCAGATTTGGCAGCTATAGAAAGATCCAGCGGAAAGATCATTTGGACAACAAGAATTCCGCTTGGCGAAGATGTTTCGGCAAAAAGCGGCGTTTTCCTGTCAGGCCCGGTATTGACCGGCTACCGTCTGATTGTCGCTTCTTCCAACGGACAGGCTTATGCCATCTCGCCATACAGCGGTAAAATTCTGGGATACATAGAACTTGACGAGGGCGTCGTTGTTCCGCCGGTTGTTGCTTATGATACGGTTCTGTTTGCAACAAATGACGCGGAACTGACCGCTTACAAACAGATGGAAGACGGCAATGACGATTAAAGCAGCGATTATCGGCCGCCCTAATGTCGGCAAGTCGACCTTATTTAACCGTCTGGCAGGACGAAAAATTGCCATTGTTCATGATATGCCCGGCGTTACCCGGGACAGAAAAGAAACCGATGCCAAGCTTCATGATATAAAATTGAAGATTATAGACACTGCCGGCTATGAGTTTTCTACGGAAGACAATCTGGAACAAAGAATGTGGCAGCAAACGCAGAAAGCCATTGAAGATGCTGACGTCTGCCTGTTTTTATTTGATGCCAGAGAAGGGCTTCATCCTTATGACGAGCATTTGGCCGGATTGGTACGCGCCAGCCACAAGCCGGTTATTCTGCTGGCCAATAAGTGCGAAGGGAAAACTCAGGAAGACAGTATTCATGAAGCCTATAAGCTGGGACTGGGGCAGCCTATCCCCTTTTCAGCCGAACATGGTCTGGGGTTGGAAGATTTGTATATCGGCCTGAAAGAGTATGATAAAGAGGAAGATTTGTCATTTGAGGAAGAAGACCAGAAAATTCAGGAAGAAAATTCTAATCTGACGCAAGAAGAAATTGACGCCAAAATTGATGAAGAATACAAAAAACGTCCCATTCAATTAGCCATTGTCGGCAGGCCTAATGTTGGAAAATCAACGTTAGTCAATGCCCTGCTTAATGATGAGCGTATGCTCACCGGGCCGGAAGCCGGCGTGACCAGAGACGCCATCACATCTCAATGGGCTTGGCGGGGGCACAAAATTAATCTGGTCGACACGGCCGGGTTAAGACGACAGTCTAAGGTTTCAGATTCTCTGGAAAAGATGTCGGCGGCAAGCACGAAGCATGCTGCCTTTATGGCTCAGGTCGTCGTTTTGGTTTTGGATGCCGACGCCGTTTTGGACAAGCAGGATTTAACCATTGCCCGCAAGGTTCTTGATGAAGGGCGTGCTTTAGTTATTGCCGTAAACAAATGGGATATTGCCAACCGGCAGGAAGCTCTGGATAAGCTGAATTATAAATTGCAGACTTCACTGACACAGGCCGAAGGCATTCCGACCGTTACCATTTCAGCCTTGAAAAAAGAAGGGCTGGACAAGCTAATGAGTGCGGTTTTGAAAGTTTATAACCGTTGGAATTTGCGTATTCCGACTGCGCCGCTCAATAAATGGTTTCAGGATATGATTGATAATTATCCGCCGCCGCTCGGTAAAAACAAAAGGCGTATAAAACTGCGGTATATTACTCAGGCCAAGACCAGGCCTCCTTCGTTTTATATCTTTTCAAGCAATCCTGAAGGGCTTCCCGAAGCTTATTTACGGTATCTGACAAACAATATGAGGGAAGTGTTTGATATGCGCGGGATTCCGTTGCGAATTACGGTCAGGAAAACCGGCAATCCATATGCACCCAAAGGAAGGCCTAAAAAACAAGAAAAAAAATGATATTCTTTTATCTCCCGGTTATATTTCCGGGAGATTTTTTTGTTTCGCAGATTGACTTTGAAGTAGATATCTTATAGCCTGCTATTTATCGTTATATTATTTTTTTATTATTAAAATCATTATATTTATGGAAACTAATATTTTAATCGAATCTCAGGCAAGAGCAACCGAACTTTTACTGAAAGGCAACAAAGCTGCGCAAGCCATTCCTGACAACAAGGCTCGGGTTTATGTCATTTATGACTTATTATCCAAAACACAGCCAAACAACAAAACGCTTACGGTTTGGGCTGTAAAAACGTCTAAGTCAACCTATGCCGGTGTTTTAATTAAATCCGGCATGAAAAAGAAAGGCTGCAAAAAATTTGCCAATGCCGTCCACATCAGCTTTAACGATATAGACATTGTCTGTCAAAAGCGCCGCAACAATTATTTGGGAGCGTACTTAAAGCTTATTGAAGAAAACGGCACGCTGCGCATTGTTAAAACAATCCGCGTTCCGTTTGAAGATGCCGCCAGAGAAATTCTTGACAGCGTTTATCCGGAAACAAAGGGTAAAAAGACTATTCTTCTGCAAAGCAAGGCACAGAAGAATTTTTCAAAAAAAATGATTTACTGGGCCAGAAAAGACGGGGATGTTTACAAAGGTCTTAACATCCGTTCCGAAACTCAAAAAATTATTACGGCTGAGGATATTTTGAAAATTTTTGCGTCCGGAGAAAAGATTGATGGCAACTATGTTTACATCAAGGGAAAACGCGGAGCCAAAATATGGGTTTCAAAAAAATAAGAAAAAAGGTGTTAGATTTTTCTAACACCTTTTTTGTTTTATCTATGGTTCTGCTCATAGGCACGTTTGGCGCTTAAAAAGAACAAAACACCAAAAGGAATCGAAACGGCATAAGCGGCAACCATGGTTCCCAGTGTCAGCCAAGGATTGCTGATAATAAACGTTGCAAATAAAGCAACAATCAGCATCAGGGGAACAAACATAAATGTCGGAACCCGCCACTTTTTGGTAGAAATTGTCGGAATGCGGCTAACCATCAGCAAGGCGACGACGCACATTACGCCAGCACAAAAATAGTTATCATGCAACCAAGCCAACTCAGGATAGTCAAAAGAAATCATAATCGGCGTAATTCCCAATGCCGCGGCTGCCGGTGCAGGGACTCCGACAAAGAAGTTATGCCAGTAATCCGGCTGTGGCTCATCATCCAACATGGTATTAAAACGCGCCAGACGCATAGCCATACCAATTGAAAACAGCAGACAAAAGAACCAGCCGAAACGGGGAAAGTCAAACAATGTCCACTGATACATCAGGATTGCCGGCGCAACGCCAAAACTTACAAAATCAGACAGAGAATCAAGTTCAGCGCCAAACTTTGTCGATCCTTTCAGCATTCTGGCCACGCGTCCGTCAAGACCGTCAAACAAGGCCGCCAGAAAGATGCAGACGACAGCTTTAACCCAGTCTTCCTGAACGGAATAACGGATAGATGTTACACCGGAACAAAGGGCAAGCATTGTCACGATATTCGGCGCAATCTTACGAAAAGGCAACCCGCTCAGACGATGGCCGGCTGGCTGCTGCTTTATATTATTTTTATCCATTATCTGACAACTCCCTTAACTTCAGGAGCTTCGCTGCCCAAGTTTGCAATAATCGTTTCACCGGCAACCATGGTCTGTCCCAATGCGACCTGCGGGTTTGTTCCCAAAGGCAGATAAACATCCAAGCGTGAGCCGAAACGAATCATGCCAAAACGTTCTCCGGTTTTATACTCCTGTCCGGCAGCGGCATCGCAAACAATACGGCGGGCAACCAATCCGGCAATTTGAACAAAAGCAATGTCCTGCCCGTTTTTGGTTTTCATTGCCAGAAGCTGACGTTCATTGTCTTTGCTGGCCTTATCCAGTGTCGCATTTAAAAATTTTCCGGGAACATAAACTGCTTTGGTAATTTTTCCTTCAGTCGGCGCACGGTTGACATGGACATTAAAAACACTCATAAAAATGCTGACACGGGTAAATTTCTGCTTTTCCAGCCCCAGCTCTTCAGGACCGTTAACATCGGCAATCATCTGCACAATACCGTCAGCCGGAGAAACAACCGCGTTCTCAATTTCAGGAATAATGCGTTCAGGATCACGAAAGAAATAGAAACACCATACGGTCAGTATAAGACCGAGCCAGCCCAAAGGCGACCAAATCATCGCCAAAACGGCAGAAACCGCAGCAAAGACACCGACAAATTTCCAGCCTTCATTATGGATATTCGGCAAGAGGTATCTACGCCAAGAAATATCGAAAGTTTTCATTATTTTAATCCTTTATAAAAACCTTAAACGGGTACCGATGCCGTGACGCTGTCAACTGCCGCAACAGCCTGAACGTTTAAGAAAAACTATTATTTACCGTTTTCAGATTAATCTATTTTGTAAAAAAAACAAGTTTTATGTTGCATTTATGAATTTTTGTATGTATAAATTCGGTGTTAAGAAATGTAAAAACAGAGGCGCTTGTGGCGGAACAGGTAGACGCTGCAGACTTAAAATCTGTTGTCCGCAAGGACGTGCCGGTTCGATTCCGGCCTAGCGCACCAGATATTTTTAATGCACCTTTGAGGTGCTTTTTTGTTATGTACAACCTGACCTTTTTTGAATAGGATATCAACGGTAAAAATAAATCAGGATACGGCTTTAGAGTTACCGGAATAAAATGACTTACACAGATATTATAAAAAAAGCCGAAGAAACACATCTTTTATCAAAAGATGAAATTGTGACTTTGCTTCAGCCGGAATATGACGGAGCAGATTTATTTGCAGCCGCCGACCGGACAAGAAAAAAATTTGTCGGTGACGACGTTCAACTGCGCGGACTTATCGAGTTTTCAAACTACTGCCGCAACAACTGTCTATATTGCGGCATCCGTCGCGATAATCATGCCGTGCAACGTTATCGCATTGCTCCGGATGCCATTATCCGTTTGGCGCAGAATGCTGCCGAAGCCGGTTATAAAACGGTTGTCTTGCAATCCGGTGAAGATGTTTACTACACCGTGGGGCGGCTGCAATATATTATCAGCGAAATAAAAAAATCAGACATTGCCGTTACGCTCAGTATCGGAGAAAAAAGCTTTGAAGAATACGCCGCATACAAAGCTGCCGGCGCCGACCGCTATCTTTTGCGCATTGAAACAACTAACAAAGATTTATACCACCGGCTGGATCCGGGAATGAGCTGGGAAAACCGCAAACGCTGTTTGGATGACCTGAGAGCTTCCGGTTATGAAGTCGGTTCCGGCTCTATGGTCGGTCTGCCAGAGCAGAGTTTATCCTCGATTGCCGACGACATTTTGTTTTTTAAAAAGATAAATGTTGATATGGCCGGTATCGGGCCTTTTATTCCGCACCCGGATACACCGCTGAAAAATGCCAAAGGACGCGCCTTTACCTTGTCCCTCAAAACAATGGCGATTACCCGCCTTCTTCTGCCGGACATTAACATCCCGGCAACGACAGCCATGGAAGCCCTGCGTCCCAACGGCAGGCTTATTGCCCTGCAAAGCGGCGCCAATGTCATTATGCCCAATGTTACGGATTTAAATTACTGTAAGCTTTATGAGCTTTATCCGGGAAAACCGACACCCTCTCTTTCACTGGCTGAACAACGCCACGAGCTGGAAAAACTTTTGCTTGCAATCGGCAGGAGAATCGGAACGGGATATGGCGGGCATTTTTCTTTCGGCTTTAATAATAAGCCGTAAAATCTCGCTCTTTCAAAATCAATTCACTGGTTGTGCTGTCATAAATAAAAGTTTTGTCAGCAATTTTTTTGTACTGGCCAATATACTTGTCTATCAAAGCGGCCCTCTGCTCTATCAATTCTTTAGGCGTGTGGCGTCTGGTTGCTTTCTCCCTGATCAGGGTTCTTTTATATGCTACCTGTGTATTGCATAAAATATAATCGACTTCGGTCTTATATCCCAACAGCTTTACGTTTTTAAAAAGTTCAATATGCGCATCATTGACGCCGCTGTGTTCAAAAAAGATATTCAACTTGCGAATTACGGCACGACGCAGAACTTCATAGCCCACAACTCGCGCAGGCATTTCCCATTTCATGAAAGCTTCGGCTCCACCCAGTACATAAATGTCCCGCCGGTAATCGGGAATGCTTTCCATTACTTCGTCAAAACTCAGATATATAGCTCCGGGAAACTGCATTTGCCGACAAAAAGTGCTCTTTCCCGCACCGGGAATTCCGCCAACCTGTATCAGCTGCGGTTTGGGCGTCGGATGGACACCAACTAAAATTTCCGTTATGATATTTTCATAAAGCGGACTTTTTATATCTTTGTAATCATAGGCAATGAGCTTTTTAATGCTCGGCATCAAATCTGCAATATCCATAAACAAATCTCTTATTCAAGTCAAATTTAGCCCTGTATAACACAGGAAGGCAAAGAAAACAACTTTTTGTTTTTCGAAAAATTAAAAAAATAAATTATTGCATGGCTGACATTCTTGGGGTAGTTTAGGTTTAATTTATAATTTGAGAAAAGAGGAAAAAATGACAAAGATTACATGGAAACCCGGAACAATGCTTTATCCCGTTCCGCCGGCAATGATTTCCTGCGGCACAACAGAGCATCCCAATGTCATGACCGCAGCATGGACCGGTATTATTAACAGCGAACCGCCGATGACTTATGTTTCAATCCGGCCATCCCGCTATTCTCACGGTATTATTAAAGAGAGCGGCGAATTTGTCATTAATCTGCCAACACTGTCAATGGTAACGGCTGCCGATTTCTGCGGCGTCAAGTCCGGGCGGGATACGGATAAATTTAAAGAAATGGAACTGACGCCGCTTCCCTCTTCACAGGTTAAGGCGCCACAGATTGCGGAAAGCCCCGTTTCCATTGAATGTAAGGTCAAAGAAATACGCAGCTTCGGTTCACACGATATGTTTCTGGCGGAAATTGTCGCCGTTAATGTTGATGATAAATATATCGACAGCGAAGGCAAGTTCTGGATTGAAAAAACCGGCCTGCTGGCCTTTGCCCACGGACATTACTTTACACTGGGCCGTAATCTCGGCAGCTTTGGCTTTTCCGTCAACAAGAACCGCCTGGCAATGATGAAAAAGATGGAAAACGTTGAAGTTAAAGTCAAGGAACCGAAAGTTCTGATTGAAAAACGCGCGGAAAAGGAAGCCAGACCATACAGCCGACCGTCTAAATTTGCTCAAAAGCACAATTCTCGCAGTGACCGCCGTCCACCGAAAGACGGTAGCAAGTTTGACGGAAAAAGCAAGTTTAAAAAAGCCCGTGATTTTGATAATAACAGTACCGGGCGTTCTAAATACAAGCCTGCCGGTTTTACCAAACGTCCGGCAAGATAAAACTAAAGGCTCAGTAAAAAACTGAGCCTTTTTCTTTAGTGGTAACGGACGTCAGAACGATCCTTAACCTTTTTGTAGATTTTTTGAAGCGTCAGACCGAATTCCGTTTGATAAGCTTCGGCCGGATGAGCAAGAAACTCCTGACACAATTCTCGGCAGCCACAGATTTTATCAATCAAAATCTTTTCCAGGATTTGCGGCGCACTTTGACGTTTCTGGGTATATTCCTTTTCTATTCTGATTTTTAGTTCAGAATAAGGAATATTGGCCAAACGATGACGCTGGTTAAAATCCCTGACACGCGAAGCGATGAGATAAGCGGATGCGATATTCGGATAAACAACGCCTTCGTGCTCGGTATAACTTTCGTTTTGATGGCTGTCTGCAATGTGCTGAGCCAACTCCTCAATTGAGGCAAATTCTACAAATGTTTTCATAATTATTTATTTTTTAATAATAAGACTTCATGTCTATTAGACATTTTTTTCAGAAAAAGTCAAGAAAATAAGGGACTATTTTCTGGCATCATAAATTTTAAATGTTTTCTTAAGGTAAAGCTGCAAATCTTTATCATCAAAAAACTTTTCACAATCCGCTTCCGTCGATGTTTTATCACTTGGAATCGGGCGATACTGCTGAAGATAATATTCTTTGACATCCAGTGCTTTAAGCTCATCGGCAATCGTATAAATATCCGCTACTGACAATAACCGCGGATCGCAGGTTGTGCGACATTCATAACTTTTTCCCGAAGCAACCAAAGCTTTAAGACTTTCCATAACTTTGTCAAAATGTTTCTGTCCGACAGCGGCATCATATCTTTCGGACTTCAGCGGCGTTTTAATGTCAAAACCTACCCAATCTACTTCAGGCAGGATTCTTTTAAATAATTCAGGGCGAAAACCGCCGGTATGGATACCGATTTTATAGCCTAATTCTTTTACCTCGGCAATGGCGTCAGCCAGCGCATCCTGCACCAGCGGCTCGCCGCCGCTAAAGACAACGGCATCCAGCTTTCCGCGACGTTCCCTTAGAAAATCAACAAACTTCTCCCAAACGAATCCGGTTTCTTTTCCGATTTTCTGTAAATCGACGTTATGACAAAAAGGACAACGCCATGGGCATCCCTGCAAAAAGACAACTGCGGCCATCTGTCCCGGATAGTCAACCATACTGAACGTTTCGACGCCGCCGACCAATAATTTTTTTGACATTCCCCCTACTCCTAAAATTCCATTCAAATAAAACAACGCCGGATTACAAGCCCTGCAACCCGGCGTTTTTCTTAAGCCTGCATAAGCTTATTCAGCAGCAATTTCGTATTTTTCAAGGTCAATCACAGCTTTGCTTTCGCAGAAGCATTTGCGAGAATAGAATTCAGACTTCTTACCAACGTTGAATTCAGAAACCGGACGGAAGTAACCCATTACTCTGGTCCATACTTCACAAGGCTGTCTTTCTTCGTCACTTAATCTGATTTCTTCAAAATTAATTGTGTTGTTCATTTTAATTCTCCAAGTAAAATAAATTAAATAATTGACCTTAGGCAACGTCTTTTTTAGAAGCTGCTAATCTTTTTTCTGCCTTTTTTTCCTCATCACAAATCGGGCAGTATTTGTGTTCCCCGGAAATATAACCATGCTTCGGACAAATTGAGAATGTCGGGGTAATGGTGATGTAGGGAAGACGATAGTTCGTCAAAACTCTTCTGACCAAATCGCGGCAGACTTTTGCCGAGGAGATACGCTGTCCCATATAGAGGTGAAGAACGGTACCGCCGGTATATTTGGTCTGGAGCGTTGACTGTAAATCAAGAGCTTCAAACGGATCATCGGTATAACCGGCCGGGAGCTGAGAAGAGTTCGTATAATACGGATTTTCTTTTGTTCCGGCCTGGATAATATCCTTGTAGCGTTTTTTATCTTCACGGGCAAAACGGGTTGTCGCGCTTTCTGCCGGTGTTGCTTCAAGATTATACATATGGCCGGTTTCTTCCTGAATTTTGACCATTTTGGCGCGGATGTAATCCAAGAACTTAACAGCAAAGTCCTGTCCCCACTGGTCGGCAATATTGTGTTCGTCGTTGGTAAAGTTGCGAATCATTTCGTTGATACCATTAACGCCGATTGTCGAGAAGTGGTTGCGCAGTGTGCCAAGATAACGTTTGGTGAACGGGAACAGGCCACCGTCAATCAATCTCTGAATGACCTTGCGTTTGATTTCAAGAGAAGTGCGGGCAATGTCCATCAGTTCGTCAACACGGGCAAACAAAGCATTTTCATCCCCTTTGTAAACATATCCCAGACGGGCGCAGTTGAATGTAACAACACCGATGGAGCCTGTCTGTTCGGCAGAACCGAACAAGCCGTTGCCGCGAGCCAAAAGTTCGCGCAGGTCAAGCTGCAGACGGCAGCACATTGAACGAATCTGTCCCGGTTTCAAAACGGAATTGATAAAGTTTTGGAAATAAGGCAAACCGTATTTGGCAGTCATTTCAAACAAGAGTTCCGTGTTGTCATCTTCCCAGGGGAAATCCGGCGTCATGTTATAAGTCGGAATCGGGAAAGTAAACGGACGGCCTTTAATATCACCTCTCATCATGACGGTCATATAGGCCTTGTTAATCATGTGCATTTCTTCTTTTAATTCACCATAAGTGAAGGGCTGTTCCTCACCGGCGATAAGCGGATGTTTGTCACGCATATCTTCAGGGCAAACCCAGTCAAAAGTAAAGTTGGTGAACGGCGTCTGAGAACCCCAGCGGGAAGGAATGTTCAGATTGTAAATCAATTCCTGAATGCACTGTTCAACATCTTCATATTTCATATTGTCCTTGCGGATATACGGCGCAAGATATGTATCCACAGAAGAGAAAGCCTGAGCGCCGGCCCATTCATTCTGCAAAGTTCCCATAAAGTTGACCATCTGGCCGACAGCGGAAGACAAGTGCTTCGGCGCGCCGGCTTCAGTTTTTCCGGGAACGCCGTTAAAGCCTTCATGCAACAGGTTTTTCAAAGACCAACCGGCGCAATATGCGGCCAGCATGTCCAAATCGTGAATATGGATATCACCGTTGCGGTGCGCTTCGCCGACATTTGCCGGGTAAACATGGCTCAGCCAATAGTTTGCCGTTACTTTACCGGAAACATTCAAAATCAAACCGCCGTTTGAATAACCCTGGTTGGCATTGGCGTTAACGCGCCAGTCCAGTTTTTCCAGATATTCATTGATAGAGCTTTCAACATCAACCATAACTTTCCGGTCATTGCGTGTCCGCTGACGCTGGTCGCGATATAAAATATAGGCCTTGGCCGTTGCAAAATAGTTGGCGGAAATCAAAACCTGTTCAACAATATCCTGAATCTGTTCAATTGTCGGCAAAGACTCTGAAAATTTATGCTCCACAACTTTCAAAACCTGCGCCGTCAACAACCAGGCTTCCTGTTCGCTAAACTCAGCGGTAGATGTTCCGGCTTTGAGAATCGCGTTATAAATTTTTGAGCTGTCAAACGGAGCCAATGTGCCGTCTCTTTTAGTTACGCTCTCGACTTTTATCTCCTTGTTGGCAATCGGGGGCATTGAATAGGTGTTTTCAGACATTTCGAACAAGCTTTCCTTATTTTTCTTTTAGTTTCAGTAAGTTAAACATTTTATCAAAATTTGTTATAAGCATACTATATATAGTGTTAAATAAATGTAAACGCCCTATATATAGTATTGCACAATTTTTTTAATTGATTAACCGGAGTTGTTTTTATGGCTTATATATTGCCTGAATATAATTTCAGAACAAGAGATAAAAGTTGTATTTTTCCTCTTGACTCGGCTATCTTACTCTAAAACTTGGATATTTTATTTTTACATAGGTGGATAAGTTTGTTAACGAAAAAAAATATTTTATTTTTTTATTAAATTTCAGCTACTTACGTTATTTTCTAATATTTCTGCTATCCACATGTTTTCCACAGAATCCACAAAGCTTTCACATTATACCTGTTCATCAGAAAGCTCTTTATTTTTTTTACCTTTTGCACTTTAAGAAGATGATTGCCAACAAAGGAACTTGATAATGAATATCAAATTTTACTTGTAGAATTGAGTCTATCCTTAATTAATTTTGGCTTCAAATAAAAACCGGGAAAATATCCCGGCTTTTGTTACTATTAAAAAGGTTCCAGTTCTGTTTTGCTTTCATACATATAAGCATCAGAGCAATCCGGCCCGGTACAGCGTTTCAGCACTTCCGCCTTGCTGCCTTTTCCGGCACCGCGAACATTCATTGACGGAACATAATATTCATTAACTTTAATTTTGAATGTTATGTAGCCCACATTTCCGGTTTCATCGGCAACATAAATCTTAACATTATACTCGCCGACATCCGAAGGCATTCCCACACCGCTTACAGTATAAGAATCTTCGTCATAAGTAATCCATTTCGGCAACGCGCTGTCATCAACCAAGCCGGCTTTCGTCGTAATACGCCCTTTCAGATTCAAACGGTCAAAGACGGCATGCGGCAAAGTGACATTAAAGCGTTCGCCGGCCTGCACTTCGATATCCGGCACCAAATCCGGCGACGTCATATTAACCGGCGGGCGTTTGGTCGGAACCGCCAACAGATACGGACGGTTATCCGGCAGAAACTCGCCGTCACGCCATTTTTCCATAACATCGCGCAAATACAGCGCTATGCTTGACGGTTTTTCACTCAACATATAATAAGGCAGTGCATCCAGCCCCAAAGAAGCATAAAGATTGCCCAAAGCGTCCTGAACATCGGCATAAGCCAAGAAAGCCTTGGTTTCGTCGTCAATGGCGCGGGCGGCTTCAAGCTTGCTTTTTTCGGCAAAGCTGCCGTTTTGTATCGTAACGTCTTCCGCGATGTTTTCTGACGTGTTGGCGATTTCCATATTGATTTCATAATCTTCAACCGCAGACATATACTGCGCCCAGGCGACATATACCTGGCTGAGAACAATCGCTGTTATCCGTTGACGGCGCAAAGCAATGAAGTCAGTCTGATTAACCTGTTTGGTGTTGTCTTCAAAAACGCTCATACTGACTTCACGCGCTTTTTTAGACCACAATTTGTTATAGTAATTCGGATCTTTTTTATATTTATTAATCCCCGGATCAGCCAAGTCTTTCACCTGAATTTTGAGATTATTAATATTAATGCCGATATCATAGACTTTTAATTCCGGACGGTTGGTCAGCGCCAGCCATTCCAAGTCAGACAGATTGCCTTTGATATCGGGAATCGCAAAATTGCCATATTCGGAACCGACCAGATGATATTGCGTTGACGGGTGGAAGCCCATGAAAGAAGCCAGTTTGGTTTCAGAATCTTCCATTTCGCGTTTCAGTTCAGAAGCCTTCTTTATGGCATCCATATATTTACGTTTGCTGACCAGCTCCTCGGTTGACAGGCTTTTGCCTTCTGCGGCATATTGTTTGGCCTGAGAATTAATCTCATCAACCTGCAGGGTTAAATTTTCAATCATTTCATCCAGTATCGGGATAAGCCTTTGCGCGGCCAGCGTTTTCCAGTACAAATTGCGGGTTTCCTGCAAAATATTGTGAATAACTTTGCGGCTTTCTTCAAAAGAAACATTTGCCTGATATTTTTTATCATTAACCTGATAGTAAATCGAAGACATATCCAAGACATTCCAGGCGACTTTCAAATCAGAGTTCAAATGCTCAGAGTTCGGCGCATTCAAATAACCGGCCTGCGTCAGGATTTCGGGAAACTTGCCATAAGGAACCGTTCCGGCTTCCAGCAGGCTTTGCTGATAAGAGGCCAAACGGCGGGTATAGTTATATTTTAAGGCCAAGGCCATTGCCATATACATATCTATCGGCTTTTCGATTTTGCTCGGCGTCGCCTGATACATATTTTGCAAGTCGACATCGACACGCACTGCTGCATCCCAGTCGGAATAATAAGCCGACACGGGTCCCGGTGCCGGTTTGCGGGCTTTTTTTATTCCCGGCTGCTTTTCGGTTTCCTGCCCCAGACGCCGGTCTTTTAACTGCTCTTTCACGGCTTCGGCCTCAGGATGGGGCGTATACGCCTCCTGTTGGTAGGAACAAGATATTAAGATACCGAATGCGGCCAGAACTGATAAAAGCTTTTTGTTCATAATCTAAACCCTTTATACACTTTTTGTATGTTATATATTTATATCAATAAATTCAACATGGGTAGTATTTATTTGCTTTTATTCAACTTTCATGTAAAAATATTAATGAAAAAGCATATTTATATGAGGAAATAGCGACAATGCTGGATATTTTTCATACCATTTTTAAATATCGTGAAAAAGAAAGCCCCGACCGGCTCGGCTATTATCCCGAACGCGTCCATATCAACGCCATGCCGGAGAGGCGTTACCTGTGGACGTCACGCGTATTGGTTATCTGCGCCTGTTTAAGCATTTGCATTAATATGATGCTGGCCAGTACGATTTATGTTCTGTTACCGCAGCGCAGTGTTGCTCCCCAGCTTTTTCAGATTAACAAATACTTTAGCCAGCTGGAGCAGGTTCAACCGGCCGAAGTCAGAATGCCGGTTGGCGATTTGGTCGCAGAACAGCACATCAACGAATATATCATGCTGCGTTTTTTGATTTCTTCAGATTATGACGAACTCATCAGCCGCTGGGGACGCGGTTCAACGATTTACTGGTATTCAAGCTCTCCGGTTTATGAGGATTTTGCCAAGAACGACATCGCCTATAATGTGATGCAGTTCCGGGAAAAAGGGTTGCGTCGCGATGTGGAAATAGAGTGGACACGTCCGTTGTCGCGCGGTTTGTGGCTGGTTCAATTCAAAACGTTGGATTATCTGCCGGAGTATAATTTCCCGATTGTCAATTTCTGGCGGGCAACGTTGAGAATCGGTTTTACAACAATTCCGTTCAAAAGCCGCGAAGATGCCATTGCCAACCCGTTCGGCTTTCTGGTTACCAGTTTTTCTCTGGCTTATCACGGCTCGCCGAAATCATCCAAGCATTATCTGGAAACGGTCAAAAAGACAACGACAGACTATTTTAACCGTTAGCCGCCTGTTCATCACCGCCCGGCTGCTCGTCAAAAAGAAACTTCTTTTGAATAAAGCAGTGGTTGAGAAAGACGGCCATAAAAAACAGGCTGAAAAAATTATACAGGAATTCGATAACCGAAGCGGCATAAAGATTTATGTTTCCGGCAATGCCTTGAAAGTTCTGCCAGAAGCCGCTTGAAAAGAAGATAATTCCGACAAGGAGCAAAAAGAGGGAGCTTAAGATGCGCAGCATATTGCCGCGGCTGCGCTGCCATACCTGCCATAAGCGGGGCATTTTTTCATTATTTAAGGCAAAAGGCACAAGTGACAGAAAACGTACGACGATAAACGGCACAAAAAAGCCCAGAGAAACAACGGCAAAAAACGCCACTTCTATCCGCCAATCGGGATTGGGCACCCTGATATATAAAATAAACAGGGAAAGCAAGGGGATTATCCCGGCCAAAAGAAACGCCAGGCTCAGGAAAAAGAACTTTGCGCCGGCGCGAACGGAAGAAAACACCTGCTTCAAGGAGAAGGGATTGCCGACCAAGACCTGCCGCCAGGCAACCGCAAAAAAAGACAAGCCGCCCCAATACAGCAAAATATCGGCAAAATAGGCAAACAGACCGCTCCGGCAATAAAAACCGACACTCAGGTTCTCGTTGTTAAAACGGCAGACATAAGCGCCGCCGCCGGCCATAGACACCAAAGACAAAAGCACGGCAAAAATTACGGCAAAACGCATGAATGGGCGCAATTTTTCTATCATAATTCCCCAGGGAGAAAAAATGATTATCCCCAGCGGAATACTGACAAGAGCCTCATCTTCCTTTTTTTCGCCCACACCTAAAATATATTTGGTATAAAAATCATCAAGTTTTTCGCGCAAAGACATAAGCTTATATCTCCTTAATCGAGGTTACGCCGGGAATACTGCGGATACGGCTCAGAAAATCACTGTCGGCAAAAGCAAAACCGCCCGGCAATTCAATGCGGATATCCCATTCATCGTTATCAGGCACAATATAAATCTTATTTTTGCCATTTCTATCATGTCCCAAAATATCTTTCAGCCCGCTGACGGCTTCGGCGTTGTTGACGTTGATTATCAGACCGTTTGACACTTCGGAAACAGCCTTGTCCAGAGTTTCGACGACATTAATCATTGCCCGGGGATTGGCATCTTCGCTTTGCTTGTCAATCGTTACGCTGACATACAGCGGCAACCCGGAATTGATGACATCTTCATAGCGGACCATCGCCTCCGAAAACAACAGCCCCTCAAAACTGCCGCTGGTATCGGAAAGCCCCAAAAAGGCATATTTGTTGCCGGATTTACTGATGCGTTTCTGGAAACTGGTAACACAGCCGGCCAATTTGGCGCGAATCGTATCTCCGGCCTTGATATTGCGGAAGACTTCGACGCTGCTTTTAATTCCCAATTTTTCCATCCCCTTGCCGTAGCTGTCCAAAGGATGTGCGGACAAATAAAAACCGATGGCCTCTGCTTCCAAACGCAGCTTTTCCAACTCCGGCCAATCCGGTTTGTCGGCCAGCTTGACCTTGGACGTCAGCTCCTCAGTTCCGAACAGGGAAGTCTGCTCGCTGTTTTTCATTTCGGTTGATGAATAAATATGGCGCATAATCAGCTCAACATTGGCAAACAGCTTGCCGCGGTTCTTCTCCAGACAGTCAAAGGCGCCGGCCTTAATCAGCTGTTCCATCTGGCGACGGTTGATTTGCTTGGCATCCGTCCGGTGAATGAAATCTGACATATCTTTATACGGCCCATGCGCTTCCCGCTCGGCAACAATCGACCGCATATTGGCCTCTCCAACACCTTTAATGGCGCCCAGCGCGTAACGGACATGATTGTCTTCAACCACGAAATCGGAACCGGATTTGTTAATGTCCGGCTTCAACACCTTGCGCCCCATTTTTTTCACTTCTTCCTTGAAGAACTGGAGCTTGTCGGTATTGGTAATATCCAGAGACATAACCGCGCACATGAACTCAATCGGATAATGTGCCTTGAGATAAGCGGTACGATAAGAAATCAGGGAATAAGCCGCCGCGTGCGATTTGTTAAAGCCGTATGACGCAAATTTCTCCATCTGGTCAAAGATAGCTGCTGCGGTTCCTTCTTCAATGCCGTTTTTGACGGCGCCCTCGGTAAACATTTTGCGCTGCTTTGGAATTTCGTCGCGCATTTTTTTACCCATAACCTTACGCAGCTTATCCGCGCCGCCCATGGTATAGCCGCCCAAAACCTGGGCGATTTTCATAACCTGTTCCTGATAAACCATAATTCCGTAGGTTTCATCGAGAATCGGCGCCAAAGACGGGTGGAGATAGGTAATCTGCTCTTCGCCGTGCTTGCGTTTGATGTAAGTCGGAATATTGTCCATCGGCCCCGGACGATACAGGGACACGATAGCGACCAAATCTTCAAAGCGGTCAGGCTTAATCTGGCGGTGAACGTCTTTCATACCGTCAGATTCGAACTGGAAGACGGCAACGGTATCGCCGCGTTGCAACATCTCATAGGTTTCCTTATCATCCAAAGGAACCTTTTCAATAATCAAATCTTCGCCGCGGGTTTTCTTAATCCAGTCAACGGCGCGCTTGATGACGGTCAGGGTCTTCAACCCCAAAAAGTCAAACTTAATCAGGCCGGTTTCTTCAACATATTTCATGTCATACTGCGTCACCGGCATATCGGACTTAGGATCTTTATACAGCGGCACAAGCTGGTCAAGCGGGCGGTCACCGATAACAACGCCGGCGGCGTGCATGCCGGACTGGCGGTACAGGCCTTCAAGCTTCATGCCGATGTCAAACAGCTTGTTAATCTGCGGGTCGTTGACGCGCATTTCTTCCAATTCCGGCACCTGGTCCAAAGACTCCTGCAAGGTAGGGTTTTTACCCTGAACGCCGGGGGGAATCATTTTTGAAATTTTATCGGCCTGCGCATAGGGCATCTGCAAAACGCGCGCCACGTCGCGGATAACGTTTTTGGCTTGCAGCTTGCCATAGGTGATAATCTGCGCCACATGGTCAAAGCCATATTTATTCTGCACATATTCAATCGTCTTGTAACGGTTTTCCTGGCAGAAGTCGACGTCAAAGTCAGGCATGTTAACGCGTTCGGGGTTCAGGAAGCGTTCAAACAGCAAGTCCAACTTCATCGGGTCCAGTTCCGTAACCTTCAATGCCCAGGCGACAATAGACCCCGCACCAGAACCACGCCCCGGGCCGACGGGAACACCGTTATTTTTAGACCATTGAATGAAGTCCGATACGATCAGGAAATAGCCGGGAAAGCCCATTTTTTTGATAACGCTGAGTTCATACTCCAAACGTTCATAATAACGCTTGTCTATTTCCAAACGCTCTTCCGGCGTCATATCATCGCGATATACAAAGTCATGCATATGTTCGTCAAGACCTTTGCGGGCAGCATAATCAATATACTCATCCTGGCTCATGTCGTCCGGGCAGATAAAGATAGGCAGCAGCGGATCAACCTTGGCAGAAAGAAAATTACAGCGCATGGCGATTTTCACCGTATTTTCGATGGCTTCCGGCATATCGCTGAACAGCTCAGCCATTTCTTCGGCTGATTTCAGGCGGTTATTCGGCGAAAATTTCTTGCGGTTTTCATTGGCGACATATTCTCCGGCCGCAATACAAATCAGGGCATCATGCGCCTCGTACATATCCGTATCAAAGAAAAAGGCTTCATTTGTCGCAACCAGCGGGATGTCATATTTATAGGCCAAATCCACAAAATCATCTTCGGTTTTGGCTTCGGTTTCCAAGCCGATACGCATTATCTCCATATACAGCCGGTTGCCGAAAATTTCTTTTAACCGGACAGTCAGGGCATCCGCTTCCGGTTTACGGTTTTCAAGCAGCAGGCGACCAATCTGCCCTTCGACACCGCCGGTCAGGCAGATAAGACCTTCATTCAGTTCTTCCAAATCCGACAACTTAAGCTGAGGCTTTTCCGTCGGCTGCGGATTGTCCAAATATGAACGCTTCATCAGGTGCATAATATTTTCATAGCCTTTGGCGTTCATAACCAAAAGCACGATTTTATCAGGCTCGACAGTCCGTCCCTTGCTTTTCAGCACATCATCGGCATCAGGATTGCGAAAATAGAACTGGCAGCCGAGAATCGGCTTAATCCCTTCGTCTTTGGCATATTTGGAAATGGCTTTGCCGCCAAACATATTGGCCGTATCCGTCAAGGCAACGGCGCCTATCCCCAAGTCATGAAGCTTATGAATCAGCTTGGGAACCTGAATTGCGCCCTCAGACAGAGAATACGCGGTATGAACCCGCAAATGTACAAATTTTGGTGCCGCCATTTTTTATAAAATCTCAATAAAACGTTTTACTGCGTTGATAATATACATATTGTCCAACAGACTCAATATAAAAATCAGATATATACATACGGCTGTTTTTTGTCTATCCTGTTAAAATATTTATTGATTTGCATTGTATTTTATTGTATAATTACAATTGTAAAACAATAATATGGAGGAATAACCCTATGGGATATATGATGTTTCCGGGAGAGGCCAAGGATTTTTTTGAAAATGATTACCTCTCTTTAAATGAAGGCGAAAAAAGGGCCGCACAATTAGAAGCAGATATTGTGATGCAAAAAAGTATTTTTGAAAATCTTTCTAATACTAATGCCCACATATCTTTTGATGAAGAAATGCACACAGACGAAATCTACATTTGCGCTCACAAAATGTCAAACGACGCAAACTTCAAACAAAAAATCATGCAGCAATATGCTCCCGTATACAAAGGGGAAGTTGACAGAAAAAGTTATATTGCCGGTATTGGAATGAGCCGTTGTTTAAACGAACGTGACAAAGTTAATCATGCATCAAAAGAAAAGCAAGACAATCCCGACTTGTCAGTAAAACTTGCATCGCTAAAAAAACATTTAGGAGGACGATAATTATGACTATAAGTTTTAATGAATGGCTCGAAACAAAAGTGACAGACGCCAAACATATTTTACCTGAAGCTAAAATCGCATTTATGCAGCTATATCTTAAAGAAAAGGAAAACGGGACTTTACCTGAAAATAATAATGAATTCCCTGATGAATTTGAAAAATGGCTGAAAGACAAAGTCAAAGATACAAAAAATATTTTACCGGAAGCTAAAAAAGCCTTTTTCAATTTATATGAAGCAGAACGCAAAGAAAGTGAAAAAAACACCCAGCCGCAATCTGAGCAAGATAAAAAATCTTCAAAAGAAAAACAGATTCCTAACGACTTAAACAAATTACAAACCAATCAATTTTTGGATAAAAACGGAAAAATTGACATTGATTTCGCCTTACGGGTTGCCTCAAAAGCCGCGGCGCAAAGCAGGAGATAACATTAAATAAACGGAAAGCCTAAACCCTTTGTTTTCTTAATCAAGTTCAGTGAGGTGCGACACAATGTTTTTAACTTGATTTATTACTCAAAATCCGTTAACTTAAGTTCAGGCGTTGTTCCGTAGAAAAGAACAATGCTCAGGGCTTCGAAAACCCTCGTATCGTAGTCGTTTCGCATAGCGACTTAAATTAAATATGCCGACCTCTGTCATCGGACGGATGTCGGCGTAATAAGGCATAGCACGAAAGCGCTGAGCCGAAACGATACTCGGTTTTCGAACATCCGCCCGCCTTTATTAGCGCGGGTTTTGTTTTGTTAACAGAATGAAAAACAGGATGTTTGAAGATATGAAAAACTTAATTGCATACACAATGCTGGGGCTTCTCCTCTCCGGCTGTGTTTCCTTAACGCATCAGGAAAACAACACATTGCGCAGCCTGCGCGCGCAGGGCATTACCACGGAAAAACCCGCCGGAAACTGGGAAAAACCTGCCAGCGCAGCCGGCGCCGGCCTTTTGAACCTGCTGCCGGGCGGTGGAAACTTTTATCTGGCGTCAGGCAATGGCGCGGACAACGGGCAGATGTTATATGGTTTTCTCAACCTTCTGACCTGGCCGATTTCCGTTGTCTGGGGCATTCCGCAGGCAGCAGTTGACGCAGGCAGAATCAACGAGCGCGAGCTGATTTATTACTACACCTTTGACGAGGGCGGCAAAGAAGCCCTGCGGGAACAGGGGTATGAAGTGACGGCCAGCGGCAGGCTCGAAAAAATACAAACAAAGTAAAAAGAAAACGGAGAGCAAAAACTCTCCGTTTTTTTAATCCAATTCGGCGAGGCGTTGCGCCTGATCTTCCGTAACGAGCGCATCAATAATCTCATCCAGCGCATCGCCTGACACAACCTCATCCAGTTTATAGAGGGTCAGATTAATACGGTGGTCAGTGACGCGTCCCTGCGGGTAATTATAAGTGCGAATCCGTTCGCTGCGGTCACCGGAACCAACCTGCAGCTTGCGGCGCTCGGAATATTCCGCGTCAATCGCCGATTTTTGCGAATCGTACAATTTAGCGCGCAGGTGGTTCATCGCCTTTTCTTTATTTTTAAACTGCGAACGGTCATCCTGGCACTGGACGACAATACCGGTCGGAATATGGGTGATACGGACGGCGGATTCCGTACGGTTAACGTGTTGTCCGCCGGCACCGGACGCACGATAGACGTCAATTTTCAAATCCGCCGGATTAATGTACATATCAACTTCTTCAATTTCCGGCAGCACGGCAACCGTTGCGGCGGAAGTATGCACCCTGCCCTGAGATTCCGTTACAGGCACGCGCTGGACACGATGAGCACCGGACTCGAATTTGAGCTTGGAAAAAACATCTTTGCCGGTGATTTTGGCAGACGCTTCCTTATAACCGCCCAGACCGTTTTCATCAGCGTCAAGAACTTCAAATTTCCATCCCTGTTTTTGCGAATAGCGCTGATACATTTCAAACAGCACGGCAGCAAACAAAGCCGCTTCGTCACCGCCGGTACCGGCACGGACTTCGAGAATCGCGTTTTTTTCATCCTCTTCATTTTTCGGCAGAAGAAGAATTTTTATTTCACGCTCCATGGCCGGAAGCTTGTCTTTCAGATCATAATATTCGGCTTCCGCCATGTCGCGCATTTCCTTATCCAAGGAGGCATCGTCCATCATGGCTTTGGCGTCTTTAAAGTTTTGCTCAACGCGCGTATAATTTTTAATCGCTTCAACCACCGGGGTAAGTTCGGAAAGCTCTTTATTCATCCGCACCATGTCTTCGGGAGAACAGTCCGGCGATGAAATCAGAGCATTGATTTCATCATAGCGGTTGACGACATTGGATAGTTTTTCAGCTAAATCCATTATTTTAATCCTTCAATTAACTTATTCAGCGCAACAGTCTGCTGCTCGCCGCTGTCCAAATCTTTAACAGTCACATTGCCGTCAGCCAGTTCGTCAGAACCGATGATAACGGCTTTGGAAGCGTTGGCTTTGTTGGCTTTGATCATGCGTTTTTTCAGATTTCCGCTATACGCCTGTTCAACACGGAATCCGGCTTTGCGCAGCATATAGGAAATCTCAAGAGCCTTGGCATCAGCGTCTTCGCCGACAGGAATAACGGCAACGGGGCGCGGCAGGGAAACATCCGCATCCAAAAGCATTGACAGACGTTCAACACCGCAGGCCCAGCCTATTCCGGGAACTTTGCCGCCGCCCATCTGCTCAACCAGGCCATCATAGCGGCCGCCGGCCAGAACGGTTCCTTGCGCGCCGAGTTTATCCGTAACCAATTCAAACACTGTGTGCGAATAGTAATCCAAACCGCGGACCAAACGGTTATTCACCCGGTATTTGATACCCAGCATATCCAGCCCTTTTAACACTGCGTTGAAAAAGCTCTTGGACGCTTCGTTCAGGCTGTCCTGATAAAGCGGCGCTCCGGCAACAACCTCTTTGTCACATTCTTCTTTGGAATCGAGGACACGCAAAGGATTTTTTTCCAAACGCGCTTTAGAATCTTCGGAGAGCTTTTCATAATTTTCCTTCAGGTAAGCCACCAGTTTTTCACGGTAGGCATCGCGGCTTTCCTTATCGCCAAGAGAATTTATCTCAACAGTTACAGTGCCGGCCAGGCCAAGGCTTTCGATAAACTCGTAAGCCATGGCGATAACCTCAACGTCCGCCTGCGGGGTTTCAACGCCCAGAAGTTCCACGCCGAACTGGGTAAACTGGCGCTGACGCCCTTTTTGCGGACGCTCATAACGAAACATCGGCCCGGCATAATACATCTTAACCGGCAAATTCTGCTGCATTCCCTCGGAAATAAACGCGCGGACGACACCGGCCGTTCCTTCCGGGCGAAGCGTCAGGCTTTCGCCGCCGCGGTCTTCAAAACAATACATTTCTTTGGTAACAATATCCGACGTATCTCCCAGATTGCGGGCAAATACTTCGGTAAACTCAAAAATCGGCGTTTCAATTTCTTCAAAACCATATTTTTCAACGACATTACTGCCGGCAGCAATCACTTTTTTGGCTTTTCGCTTGGCTTCCCCATACAAATCATAGGTACCGCGAACACTTTGTACTTTACTCATTTTCTTTTCCTAACTCTTAACCGGCTTTTTCTTCCACAAGCCGAACCAATTCATCTACAATATCTTCATTTTTCACTTTATAGGCAGCCTTGCCGCCGATATAAAGCATATTATCTTCATTTCCTCCACAAACGCCGAAATCGGCGTGAGCCGCTTCGCCCGGCCCGTTAACCACACAGCCCATAACCGCCAGGGTCAGCGGTTTGCCGATATGGGCCAGACGCTGTTCCAATGTTTCCACGGTTTTCTGCACGTCATAACCGCGGCGGGCGCAAGTCGGGCAAGAGATTATTCTGACGCCGCGATGACGCAAATCCAGTGCTTTTAAGATTTCATAACCGGCTTTTACTTCTTCCTCAACATCCGCAGTCAAGGAAACGCGCAGCGTATCGCCTATTCCCTGCATCAGCAGAGAGCCTATCCCCAACGCCGATTTAACCGTACCGGCGCGCAGGCCTCCAGCTTCGGTAACGCCGAGATGCAAAGGATAGTCGCAAGACGCGGCCAATTTACGATAGGCTTCAATCGTCATCATTGTATTTGACGATTTTACACTGATTTTAAATTCGCGAAAATCATTATCTTCAAGCATTTTTGCCTGTTCCAGCGCACTTTCAACCATAGCGTCGGCACAGGGCTCGCCATATTTTTCCAATAATCTTTTATCGAGGGAACCGCCGTTGACTCCGATGCGAATCGAACAGCCGTAGTCTTTGGCGGCCTGAACAACTGCTTTTACCCGCTCGACGCTGCCGATGTTTCCCGGATTAATGCGCAGGCAGGCCGCGCCGTTTTCCGCTGCTAAAATACCCAAACGATAATCAAAATGGATATCCGCCACAACAGGAATTGTGACCTGGCGCGTAATTTCCTTCAACGCCAGCGCGGATTCACGATCCGGACAGGAACAGCGGGTAATATCGCAGCCTACGGCTTCCTGACGCTTAATCTGCTCGACCGTCGCCCGGACATCAGATGTCGGCGTATTGGTCATTGACTGTACCGTTATCGGCGCATCTCCGCCGACGGCAACTTTTCCGACCATGATTTTACGGCTTTGGCGCCTTTTTATGTTTTCCATTTTTTCCTCGTTATAAAAACAAAAGAAAATAGCAAGTTTGCGCCTGCTATTTTCCCTGATTTAAATTACACTAATGGTTAGCTGCTTTTAGCAAGTCATCTACACTGATACCAGTTTTTTTATTGGCTGTAAAGACCGGAGTCAGCTTGCCGTTAACGTAAACATCCGCGGCGTCGTAACGGCCGATGGAAATAATCATCCCCTCTTCTTCCGGAACATTATAGGTAAAGCCGCCCTGAACAACCTTGCTCAGATACAGTTTGGTCGGGCTTTTGGCCTCAATCCACGCCTCTTTATTGACTTTGATGACAACTTTGGTATCGGTCTTAATTTCCGCCGGCGTTGCTTTTTCGGTCTGAGGTTTTACATTTTCGGTTTTAGGTTCTTCTTTTTTCGTTTCAGACTTTTCCTCAACAAAGCTTTCATTGCTGACAACAACCTGCGGCGTATTTTTCTCGGCAGCAGAAGTTACTTCTATTACGGGAAGCTCTTCTTTGAGTTTTTCCTCTTCAGCCTTCTTTTCTTCTTCAACTTCTTTTTTTATTTCTTCGGCTTCCTGCTTTGATGTCTTTTCTGCCACAGCGGGTTCGGCAACTTCAAACTCTTCAACCTGCAGCGGGAAATCTCCCGACGGCGTTGTTCCGTCAACGACAGGCGCGGAAGCAACCGTCAAATCCGTTGCCGGGCGGGAATAATAAACCCAGCAGACATAGACCAGAACAATTGCCAACAGACTGAACATAATATACTTACGGTTCGGAACGGTCGCTTCCGACTGCGGTTCCAAAACATAAAGGTCTTTTTTCTGATTATTGGCGTCGGTTTCTTCACGATACAGCTGAGCAATGCGAACCGGATTAAGCCCCAGATAATCAGCATACGCCCGGACAAACCCCTGGCCGTACGGCGCCGGCGGAAGTTCGTCGTAGCTGCTGTTTTCAATCGCTTCCAAAAACGTGGTGCGGATACGCAGCGTTTTGGCAATATCTTCCAGTTCTTCGCCTTTTTTCAAACGGGTATCTTTTAACATCGTGCCGACACGGCCGTCGTTATCCAATGTTTTGTCATCCGTAACAACCTCTGTTTCCTTTTCAACTACGGGAGCTGCGGAAGCTTTGGCGGTTTTCTTTTCTTTTTTGGTTTCCTTAACTTCTTTTTTCACGACATTAATTCCCTAAATAATGATTTTTTTAGTATAAAAACATATTTTTTAATATATTTCAATACCGTGATCATAAGCATATGCAAATAACTGCGGACGCAGCGTTTTCTTTGTTGATTTCAGCAGGCTTTGCACATAATCGGACACTTCACGGACATTCATGGTACGAATCATGCTTTTTACTTTGCCGTAGGCTGATCCCGAAGACGAAATATTGCGATACCCCAGCCCAATCAAAGCCATCGCCTCAATCGGATTAGACGCCATTTCGCCGCAAACGGAGCAATAAACGCCGTGTTTGTCCGCCTTGGCGACAATCTCATGCATCAACCGCAAAAACGGCGCGGACAAAACATCATAACGCTCGGTCAGGCGCGGATTTCCCCGGTCACAGGCAAAAACGAACTGTGCCAGGTCATTTGTTCCGACAGAAATAAAATCTGCCTTTTCTAGAATGTCATCCAGCTGAAAGACGACCGAAGGCACTTCAATCATCAGCCCGACATTAACTTTAGCAGGAACGGGACGGTTGAACTTTCGTTCCTTTTCCAGCTCAATCAGCAGCGTTTCCCGGGCTTCTTCAAATTCCGACAAATCCGAAATCATCGGAAACATAACATTTAATTCCTTGCCTTCTGCCGCCGTTAAAAACGCGCGAATCTGCTTGCGCAAAATGGCGCGCCGGTCAAGCGTAATGCGAATCGAACGCCAGCCGATGGCCGGATTTTCTTCGCTCAGCCCGGCCCAATACGGCAGAAGCTTATCCGAACCGACGTCCAGACTTCGGAATATGACTTTTTTATCTCCGGCCTTATCCATCAGTTCTTTATAATAGGCTATCTGCTGCTCGACATCCGGCATAACCGTCGAGGCCATGAAAGGAATTTCCGTTCGATACAGCCCGACGCCGTCGCAATTTGTCGTTTCCAGATAATCCAAGTCAAAGGCCAGACCGACATTAATCGCATGGCCAATTCTAATACCATCCAATGTTTGCGACGGCAAATCGCGCAATTCGGCCAACTTTTCCTGAAGTTTTAATTTCTCTTCAATTTTGGCCTTAAATTTTTGTTTTATTTCCGCTGACGGATTGAGGTAAACATAGCCCTCATTACCGTCGACGGCAATCATATCGCCGCGGTTGACCTCTTCAAACAAGCCTTTTATTTTGGCAATAACCGGGATATTCAAAGCCTTGGCGACGATAGCGACGTGCATCGTCGGCGTTCCATCTTCAATCAACAAGCCTCTGATTTTGCGATAATCATAGTCCATTAGCTCCGCCGGTCCCATGGTTTGGGCAATAACGATAATATCGTCGCCATCAGCTGCGGCCGTATTTTCATAATCGCCGCTCAAATAGGCATGCAGACGGTCGGCGACATCCCGCAAATCATGCAGGCGTTCTTTCAGATAATTGTCCTTGGTGGCGGAAAGGCGGTTCCACATATCTTCATAAGCCCGCTCAATTGCCGCCTCGGCAGTCAGCCCGCTCATCACGTTGTCGGCAATTTTTTTAAACCAGCCTTTGTCTTTGGCAAACATCAGATAAGCGTCCAAAATATCCATGTGTTCGCCTATTCCCAATTTGGTCGAATTAAATTTGGCGTCCAAATCTTCATTCATTTTTTTATGGGCGGCGGTCAGGCGATCCAGTTCCTTATCCTTGTCTTCGGCAATAATCTTGGTGACAGCGTGGCGGCGTCGGTGCAAAACCGCGGCTCCCAGCCCATAGCCTTTACTCAGGCTTAAACCTTTGACACGTTCCCTCGTAATCAAACCACGCTGCTTTATCAGGCTGTTTTTAAACTCGGCCATATCATCAGATGTTACGATATCGGCAACAAACATGGCAATTGTTTCCAGCGCTTCCTGATCCGCGGCGGAATATTCCCGCTGCTCCCGGTTCTCAATAAGCAGGACGCCGACCGAACGATTGCGGCGGATTAACGGCACACCTAAAAAAGACTTGTAATCATCTTCGCCAAATTCTTTATTATACACATATTTCGGATGAGAGGGGGCGTCGCTGACAGCCAGAGGGCGGCAGTATTTGGCGATATTGCCGATTAACCCTTCACCGACGCGGAATGAAACGCGGTGGGCGGCATTGGGATTAAATCCATAGGCGGCAAACAACTCCAGATAATTGTCATCAATACTGATGAAGCAGGAAGCGCCATCTGCTTCCATTTGCTCCGCAATCACTTTTGTTATGCGGTTGAGCTTGTCTTCAACGGCAATCTGCTCCTCGTTAATTTCGCGGAGAAGCTTCAATGTTGCAAAAGCCTGATTTGTAGCGGGGGACTTCATTAATCTCTACCCTGATAAAAATTTTTATTGCGCTTTAAGTTATATTATCTATATTCTGTTTCATCAAGTCTAATATTTGGTTAAGGAGATTAAAAAATGGCAAATAATTACAAAAAAGGCGACCATGACACCCGTCCATGGGGAACTTGGGAAGTTCTGGACGCAGGCAGCACATTCTGCGTTAAAAGAATCACCGTTACACCGGGCAATATCCTTTCTTTGCAGTCGCACAACCACCGCGCAGAGCACTGGATCATTGTTGAAGGCGAAGCGGTTGTTACGCTGGACGACAAAAAAATCGTCTGCAAAGCCGATGACGCCGTTTATATTCCGGTCAAGGCCAAACACAGAATCCAAAATGACAGCGGCCGGGACATGATTTTTATTGAAATTCAGACCGGAGAAACGCTTGATGAAAATGACATTATCCGTTATGAAGATTCATACGGAAGAAAATAATCTTTCAGATTAGACAAACAAAAAATCCCTTTTGCCAAGACAAAGGGGATTTTTTTAATTTAACGGACTTTACGCAGCCGGATATGCGGACTGCCGTCCCAAACAGAAGTCGACAGAAAAGGCCGGCTCAAATAAACGCTGTCATTTACGGCCAAACCCGGCATTTTTTGACATACATAATACGTATTTCCGCTGGAAAGCGTTATTTCGCGAACATATCCCCGCTCGTCATACTGCATATCTGTTATGGCATAAACCGGCGGAAGCGGCGCTGTCGAAGTTATAACCAACAGGATAAATATCCCGCAGATTCCCAGTATTCCCAAAATAATTTTTTTTGTTTTCATAAGCAAAAATTTTAACGGTTAATACTGCTATGCGGCAAGGACACGTCCTTAGTGCATAATGATAAGAAAAGTAATAAAATTACCCTTTCAATATAGTATGACTTTGACATTTTTGTCAAATATTAAATCACATACTTGCGGCTGATTTCCTTAAACTCTTCGGTTCCGGCTTTTTCCAGCCATTCAAAAATAACCATTTCCGAAGAAACAACGTCTATTCCGTTCCTTGCCATTCTCTGAAGCGCAAAGGCATGCTGGAGGTTCTCCCGGGAAGAACAGGCGTTGGAAACGACAAAAACGGCATAGCCCTGTTCCGCCAATTCCATCGCCGTCTGCAAAACACAAATATGAGTTTCGACACCGGCAATGACAACCTGTTTTTTACCGCTGTTTTTCACCGCGGCGGAAATTTTTTCATTACGCATCACCGAAAATTCAAGTTTCTCAAAATATCCGGCATCCGGGCCGGCTGCCTGACGGACATCCACAATCGTCTGTCCCAATCCCTTAGGATATTGTTCGGTGATAAGAAACGGAATATTCAGGCGTTTGGCAACAGAAACCAGTTTTGCGCAGCAATTAATGACTTCCCGGGGGCTGTCCATTGCCGTAACCAGCCTTTCCTGTACATCAATAATCAAAAGCAGGGAATTGTCCTTGTTCATTAACATGTTCTTATCCTAAAAATTAACTATACGGTTGACTATCTTTGCAAAATAAATAATACTTCATTAAAATAATTTAAACAATTACAAAAGAAGAGATACCATGAATTTTTTAGATTTGGGTTTAAGCGATGTTACAATCAAGGCAATGGAAGAGTTAGGAATCACTGAGCCAACCACGGTTCAGACTGATGTCATTCCGTCAATCCTTCAGGGAAAAGACATTTTTACCATTGCGCCGCAAGGCTGCGGCAAAACCTGTTCTTATGTTTTTCCGTTGTTGGATATTATCAGCAGAGCACAAGAAAGCAATGTTGAAGCAACTCCGAATATTTTGATTATTACGCCGGATTCCCAACAATCTGTTGCCGTTTCCGATTGGCTGGCAATTTTTAACAAATATCATGCTGAAGCTGAAACCGAGGAAAAGGAAGCAGACGAAAACATCGAGAAAGAAGCCAATGTTATTATCGGGTCGCCGGATTTGCTGGTTGATTTGCTGGAAACGCAAAAAGTAGACCTGTCTAAGACCAATATCTTAGTTGTTGATGACATCAACCTGATTAAAAAAAGAAAGCAGCTGGATAATTTGGAAAAGATTCTTGATATTCTTCCGGCGGAAAAACAAAATATTGTATACACCAACCGCCGCTCCAAAGAAACACAGGGAATCCTGGATAAGATTTTGAAAGCGCCGCAGGAAATTAAGGTGGACAAGGCGAAGGAGCAAGAAGTGCAACAAGTTGCAACTGCTGCACAGCTTGCTGACAACAAAAATGATACGTCCGGCAGAAAGGCATCTCGCAACGCTTCTAAAAATACCGCCCGTTTTGCCGAGCCGGTAAAAGATAAAGAAGCTGCCGAATTAATCAAAAAATTTGATACGTTTGCCGGTAAAACACCTGATTTTATTACCTATAAGGGCTTACTGGTTCGTGACGGCAATGCCTGATAAAACTTTTCTGGAAAGTTTTAGAGGCAGTAAGCATATCATGTTTACTGCCTTTTTTAGTTACTTACATTCGCCGAACCAGGTTCCGCTGTTGTCTTTACAACGCTGGGTAAATGTCTGCCCGGCTTTACAGTCTGCCGCGGTTTGTTCATACGGACATTTGATGACGCATGAGCTTCCGTAGGTCTGATTACCACAAGAGCAGGGATCAACTGCGACTGTACCACTATCACACCTAGTTTTTCCTTTGCAAGGTGCGTCATTTCCTTCACAATCCTTTGTTCCGTTGCAGTTTCCAAAATAATTGATGGTAGCTCCCTCTAATGTTGTACATTTCTTTTTGACATAATACAGAGATACCGCAGAGCTGTTCTGATAAGCATAACAAACTCCTCCGTTTGCTTTCAATTCATTTAAATTACAAGTATCATCACATTTATCAAACCATTTAATTCCGGCACATACACAAGGTTCTGTACTACCATCGTTTTGATGGCCGATATTTCCTGTACATTGTTTTTTACCGGTACAACCTCCGCTTACCCCATTAAGAGTACATCCACATTGGACGTAAAGATTATATTGTTCTCCTTTTTGCGTTGTGCAATAAGGTCCAGCATAGGTATAAATTTTTTCTTCCCATCCTCCTGCCGGACCAACATCCCCGCAATATACATGAGTTCTCAAGCATGTCTCCTTCACGAGACAGGTTTCGTAGAAAGTTTTGTCACCGGCTTTGCAGGAAGCGCCGGAACCGGTTTTGGTGTC
>UQAB01000007.1 GCA_900538765.1 uncultured Azospirillum sp. | reverse complement strand
CACCCACGGGGTGTCGCGGAAAGTTCGCCGCGGTTTGTCCCATCTGCTGAAAGCGCGATGCTTACATTGTGCCTGCCGGAAGAATCAAACCGTCATATTCGTGTTGCCTCTGTCTGTTTTATTACCGACACGAGGGCGTGTTCCGGGGAGAAGTTCAGTAATGACGAAACGCCGGGAGATGGAAACGGCAATCCCGGCGGTATCCCGGATTATGATACCCCGCAGGAACAATGTCAGGCAGCTGGATATGGCGTGACGTCCTGTCCGGCCGGGGCGCACCCGGAAAATCCCTGTCCTGCGGACAGTTCTTATTATCAGAAATGCGTTTGCGACGCCAACATGACACAAACCTGTACCAAACCTTATTACGGTGTCGGCCCTTCCTGTGACGGCAAGTATGCCTCCTGCGAATTGGATAACCAGCGAGCCTGCAAGGAAGACGGTTACACCAACACCTGTCCGGCGGGACAAAAGCTCAAAAAATCCCCGCGTTGCCCTTACGACAACAGCTATGGCATCTGTTGCACAGAAAGCTGTCCTGACAATTCGTCAACAACCTGTACCGGCGCCAACACCGGTGATGACGGTTGCGGGTATGCTTGTTACAAATGTTGTACGACGAGTTGTCCGGCGGGGTATGATTATACGGAAAGCCAGCTTACGGGGGCGAGCGGAAGCGGCTGGGTTAAAGACGGAAACGATTACTGCGACCATTGTACGCGCGGCAGGCTCTATAAACGCAAACCCGCAACTTGTCCGAGTTCTGCAAATCAGACTTGTGGATGCGGCGGAAGCAATCCCTGTAAGTCAGGAAACAACACTTATTACTCATCTTGCAACTGTTGTTCTAATTGTTCGGGATATAGTTTAACTTCTCAAAACGGATGTTCTTATGGGTATAATTCTTGTCGAGATCAATGTACAGGAACAACTTATTATCAATGCAAAAGCTGCGATGACTCTTGTTCCGGATATACATCAGTATCTGCTGCCAGCCGCAATTGTTCAAAAGGATATGATACCGGAACAACACAATGTGGAAATCCGTGTTATACTTGTCGCAGTTGTTCAGGAAGTTCACACTATTGGAATGCCAACGGTTCCCATCAGATTCCTTACGGAACGGCCTGCTGGCATGGTTACGGCGGTAACGCAAACATTACTGCCGCCGGTTCCACAACTTATGAAAGCGTTCTTATCAGATTTCATAGCGGCGCTACTGTTGATTTTCCAATAACCGTAAACGGAGATTTAACAATCGGATATTTTGATTGCCATTATGGAGACCGTTTTACCGGAAATGTTACTTTTAACGGGCATGTAACGATAAACGGAACCTTAGTTAAACAAAGAGGATCTGTCATCAATTTTAACAGTGGTGTATCCGGAAGTTATTCGATTAAATGTATTGACTGTGGATGGAGGGAAGTATCTTGCTAAAAAAACGGGGTGGAAAATCCACCCCGTTTTTTTGATTTGCAGAAAGAATTACCCCAGTTTTTTCAGGGCATCCCCCAAGCGTTTCAAGCTTTCATCCTTACCAAGGATAACAGCCAATTCGGTTGCGCCGCCGGGCGTGGTTTCCTTGCCGCTCAGAGCAATACGCACCGGATACATAATCTGACCGTTTTTAATTCCCTTTTCTTCGGCAACGCCTTTCAAAACGGCAAACAGATTATCATTAGTCCACTCGTTTGTTTTCTCCAGCGCCTCCAAAGCATAGGCCAGCGTTTGTTTGGCAATATCAACATCCGTTTTCATCTTTTTATTGATGTACAAATCATTGGCATACTCAGGCACATTTTCAAGAAAATCAATCTGCCCCGGAATATCCCCCAGAGTTTCGATACGCAGTTGAAGCACCTTACAAAGCGTAGCAACATCGACCTTGCGGCTCAGTACTTTTTCAATATAAGGCATTGCCAAAGCGGCAAATTCTTCGTCACTGAGTTTGCGGATATACTGGCCGTTCATCCAAGTCAGCTTGACAATGTCAAAAATGGCCGGAGAACGGTTCAGGCGTTCAACCGTAAAGATTTTTTTCAGTTCGTCCAGGGTAAAGATTTCTTCATCATTCCCCGGGTTCCAGCCCAGCAGCGCAATATAATTGATAATCGCTTCCGGCAGATAGCCTTTGGCGACCAAGTCCTGAAAAGAGGCGTCACCGTTGCGCTTGCTCAGCTTGTGCTGCGCGTCTTTCATAACCGGCGGCACATGAACATAATGCGGCGGCGTCCAGCCGAAAGATTCATAAATCAAGTTATATTTCGGCGTGGATGAAATATATTCATTGCCGCGGACAACATGGGTAATGTTCATCAGATGGTCATCAACGACATTGGCAAAGTTATAAGTCGGAAAACCGTCTGATTTCAGCAAAACACCTTCATCCAGTTCATCATAATCAATTTCAATATCGCCATAAACCTCGTCATGATATTTTGATTTGCCCTTTTTACTGATTGTCTGGCGAATAACATAAGGTTCACCGGCGGCAACGCGCTTTTTAGCTTCATCCAAAGAAAGGCGTTTGCAAGGGTCTTCAAATTTGATGTTCTGCTCTTCGTCTTTTTCTTCATCCACATCCTGTTTGGAACAAAAGCAATAATGCGCGCCGCCAAGTTCAACCAACTTGTGAGCGTATTCCGCATATAAAGGTTTGCGCTCAGACTGTACATACGGCCCATAAGCGCCGCCGATATCGGGACCTTCATCCCAATTCATGCCGACGCGCTTCAATGTGGCATAAATAATATCCGTCGCCCCTTCAACATAACGTTTCTGATCCGTGTCTTCAATACGCAGAATAAACGTTCCGTCAGCATCTGCCTTGGCAATCAGGTATTCATACAATGCCGTGCGCAGGTTGCCGATGTGCATATAACCGGTCGGGCTCGGCGCAAATCTGGTTCTTACAGTCATGTTTTCAATCCTTTAACATACAATTTGAAATCTGGGATGAGAATAGCTGTATTTTTTGTTTTTAACAAGAGGTTTTTTGAGAGTTATCTGCCGGAAAAATCTAAACTTGCAAGGCAAAATCAAGCAGTCAGGAGGACTTTGGCAGCAGCGCGGGCTTCATCGGTAATGGTTTCGCCGGCAAGCATCCGGGCGATTTCTTCCTGACGTTCATTGCCGTTCAACTCGCGGACGAAGGTTGTCGTTACATTATCAGATGTCGTCTTCTCGACTTTATAATGATGATTGCCGCTGGCGGCTACCTGCGGAGAGTGCGTAACAACCAGAACCTGGACATCTTTCGCCAGACGCGCCAGACGTTCGCCGACAGCTTTAGCCGTCGCGCCGCCGACACCGGCATCTACCTCGTCAAATATCATCGCCGAAACGCTTGAACTTTGCGCCAAATTAACTTTTAACGCCAACATAAAACGTGCCAGCTCTCCGCCGGAAGCAATTTTGTTCAGCGGCCCTTGCGGTGAGTTGGGGTTGGTTGATACCGTAAAAGAAATGCTGTCAATGCCATGTTCGGACCAACCGTCTGCCTCAAGCTTTTCAACCTGCGTTACAAAACGGGCTTTTTCCATTTTGAGCGGCGTCAGTTCAGCCATAACCCGACTGTCTAGAATCAGTGCCGCGGCTTTGCGTTTGCCGCTCAGTTCATTAGCGGCTTCGACATACGAAAGTTTGGCGCGTTCCTCGGCCTGGCGCAGTTGGCGGATACCGTCTTCGCCCAGTTCTATTGCGTTTAACTGCTGCCGGAATTTTTCCAGAACTTCAGGCAATTCATCCACATTTACCTGATGTTTGCGTGCAACGGAGCGCAGGGTAAAAATACGCTCTTCCACACTATCAAGCTCATTTTGATTCAAGCTGATGTTCCGGCTGGCGGCTTCAATTTCGTTTACCGCCTCCTCGGCATTTATCAGCGTTTGTTCCAGCATATTGATAATATCGTCATACTTGCCGTCAACAACCTGATTGGCCTTGTCCATTGCCGCCTGTGCCTGACGAACGGCGGCAATAATATCAAAATTTCCATTCAATGATGCATAAGCATAATTAAGACTGTCTAACAATTTTTCAGCATTCATCAATTCCAGGCGTTTTTGTGACAGGGCTTCTTCTTCCCCGGCAAAGGTATTCAATTTTTCCAGCTCGCCAATCCAGTGGCGGAGGTCTTCTTCATCGCTTTTGGCGCGGGCGATATTTTCTTCGGCTTCTTTTCTGGCTTTTTCCGCCTGTTTATAGGCTTGCCAGCATTTTTTGACTTCTTCCGCCGTCGTTTTATAATTGCCGAACGCATCAAGAACATCCCGGTGGTTGGCCGGATTGAGCAAGCCCTGATTGTCAAACTGCCCGTGAATTTCCACCAGATATCTGCCGATTTCTTTCAGAAGCCTGGCACCGACCGGCTGGTCGTTAATGAAAATTTTGCCTTTGCCATCACGGTTCAGCGTCCTTTTAATCAGCAGTTCGTCCGATGTTTCGATTTCATATTCGTCAAGCAGTACAGCTAATTCCTTATTTTCCGCAGAGAGCTCAAAAACTGCCGAAACGCTGAGTTTATCAGCCCCCTGCCGTATCATTGACGCTTCCGCCCGGTTCCCCAAGACCAAGCCGAGAGAATCGAGCAGGATGGACTTTCCTGCGCCGGTTTCGCCGGTCAGGACGCTTAAACCGGACTTGAATTCCAAGTCCAGTTTATCAATCAATACAACATTATTTATTGACAGCGCCGTGAGCATCTTTTGCCTATTTTTCCTTTACCAGCCTTTGAGCACGCGCGGACCATTTGCTCTTGGGATAGTTATGCTGTAAGACTTTTGCCGAAAGCTGTGCTTCGTCCGGCAAGCCGATGATGGTATAAATTTCGGTCTGGCGATACAGGGCTTCTTCAATATGGGTTGTGGTCTGATAATTATTCACGACACCGGAAAAACGGTTCAATGCAGAAAGGTAGTTTTCCTGCGACAGGTAATAACGGCCGATTTCCATTTCATGCCCGGCCAGATGGTCGCTGGCCAACGCCATTTTGAACTCGGCATCTTTGGCATATTCGGTATTCGGGAAACGGATGACAACCTGGCGGAAAGCTTCCAGCGCGCGTTCGCTGTTGCTTTGATCCTTTTCAACCGGCGCAATTTGGTCATAATAACACAGAGCTTTCAAATAGTAGGCATAAGCGATATCTTTATTGCCGGGGTGAAATTTAATGAACCGGTCAATATTGATAATGGCGCTGTCATAATCCTTGTCTTTGTAATAAGCGTAAGCACTCATGATTTTTGCCTGTGTCGCCCACTTGGAATAAGGGTGCTCCATTTCGACTTTTTCAAATGTTTCGGCCGCTTTTTTATATGAGGTGCGCTCCAGCAGTTCATAAGCCTGATTATAAACCTGTTCGGCAGTCGGATTTTCAATGGTTTCTTTTGTCGACGAGCAGCCGGACAATAATCCCAGCGCGACAAACATACCTAAAACAAGTGATGTTTTTTTCATTATTTTCAACCTATATCAATTTATAATTAGATTTATCAGAGAACAAAATTTTCAACAGTTCATTGTTGTGATAGTGACCGGTTTTAACGGCATTTAAGTGCCCCTGCATACGGTATCCTGAAGTATATAAATCACCGACGGCATCAAGAACTTTGTGATTGACGCATTCATTTTCAACGCGAAAACCGCCGGGATTGAGAATCGTTTCACCGTCAAGGACAACAGCATTGTCAAGGCTGCCGCCTTTTATCAACCCGATTGACTGCAGATAGTCCACTTGGTACTTCTCGCAGAAAGTGCGGCAGGGGGCAATTTCATTTTCAAAAATATCAGGCGTTATTTTGTTGCTGAATGTCTGATGTCCGACGATTTTTGAAGGGAAATCAATTTCAAAATCAATATAGAAATCATCTGCCGGCGACAATGTCACTTTATTGCCTTTGCCGTCAACAAAGGAAACTTCCTTCATTACCTTTAAGATTTTTTCCGGCGCTTGCTGTTCCACGATTTCAGCATTTTTCAGCGCATCGTAGAAAACTTTGCCGCTGCCGTCCATAATCGGCGTTTCCTGATTGTTGACCTCTATCAGCGCATTGGTTATGCCGCAAGCAGAAAGAGCAGCCATGATATGTTCAATGGTCGAAACGACGGCGCCGTTTTCCGCCGCAATGCAGGTACAGTTCTGCGTATCCTTAACATTTGTGTACAGCGCCCGGACTTCCGGCTTTTCCGGCAAATCGACACGCTTGAAGACAATACCGCTGTTTTCCGGCGCAGGCCGGATTGTCAACGTGACATCACATCCGGAATGCAGGCCGATACCTTTTAATTCAACGGGATTTTTCAGTGTTTTCTGCATTGTACATATCCTCTAAAAAAACTTCAGGCGGCCTATAAGCCGGGTTCTGTGCTTCAGTAGTTTTGCCAAAGCAAAAGCAGAAGCGATAGCTATTCATCTAGGCTGATTATCGCTAAGCAGCTCAACGCGACCTACCTCTGGAGCGGATTAGGAACTCTCCCTATAACTTCTAAAAAAAGAAGCTCTCCTAACTTGGTCTTGCTTCAGACAGGGTTTACCTTGACCACAGACATTGCTGCCTGCGCGGTAAGCTCTTACCTCACCTTTTCAACCTTACCGGAAAACATTCCGGCGGTAATTTTCTGCGGCACTTTCCCTTGGATTTCTCCAGCCAGACGTTATCTGGTGTCTTGTTCCCTTGAAGCCCGGACTTTCCTCACCAACGGATTTTCCTTTCCGCGGCGCAGCTATCCGGCCACCTGTTGAATGAGTTTATACGCATCGCTTTATTTTTGCAAGAGGTTTCATCTTCCCGGAGGATTATTTATAACGCAAAGCAAACGGGAATATTTTCCCGAGTCGCGGCAGAGCGGGGCTGGTATCATGAAGTTTTTAAAAAGCTGTTAAAAAAACTACATTTTTATCCTCAGTTTTTTATTTTTCGCCAAGCAAGAGTCAGCGCAGGCTTTGAGAGAATCGCCGAACACGAGCACAGAACAAACCTTGAACAGTTAATAAAATCCTAAAATTTCCCATTGATTCCCATAAAATCCCATGTTATACCATAGACATAAGGTTAATGATTTATGAAGGAAGTATGGATTTGAGAAAAAATTTTCTCTTTATCGACACCATCATCAACAAGGTAGACGCTAAAGGACGCGTTTCCCTTCCTTCAGATTACCGCGCAATTCTTAAAGAATTATCAACCGAAATCGTTTGTTACCGCAGTTTGACAGCTCCCTGCATTGAAGGTTGCACGGAAGACCTGCTTGACAAGCTGGCCGCCGACATGGAAAACTCCATGGATTTTTTCTCTCAGGAACAAGACGATTTGACCAATCTTATCTTTGGCGACGCCAAGCGTTTTCCCTTTGATTCCACAGGCAGAATCAATCTGTCGGAAAAGCTGATGAAGCACGCCGGCATTACCGATACTGCCGTTTTTGTCGGCAAAGGCCGTAAATTTCAAATTTGGAATCCCGAGAACTGGGAAAAAGAAGAAGCCCGCATTCGTGCGGAAGTTATGAAAAAGCGGCCGACATTGAATAAGACTGCGGAGGCCGGACAATGACTGATGTTAAGCAAAAACATATTCCAGTCATGTTAAAAGAAGTACTGGAGAATCTGGCTCCCCGGGACGGTGGTTTATATGTAGACGCCACTTTCGGCAACGGCGGATACAGCGAAGCTATTTTGAAAGCCGCCAGCTGCCGTGTGATTGCCATCGACAGAGATCCTAACGTCAAAGCCAGAGCGGAAGAACTGCAAGCGCTTTACGGCAACAGGTTTGAATTCAGAGCCGGACAGTTCGGCGATTTTGCCGACCTTATTCCGGAAGTCGTCGACGGTGCCGTTTTTGATATCGGCGTTTCTTCCATGCAGCTTGACCAAAGCGAACGCGGCTTCTCTTTTTCCAAAGACGCTCCGCTGGATATGCGGATGTCCTGTACCGGAAAAACTGCCGCCGATTTGGTTAACACCCTACCGGAAAGAGAACTTGCCGACCTGATTTACAAATACGGCGAAGAAAGAAAATCCCGGCAAATTGCCGCCAGAATTGCCGAATACCGAAAAAGTAAACCGATTGAAACGACCAAGGAACTGGCCGAAATTATTTATACTGTTATCCACAAAACGCCAAACAGCATTGATCCGGCAACACGGACATTTCAGGCACTGCGCATTGCCGTGAACAACGAGCTCGGCGAGCTGGAAAGCGGTTTGTCCGGCGCAGCGGAAAAACTCAAAAGCGGCGGACGTCTGATTGTTGTTACATTTCATTCTCTGGAAGACCGGATTGTCAAAACCTTTTTCAACGAAAATTCGGGAAAAAAGCGTGCCGTTTCCAGATATATGCCGGAACTTCCCCAAAACAGCGACGCTCTGCTGGCGGAGTGTTCCAAAGCCATTGCACCAACAGAAGAAGAAATCATCCGCAATCCCCGTTCACGGTCAGCAAAGCTCCGTGTGGCGGTGAAGCGTTAACCAGAAAGGATAAAGTCGATGAACAGCACGAAAACAGCTACTTTGAGTTTATGGATTACCTTAACCTGCCTGGTCGGGTGCGGTATGTTTGTTATGAAAAACAAAGTACAAACCCTGGAAAAAGAATTAGCGCAAATCAACAGAAATATCCAGGATGACGTGAAGACAATTCATGTCCTCAACGCAGAGTGGAGCCACCTCAACTCCCCGTCCCGCCTGAGAAAACTGGCCTCAAAACATATTTCTTTAAATCCGGTTCAAGCTGAACAAATTATTAACTATTCTGCGTTACCATTTGACTATGAGGCGGACGAATCTAACAGAAGATTAATCGCCCAGAAGAATATCAACACTCAGGCTGAGCAGAACAGACTAAAGAAGATGGTCCGCGCTCAGCATTAATATGCAGGGCAGAAGCGGAATATGTTGGGGAAATATTTTTCCAGAAAAGAAGAAAGTTTTTATCTTCCGGGTGAAGAAATAAAAATCGGCAAAAGTTTCTCTTTTATGAATTATACATGTGAGAAAGATCCCCTTTCCACATGCAAAAACAGAGTAACATTTGCCATTCTCATGTTTATGCTTGTTTTTGGCGTTTTAGCCGTCCGCCTGTTTAACATTTGTATCAGTTTTGACCGTCCGGCAGTTACCGTCGCCGATGCCGACAGTTTTTATGCCCTCCCTGCCAGCCCGATTAAAAGAGCCGACATTATCGACCGAAACGGCACGATTATCGCAACTTCCCTGCCGACGGTTCATTTGTTTGCCAACCCGAAAAAAATCCTGAACCCGCAAAAAGCAGCCGTTCAACTCGCCAGAATTTTACCTGACATCCGATATGAAGATATTCTGACAAAACTCAATAAACGCGGTTCTTTTGTATATATTAAACGTAATCTCTCGCCGTCACAGCAGTATCAAATTAATGCGCTTGGCATTCCGGGGCTGGAATTTGAAGACAGTGAAAAAAGAATCTATCCGCATAAAAATCTTTTTGCCCATCTTATCGGTTCTACAAATATTGATAACGTCGGTATTTCAGGTATTGAAAAACAGTTAGATGAACGGTTAAGAGAATCGGACATTCCGGTTAGACTGTCTATTGATGTCGGAATTCAGGATTCCATACGCCAAGAGCTTCAAGCCGGTATTGATAAGTTTAATGCGCTCGGCGGCACCGCTATTTTGATGGACGCCAAAACATCAGAAGTTATTGCCATGGTTTCGCTGCCGGATTTTGACCCCAACCGGAAAATCAAAGTTTCTGACCGGGCTACATTTAATTTTGCAACCAAAGGCTTGTATGAACCAGGATCCGTTCTTAAAGTTTTCAATGCCGCATTGGGGTTGGAAAAGGGGCATATTAAACTTAGCGACCGTTTTGACGCAACCAAACCGCTTAAACTGCGTTATAACGTCATTAAGGATTATCGCGGAGAAAACCGTTGGCTGGATTTGCAGGAAATTCTGATTTATTCTTCTAATATCGGTTCTGCACAGATTGCCCTGAAAGTCGGCAAAGAAAAGCAGCAGAATTTTCTGAAGGGATTAGGGTTGCTTTCTCCGATTGACGATTTTGAAGTCGCCGAAAAAGCCGCTCCCATGTTGCCGCGCCGCTGGGGAGAAGAAACGACGGCAACCGTAGCCTATGGTTACGGCATTTCCGTTACGCCCCTGCATCTGGCAACAGCCTTTTCCGCGGTTGTTAACGGCGGCGTTTATCATACACCCAGCGTTCTGTTGCATGACTCACCGGTTGAGGGGCGCAGGGTCATGTCCCTAAAAACCTCAAAGGAAATGCGCCAGTTGCTGCGCGGCGTGGTTGTTGAAGGTTCCGGCAAAAGGGCTAATGTTCTCGGCTATGAAGTCGCCGGAAAGACAGGAACCGCCAATAAGCTGGTTAACGGCCGTTATATTGATAAAAAAGTCATGACAACGTTTATCGGCACTTTTCCGGCCTCAAACCCGCAATATACATTAATGCTGATGATGGATGAGCCTAAAGCCTTGAAAGAAACATGGGGTTTTGTTACTTCCGGCTGGAATACAGTGCCCACCGCGGGAAAAATTATCGCAACCATTGCGCCGCAGCTTAATATCAAGGCTAATTACGACCTTGACGAAATGCGCCGCAACCGCATTATTGAGGCCTGTTACGAAAGATAGTAAAAAAAGAGAGCTGAAAAGCTCTCTTTGGGTATAGGGGATAATATTAAAAGCTAGTACTGCCTCATGGGGTGTTGTGGAAACTTCGTCGTAGAGCGTTCCATGTGTAAGGAAAAGCACAGCGTGCACCTTGTACGCCGTTGGGGTAAAAACTAAAAAGCCAGCACCGGGCGAACGACGTTGCTGGTACTGTTGTAGTCCTTACTGTAGTCGTTCACGCCGCCCCAATCAGCGCCATTATTCGTACAGAAGACCCACGCGTAGTTGTTACTATACTCGGACGACGACCAATACCAATAGTTATGAACAATCGGTTCCGGCAATAATTCGCCTCCGGCTTTTGACAATCCGGAATTAATTTTATCATAATTATTCATCATTGACCGAGCAACACCCACTGCTGGAAGGCACCATTTACTCTTTGTTACGGGTGCCGAATTCGGCACATAATTGACTGTGGCCCAAGCAGCTTGATAAATACCAGAAGTTCCCTGTTTAATAATCTTCTGTGTATTGTCGCAACTGTTAAAATCTTGCTCTAATGCTGAAACACTTGTATAATTTGGTAGCCCCGAAATATCAATATATTCTGTTGACCAATACATACCCCCCAAATCTTTCAACGATAAAGCCTGACCGCAGTTATCTCCGCCAATATAAACCACAACACCTATCGGTGTCTTACCACTGATTTTATCTGAGGAACAAGTACCATCGCTGTTAAGGATATCACCGATTTTACAGTTTTTGGCATAGCCGGTACATTCACCTAAAACAGCTTTTTCTTCAACTTTTGGACAAGCCCAATATTCGCCGAACGGGCATTTTAAGCCATTGTCGCATTTTTGAAGAGAAGTGTAACCCAGTTGCTGACAATCGGTAACCGCGCATTGAGCTCGGGTTAAGTTTGGAATTAAGGACAGGCTTGTCCCTATCAATAAAAAATTAAAGTTAATATTCATGTTGAAACATCCTTTGTTTTGTAAGTTAAAACAAAACCCGCTCTATAAAGGCGGGCGGATGTTAGCAACCGTGTAAAGATAAACGGCTCAGCGCTTTCGAGCAAAGCCTTATAACGCTGACATCCGTCCCTAGCACTGTTGCAGACAGATATCAGCATAACCTTATTTAAAGTCGTAAATATGCTTAACGACTATCTTTACAAAGGGTTGCTACGCCCTCAGCGGCAAACTCTGCCGCTTAAGGTTAAGGGTAGCATAAGGGGAGGTTGTTGGCAAGGGGTTTTTATCACAAAGCCTTGCCAACACGTTTATTTTTTTAATTATTGACAAAAATGCCCGGTATGATATTTTGAAGCCAGTATAAATATTAAACAGATATAATTATGGAAAAGAATTTTGTTGTTTCTGGACTTTCCAGAATGTATGAAAAAGTTTTAGACTTTATCATCCTTGGCGTAAATTTTTCCCAGATGCAGAAGTTAAGAAAGTTTGGTAAAATTTTACAAATCATTGTCGCTTTTGCCTTACACGGTCTTGTTACCGTCTGGCTTTGGGAAAAAGCTGATGCAGGAGAGATTTGGGCTCCTTTTTATGCTCTTGTCGGCTTAATAGCTATTAGTATATTCTCAATGGAATCCATGACGTTTGATGATTCTTCAATCCTTTCTATTCTTTTAAGAACAACGGCAATTATGTGGGGATTTGGTATTGCAACCTGTTTTATCTTTGATATCGGCATTAAGCATGATTATATAGCCATGTTGTTTGTCGGCGTTGCTGAAACTTTATTCTTGGCGTTATGTTATGCCGCTGTTGTTCGTCCTTTGATAAAATTCTTCCGCAAAAACCCAAAAGACAGATTGCAGCAATGGAAAAATTTTCTCCAACACTGTCTTTCATTATTGAAATTTTCCGCAGCTATTTTAGTGATTGCGGCATTGGTTTATTTTGGAAAAAAATTTTTATGGTAAAATTAATCCCCCGAAAGAATATCTTTCGGGGGACTTTTTTCTACTTATCCAATTGCTCATCCAGTGTTTTTTCGAGTTCTTCCAGTTCCTGCTCATCTAATTCAACGACAGGGACCGTATAAGCTTCATTAAACCAGTTTCCCAAATCAACATCGGCGCAATGTTTAGAACAAAACGGGCGATATTTGTTATCTGCCGTAACCAGCTTCTTGCAAATCGGGCAACGATAGGTTTTTATTACATCTGTCATGCTATTTCTCAACTCTGCCGGTGCCTTTGCAGGTCGGGCATTCAACACTCATAACATCACTCAAGGACGGACGGCGGCGGATGCGAATGATTTCAACATTTCCCGCCCGGCTTAAACCGACGACATGAGTGCGAATCGGGTCTTTAGCCACTTCACGCTCCAGAACTTCCAATACCGGTTTCATATAACGGTATTCGGATGAACCGGCGAAATCAATAATAATTTTACCTGACAAGTTCCGCAAACGAATCTGTCTGGCAATCTCAATGGCGGCTTCTTCATTCAGCCGGGAAATGGAACCGTTGCCGCGGTCATCGCCCGTGTCGACATCAACAGCGACAAAAGCCTTGGTTTCTTCTATGAAAATTCGGCCGCCGCCTTTTAAACGGACTTCTTTTTCAAGCGCGGCAAAAATTGCTTCGTCAACGCCAAAATGTTTAAACGGTTCATTCATGACTTCGACTTCAAAATCACCGTCAAACTCCTCTTTTATCTCTGCTTCGACATTGCGGGTATTGACGATGATTTTATCCAGCGTCATTGAATTTGCCGCCATATATTCAAAAAGAGGATTGGCTTTGGCATACAACAGGCACGGCGCTGCCTCAATTCGCGCCTTGGCCCGGACGGCGTCATACATTTTGCGCAGTTCAAGCATTTCATCCGTAATTTCATCAGGCTCGGCGTCAGCCGCCGCAGTACGGATAATCCACCCTTCCTGCCCCACCGTATTTTCAATAACCAAGTGACGCAATTCCCGCAACCTTTCCGGCTGGGCAATACGCGCGGATGCTTCAACATTCATACGATACGGACAATAAACCAGATAAGTGCCGACAAACTGCAAGCCACGCATGACCTTCGCACCTTTTTCCGCCCGCTGTTCCTGAGATACCTGAACGATAATACTCTGCCCGTTGGTATATTCCGCATCTTTCAGACCGATTTCATCAGCATTTAAAAACGCATCGCGACCATCATTTATGTCAATCATATATCCGACACGGCCGTTGGCAATATCTATTTTGTGAGTGATTTTTCCAAGATATACATTTCCCTCCGCTGCTTTGCTGCCGTCAAAGATGTCAACTTCCAGCAAATCGCCTTTATTCATCAGCGCAATACTGGTTAACGAACCGTTTTTTTCATATATGATTGTATCAACTGTCATTTTATTCCTACACCATTTAACAAATTTTTTGTTTCACACAACGGAAGTCCGACAATGCCGCTGTAAGAGCCGATAATCCGGGAAACATAAGCTTCCATACTGCCTTCTATCTTATAGCCGGAGCAGCCTGTCCATTCATGTCCGGTAACATAAGCAACAATTTCCTCATCAGACATTTTTTTCATGATAATCCGTGTTGAGACCAGCCTCACCACAGCTTTTCCGGTTTTATCAACAACGCAAACCGCACTTAAAACGTGATGTGCCCTTCCCGACAACAATTTCATAACCTTAAGCTGTTCTTCATCATTCGTTGCTTTATGCATCAGGCGCGTGCCGACTGCGACAATCGTATCTGCTCCCAAGACGATTTCGCCGGGACGCTCCGCCGCGACCTTCAGCGCTTTTTCTTTGGCCATACGTTTGACATAAGCTGCCGGACGTTCATATTTGCGCTCGCTCTCGTCAATATCCGCCGAAACGATTTCCTTTGGTTCAAAGCCGATTTGCGCCAGCAGCTTCCGGCGCTGAGGAGAAGAAGAAGCCAGTATGAAATTTTTTACAGACATATTTTTTACAGTTTAGACAGCATCGTCGTCATAAGTTTTTTCCATGCGCTCATGGCGTTCCTGAGCCTCTACCGACAATGTCGCAATCGGACGGGCTTCCAGACGGCCTATACCGATAGGTTCGCCGGTTTCTTCACAATATCCGTAGACACCGTCCTCAATCCTTTGCAGAGCCTCGTTAATCTTACCGATAAGCTTGCGGATACGGTCTTTGGTACGCAGATCAATCGCTTTGTCCGTTTCCATGGAAGCGCGGTCAATATCATCAGGCTGGTTCAGACCACCCTGGCGCAAATCATCCAAAGTGTCTTTGGACTGACCGATAAGCTCTTTCTTCCAGTTTTCCAATTTCTGGCGGAAATATTCCACCTGATTTTCATTCATGTACTCTTCATTTTCCGACGGCTTATAATCAGGCGGAAGGATTACAGCTGGTTCCATTTTATTTACTCCTTAAAACAGAATTGATTAAATTTTATTTTGTATAATAATATAGTTTCATTCGCCTTTATCAATAAAAAAAGCTTAATTATCACCCTTATTTCATCAATTTAGCCAGTTCGACTTCAACCCTGAGCTCAATTTCATCCATTATCTCCTTCAAGCGGGGATCTGCGCTTTCATACCGGCGTTCTTTGACCATACGGGAAATGTTAATCAGGCTTTCGCGGGAAATGCTTCCCAACAGCAATCCGTCCCTGATTTCTTCAAGTTTTTCAATCAGGTTCTTGCCACGTTTCAGCAATTTTTTTCTTATTTCCTGCTCTTCGTCATCACCGGCCATCTGGATTGCCAGCAGCGCGTCAGACGAAGATACGCCAGATGCCGCCGTCAAAGATGCCTTGTCTTCTTTGGACATGGTTTCCTGAAGATAAGAAGAAAAACTGGCACCGCCGGTTGTTTTTTTGGTTTTTGAGGCCGTGACGTCATTACTGCTTTTATTTACATTTCCGACATTAATCAAAGCTCACTCCTTGCTTATTGAAATTCCCAGGTTATGGCGCTTTCCTTATCGCGGGTACAGGATGTCATGGCACGGTTAATATCCATCGGAAGCTGGTGCGCTGCATCTTTAGCCGCCTCCGGCCAATTATATTTTGTGCCGTTAATATCAAGGGAAACCAAATCCGAACTATCCTGAATAATCCAATTCAGATTAGCCAACGTAACACAGACGTTATACGGCAAATCCGAGAACGTTACGTCAAAAGTATTTGCCTTACCGCTGACGCTGACATCCCCGAAAGCGTGAACCAGATTATCGCCCGAGCGCATATCTCCGCCGACAAGCTTTTCATTAATCAGGGTTTCCGCCGACAGGTTACTGTAGTTTCCGTCAGCAACATAACGGCGGTTAATAATTTTCTGCATATCAACAATCTGGTCTGCCACCCGGCTTGACTTATAACGGTCAAACATATTGGCAACCAGACGAGCTGCGCTGGCAGCAAGTACGCCGATAATGGCCAGCACGCTGATAACCTCAATCATTGTATAACCGCGTTCATCCCGTTTTATCATCCCCAAACACCTTCGAATTTATTTATATCTTTTAGTTATAGCATTTTTTACCGTTTTACTCAATGACAAATATAATAAAATTTGCTTTAATTTTAATTAATATCGTATATATTATGTAAGGTAAGTTTTTAACCTGATTATATGAGGAAAAATTATGAACAAGACTTTGCTTATTTTAACTGCTGCCGCCGTTGTTGCCGCGGTTCCCGTCGTACAGGCCGAAGAGGCTTATGACTACAAACCTTATATCGGCTTTGATTATGCCTATACCAACGGCGTTGCCAAGCATATGCGTCCCAATTATAATTCAGGCTCTGTCAATGTCGGTACGGATTATAACCGTTTTTTCAGCACGGAAGTATTTTATCAGTATTCAGACAAATCATCAAAAGGGCACAATTCTGACCGCGTCAAAACTTCCTTCCAGGCTGCCGGCCTTGATTTGTACGGCTATCTGCCGCTGACCTGCTACCGTGATTTGGCTTTAATCGGTACTGCCGGTATCGGTATGTATGATTTCAAAACCTCGCTTGGCAATCCGGCGCTTAAAGGCGGGCACGACCATGGTTACGGCTATCGCGCCGGCGCCGGTATTTTGTATACCGTTGACGACCACTGGTCAGTCAGGGCCGTTGCCAGATATGTCGGTCTGGATCAGATTGAAGATTATGACCACATGATGGAATATTCCGCCGGTATCAGATATAATTTCTAAACGGAGAAACAGCATGAAAGCACTTACCTTACTGTCAGGAATATTGCTGTTGCTCGGCGCCTGTTCCGACCCGGCCGAAAACAGCACTACTGAGGAAAAGGCTTCTGAAAACGGTTCTGCCGGCGTTTCTGCCGATTTTGAAAAAAAAGTTTTCAGCTTTTCCGCCGCGGACACGGAAACTTCTTGTACAGAGAATAGTCAAATGGCTTGCGCCATTAATCAGGTTATCCGCTGCACGATTAATCCTAAGACCAGCGAATGCCTGCAAAACAAAGGCAATATGCCGGGGTTCATTTTTATGGAGGACGAGAGTCTGGGACGCCCGACCGAACAGAGTTATCAAATTACAAAGATAAAGCCCCTTGCCAACGGACAGGTTGAGGTTTACACAAAAGGGACATGCAACGGAAAATGGTTCGGCCTGTGTCAGGGCAATATCATTTACGTTATGGCGCAGCGCGACAACGCCTGGCAGGTCACGGACATTTACGCGCTTGAAAGCAACTAAATTTTGCCACAGGCTCCTTTGTTTTGTACAGGGGAGCCTTGTTATGAAAATTATTGACAAAGCCGTTATATCGATTACACTATTTGGGTAAAAATTATATAAGATTTTAATATGGAGATGAACTTTGGCTGATTTTTGCAAAAAAAATATTATTTGGGATTTGGATAACACGTTATATCGTATTACTCCCGAGTTTGCAGATATGCTGGATGAAGCGACTGCCGTTGCCGCAATTGAGGATTTGGGCGTTAACCTCAGTTTTGAAGAAGCAAAGGCCAAAGTTAAGGAATCTTACATGACATTTCGTGACGGCGGAGAAATTTTCGTCAGAGAGTATGGCGTTTCGCCCAAAGATATGTTTTTTGCCTACCACAAACGCAAACCCATTGAACCGATTGTTCCTTACGACAATATGCTTGAGCAGTTAGAGAAACTTCCGTGCGAGCAGTTTATTTTTTCGACAAGTACAAGAGACGTTTGTGAAAAAATTCTAAAACATATCGGGTTATATGACTTTTTCAAAGGTCGGTTTTATTCCGTTGAGGATTTTGATACTTACAAAAAGAATGAAAATGCTGATGTTTATCTTAAGCTTTGCGAGAGAATTAAGGTTTCTCCCCATGACTGCATTTTTGTAGACGACAGCTATTCAAATTTGGAATTTGCCAAAGAAATCGGCATGACAACGGTCAGAATTTATTATAATCAGAACTCGGCGAAGGACAAAGATTATATTGATGCCGCCTATAAAGGGATACAGAGCTTTTTGGATGATTTTCCCAATCAGCTCAAACAATGCGATTTTTAATGATGCGCATTATAGTAACGGCATAAATTTCCTTCCATTTGATAATTTCCCGGGTTATCCAATTTGCTTTGTTCCCGAAGCAGTTCTTTTTTGAAAAAGTCAATCAAGGGCTCTAATTTTTTGGCATAGGTTTCTATTAATTCCTGGATAGCCGGCTCAACCTGCTCTTGTTCAGCTACGGCCAACGGGTTGACATTGTTGATTATTACTTTTGAAGCCTGCTGCAGTTTGGGAATAAAATATTCAAGCGCTGTTACGTTAATCTGCTGGTGTGTCTGTTCGTGACGGAGCACCAGGTTATATTCACAAGATCCCGGCTGCAAATCATTGGAGATGTAGATTATCGGATTTTGATAGCCGATAAACACTTCCACTTCCGTCGGAATGACACATATTGTGCCATCCGGCTCCCGGCGGCTGGCCGCATTAACCGATACCTGATAATTGACACTGATTGTCGCCAGGCCTGAGGCAAACAAACCATGCTCCACAATTCCAAGCTTTTCGCCCAAGGCGGTCAATCGCTGGCGGTCATTTGTCACATCATAGACCAGCTTGCCGTAAGAGGTGGAAAATTTTATTTCAGGCATAACTTTGTATTGGCGGCAATCTGCCCCTCTTGCCGGTAAAGAAGCCGCAATGTTCCAAATGCAAACCGTTAATACAAAAAAAAGTTTTTTCATGTATTTTAATGTAAAACAGATTTGTTAATTTTGGGTTACGGCAATGAAAAGACAGGCTCTCCTTTTTATATTTTCCTTTTTATTAAATTCCGCTCAGGCCGCGGCTCAATCGTCCCTGACATATCAACGCAAAACACAGAATCCTGACTTTTTTATACCTCAAGGCACGCTGCAGCGACAGGAAAAGCTTCCTCCGATTCATTCTTCCGAACCGCAGAATGCTGTCGAACAAAAGTCAATTTCCCGGCAGGAAACAACAAAAATCGAATTTAAAGGATTATCCAATACGCCGGCATATAAAGAAAAATACAACGCCTATCTTAACAGCATAAAAGACATCGCTAAAACCGGACAAGCATATCAGGACTCTGATTTGGAAAATGACTTATCAAAAATGAACTCCAATCAGCCGATTGGCATTCAATAAAAAAGCCGCAGAAAATTAAATCTGCGGCTTTGAAATTTATGCAATTTTAACACGACGTTTTGTCGGCGCTTTGGAAACGGCAATAGCTTTTTCCAAATCTTTTTCCGTACATAAGCCGATAGCAACCGGATTTTTAGGACGAATATTCATCATATCACGGTGGCTGCCATCGCGAATAGACTGGATGGTCGGCTTGGTTGTTCCGACCAGCTTACAAATCTGCGCATCCGTAATTTCAGGACAATTCTTCAAAATCCAAGCAACGGCATTGGGTTTATCACTGCGCTGAGACGGAGACAACACTTTTTTGGCTTTGGCATTTCTCTCGCGAACATTCAGCTCCATTTCATTTGCTTTTAAAACTGCGCTTTCACTGGCTTCACAGCGGCGAATTTCATCCCATGTCAGCTGATTGGTATCAATCGGACTGATGCCCATGATATTAAAAGCCACATCGCCATCGGCAATCGCCTGAATTTCCAATTCGTGCAATTCGCAAAAATCAGCAATTTGCTTAAAAGTCAAAGTCGTATTTTCGACCAGCCATACAGCCGTAGCTTTCGGCATTAAAGGAGCTGTCATTTTTATTATCCTTTCTTTTACATTCTTTCAAAAAAAAACATTCTCTTCTTGGGCTAAGAATAGAGAATGTTTGATTATTATACAAGTAGTTTTTTTATATTTTTCGTTAAAATTTACTGTTATTATTGTAAATATCAGCCATATTCATATATCCGACCTGCAACATCTGCGCCGCAGTCTGATAGCGTTGTGCCTGAATCTGCAAGGCATTAACCGCGGACAAGGTTCCGCCGACGTTAGTCATCGGAACGGTTGATTTCTTTTTGTTCTTGGTATCTTCGGAAACCTGCTCCGTCGTCATATAGTCATGCTTGTAGCTGTCGCCTTGTTTAACCTGCAACAGATAAGGAACTTCCTCACGAGAATCAACTTCATCCGAACGGCTGATTTTGATGTAATAATCCCCCTGTTTGGCACGGTATTCGCCGTTGAGGATTTTTTCCATATTGGCATATTCTTTGCTGTCCTTGTCTGCAGTGGTATCACCGATAAGGACTTCTCTGCCGTTTTTCTTCATATAGACCTGCATCTGCAGCCCTTCGCCATTGGCTCCCAACAAGCCGTAAGCTTCTTCTTTCTTCTTTTTCTCGGCCTGTTCCTTGGCGTACCCTTCCGGATCCGTCTGTTTTTTCAGTTCATCCAGTTTCTGCTGATATTCGGACAAATCAAGTACGGACTCGTCATCACTTTCTGAACCGCTGCGCAGCCCGATTGTCAGTTTTCCATTAGATTGCACCTGAATTTTATAAATATCCTGCGTATCATATTTTGCCAAATTGCCGATAGCGCTGACACGGGCATAGTTTAAGCGCATATATCCCAAATCGCGGGCGTTGGAAAATTTTTCATCGACATCATTAACATCGGTGACAGTCTTTTCCCAGTGATTAATTCCCTTGTCGTCAACGTTGGTCGACCCTGAAATACTGCTTACCATATTTGTGCCCTCATTAAACTTTAAGTACTTTTTTAGTTTATCATAATTTGCAGAAATGTGCAAGAAAACTTGTTTAATTGCTCATAAGTTTGTAAATAGGCATGGACTTTCCGCTTCTCTGCATCGTTTTATCCCCCAAGAAATCAAATTTGTAATGACTTTCACCCACCGCACGGTAAAATTCATCGTCGACCAAGATTTCACCGTCATAGGTATTGTCGAACAAATCAAGAATATAATCCGATTTTTCTTCAACGTCATCCATATGCCCGGTGATTATATTAAGTTTATGGGCAACAATCAGATTCTCATCATTCAATTCGTCAACATAAGTTTCCGAATCGTTCAAAAATTCAACGGCAAAGCGCAGAGCCTGTTTGATGTTGGAAAACTGAATACTTTCAAAACTTCCGTTATCTGACGGCTCGGAACCATTAAATTTACCCAGAAGATTAAAAATAATATTACGAACAGAATTTCTGACTTCGTCTTCCTTTTGCCGAAAATCTCCCGGCGCAGAATCGTTAAACAATATTCTGGTATATATATTGACAAGGCAGCCTTTATAAACCGGGCGCTCTTTAACGGCCGCTTTGTCCGTTTTATCTGCTTCCGGCGTTGTTTTTTCAATAACGGCAACAGGATCCGGACGCTGTAGAATATTTTGCTGACGCCATTTATAAAAAGTCAGGCGCAAAATATTTTTATCTAAATTCTCACCGCGAATCAGCTGATACATCAGATAGGCGCCGACCCCGGTCAGAAAAACAGCGACACGGTTATCCTGATAGCTGCGTTTTGCCTCATAAAATTCGGCAACTTCATAATTTTTGCCATCAAGAATGCTAAATGCCTCATTCAACAGTGAGTTGGCTTGCGCAATATTCAACCGCCGAAAACGGGCCAGTTCCATACAACCGCCGAATATTACCAACTTTACGCCAAAGCGGTTAAAATCATCGTTCAAAGATGTATTGCTGTCTAAATTGGCAATGACGTTGCTCAAAAAATCAACAATATAATGCTTATCCTCCAAGTCGGCCTCGGGATAAGTCGGGATGACGCCGGGATCAAGGTTTTCATTAATATTGTAGAGGCGGAAGATATTCTGCGCCTTACGGATAAACTTTCGTTCCGGTATAGGCTTGATTTTGCGGCTACGGCGAAAACCAAAGACATCCAACGGAATTTTTTTCAAAATCAACGGCGTGGCCGTCAATAAGAAAAGACTGAAAAAGAACAGAAACAATAATGTTTTGGAAGACTCTTCCGGCAGATATTCCTCCAGAAGCGGAATACTCAAATTAACGACAAAATGCGCAAACAGCAAGCTGAACACGACAATCAGACATAATTTCAATAAGGCTTTGACAACAGCGCCGATAGAATTATCCGCTTCGCTGACAGCATCATAAACCGTATTTTTTCCACCGGAAGCAGCTTCTTCCGCTGCAAAAAAATCTCCTTTTCCCCGGTTTACATTACCGCTTTTCTTCTTTTGTGCCAGACTGACAAATTCCGTACTTTCCTGATAGCTGTTATCCAGCACGTCAAACTTTTCACAAATCAGTTTAACCGAGATATTTTCGCTCTCTTTCTCACGGGCATATTTAATTGCATTCATACGCTGTTCTACCGGAAAACGTTCTTCCAGTTTCCAGCCATCCCCCCGATCCGTATAAACTTCATAGTGCGTAATATCTACCATTTTCATCTCGTCAGAATAAAATAAACCCGGGTTCATAATAACAAACCCGGGTTAAAAAAGCATAAATTATTAATGCAAAACTAGTTGGCACCAGACTTTTTAACAAATGCACCAAATTTATTGTTAAATTTGGAAACCTGTCCGCCCGTATCAACCATACGATGAACACCTGTCCAAGCCGGATGAGACTTCGGATCAATTTCAAGGTTCATTCTGTCTCCGGCTTTGCCCCAGGTAGACTTTGTTTTAACTTCTGTACCATCTGTCATTACATAAGTAATTTCATGATAATCAGGATGAATACCGTTTTTCATCTTTTATTTCTCCAAAACTTTTACAAACTTACATACAAATTTAGTGCTTTTATACATTAGACATTTGAATAACGCAAGCATTAATTTACATTTTTTTAATTTTTTTTACAAAAATCAACGCAATTCGACAACATCAACCGTATTGACCCGTTCATCGCCGGCCGGAATGTTAATCACTTTAATGCTGTAATTTTTATACCCTTTACTCAAAAGATATGAACGTATGGCAATTGCCCGATCCAAACTCTGTTTTTTGCGGTAAAAAACTTCCTTGCCGTCATCCAGGTTATAAGCGGTAATGGCAACCTTGTGATTTACGGCATCTTCAAAACCGGCCATAATGGCATCAATCTGCTGCTTGTCCGCCTCGGTCAGTTCTGCGGATTCCGCGTCAAACTTAATGGCATTACTTACTTTTTCAGGTTCCGGCGGCGTTTCTTCCGGCACATTATTATTCAAAACCTCGGACAAGCTTTCCCCGCTTTTATCATCGACGACAACAGCCGTATTTTCCACCGGAACAACCGCTGTTCCGACCGGAAGAGATGCGTCAGCCGGCATTTCTGCCGAAACAGCCGTTTTAACTGCAGATGTTTCCGTAGCACCAGGTTCTTTGCGAATGGAATTTTCGGCAATTGCCTGACGCAGGGTATCCAGATTATTTTTGGCACCATCAGCGGCAGGCACTGTTTCTGTTACAGGCGTTTCCGTTTTATCCGGCTGCGGCGCAGCTTCGGCTTTCACCTCAACTTTGTCTTCAGCCTTCTTTGCTTCTGCCTTAACTTTCTGGAGCTTTACCTCTTGCCGCTTTTCTGCTTTTTTGCGTTTTACCGCCCGGGGCTTCTTTGGTGCAGGCGCATTTTTAACATCGGGAAAAAGAGGCTGAACAACAGCTGCCGGTGCTGCGGCCTGCAGGCTGTTTAAAACAGAGAGGTCAACATACACATCATCTTCGGCACAGGCTGAACCGACCATACCGGCTCCGACCATCCCCAATACTGACAAAGACAACAACAATCTGAACTTCATCTCTTTTTCCTCAATATGTTAAATGATTACTTATTTAACAAATCATACAGCCTGTTGCTTAAATTTGCATTAACAGCCATGATATCTCCGGAAGAAATTACAGCGGGCAAATCTTCCGTACGGATATCTTTCTGGTTAATATCAAAGATATATCCGCCGGCTTCTTTAACCAGCAGCATTCCGGCGGTAATATCCGACGGCTGCCCGGCATAAGACACAAACGCATCTAATTTTCCGGCTGCCACCCAGGCTAATTCCAAAGCAGGATCACCTAAAGAACGGAAACCGTTTGTTACTGCGGCAAGCTTATTGTGCATGACGGAATATTCAGCAAAATTTTCGCCATGATAAGACACTTCAGACGCAATTACCGCTTCGCTCAGCTCCTTACGGGCAGAAACGCGCAAACGCTCATGGCTGCGATATCCTTCTTTATAGGCTCCCATCCCTTTTTCGGCAAAAAACATTTCGTCACGCGCCGGATTGTAAACGACGGCGGCCAATACCGCGTCATTTTCGCACATGGCGACAGTCATTGAAAAATACGGAATGCCGTGAATGAAATTGGTCATGCCGCTGACCGGAGAAATTACAAAATACCCCCCCTGCGGGCGCGGTTTGCCATCTTCGGCAAAAACGTAAGTCGGACGGATTTTGGAAAGCTCCGTTTTCAATGTCCGTTCGGCCTTGTTATACCCGTTCATGACAAAGTTTTTATAATCCCTGACCGAAGACTGCAGCTTTTCAATCTCGCCAAAATCGCGGTCAAGCGAAGCTGCAGCCTTTTTAACGGCAGCAATCAGATTAGTTAAATTTGGGGAAAGATATGACATTATTTTGCTCTTTCGACATAATTGGCTTCTGCCGTACCGACAACAATTTTATCGCCGACACCAATAAACGGCGGAACCATAACGCGGACGCCATTGTCCAAAATCGCCGGTTTATAGGAAGATGCAGCCGTCTGCCCTTTAACGACAGGTTCCGTTTCGGAAACGGTGCAGGTTACCTGCAGCGGCAATTCAACAGAAATCGGCTTACCATCAATAAAGCTGATCAAAACAGCCATGCCGTCAGTCATAAACGGACGGGAATCACCCAAAACGTCAGCAGGGAGTGTAAACTGGTCAAAAGTTTCGCTGTCCATGAAAGTCAGGCCGGTACCATCTTCAAACAGGAACTGGCAATCTCTTTCCTCAACCATTAATTTTTCAACAGTATCTTCCGTTCTGAAACGTTCGTTGGTTTTTGTCCCTTCTTCAACGGCTTTCATTTCAACCTGCATAAAAGCGCCGCCTTTACCCGGTTTGATATGCTGAGCTTTAACAATGGTCCAGGGTTTTCCCTTATATTCAATTACCCAGCCAATTCTGATTGATCCTGCTAACTGTTTCATATTAAATCTCCATATTTACGATGTTAATTGTGATTTTTTTGACAAATTAATCTAATCTTGCTTTTTTGGCAACAAAAATTTTATATAAATTTTCATTTAATATTACAATATCCGTTTCATATCCCTCGACATTCACCGAATCTTCCTGACAAAACACCGCCGACTGGATAAGAAAAAGGTCATTATACCATTTGACAAGCCGGCGTGTTCCCTCTTCTCCCGCCGACCAGATTTTGAAAATAACAAAATCCGGCTCACATTCGCTCAGGAGCATGGCTTCATGACGGCGGTTGCGGCTTATGGCTCCGACAACTGCGCCTTTAGCGCATAATTTTCTCTGATGTTCAAAATCCCTGACTGGATTTTCCGAACTGCTGACGTCTATAACAGCACCGTCAAGTTTTAGCCTGGCTGACAACGCCGCTGACTTTTCGCCGTTGAGCAAGACGATTTTATTCTGTCCGGCGGCACGGGCGGCAAATTGTGTTATGAATTCTTCCGGCAGGGAAGTTTCCAGCAAAAAGCACTCGACATCACTGTCGGCAAGGGACAAAGGCGATACGGCGTTTATATATAAAATAAATTTTGGCATAATCAGGGTTTGCAACTTGAAAATTAAAGTTAATGTCGTATTATGCATTAATATATGTCATTAATCCTCTAAAAGGAAGCAAAATCCGTATGGAAGATAAAAAAATATATTTACCAAAGACTTATGACGCGATTACGGCAATAAACAATGCGCTTGCCGGATTAGAATCGGCGTTTGAGGTTCAAAGCAAAAACTTTGAAAAACAGCTGGCGGCCAAAGACAGTTCTCTGGCTCAAAAACAAAAGGAGCTGGAGCTTCTCAAGTCTTCTTCCGCAAAGGCTTTAGGCAAAATGGAAGAAATTATCAGCAAAATCAATAACGTGTTGAGGAAAGATGAGCCAGGTAACAATAACGATTAATTCCCGCGAATACGCCGTCGCCTGCGAAGACGGGCAGGAAATGCATATTTTGGATTTAGCCAAGGTTTTGGATGACAAAGCCAAACTTTTAACGCAAGCCAGCGGACAGATTAACGAGAATATGCTCTTGGCCATGGTCGGGCTGCTGGTTGCCGATGAACTGACGGAACTAAAAAAAGGGAATCCGCTTGTGGTGAGCAATCCGGACGCTGTGGATAAATCAGAAATCGCCAAAACCGACGATTTTCTGGCCTCTCGCCTAAATCTTCTGGCCGAACAAATAAAATCTGTTGCAAATAAAATCGAATCATTGTAACATCATAAGCATAGAGGGGAGCTGTCTTGTACGTAGCTTCCGTAGGTCTGCCGAGCCAACATTGTAATTAAGGGAACTGTCTCTGAGCAAATCGTGGTTTGTTTATATGGTGCCCACCTAGTGACAGCGGTTCGTGTTTGAATACACTTATACGGCTATGATGGCCCTCCTCGCTTTTTAATAATTTTTTTTACAAAATCCCGTTTGGGATTTTATTTTTTACGGGATAAAAAATTTGCGACTTATATATTGCGGAGATGTTGTCGGCAGAGCCGGAAGGGAAGCCGTTCTGAACAATATAGCAGATATCAGGAAAAAATACGCGCCGGACGTTTTTATCGTAAATGTTGAAAATGCCGCGCATGGTTTTGGCGTTACACCAGGAATATGCCGGGAATTTTTGGAAAAAGGCGCTGATGCCCTGGTGACGGGAAATCATGTTTGGCAGCAGCGGGAGCTTATTCCCTTTCTCAATGACTGCAAGCAAATCATCCGGCCGCTTAACTATCCGGAAATGCTGCCGGGACGCGGCGCTTTAGAAATAATACTGGCTAACGGCAAAAAGATTCTGATTGTCCAACTGCTCGGAAGACTGTTTATGGAGGCCGTCGACTGCCCGATTCAAGCGGTCGACAAGCTGTTGAAAAGCTATACGCTGGGAAAAAATATTGACGCCATTTTTGTTGACATTCATGCTGAGGCAACTTCAGAAAAACTGGCTATGGGCTATTATCTTGACGGTAAAGTTTCCGTTGTCGCCGGAACACATACGCACGTTCCGACTGCCGATTACCGCCTGCTCCGGCAGGGAACAGCTTACATCACAGATGTCGGTATGTGCGGTGATTATGATTCCGTTCTGGGATTTGAGATTGATGAACCGATTAACCGGCTGGCACGGAAATATTCCGGCGGGCGTTTGACGGTTTCCAAAGGAAAAGGGACTCTGTACGGCATTATTGTCGACATTGACGATACGGGGCGTGCTTTTAATATCGAGCAACTAATCATTAAACCCTGACATACTTAAATTACAGCAAAAGAGCGGGAAAATCCCGCTCTTTTCATTCTTTAATATTGAAATTAGAACAATTTCAAGACAGACTGAGCAGACTGCGAAGCCAGGCTCAAGGCATTGACGCCGAGCTGCTGTCTGGTCTGCAGAGCCAGCATATTGGCAGATTCTTCATTCATGTCTGCCAAGGTCAGGTTGTCTGCACCTTCCGTCAATACGTTCATCAGGTTTTCAGTAAAGTCCTGACGAGTCTGAACGATAGAGTAGTTGTTACCAAACTCGGAAGCCATATTGCGAAGTTCCGTAATAGCGGCGTCAACGCTGGCAATCGTTTCATCAATTAGTTCATTGGTTGACCAGTCGGCAACGGCGGTCAGGCCCAAGCCGGCGGAACTGGCATCATCGCCTTCAACGTTCAGGAAGGAGCTGCGGTCTTCATTGAAGACAACTTTCAGGTCATCATTTTTCAGCAGGTTGACACCTTTGTAGGAAGAATCGGATGCCAACTGGTCAATCTGAGAAAGAATGGCATTGTACTGTTCCATAGACGTTTTACGGGAAACCGTATCAATTTTGCCATTGATTGACATTCCCATGCCGTTTTCAATAGTTACAGCACCGTTGATTTCTGCACCGTCTTTGGCTTTAATGACAAGACCATTTCCCGCAGTATTTTTCGTGATTGTAAAACCAGCTGCATCATAAGCCGTTTTATTAGTTCCTGTTGTCAAGCCGGCAATAATTTCGTCAATACCATCGGCACCTGCATTATTGACTGCGCCTTTGACATCATAACTTAAGGTAACATCACCGACTTTAATCGTCATTTTTTCTGTTTTAGCAGCTGTACCAGTCGGAACACCTTCAACCGAGTTAACAAAAGCGCCGGTAGATTCAATTTGGCTTTTAGCAGCCGTATCACGGGCAGTATTGGCAACAGCCTTTGCCTGCTGGACGAAAGAGGTAATTGCCTCAATACCTTCGTTAGCGGCCTTAATGGTCTGAATACCCTGTCCCATGCTGTCCAGCAAACCTTCCAAGTCGCTGGCGCGGTTCGTCAGGTTCTGGGCCGTATAGTAAGATGACGGGTTATCAATCGCCGAGTTTACTTTTTTACCGGTAGATAATCTTTCCTGAGTTGTATCCATCAAACTTTGCGTATTCTGCAAAGACAAGAGGTTTGTACGCATACTTGCCGTTAATGAAATGTCTGACATTTTCTTTCTCCAAATTACTGTGGTTAATATTCATTATCATTCTGTTAATGATATATTTAGGTTAGCATAATTCTTGTTAAGAATCTATCTTTTTATTTAATATTTCGTTAAAAATTATATGACAAAAAAGAGCGGGATTTTCCCGCTCTTTTGTTCCCCATATTGAAATTAGAACAATTTCAAGACAGACTGAGCAGACTGAGAAGCCAGGCTCAAGGCATTGACACCGAGCTGTTGTCTGGTCTGCAGAGCCAGCATATTGGCAGACTCTTCATTCATGTCTGCCAAGGTCAGGTTGTCTGCACCTTCGGTCAAGACATTCATCAGGTTTTCAGTGAAGTCCTGACGTGTCTGAACGATAGAGTAGTTGTTACCAAACTCGGAAGCCATGTTGCGAAGTTCCGTAATAGCGGCGTCAACGCTGGCAATCGTTTCATCAATCAGTTCGTTGGTTGACCAGTCGGCAACGGCTTCCAAGCCTAAGCCGGCAGAGCTGGCATCATCGCCTTCAACGTTCAGGAAGGAGCTGCGGTCTTCATTGAAAACAACTTTCAGGTCATCATTTTTCAGCAGGTTGACACCTTTGTAGGAAGAATCAGATGCCAGCTGGTCAATCTGAGAAAGAATGGCATTGTACTGTTCAATAGACGTTTTACGGGAAACCGTATCAATTTTTCCGTTAATCGACAAGCCCATGCCGTTTTCGATAGTAACGGCACCGTTGATTTCTTTACCGTCTTTAGCCTTGACAACCAAGCCGGTACTGTCATCGTTAGCTTCAACAGTAAAGCTCTTATTTGCATAATCGGAGGCTCCCTGAATCGCTGTTACCAACTTTGTAATATCCGTCTGGGTCGCTTTGGCAACTGTTACATCCAAGGTTTCATCGCCAACTTTAATGGTCATTTTACCATCTTCGGCAACGTAAGTTCCCGTACTTTCAATTTCGCTTTTAGCAGCCGTATCACGGGCGGTGTTAGCAACAGCCTTTGCCTGCTGAACGAAAGAGGTAATTGCCTCAATACCCTCGTTGGCGGCTTTAATGGTCTGAATACCCTGTCCCATGCTGTCCAGCAGACCTTCCAAGTCGCTGGCGCGGTTGGTCAGGTTCTGGGCCGTATAGTAAGATGACGGGTTATCAATCGCCGAGTTTACTTTTTTACCGGTAGATAATCTCTCCTGTGTCGTATCCATCAAACTTTGCGTATTCTGCAAAGACAAGAGGTTAGTGCGCATACTTGCTGTTAATGAAATGTCTGACATTTTCTTTCTCCAAATTACTGTGGTTAATTCCCGGCTGCCTTTGCGACAACTCAGAAGCCATTCTCTTAAGTATATATTTAATATAATTAATTGACGGCAGTGTACACAAATTTACTAAATTTTTAGTTAACAGCTTTCAAACGCAACACTCAGAGTAAAGGACGGCTTCCCTGAACCGGCGGATTATTGATTGTCACAGGCGCCGCCGGCGGTGCGTAAGACGGTTCCGGCATAACTTTTGGAGCAGTCTGTTTAGACGGCATTTGTTCATCAATATAGGAAGCAATATTTGCACCAAAAGTTTTACGAATATAATTAGTCAATTCTTTGGGCTGATCTTTAAAATTCTCAGCTTCCGTCTGCGCCTGCAAAACTTCATTTATCTTAAGATGCTGCTCCAAAATATCCCGCTTTTCCGCAGCCTGGGGTGCCCCGCGAACGGATGCAATATTATAAAGAATATGCGCCTGATAAATATTTTTCGGATAAACTTCTCCGGCGGCTAAAATATCTGCCAGTTTTATCATCGCCTGAACATTCCCCTGCATAAAAGAGTTGCCCAGATATTTGACGGCATTACCGTAGTTTTTGGTAATACCTTCGCCGTTTAAATACATTAATGCCATATTATACTGCGCTTCGTCGAACCCCGCTTTGGCCGGTTCCCGCATCAGTTCAAAAGCCTTTTTATAATCCTGTCCGATAACAAAGCCTTTATAATATGCATATCCCATAACAAACTGTGCCGTCAGATTTCCCTGAGAGGAAGCTTTGGCAAAATAATTCATTGCTTTTGTACTGTCTTGCTGGATGCCGCTGCCGCTTAAATACAAAAAAGCCAGATTTACGGCAGCTTCCACATTGCCCTGATCGGCGGCCTTGGCAAAGAGAATCGCCGCTTTGTAAGGATTTCGTTTGGTACCGACGCCACTGTAATATAAGCTGCCCAGGTTGTTTATCGCAATATTATCACCTTGAGCCGCCGCCATGGAATAATATTTAAAAGCCTGTTCATAATCTGAAGTTACACCAGCGTCCGCATCTCCGTACAAATACATATATCCCAAAGACAACTGGGCATCAACATTGCCTTCTTCAGCCTTACGCGTCATAGTTTGTAAAAAAGTTTCCCGATGTTCTTCTGCCTCTTTAACAATTTCAGGGTCTTTTTTGTTCATAAAAGAAAAATTAAGAAAAGAAAACAGGCCTTTTTTCTCTTTATCGGCGAGATTTTCTTCAACGGCCGCTGAATTTTCGACAACCGCCGCCTGTGATTGCGATACTTTTTCCGCCGGTTGCTCCTGAGCAGCAGCAAGCGGCTGAGCTTCCGAATCATTTTGACCAATGTCTATTGTCGGCTGAGCATATAACGGAAGCGTGAAAAACACGCCAGACATTAAAATTGCGAAAAACGTTCTGCGCATGAAAATTACCCCTTTTGTTCTTATAAAATAATATTATCAGCTTCATGCAAAAACTCAAGAACAAAAGGGCGGAATTTTCCGCCCTTTTCTGATTTTCATTTTCTGTTTTAGAACAGCTTCAAGACTGACTGCGCTGCCTGAGAAGCCAAACTTAACGCATTGACGCCGAGCTGCTGTCTGGTTTGCAGAGCCAGCATGTTGGCAGACTCTTCGTTCATGTCAGCCAAAACAAGCTTATCAGAACCTTCGGTCAAAACATTAACCAAACTGTCTGTAAAATCTTCACGATTCTGAACAATGGAATAGTTATTACCAAAAACAGAAGCCATATCACGCAATTTATTAATAGCGTTTTCGACTTCAGTAATCGTCGTATCAATCAAATCCGTCGTAGACCAATCAGAAACGACGCTCAACCCCAATCCGGCCGTGGAAGCATTATCTCCCTTAACATCCAAAAACGATGTGCGGTCTTCATTAAAGACGACTCTCAAATCGTCTTCTTTCAACAGATTTACACCCTTGTAAGTCGCATCGTTAGCCAACTGGTCAATCTGATTCAAGATTTCATTAAATTGTTTCATGGAATTGTCACGAGCAGTATTATCAATAATGCCGCCAATGCTCAAACCGATACTAGCCCCTTCTGTTGTCATGGATACTTTCAAAGAAGAAACATCTACATTGGGATCTTTGATTTTGAGTTCAATAGATTTACCATCAGCACTTTTGACAAGTTCAAGATTATACTTTGTCAAGACATCATCGTTTGGATCTGCATTTAAACCGGTAATAACAGCATCTATATCATCAGCAGCGGCACCACCATTTATAGCTCCTTTAACATCATAGGAAATGCTATCATCACCAATATTAATCGTAATTTTTGACGTATTGGCAGGACCGCCTGTCGGGGCTTCAGGAATACTATTTTTGAAAGTACCGCTTGACGTGAGAGAGGATTTGGAAACAGTATCACGGGCGGTGTTGGCAACAGCCTTTGCCTGCTGAACGAAAGAGGTAATTGCTTCAATGCCTTCGTTGGCGGCTTTCAGGGTTTGAATACCCTGCCCCATACTGTCCAGCAAAGCTTCCAAGTCGCTGGCACGGTTAGTCAAGCCTTGCGCCGTGTAGTAAGACATAGGATTATCAATAGCAGAGTTAACTTTCTTTCCTGTTGACAATCTTTCCTGTGTCATATCCATAAGACTTTGCGTATTTTGCAAAGACAATAATGTTGTTCGCATACTTGCGGTTAATGAAATATCTGCCATATTTATTCTCCTAAGACCCTTGGCAAGGATAAAGGCTGTTTGTCATTGTCATTCTGACTTCAATGCCTTGAGTTATCTCTTAAAAAAATTTCTATTTCTTTGTATTTTACATTAACATTTTTTTAACCATTGACAATAATTAAAAAATTGTCTGGGGATAACTTTCACATCGCACGTTTCAGTTCACCCGACTATTTCAATGCATTTTTCATGCCAAAATCTTGCAGACATAAAAATAAGGAGCGGATTTCTCCGCTCCCTCTCCTGTTATCAATTAAAGAGTCCTGATTTAGAACAAGCTCAAGACAGACTGAGCAGACTGGGAAGCCAGGCTCAAGGCATTGACGCCGAGCTGCTGTCTGGTCTGCAGAGCCAGCATATTTGCAGACTCTTCATTCATGTCAGCCAAGGTCAAGTTATCTGCACCTTCCGTCAATACGTTCATCAGGTTTTCAGTGAAGTCCTGACGCGTCTGAACGATAGAGTAGTTGTTACCAAACTCGGAAGCCATATTGCGAAGTTCCGTAATAGCAGCATCGACTTTAGCAATCGTCGCATCAATCAGTTCGTTGGTTGACCAGTCGGCAACGGCTTCCAAGCCTAAGCCGGCGGCACTTGCGTCGTCACCCTTAATTTCGATTGAAGAACTGCGGTCTTCGTTGAAAATTACCTTCAAGTCATCACCCTTCAGCAAGTTGACGCCTTTATAAGAAGCATCAGCAGCCAACTGGTCAATCTGAGAGAGGATATCATTGAATTGTTTCATTGAAGTCTGACGGGAAACGGTATCGATTTTACCATTAACAGACAAGCCCATACCGTTTTCGATACTGACTGCTCCGTTGATCTCGGCACCGTCTTTGGCTTTAATGACCAAGCCGGTACTGTCATCGTTAGCTTCAACAGTAAAGCTTTTTTTAGCGTAATCAGTCGCCCCCTGAATAGCCGTTACCAATTTGCCGATATCACCCTGACCAGCCTGTGTAACATTGACTTCCAAGGTTTCATCGCCAACTTTGATGGTCATTTTACCGTCTTCGGCAACGTAAGTTCCGCTGGATTCAATTTCGCTTTTAGCAGCCGTATCACGGGCAGTATTTGCCACAGCCTTCGCCTGCTGGACGAAAGAGGTAATCGCCTCGATACCTTCGTTGGCAGCTTTAATGGTCTGAATACCCTGCCCCATACTATCAAGCAAAGTTTCCAAGTCGCTGGCGCGGTTGGTCAGATTCTGAGCTGTATAGTAGGATGACGGGTTATCAATCGCCGAGTTTACTTTTTTACCAGTAGACAACCGCTCCTGAGTTGTATCCATCAAACTCTGAGTGTTCTGCAAAGACAAAAGGTTTGTACGCATACTAGCGGTTAAAGATATATTTGACATCGCTTTTCTCCCAATTCCTGTGGTTAATATTCATTGTCTTTCTGACAACTACATTATCAGATTAACACATTTTTAAAGGCTAAGCAACACTTAATCTAATAATTAAGCGAAATCAATAAGTTAACATAAAACTATTTTTTTTATTCTTAAATTTTCAGAGTCTCACCGAACAATTCGGTTTCTTTGGCCACCAAACGACTGGCACTCTTGATTGCGCTGTAATAATCGCCTTTCAGAATGTCATCGGTTACGGCTGCGGTATAAGGAATGAGACTCGGCGCCGCCTTTTGCAAATCACGCACAAAATCAATGTACATCGTCTGCAGTTCGGTTACGCCGCGCGCCAGATACATCTGCTGGACAATAAAATAAACCCGCTTACTCGGCGTATTGGCGTCTTTTTCACGCAAAATGAACTTTTCACGGAGAATCGGCACATTTCCTTCAATATAAAATCTGGTACGCTCGTTGTCATTGGTAATCAAAGCTTCTCCGATAATAATGCTTTCATGCGGTTTCAGCTCTATTTTTAAAGGCATTTGACATTTCCTTGTTGAATTTGGTTAACTTTTGGCGGCATTATATATTTAATATTTTGTTTTGCAAATCTTTATTTTTAATGTATAAGGTAATTTGTTTTAACAACTGAGAGAATTATGACCGTGCCAAATGTTTTGAATGAATTGACCGAAAAAGAACGCAATGTTTATATCACCAGCCTGCTGTATATTCTGGATCTGAACGACTCGTCCGCACGCAATATGGATTATGTCCTGAGCAGAATTAATGATTTGGGGCTGGACGAATCGGTTCTGAAAAAAATCAAACGGGCCAAAGGTGAAGAAGAAATGTACAAGCTTCTCGCGGAAGTCAAGAATATTCGCACCAGACGCTATATTCTCAGAGAAATGATTCTCGTTGCGATTTCAAACCACGAATTGTCCGACGGGGAAGTCGCTTCGATTTATAACATCGGACGCCATGTCGGCATCAAAGAAGAAAAAATCAACGATTTCTTCCTCTGGGCCGCCAAAGGGCTGGAATGGGAAATTGAAGGAATCCAGCTTATCGAAGGCGATTTATAACAGGCTGCGCAGGATACCGTGATGTTTGAACCGCCTATTATGACAATTAAAGGGGTGAAGCTGAGTTTCGGCCCGCACGAGTTGTTTTCTGACGTGGAACTTTATATCAACCGCGGCGACAAGATTTCTCTGGTCGGGCGAAACGGTTCGGGAAAATCGACTCTGCTTAAAGTCATTGCCGGAATTATTGAACCGGACAGCGGAGAAATGTTTGTGCAGCCGGGAACAAAAATTGCCTATATGCCGCAAGATCCCAATATTCAGGGCTACAAAACCCTGAAAGAAGTGGTATTATCAGGGCTTCCGCCCGAAGAACGCGATCAGGAATACCGGGCGGACATTCTTATTGAACAACTGGGAATCCTACCGCAGCAAAATCCGGAAAAAGCTTCCGGCGGCGAACAAAGGAAAGCATTTCTGGCCAAGACGCTCATCGGAGAACCCGATATTCTGCTTTTGGACGAACCGACCAACCATCTTGATATGCCGACAATTCAGAAACTGGAAGAAATTATCAGCGCCTTTTCCGGCGCGGTTATCACCATCAGCCATGACCGGCGTTTTTTGACCGATGTATCTGACGTGACATTTTGGCTTGACCGGGGCATTATGCGCCGGAACAACAAAGGTTTCAAATATTTTGAGGAATGGCAGGAACAGGTCATTAATCAGGAAATCATCGAGCAGAAATACCTGAACAAGAAGATAGAAGCGGAAACAGAGTGGCTGCACAAAGGCGTGACCGCCCGAAGAAAGAGAAACATGGGAAGGTTGCGGCGGTTACAACAACTGCGCGAAGAACGCAAAAACCAAATTAAACAGACTGGCTCCGTCAGCATGGAAATTGAAGAAGGCGACGCCCGGTCAAAACTGGTTATCGAAGCCAAGCACATCAACAAAACATACGGCGAACGCCAACTGGTGAAAGATTTTTCCATAAAAATCATGCGCGCCAACAAGATTGGCATTGTCGGACCGAACGGTGCCGGAAAAACGACGCTTATCAAGCTTCTGACCAAACGTCTGGAACCCGACTCCGGTTTTGTGCGAATCGGGAAAAATCTGGAAGAGGCTTATTTTGATCAGAATCGTATTTCCCTTGACCCGAAAAAGACATTGTGGAAAACACTTTGCAACGAAGGCGACCATATACATGTCCGCGGACAATACCGCCATGTCGTGGCTTATTTGAAAGATTTTCTGTTTAAGCCGGAACAGGCACAATGTCCGGTTTCCGCCCTTTCCGGCGGCGAGAAGAACCGTCTGATGCTGGCGGTTGCTCTGGCAAAGACGTCGAATTTTCTGGTTTTGGACGAGCCGACCAACGATTTGGACATGGATACAATCGACCTGTTGCAGGAAGTTCTCGGCGATTATGAGGGAACGGCTTTAATCGTCAGCCATGATCGGGATTTTCTTGACCGGGTGGCAACATCTATTATTTATATGCCGGGGGACGGTTCCATTACCGAATATCCGGGAAGTTACAGCGAACTGGAGCAAAAACTGGCGGAAAAATCCAGACCGGCCAAAACACCGGAGAAAAAAGAAAAGCCCAAAGAACGCAAAGACGTTTCCGCCCCAAAGAAAACAACAAAGCTCAGCTACAACCAGCAGCGCCTGCTGGAAGTTTTGCCGCAGAAAGTTTCAGAACTTGAAGAAAATATCCGGCAGATTGAAGAAAAGCTCGGCTGTGGCGATTTATACAACGCCGACAGAGAAGCTTTTGACCGCCTGACCGAAGAACTGAGTACCAAAAAACAGGAACTGGAAAATGCGGAAAACCAGTGGCTTGAAATTCAGATGATTAAGGAAGAACTGGAACAAAATGCCTGATTACCAGCGCAAGCCGGAAATGACATAATCAGGATAAGCATCAATACTCATCGACAGTTCGCGGGTTTTGGTAACATCCGAGATATATCCCTCTCCCAAGAAGTTTACGTGCACGCCTTTGGAAATCAGCACACTGTCAAAACCGGCAAGGTTGGCGCCTTTGATGTCCGTGGCAAGATTATCGCCAATGACTAAAATTTTCTCCTTGGCAATTCCCTGCGGCAAGGCTTCCAGGCAATAAGCCATAACAACGGGATCCGGCTTGCCGACGGTGATTATCTTTCCGCCCAGAACAGCATACTGTTCCGCCAGAGCTCCCGGCGCCAGACTTATCTTTCCGTCCTTGTAGCTGGAGGTGTCATTGCCGGCACAGACAAACGGTAATCCCAAACCGGCAGCATGTTCCAATTCCGGCAGGTATTTATCTATAATGTCATCTGCCGACGCCGCACTATCCATATAAACAAAATCAGCCAGGGAAATATCGTCAACCGGCTGATAATCAAGTCCGGAAAAAATCCCCATGTCCCGACAGCTGCCCAATTTGTAATAGGCTGTTCCCAAAGAAGCACATTCCTGGCTACGGCTTTTTAATTTATAATGGAGGATTTCTCCCGCTGTTATAACTGCGTCAAACAGCTTCAGCGGCACCTTATCAGCAATCAGAAAATCGCACAATGCAGCAACCCGCATGCAGGTATTGGAACAGAGGACAATATGTTTTCCTCTTTTTTTCATTTCAACCAAAGCATTGACCGCATCAGCCGCAATACCGTTTCCATCAGTCAAAACACCATTGAAGCCGACAATAACAGCCTCATAAGGTTCTATAATTTTTCCGATGTTTACAATAGGTCTTATCATTTTCATCACGAATCTCGATAAAATTTAATTTATCTTCGTTATAGCATTGATTTACTTAAAAATCATTAAAATGCGACAACCTAAGGTACAACTATTTATAACTAAAATTCTATTTTCATACACTTTATTTGTTACTAACTTAATTTTTTTAATTGAAATTTAAGTTTATTCTCATAGCATGAGTAGTGTAATTATTCTTTTGCTTCTTAAGATTGGACTGTTTAAGAATAATTACTACAAATAATAATTCTTTCTTTTGAAAGTCTTATTATAATTTAGTCTAGAGCTGCGGTTTAAACACCGCAACAAAAAAACGGGTTATCCCGGCAACCAAGATGCCGGGATAACCTTTATAAAAAAATACCGACAGTTTTTTTTACACTGCCGGTATTTTTATCAGAAGTACAAATCCTGTTTGCCCTGCCGGACTTTTGCCAGTTTGTCCCGCAAAATCTCCTTCATTTTTCCGTCCGGATAATCTTGCAGTTCCCGTTCAATCAGTTTCTGACATTTGTCCCTGGTTTCAGGAGAAGCATAATTTTCGGCATATTCACTTAAAGTCAGCAATGCGTTCGCCGTGCAGAACTTTTTGATATACCCCGGCTTGGCCATTTGCATAAAATGTTCGCCGGTGCGTCCCGAACGGTAACAGGCCGTACAGGAAGACGGAATAAAGCCATCATTGCAGAGTTCGCCAATAATCGTATCCAAACTGCGATTGTCACTCAGTTCAAACTGGCGTTTTTTGCTGTTTTCGGCTGCGCCTTCATGCGAATAAGCACCAACACCGACATCCGATCCCGCGTCTATCTGGCTGACACCGTAATTAATCGCTTCATGACGAAATTTAACATCTTCACGTGCGGTCAATATCATTCCCGTATAAGGAACAGCTAAACGCAGAACAGCAATCGTATGCATAAAATCTTCATCATTCGGCGAAAATTCCGCAACCTGTTGCAAATCCGTATTCAAAGCCTCTTTAATCCGCGGAAAGGATATGGTATGCGGCCCAACATTAAAACGTTCTTCCAGATGAATCGCATGATACAGCAGCGCCATTGCCTCAAACTTATGATGATACAACCCAAACAAAGCGCCGATACCGACATCATCTATCCCGGCTTCCATTGCCCGGTCCAAACCGTACAGGCGCCACAGATAATTTGACTTTGGTCCACTCGGATGCACTTTGGCATAGGTTGCTTCATGATAGGTTTCCTGAAAAATCTGATAAGTACCGATACCGGCTGCCTTAACCGTTTTATAGCCATCAACATCAAGCGGCGCAGCATTAATATTGACCCGGCGTATCGCGCCTTTGCCATTTTTAACGCCATAAACTGTCCGTACAGACTCGGCGATGAAATCTTCGTTATAGGCAGGATGTTCACCATAAACCAAAATCAGGCGCTTATGCCCTTTGTCTTCCAGACGGCAAACTTCCTGCACCAAAGCGTCCCGGCTCAATGTTGTCCGCATAATATCCCGGTTGGAACAGCGCAAACCACAGTAAGCACAGTTGTTGATACACATATTGCCGACATAAAGCGGCGCAAACAAGACAATACGTTTGCCGTAGACATCCTGTTTCAAACGATGCGCACTTTCTTTGATTTCCGCAATGATTTCCGGATCATCCGCATTCAACAGCACCGCCATTTCCTTTGGCTCAAGACGTTGCAGTGATAAAGATTTGTCGAGGATGTCGCGAACCATGATTTTATCATTAATCCGCGTTGACAAAAGTGTCATAATCTCTGCTTCGGGAATGAATGATTTCAAACCGTCCACATTCATTTCTTTAAAAAGTTTCATAATACAAAAAAATTATAGGGTTATAGTAATATTTTGACAAAACGTACTTTATTCCTCGCCGGGAAAAAGTCAATATCTAATTAATCCCGAAAGGTTTTATAACGCGGCTTAACACGCCCTGCAATTCGGAAATGCAAACGCCGTAATTGGTTATTGCCACTCCGACTTTTTCACATTTTCGGATACGGGACAACATTTCCCGCCGGGTTGTCATACAGCCGCCGCACTGAATTACTAAGCGATATGAAGCCAAATCATTGGGAAAATCACAACCTGCAACATGAGAAATATTCAAATTTTTTCCGGTAACCTTTTGCAGCAACCGGGGAATTTTAACTGTGCCGATATCATTTTTAGCGGCATGATGCGTGCAGGATTCCGCCATAAGCACCTTATCGCCATCCTGTAGGCTGCGGATGGCTTTCGCCCCTTGGGCAAACCTAGGCAAATCTCCTTTCATCCGCGCAAAAAGGATTGAAAAAGTCGTGCAGGGAATATCTTCCGGCGTCAGAGCCGTAACCATATCCACAACGCTGGAATCGGTAATAACCAGACCGGGCTTTTGTTTCAACGCCGCCAAAGCTTCAGCATATTCGCTGTCTTTGACGGACAGAACCGTACAGGCATGATCCAGACAATCGCGGATAACATGAACCTGTAACGGCAGCAGTCTTGCCTTTGGTGCCTGTTCATCAATCGGGATAACCAGAATTACCGTTGAATGAGGTGACACTAAATCACTTATCAACGGCGGCGTATCAAAAAATCCCGGCGGCGTTTTTTTTAACAGTTCTTCCTTAAAAAGATTCAAAACTTTGTCGCGGCTCTCCTGGTCCAGAGAATTGACCGGAATGCCGTCGCCGTCATGGGGCAGAATGTCCGCTTTGTTGAATATTTTAATCATCGGCAGCCGGCGTTGTTTACAGATGGCGATAATTTCCTGTTCTTCCGCTCCGATATTATTTCCGGCGCAGACGAGCACGACAACATCTGCCTTATCCAAGGCTTTGAGGCTTTTTTCCATCCGCTGCCGGCCGAGCGGCGTTTCATCACCCAAACCTGCCGTATCCATCCAGACAACCGGCCCCAAAGGAATCAGTTCCTGACTTTTTTCGACAATATCCGTAGTTGTGCCGGCAACATCCGAAGTTATAGCGATATTCTGGCCGGCAACCAAATTCAGAAAACTTGATTTTCCGGCATTGACTCTGCCGAAAATCGCCAAATGCAACCGCAGCGTTTTTTGAACTGTTTCCATATTATTCATCTCCGTTTTTCTTCTCTGCCAGGAATTTTATGACCTCATTCGCAATCATTAACCCAAAAATTGCAGTAATAGTTGGCAAAGACCCCATAGTTTTGCGGATGCGTCCATTTTCCGTCACGGCATCTTCCGTTTCAAACAGGGCTGTTTCGGGAATGTCCGGCACTTCGGTTGACGAAACGCAGTTAATTTTTGAAATATCAACATTCCGGCGCTTCAAACGTTTACGGACAAACTTGGCCAAAGCGCAGTTTTTAGTTTGGCTAAGGCTGCCATAAAATATTTTTGACGTATCAGACTTTAAGGCCGCACCCATTGATGAAATGAACGGAATCCGGCGAGTATACAAATATTCCATCAGATTGCATTTCGGATTGAGGGCATCTATTGCATCGACGACAAAATCAACCGGTTCACAGAACAACTGCGGCAGCGTATCGCCGTTGACAAACATATTTTTGAGCGTTACGCGGCAATCAGGATTAATGTCTTTTACCCTTTCTGCGGCAACGGCGGTTTTTTGACGGCCGACAGTCGAATCCAATGCCAAAATCTGACGATTGATGTTGGTTTCGTCAAAGACATCAAAATCAACCAAGGTCAAATGCCCTATTCCTGCCCGGGCAAGCGCCTCAAGGGCATAGCCGCCAACCGCGCCCAAACCGATTATCATGACCGAAGCCTGCTGCAGGCGGGACATTTTTTCCTCTCCCAGTAAAGCCCGGGTACGCATAAACCTATCTGTCGCGGCCATTTATCAGCCTTTCGGAATTACGGTAAGTCTGTTCGGCAAACCGGCATTCGCTTTCTTCCCGCAGGCCGGCAAGAATCAATGCCAGTTCGGGCAGTTGTTCCGGCAGGGTTTCCGTGTGCGGGACGGGAGACTGATACGGTCCGTCGGTTTCGATGAGAATTTTGTCATCCGGCACCATTTTCACCAGTTCTTCACAATCCCGGTTTTGTAAAACGGAAAAAGAAAAAGAAACATAAGCGCCGGACGCCAATATCTTTTTCAGAACTTCCCTTTTGCCGTTGTAAGAATGAAAGACGCACCGCGGGGGAAGCTTTTTCCAATATTTTTCCAAATCATCCTGACATTTGACGGCATGTATCAAGACCGGGCGGTTATACTGTGCCGCCAAGTTCAGCTGTTTTTGAAAGATGGCGTTCTGCGGTTCCGGTGACTGATTTTTATAACCGTCCAAACCGCATTCGCCGACAAGCGCTCCGGGATATTTTTGCAGATAAGCTTCAAGAATTTCAGCCCAGTTTTCCGGCGCTTTGGCTGTATGCCACGGATGCAGCCCAAAGGCAGGGATAACCTTTTCCGGCCGGCGCTCCGCCTGTGCCGCCACCTTTTCCCAGTCCTCCGGGGACGTTCCGACGCAGATAAACTTTTCAACGCCTTTCGCCTGCGCCGTTTCAATAATATCCGTTGTATATTTTATGTTATAGTCTTGCAAATGAATGTGGGTGTCGATAAACTTCATGCTAATAAAATCCCTGAGTAGTTCGTTGAAAGAGTTTAGGCAGTTATGAGCATTTTGACAAGACCTGTTTTAGAAATTAACTGGAATAATTTACTGGACAACTATAACACCCTGCATAAAATCGCCCCGCAGGCGCTTGCCGCGGCGGTCGTTAAAGACGAGGCCTACAGTCTGGGCGCGGAAAATGTGGTCAAAAAGCTTTATCAAGAAGCAGGGTGTCGTAATTTTTTTGTCGCTCATGCCATTGAGGGAGAAAAAATCCGCCCGCAGGCTGCGGAGGCAAATATTTTTGTTCTGCAGGGAATCGGTGAAGACGGCTTGGACAGTTTCAAAAAAGCCAATCTCATTCCGGTTATAAGTTCCTTAAAAATGTTGCGTTTATGGCAGGAAAACCGCACTGACGGCATTCACCCGATGATTAATATTGAAACGGGGCTGAATCGTCTCGGCTTCAGAGAAGAAGAGCTGCAACAGCTTTCCGACGCCGACAAAGGCGAGTTTTCCTGGGTCATGTCGCATTTGGCTTGCGGCGACGAAAAAGACCATTTTATGAACGAGCATCAGCTTAATAATTTCAATCGTCTGAAAAGCGTTTATTTTCCTCATCTGCCGGCTTCTTTATCCGCCTCTGACGGCACTTTTCTCGGCAAGGATTTTCAGTTTGACATGGTTCGCCTTGGCGCGGCGCTTTATGGAATAAACACGGCGCCATATAGGGAAAACCAGATGAAAAATGTTGTGACGGTAAAAGCGCCGGTTTTGCAGACAGCTCATCTTCCCAAAGGAGATTTTGTCGGCTACTCGGCAACATACCGGGCAAACAGCAACAGGCGAATCGCCATTGTTTCAATTGGATATGGTGATGGCATTCCCCGTTCTCTGTCCAATGTCGGCAAGGTTTTCTTTCCTCAAGGCGAAAAACTTTACGAAGCGCGAATTATCGGTCGGATATCAATGGATAACATCATTTGCGATGTTACCGACATTCCTAATGTAGATTACGGAACGATGGCATATATGGCGGCTGATTTTTATACGTTGGATGACATGGCCAGAGATGCCGGAACAATCAGCTATGAAATCTTATCAAGAATTGGCCTGACACAGCGCTATATCCGCAAAGAATTGGCTTAAGCTCTTTCCCGGCCATACATCTCAATAATTTTTGTGTCTTTTTTGGATGTATCCTGCTGCTGACGACTGGTATCCATGTGAATAACCTTTGATTTTTTAGGTTCAACAACACCGCGTTTTTCCTGTATGGTTCTTGCTTTTTCCGCCAGGCGATCTACACCGGTATTATTTTCGGCATCATTCAAACCGACCCTTTCTTTCGCAGCATCGCGTTTGGCACTGTCAGCGCGGAACATATCTTGATATTGCGGATTATCCTTTACGCTTTCACGCTGGCGCGACATAAGTTCACGCACCTGATTGTCGTCCAGCCCCTGCTGCTTGAGGCTTTCCTTGTAGGTATTCAGGACAATATCCTTATTTTTGCTATCTGCCAAATTCCATTTGTCCGGATTATCATAGACATCTTTCAGCTGATTGAACTCGCCGTCAATAGTCTTTTTCTGGGCATCCGAGAGGTTTAAGCCCTCATACATATCTTTAGGTTTGGCAGCAGCCTCAGCTGTTCGCGTTTCGGCCGTCCGAGGCTCCGGCATCTGGGTATTTGCGGCAGATTCCTGCTGTTTTTTAGGACCGTATTTTTCACGCTGCGCAGTAACAAACTGTTCAAAATCATTTTTATACTTTCCTTCCCAGCAGTCCCGCAGGAATGCGGCATCAACCTTTTTGCCCATGGAATTGGCAAAATCTTCATATTCGGCGGCAAGTCCGGTATGTTTCTGTTCTGTCCGTTCTTGTTTGTTTTCCTGTTTTTTCTCATCTTTTTCTTTGGGTTTGCGATTTTTCAGGAAGCCTTCAATTTCGGCATTACGGTCTTCATTTTCCTTAGCGCGATTTTTATTGACTTCCTGTTGAATATTCTTGTTAACCTCCAACCAAGCGGCAACTTTTCCGGCATTATCATCGGTAATGGCTCCGGCTCCTTTGGCTTTAATTTCATTCAACAGCTCTGTTGAATAGGCTGAAATTTTATAATAAGCATCGCCATATTTATCGCCACGCGGTTTATCCCGATGTTGTTTCAATTCGTTATATACATTTTTAATCTGTTCCGGTTTTAATTTTGACAAATCGCCATTTGCCAAATCAAGTGCCGAACCTTTTTCTCCGGCACGCCCTTTAACGCTCGGCAATTTTATACCGTTAATGACATTTCCCATTTTCTGCCAGCCGCGTTTCATTTGCTTAAATCCGTAAGCTCCGGCAGCGACAACCCCTTTTCCTACGGTTTTGACTGCTTTTGACATCCCTGCCGCAGCGTTATCAATCCCTTTATCCAGACCTTTTTCAAAAGCCTCTATTTTCTTTCCGGCTTTATCGACCCAGGCATTGAGCTTATCATCCATACGGTCAGCCCACCGGTCATAACCTTGCTTTTTGTTCTTAATCCAGTTTTTACTCTGGTTTTTCGTTTTATTAGCGGCTAAACGCATAAAACGATAACCCAATTTGGCATTATGCTTTAATTTGGCCACTTGTTCCCTGCGGCGCTGACGTCTTAATTCATCACGTTTACGCTGCGCTTCCTGAGCTTTGAGATAAGCTTCCTTACCTCGTTCATACCCTTCGACAATACGGTCTTTTATCATTCCCGGAACTGCGCGCACACCGTTTTCAAAAGCCTCAATTTTCTGCCCGGCCTTGTCAACCCAAGCATTGAGCTTGTCATCTGTACGGTCGTACCATTCGCTGTATCCCTGATGTTTGGCTTTAAGCCAGTTTTTGCTCTGGTTTTTCGTTTTATTAGCGGCTAAACGCATAAAACGGTGTCCGACCTGTGCATTGTGTTTTAATTTTGCCACGGCTTTTTTCGGAGCGTTTTTCACGCCGTTTTCAAAAGCTTCAATTTTTTCTCCAGCCGTATTGACCCAGGCATTGACTTTATCATCCATGCGGTCATACATATCACTGTATTTTTGGTGCAGGTTATTGCCGAACTCATTAAGATTATCTTTAGCCTTTTCGGTCATGGAGCGGTCGTCGATACCGTTTTTGGCATTATAAAGACGGGTTTCCGCACTTTTAACCGTTGGCAGCAAACCACCCGTTTCCATACGGTAAGCCAACGGCAGCCCGTCTAACATTGATTGAAAAGCCTGGAGTTCATCTTTGTTCTGAGGATCGAGTTTTGAGGCACGGTCGGCGACGGATTTAATTTTGCGCCAGACTAAAGCTTCTACTTTCTGCCGCTGCGATGTCGGAAAATTTCCGGAATTAACGTGCTGGCTTAATTGTGCCAACTCTGTAATGCTCAGATTTTCAAGGTCTATTTGATTTTCTTCCGCCATAATCCGAACTCCCTTTATTCTTTTTCTTTATTTTACCTTATTTTGTCAATATTTTCAAGATATAGAGAGTATAAAACATATTATTTAACAAATCTGTAATATTATAAAAAAGCCCGGAAAACCGGGCTTAAAATGTGGAAATTATTTGCCGTCACGACCTTGTTGCTGACGGAGTTTAAATAATTTGTCATCATCGTATTTATATGTTTTCTTTATATTACCATTTTCTAACTTTTCCGTTGTGTATACAACTTTGTTGCGCTCGACATTTTGCAGCAGTTTTCCGTCTTGGTCATGAACACTCAATTTTGAATCGACAAGATTTCCGTCTTTATCATGATACTGTCCGCGTTTTTGCTCTTTATTTTTCAGGCGTCCTTTAATCTCTACCAGCTTCTGTTCCCAAGTTTCACGGGCTTTCAGATGATTTTGACTATTTTCAGGCAAAGCGGCACGGGCGGCGGCAACTTCGGCTTTGGCTTTATCATCAAGTTTACTATCTACCAACTTTTCATAATTGCTTAAATTTTCGATTTTCAGCTTGCTCTCTTTAGCAGCAGCATAAGCAATGACCCGTTCGACAGGATCTTTAATTTGGCTGAAATCCAAACTTACCTCTATTTCCTGTTTACCTTCTTTTTCAGCTTTCTGTTTAGCTTTTTCCTTTTTATCCGAAAACTCTTTTACCTTATCATCAAAAAGCTTTTTATATTTATTCTCTTCCGCCGGTTTTTCTTCTCTGTTTTCTTCTTTTGGTTTTTCGGCATTATTTTCTTTTTCGGCCTGCTTTTTGTTATATTCTTCAATTTTAGCCTTTGTGGCATCATCCAAATCTTTGAAGCATTCAAGCGATAAGTCAATGGATTTCGGGCCGTTCTTCATTCTCATACCCATTTGAATACAGGCTGCCGCTAATTTTGCCTTGTATTCCTCGCTTTCAATCTTACCGAAGTTAATGACATCGGTTTTGGCATTTTTTTCAATCTCAACGGCTTTCAGGAATTTTGCATATTCGCCATTGCCCATGGTAACATTATGTTCATCGGCATATTTAATCGGCGTATCACCGACCGACATGGACAAATCAGGCGCTTTGTCTTCTGATAAGAGTTTGAATTCCTGTTGATTATCCGCGGCATATTTCTCCCAAGCCTCACGGCGCATTTTTTTCCATTCCGGCTCATCGGCATGAGAATTATCCGTATTAACCGCTTCTGGCGTTTCAATTTCTTCTGACTGGTTTATCGTCGTTTCTGTCTGCTTTTCTTCAGGAACCTGAGCACCATTTTCCGACTCATGAACGTCATTATTCTCATTGTTTTCATTATTCTCGTTGTTTTGCTCATTTTCTGCTTTTTTCTGCAGTGCAAAAAACTGACGTTCAAAACGCTCTTTTTCCTCTGCCGGACCGTTTACATAGTGCCGTTCATAAGCGCCAGCACCATAGGTTTGTTCCATAAATTCTTTAAAAGCTTTATCCTGCAGGGCATCATATTGCATTGTGAAACGGTCCTTTTCTTCTTGCGGGCCATTTACATAATGCTTGTCATACGAACCTTCGCCATAGCTCTTTTCCATAAAGTCTTTAATTTTCTTTTCTCTCAGAGCCTGATACTGACGTTCAAAACGCTCTTTTTCTTCGGCAGGACCTTTTACATAGTGCTTTTCGTAAGAACCATCACCGTAAACGTTTTCCATAAACTCTTTAAATTCGTATTCCATACCCGTCTCCATAGGCAACTTTTATTCTATATTAGACAATATAGCATTATTTTTGTATTTTGTCTATTTTTATTTTTAATTGTAACAAAATTTTCATAATATTTTATTAATGAATGTTTTGGGTAAGCTCTGCTTGTTATGGTAAGTCAACTATCGGCTGATTAGCGGCTAAGGAAGTACTGTCTACACATGATAACGCTATCGGAGAAAGACAGAAAAGTAAAAGGCTCGTTAACAACGAGCCTTTAGGGAGGGGAGGATAAAAAGTTAAAAAGCAAATACCGGACGAACTGAGTTGCCGCCTACACCTCGATCATTCTTACCATTGATACGCATCTCCAAATGACCATGCACATCAGCTCGTAAGCCTCTTGCATTGTCTTTATCAACCTCTGATGACGACCAGACCATTTCATAGCGATTATACACGTTTCCCAAAATTGTTCCCCCTGCAGTTTGGATGCCATTGTTAACTTTGGTAAAATTCGTCTGATTAGCGATATTATTTAAAATGTCATGTGCAGGCAAACACCATTTTTTTCCTCCAGCTATGTACTTATCAGCCAACTGGGCTGCCGGATATTTATTGCCTCCCAGCGCTACCAATTTTGCCGTATTACTGCAGCTTGCGCTAGCAGCATTATCTCTAACACTAGTTTCAATATATTCAGTTGACCATGCGGTATTTTGATCTATATTCTTTACAGTCATTACCCAGCCGTTTTCACCGGATGTTTTTTCGTAAATTACCACACCGAGCAACTTCTTGTTTGTTTCCATCTTATCTGAACAAGTGTTGTCACTATAAAACAGTGTTCCAATTTTACAAGCAGAATAATCCCGATCTTTTTGTTTACAAGCGCCATCTTTCCAATCATAACCGCTGGCACAGGCACAGGAGGCGTATTTGCCGTCACAAGCTTGCCCCGAGCCGCTTTTGTATCCGGTACCAGAGCAAGTGTATTGGTAATTTGGGGAGCAAGAGCATGAAGAGTATAGTTTGCCACAGGGATGGCCTATTCCAACTTGTCCTTCGCCAGAGCAAGTTTCAATAAACCATTGTCTTTACAAATATCTTCTTCGCTTGGGAAACAAGCCCAAGTGTTACCAAAGGGACACTTCACCCCTTTACCTCCATCGCAGCTACTTTGGGTGTATCCAAGAGTAGCGCAATCCTGGGTAGCAACACACTGAGCATTTACGGTTTGAGGGATAAAGGACAAAGAAGTCCCTAAGAGTAAAAATTTAATGTTATTCATGTTGAAACATCCTTATTGTTAGAGTTAAACAAAAACCCGCTTTTTAAAGAGCGGGAGGATGTTCCAAAACCGTACAAAAACAAACGGCTCGACTTATTTGGCAGAGCCTTATTCGCCGACATCCATCCCCTAGCACATATCAGGACAGATATCAGCATATACTTATTTTAAGTCGCAATTATGCTTGACGACTGTTTTTGTAAAGGGTTTTGGACGCCCTCAGCGGCAAACTCTGCCGCCTAAAGTTAAGGGTAACATAAGGGGAAATTATTGGCAAGGGGTTTTTGTGACGCGGGCAAAAAAAGAGGAACATATTAATATGTTCCTCTTTTTTTATCAGGGTTAAGATTAGGCGACTTTGGCATTGCTGACTTTGGCGTCAAAGATAAGCTTTATGCCCTCAATATCAGCCTCAGTTCCGTCAATACAGTTATTGTTAATCTTAACCGCCAGAACCTGTTCGGCAATGTAAGCTTGGTTTTCTTCCAAAGCTTTTACCAGTTCAGCATTTTCCGTCGCATAACAAAGCTCAATACGGTCAGAGATGTTAAAATCCTTGTCCTTACGCATTGTCTGAACCAGACGGACAAAATCGCGCGCCATTCCCTCGCGCTTTAATTCATCCGTCACATTGGTATCCAAAGTAACAACCGCCTTGTTTTCGGCAAAGGATTTTCCGGCAACGCCGTCTTTCATTTCCAAACGGACTTCAAACAGGTCTTTGCCCAGATTTTGTCCGGCAATGTTCAACGTACCGTCAGCATTCAACTCCCATTTTCCCTGTTTATAAGCCCCCATAACCGCGCCCATTTCCTTACCCAGGGTTTTGCCCAGCAACGGCGTATAAAGGTAAACCTTTTTGGCGGCGTAGTTGTCCAGATTATTGTCAAACTTCACTTCCTTGACGTTCAGTTCATCCTTGACGATATCCTGATAAGCGGGGCTGAGTTCCGCACCGATAACCGTCAGGCTGGCAAGCGGCAAGCGGTTGCGGAGGTTCTTTTCCTCACGGATGAATTTGGCTGTTGAGCACAAATCCTGAACAAAATCCATCTGTTCAACCAGCGCCGCGTCATAGGCGATTTCCGACAATGACGGATAATCCGCCAAGTGGACAGATTCTTCACCGGTCAGGGTTTTGAAAACATATTCGCTGACAAAAGGCATTAACGGTGCAATAATCTTGGCAACATTTACCAAAACGGTATAAAGCGTGTCAAAAGCCAGCGCATCGCCTTCCCAGAAGCGGTCGCGTGTGCGGCGGATGTACCAGTTATTCAGCACTTCCATAAAAGCGGCAATCTCATTGGTAGCTACGGCAACATCATAAGATTCAATACCGGATTTGACCGTATCACGCAGGCGCTTCAATTTTGAAAGGATGTAATTGTCAATCGCCTCGGATGAAGAGGTGATTTCCTTGGCTTTATATTCTTCGGCATTGGCATAGAGCGTGAAGAAATAAAAGGCATTCCACAACGGAATCTGCGCAACACGGGAAGCCTTGGCAATTTCTTTTCCCTCTTTGTCAACGGCCAGATTGCCGCCTTTCAAAACCGGAGAAGATACCAGGAACCAACGCAAAGCGTCTGAACCAATGCTGTCCAAAACTTCATTCGGGTCCGGATAATTTTTCAGGCGTTTGGACAATTTCTGCCCGCCCTCTGCCATCAGCAAGCCGGTGCAAATACAGTTTTTAAACGCAGGTTTGTTGTGCAATGCAGTCGACAACACAGTCAGAGTGTAGAACCAGCCGCGGGTCTGATCCATAGCTTCAACAATAAAATCAGCCGGAAAATGATTTTCAAACCATTCTTTGTTTTCAAACGGATAATGAATCTGGGCATAGGGCATGGAACCGGATTCAAACCAGCAGTCAAAAACATCGCCGACGCGGCGCATCATTGTCTGGCCGGACGGATCATCCGGATTGGGATAAACAACGTCGTCAATGTAGGGTTTATGCAGATTGGTTACATCAAAGCCGGTTTTTTCCCTGATTTCGGCGATAGAACCAAAAACATCAATACGCGGGAATTTAGGATTGTCTGACTTCCATACCGGAATCGGCGTTCCCCAGAAGCGATTGCGGGAAATCGACCAGTCGCGCGCGCCCTCAAGCCATTTTCCAAATCGCCCGTCTTTAATATGTTCCGGCACCCAGTTAATCTGCTGATTATTTTTCACCATATCATCACGGAAATCCGTCACCTTGACAAACCATGAAGACATTGCCTTATAAATCAGCGGGGTATCCGTGCGCCAGCAGAAAGGATAAGAGTGGGTATATTGTTCTTTTTTGACCAACAGCCCCTTTTCTTTCAGCAGCTGCATAATCGGTTCATTGGTTTCAAAAACCTGTTTTCCCTGATAATCGGGAACTTCAGCGGTAAATTTTCCGGCTTCATCAACAGGGCAGACAACAGGAAAATTCTCATCATAAGCTCGGCAGGCGTCAAAGTCGTCCTGACCAAAGCCCGGCGCAATATGAACAATACCTGTACCGTCTTCGGTAGAAACAAACTCGCCGCTCAGAACTTTAAACGCACCCTTTTCTTTCAGATGTTTGAAATAGGGGAACATCGGTTCATAAGACATTCCGACCAAGTCTTTGCCCTTGAGCGTTCCGACTTGCTTTGCCTGTTCAAGCTGCTTTTTATAGCGGCCGAGCAGCGCCTGCGCCAGAACGTATTTCTGGCCGTTTTCTTCCATAACGGCATAGTCGATGTCCAAGCCGACGGCAAGCATTAAGTTTGACGGCAAAGTCCACGGCGTAGTTGTCCAGACCAGAGCGTTCATGCCGTTTTCCAGTTTAAACATGACGGTAATGGCATTATCGGTCTTATCCTGATACCCCTGATTGACTTCAAAATTTGACAACGGTGTTTCTGCCGCCCATGAATAAGGAAGGACGCGATAGTCTTCATAAACCAGGCCTTTGTCATAAAGCTGCTTGAAATTGCAGATGACACTTTCCATAAACGGCAAGTCCATGGTCTTGTAATCGTGGCTGAAGTCTACCCAGCGGCCAATGCGTTTGAACATATCAACCCAGATGCCGGAATATTTCAAAACATCCTGCCGGCAGAAATCATTAAACTTTTCAACGCCATATTCTTCAATCTGTTTGCGACCGGACACGCCAAGCTGTTTTTCAGCGGACATTTCCGCAGGCAGGCCATGGCAGTCCCAGCCAAGACGGCGCTCAACCTTTTTGCCGTTCATGGTCTGAAAACGGGCAACAACGTCTTTAACATAAGACACCATGATATGTCCGTAGTGCGGGGTACCGTTGGCAAACGGCGGCCCGTCATAAAAAACAAATTCGGCGGCGCCGTCGCGGTTATGAACGGACTTTTCAAAAGTTTTATTTTCTTCCCAGAATTTGAGGATATTTTTTTCTACTTCCACAAAGTCCGGTTTTGCTTTTACATCGGCATAATGTTTCGTCATGTGCAAACACCTTAAAAAAAAATTATAAAAACGGTATTGATTGTTGAGTCAGCGGCGCACTGCGCCGGAATTAAAATTATGATATGTGCAAAAAAGTGTATCCCCTAAGGGATAATAATGGAAATGTGAGATATGTAAAAATTCAGCATCATATCAACAGTAAACTTTGTTAAAACTGAGAGGGAGTTTAATACAAGAAATCAGGCGAGTCAAACAGATTTTTTCTTTACGGAAAAAGTTCTTTTGCTGTTTATTTATGTTAAAGTACCGAGCTCATTTGCATTAGAGCTTATTATTAAGAGCCGGCAATTTTATAGTCTGTTTTTCTTTGTCGTTTTTTCCGCATTTCACGAAAAATATTGATTGAACACTAAGAAAAATTATGCTATAGTATCCTTGTGATGACAAGTGTGGAGGGTACTATGAAGAATATCAGCAAGATACTGTTACTGTCTACTTCGTGCATAATTTGTAACGAAGCCGGCGATGTTTATGCTTCTTTTATTTCCGATACCGTGCCCAGGTCAGGAATACATATCTACACAACACAACCACACCTTACCTCTGGCTATCCACACTTGTCGTCTGCTCAATTTGGTAATCGGCACAATACAGCTCCCTCCCTGAGTACCGGGCTGCGAAGCCAAAACAATCCGGTGAATTGTTTTGGCGAGCCAAGCAATGAGACTTTCCTTTGGGAGGGAGAGAAACGAACCGAACAAAAGGATATAGTCGGAATTGGATGGGGAGGGTATGAATTAAAAAATTCATCCTTATTGTCCCTTACGGGACTCATACCCCCTCGAGAACTCCAACCGGACAAAGTCCGGGGAGTTCTTGCTCCCCCTACTCAAGGGGAGGATAATAAGCTGAATGTTTTTAAAACAGCCTCAGTCTGTTTTATTACCGATGCCGGACGGTGCGACGGAAGAGGTTGGGAGAATCCTGACAATCCGACACCTCCGGGACCTGACAATCCAGATATCCCGCCAATCGACCCGATTGTCAAATGTGAAGAACTAGGTTACAAAAAAGATGCGGATAAATGCGGAACGGGATTTTCCCCTGCCGGTTTTTGCCCGTTTGACAAATCCAAAGTCAAAGAATGCATTTGTTCTGAAGATTGTCCGCAAAATTATCAAAAACAGCCTTGCGGTTCCGGCATGATACAAACCGGAGAGACTACACCTAACTGTCAAAAATGTTACAAATGCACTGTATGCGAAGATATCTGCCCTAACGGATATTCTTTGGACAGAGGCATTTGCAACGAAGCATCTTCCTACAAAACGGAATGCGGCACACCATGCTACAAGATTATCTCTAATATCTGTTCCAGCGGTTCTTTGGAGGCCCCAGAAGAAAATGAAAATCAGAAAAACAAAATCGTGGCTTACACTAACTGCCAAAAACCTTGTTTCAAAAGTTTCAGCGACGTCTGCCCTAACGGATATTCTAAAATTTCTGCCAGTTCAGGCAAATGTTATGACACAGCTAACACTGATTTTGGAACAGTATGCAGAAAAGAAATTAAATGCTGCACACCGTTAAGCAGTGAGAGAAACTGTACTTACGGGGAACAGTCCTGTTCCGATGGCTGCGGCGGAACCAGAACCTGCTGTAAATCAGCACCTCCCAGACCGACGTGTCGAACATGTTGGCACAGTTGCCGCTATACATCGCAGAAAGTCAATACAAACCAGACCCAGCATATGGCCTGGTGTTCCAGCACAACAACTTGCAGTGATGGTTCTTCTCGCACAGGAGGCGGTGTTCACGGATATGTAACAGGTGTAAATAACGGCGGAAAAATGTGTTATTCCCCGGAATGTGACAGTCTACTGAAACAGGCTGTTATAAATCATATAAATAACGGAGACTATGAGGGGTGCGAATAACTTATTTTGGTTCGCTGATTTCACCGCCGGGCAGAGGCTCGGGGACACCTGTTGTCGACGGGAAAGTTATCGGCATACCGCCCAGACGGCGAACTGCCAGATAAGCAAAAGCCTGCGCCTCAATGGCATCACAATTCCAACCGACATCACGCGACGTTTTGACCTCAATTTCCGGCAGACGGCTGCGAATAAAACGCACCAAAGTCGGATTGTTGGCGCCTCCGCCGCAGATAATCAGGCTTTTGGGAGGTTCCGGCAGAAAGAAGCTAATGGAATAAGCAATCGCTTCCGCCGCAAAGGCCGTAGCCGTGGCGGCGCCGTCTTCAAGCGACAAACCCTCCAGGTGCTCAAGTTTTTCGTTAAAAATATTGCGGTCAATGGATTTGGGCGGATACATGGCGAAATATTTGTGTTTCATTAAGCTTGAGAGGATATGTTCATTCACTTTGCCGCTGATTGCCAATTTTCCGTTATAATCCATGTGCATACCTGCATGCCTGAAAACCCAGTCATTGACAGGGGCATTGCCGGGACCGGTATCAAAAGCCAGCATTTCACCATTGGCGCCAATCCAGGTCAAATTAGAAACGCCGCCGATATTTAAGACGGCAACCGGCTTTTCCATTTCCGCGCATAAAGCGGCATGATAAACAGGTACCAGCGGCGCGCCTTGCCCGCCAGCCCTGACATCAGCAGTGCGGAACTGGCTGACAACCTTAATCCCGGTCAAGTCAGCCAACATCTGCCCGTCACCGATTTGACAGGTATAATGGTTTTCCGGCTCATGATGAATCGTGTGTCCGTGAAAGCCGATGACATCAACAGGTTCGCTTTCCCCTTCCAAAAATTCATTAACCACCATGGCATGAAAAGCCGTCAGGCTGTTTTCAACCAGTTTAATTCGGGAAGCATGTTCGGGAGAATCGGGTTTCATACCCAAAACGGAGCGGATACTCTCTCTCAACTCATCTTCATAAGGCACGGTATAAGCCCGGCCAAACTCATAAACATCCACGCCATCGGTTTTAATGACGGCAATATCAACGCCGTCCAGAGATGTTCCGCTCATCAGGCCGACAGCCCGCATTGTTTTGATGACATCCATTGAAAAAAATTCACCTCCGTTATTGCACTATTTTATTTATATGTTAATATCCTTAAGACTTATTTAATTATAAAAACAAGGAAAGGAAAAATGAGCACATTCAAATCCCAATTTTTCAACATTATGGTTGAGCGCGGCTTTTACAATCAATGCACTAACGAAGACGGCTTTGATACATATTTGTATGAATGCGAAAAGAGCGGAAAACCGGCAGTGGGATATTTGGGCTCGGATCCGACCGGCGACAGTCTACATGTCGGACATATCGTTCCTTTGATGATGATGCGCTGGTTTCAAAAATGCGGACATAAACCTCTAACGCTGGTCGGCGGTGCAACAGCGCGTATCGGCGATCCCTCGGGCAAAGACAAGCTGCGTCCTTTTTTGAGTGAAGAAGTTCTGGCCGAAAACATTAAAGGGCTGAAAAAATCTTTCAGCAAATTTTTGAAGTTTGGCGACGGTGCCAATGACGCCAAAATGGTCGATAACTGGGACTGGTTTAAGAATATCAATTATCTTTCCTTTTTACGCGATGTCGGCACATATTATTCCGTCAACCGCATGTTGACCATGGAAAGCGTCAAGTCGCGTCTGGACAGAGAACAGCCCATGAGTTTTCTTGAATTTAACTACATGCTGCTGCAAGGATATGACTTTTGCGAATTGTATCAGAAATACGGCTGCCGCGCGCAGATAGCCGGTTCTGACCAATGGGGAAATATTACCTCAGGCACGGAACTCGGCCGGCGCAAATATGATGTTGAGCTGTTTGGTTTTACCAGCCCTATTATCACAGATTCAAATGGCAAGAAAATGGGAAAATCAGAAGGAAACGCTGTCTGGATTAATGAAGAAAAGCTTTCTTCTTATGATTATTACCAATACTTCCGCAATATCGGCGACGCGGAAGTCGGCAAGTGCCTGAGAATTTATACAGACCTGCCGATAGACGAGGTCAGACGCTTGGAGGCTTTGCAAGACAAAGAAATCAACGAAGCCAAGAAAATTCTGGCTTTTGAAGCGACGAAGATTTGCCGCGGTGAAGAAGAAGCCCGCGCGGCGCAGGAAACGGCTACCAAAGTTTTTGAACAAGGGGCTGCCGGCGGTGAGTTGCCGACACTTATTGTCAACAGTGTTGAAGGGATGAGCGTTATTGACGCGTTTTTGCAAATTGGTTTTGTTGAGAGCAAAGGCGAAGCACGCCGTTTAATTAAACAGTCCGGCTTGAAAATCAATGACAAAGCGGTAACAGACGAAAACTATAAACTCTCCGCTGCCGATATCGTCGACGGCCAGATTAAGCTATCTCAAGGCAAGAAAAAACACGGGCTGATAAAAGCGGCCTAACCACAAAAAAACGCCTTCTTAAAAGAAGGCGTTTTTTTATAATAGATTAACGTTCAGCCTTTAATCAGGACTTTTTACAAAAAACTGACTTTATCCGATTAATCATACTCTTCCGGACGGTATGCTTTTTCATTTGGGAAACCAGCCGTAAAGATTTCGGACAATCATTTCTCTGCTCCAGAATTTTAAGCAGCCGCTCCACTTTGTGTTGGTCTGACTGAAAACAAGCTATCAATAATTGGCACAAAATGTCGTCAGGAAGATTTAGCAACTGTGTGGAAGTCGGCTGCCAATAAAACCGCTTTTTGTCTTGAGCGCCCTCATTGTAAGCCTGCCAAAACTTTTTTTGTATTTCATCTGACTGAGAAAAAACATACTTAACAGCCTCCGCACTGTAAATATCCCCCTCTTTCAGCATAAACAGAAACAACTCAAAATCCGTTTGAACAATATGCAGCTGCTGCGCTTCCGTTGTTTGGGAAAGATATTTTTTCAAAACATTTCGTTCATCTCCCGGAACATCAAGAAATTTCCGATACATTTCGATAACAAGCGGGATTGTTTCTCTGCTTATAGCTCCCAGGTTCCGCAAATAAAAATTAAAATAAGGAACTGTTTTTTCAGGCGCATAATATTTGATGACATACATATCAACCAGCTTATCATGCTTGATTTCAGCCAGTGACAAATCCACTTTATTCCGGCATAAAAGTTCTATTGCTTCTTCTTTTATCGCACAAGAATTTGGAGTACTCATTACAGCTTTCAATATCTGGAGAATCATCTGCCTTAAAGCTGCGTCTGCAGCGCTTTTTTGGTACAAATCAACTAAGTAGGATTGTGTTTCCATAAACAAGCCGTTTGTTTGAGCATATTCGTAAACAAAACTCATTTTCTCGGGCAGAATATGCTTTACCGCTTCCAGTTCAATATCCATCACCCCTGGTTTCAGGCAGAGAGCTTCTTCAGGATAAATTTCAGCTAACAGCAACAAAACATTTGGCGACAAACCTATTTCAGGATTTATCTCTAAAGCAGAAATGCATTTTAGAATTTTTTCCCGAATATCTTCGTTACTTTCAGCATATTTTTTAACGAAAATATTCTGATCATCGTACATTACCCTAACACTCAGGCAATAATTAATCAATATATCCCAATTTTGGGACACAATCTGACGTTCAATCCATTTTTGACTAAAACTTTTCATAATGGTACAAGTTAATTATTTGACATAAAAATATTTTTATGTCAAATAACCTACTATTAAGAACAAGATATGTCAAATAAAAAACGCCTTCTTTTAAGAAGGCGTTTTTTATCAGAAACCAAGCCAGCGGACAATACGGCTCCACAGTCCGCTTTTCGTTACCCGATTATCCGTTTTTTCTTTATTCAGAAACGTTTTATAAAATCCCCAAGAGCCAAAGATATCTATATAAAGTTCATAAGACTGCGGGCAATCGGTTCGTTCCAAAAAGCTTTTTTCTGTTTTTTTCCACCAATCGACGGACTTTACATTCTCTCCGGCTGCTGCGATAAAAATGTCCAGGTATTTAAGGATATTCTCATCACTGCATTGCGTAAAAAGTTCATGCAATGCCGAAGGTTCTAATTTTTGGAGATTTTGCTTTATAAATCCCCAAAATCTTTTTTGATAATCTTCATCTTGAGAAAAAACAAAACGCAAGTTACCAAGGAGCCGCCCATCGTCTTGTTTTATTTTCAGAAGCAATATCTCAGGAATTTCAGCAGCTAACTCAGCTTCCTGTTCAACATTAAGCAATGGCAGCATTTTATTTATTATTTGCTCCACTGAACCAAGGAAGCGTCCATAGCAGCGAGGACACCTAAAAAAGAATTTCAGAAAAAGAACCAAGGTTTCTTTATAAAAATCCATATTTCGACATCTTTGAAAATAGCTGACAATATCTTCCCAAGGATAATAGTCCACGAGGCTGCCCTCAACTTCCCGCGGCAGTTTTTTGCAGTGAAGCTCAGCCAGAGGCTTTTTTTCCTTGAGCCAAATCATGTAAGCCTCAGGAATGGCATAATGTTTTTCTAGAAAATTGTTTAGGACTTCGCAACAAAAGTCGTAAACACTATCATTTCTTTGGTTTCTATCAAGCTGTTTTTCCTGGTTATATATCTGACAAAGAAATTGCTGCGTCTGCGGATATAAACCATCATGCCCTTTTGTATCCTTTAAGGAATCTGCATAACAATTAAAGGTAAATGACCTTATTCTATAATCATGGCTGTAGCAGCAGTTGATTACTGTCTTCATTGCCGTCAGCTCCAACTCTTCCGTAAAAATCGGTTTCTTTGCGGCTTCCTCAATCAGCCAAGGCACGATATTTTCCTGCTTTACCATGTAAGCCAATATCTCAGGAAGCGTTTTTCCATAATATTCCTCAATCAAAATCTTAAAACAACTCTCGATATGATTTTTGGCATTTTTGGTATTCGGCGGAAAAATATATTCCGGGCTGTCACAACACAATCCTGTTCCCACGGCAGTCAAACCGTCCAGAAAAAATTTCTGACTTGTTTGCGATAATCCCGATGTCCGGACATAATCGCAGACGTTTTCCCATTCACCAGCTTTAACCTGACGAAGAATCCATTTGGTTTCATTTAAATTTTTCATAATACAAATATTTAATATTAAATTTGACATAAAAATACTTTTATGTCTACAGATATATAACCCATAAAAAAATAAGTCAACAAAAAAGCTCTGAGTTAATGCTCAGAGCTTTTTTGCTTTACTCCCAAAATTTCCACCATGGCTTTTCGTAATAATATCCCTTGGGGCCACATTGCTGGCGGTATAAATTCTGAGAAAGCGGACAATCCTTGCGCGCCAAAAAATCTTTTTCTCCTTGTTTGCTCAGAACAATATCTCCAATATTGTAGGAAATACAAGCATCCAAGAGATTTAAGATTTCATTATCCGGGCGGATTTTGCAGAAATAGTCATATGCCTGTCCTCTTATCCGGCCTTTACCCTTATTAAGAAGCAGCCAGATTTTGTCCTGAAATTCCTTATTCTGACTGAATATAAAATCAATCAGGGAAGAATTATGAATGCCACCTTTGGCCATTCTAGCCAAAACCATTTCAGGATGGATTTTGACAAGTTCGGCTTCATCTTCCGCACTGACACTATACAAAATATCGGCAGCAAGATGTTGATAATCTTTCAAAATCATGTCTTTGAAAAATTTCACCCACGCCAGTGCATTCTCCTCTCTGCTTCGGCACCGACAATAGTCTATCGCTTCTTCAGGTGCGTAATAATCCGAAATTTTCAGTTCGCTACCAAGCGGCAGGGAATATTTCCGCCCCGAGAAATAAACCAAATCCTGATGCGTTTTGAGCATAAGCAGTCCGACTTCCTCAATAATTGTTATATTTTTCTCTGAACAGAACAAATGTCGCAACAAGGAAATAATTTCCTCGGCATCATTCGTTTTGTGCTGCTTTTCTAAAGAATAATAAAACGAGCATAATGCTTTTTGCGTTTCCGGAAACAAACCTCTTGAAACAATGTAAGCTTTTGCATTGTCATATTTTTTTTCTTTCAGCGCATAAAAAATAATATTATACTCCGTTTCTGCATCGGGACAGCCGTATTTGGCATCAAGGATAAGCTGAGGGAATTCAATGCTTATCACTTTCCAGACACAATCAGGCACCATCTTATGCTTAAAAATCCATAAAAACAACTGAAGCACATCATCTTTTGAGGTACCGTTTTCATACTGTTCATAAAGAAAGGCAAGACTTTCTTCCCGCAAGCCGTTTTTTTTGACATAACCGCTGATTAAATCCCACTTTCCTTGAGAAAACTGACGTTTAAGCCATTCAAGTTCATTAAATAATTTTTCCATAATCTTAAATATTTAGTATGACACAATAATAATTAGTTGAGCAGATGATAACACAGCCTGTTTTTTTGTCAATATTTTTGACTTTTTCTGTTGCATCCTTACGTTTCATATGTTATTTTCATGTAAAATTTATTAATTTATCTATATTATGTATAAGTATAAAAGTGAAACATGGGAAATATCCCGTATCGAAAACAATGTTATTTATTACAAAAGCCTCAATCCTTTGAACAGCAAAGAACGGCAAATTAAAATCAGCGAAAATTTTTTCAATAAAAAAATTCCCCTGAAATTTTACTGGCCGTGGCAGAAAAACAAAAGACATTTTCTGACTTTGGAAAAATGTGACGACGAAATTATCGGCGTGTTGGTTGACAGCAAGCCGCTGTATCATTTACAGCCGGAAGATTATCCCGAAGACATGAAAAAAAGGATTGAAGAAAACCGGCAGAGAGAAACCAGATTTGCCAAAGAAGCGCCGGAAAAAATGGGCGTTTTACGTCAGGAATATGTTTCTTTGCCGATTTTTATCCGTGCCCGTTTGGATTATTTTGCCGACACGATGAATTTGTCATATAAAAGTTACGTTCGCCTGCAAAATGAAGTGAAATTCTGCTGTGAAATCGTTAAAATTTCAACGTTACCGGGTGTGCAGCTGCTTCCCGAAATCAGAAACTGGCTTATTGAAAACGATTTTTGTTCCAGCAAGGAAAAACTTCCTGAAGAGTATTTGGACTTTTTGAAAAACGGCAATAATATGCTGTTTTTTGATATGGCAATTGCCAATGATGACATTAATGAAGACAATTTTTCAGATTATATTGAAAAATTTAAATTCTATACCTTGTATTCCCCATGGTTTGAGTTCAGGATTACTCCTTTTATGATGGAAGAATACTGGTCTTTGAGAAAAAATAATTATGTTTAACTTAACAAAAAACAATTTTTATGAAAACAAGAGAATTTACAACAATTATTAACGGCTGGAGAGCCAATGTCCGCGTTCAGAACAACCGTTACAAAGTACAACAGAAAGTCGCCGTATCGACAAACAACAAACGGCGTTCTCTGAATTATGCAAAAATCTGATATCATCCCCCAAAGTTTTTATAACTGCGGGGGTATTTTATTTTAAAGACTTATAAAGTATGTTTGATTATTATTCCTATTGATTTCCCACTGCGGAAGACTTAAATTTACAGAAAGGAAACAAGGATAAAAAAATGCAAGACAATTTACCGGAATTACGCGACATACATCTACCGGAAAGCATCCCGGCTTTTCCGCCGGCTTACGGCTGGTGGGTGATTTTGGCGGGAATCATTTTTCTTGCGTTTTTATATGTTCTGTTCAGAAAATCTCGGAAACGGAGTAAAAAGCAATATGCCCTTTCGCTGTTGGAAGCTTATGGTGCAGACACGGTTGCCGCCGCAGCCGGAATGTCAGAAATACTCAGGAGAATCTGTTTGATAAAGTATAAAGAAGCTGCTGCGCTTTTCGGCAACGAATGGATTGATTTTCTTAACAGGCACTGCCGGAAGAAACTTTCAGGCAAAGCAGCGGAACTTTTGATTAACGCCCCGTATCTTAACAAAAATGCGCATACTTATGAGCCGCGGGAAATTCGAGAACTGAGGAATTTCTGTATCAGCTGGATCGGAGAAAACTTATGAACCATTTTGCCAATCCCGAAATGTTCTGGCTGCTCGTTCTGCCTTTCTTTTTCCGCCTGTTTATGCCGCGCGCTAAAGGAATGCACGGCGACGCTCTGAAGATCCCGTTTTTGAAAGACATTGAAATCATCAGTGCACAAAGCGGCAGAGGCTGGCGTTCGACAAGCGGCCGCAACGCTTTCTTTTCTTTTTCCTTTTTTCTTTTATATCTGGTCTGGACGCTTTTGACGACAGCATTAGCCCGCCCGCAGTGGATTGGCGAACCGATACGTTTGCCCGGTTTAAGCCGCGACATTCTGCTGGTTGCCGATATTTCAACTTCCATGATGGAACCTGATTTTATTATCGGGCAGCGGCGCGTTGACCGATTGACTGCAATAAAGAAAACAGCTTCTGATTTTATCAGAAAGCGCGTTGATGACCGTATCGGCCTTATTTTATTCGGGACCAGAGCTTATTTACAGGCGCCGATTACCTATGATAAGAAATCTGTTGAGGAAATTTTGTGGTCCATGGACGCTGGCATGGCCGGAAATTCAACCGCTATCGGCGATGCTTTGGGACTGGCACTAAAAACACTCAGAAATTCTCCTAACAAGGACAAAAAAGTTATTGTCCTGATGACTGACGGTGAAAACAATGACGGCAGCTTATCTATTGCGCAGGCCGTTCGTCTGGCCAAGCAGGAAAACGTTAAAATTTACACAATCGGTGTCGGCTCCGATAACATGACAGGGGTGACGCTTTTCGGCATTCAAATCGGCGGCAGTTCAGGACTTGATGAAGAAAGCCTGGCTGAAATCGCCGAGGAAACCAAAGGCACTTATTTCAGAGCCAAAGACACAAAATCTCTGGAACGGATTTATGAAGAAATTGACCGGATGGAAACCTCCCACAATGACGAACAGTACATTCGGGAAACGGTAGAACGTTTTTACTGGCCGCTGGCGGCGGCAATGGCTGTTGCCTTTCTGTTGCTGTTATATCGGCGGAGGAAATAGATGGAAGAGTTTATTGAAAATTTTCATTTTATCCGCCCGTGGTGGCTATTGGCTATGCTTTTGCCATTGCTTTTCTATGCAAAATTTTCGGGAAAAACAGCGGTAAAATCCTCTTGGCAAAAAGTCTGCGACAAAAGGCTGCTGGACTTTCTGCTCATCCGCAGCGGTTCCGCCCAATCCAGATTTATCTCTCTGACGGCTCTTATCGGTTTTATCAGCGCAATTTCAGCTGCCGCCGGGCCATCATGGCAGAAAACCGAAGTACCGAATCTCAGTCTGCAAAATCCGGTTATGCTGGTTCTTGATGTATCATCGGAAATGGCGCGGCAAGATTTGTCACCCAACCGTCTGGCCAGAGCCAAATACAAAATCGGCGATTTGTTAAAACTGCTGAAAGGCAGACAAGCCGGTTTGATTATTTATACGCAAGAACCCTTTCTGATTACGCCGATTACCGATGATGCCCGCCTTATTGACAACCTGCTTCCGGAAATTACACCGGAAATTATGCCTTTGAACGGCGAACGGCTGGACAGGGCCATTTCTCTGGCGGCTGAAAAGCTGAAAAACACCGGTTATGCAAACGGTAACATTGTGATATTCAGCGGCGACGGCGGAACCGATTTTGCCGCTGCGCTAAAAGCAGCGGAAACAGCGGGAATAAACGATTATAAAGTTTCCGTTTTGGCTACAGCTTCGAAAAAATCAGAGCAGCTTGAGTTGATTGCTCAAAAGGGAAAAGGTATTTACAGCCAGATTTCATCTGGGGATCAAGATGTTATGAAAATCAGCAGTTTTATGGAGCAAGAGCAAAACCAGGAATTTAAAGAGGCCGAAAATATGCGGACAATCTGGCTGGATTACGGCGTTTATCTCGTTGTTCTTCCCCTGCTCTGCTGTTTGTACTTTTTCAGGCGCGGCATTTTGGCTGTCGGATTTATTCTGCTGACATTGCATAACGCCCAGGCCGGATTTTTTCTGACTGACAATCAGGAAGGACAGCGGGCTTTTAACCGGGGCGATTATCAGACAGCGGCACAAAAATTTCAGCAGCCCAGCTGGAAAGCTTCCAGTTTATACAAAAGCGGAAATTATGATGCCGCTTACCGTGAATTTTCCAAAGAAAATACTGTCGAAGCCTTATATAATCAGGGCAATGCCCTGGCAAAATCAGGAAAAATCAATGAGGCAATAAAAAAATATGAAAATGTTCTGGAACAAAACCCTCAGCATGAAGATGCGAAATTCAACCTGGATTATCTGAAAAAACAGCAGCAACAACAAAATCAGCAACAATCAGGCGGCAACGGCGAAAATAATGAAGAACGGCAAGAGAACAATGCGCAACAAGACTCTTCCCAATCTGAGCAAAATGAACAAAACGCTCAGGACAATCAACAAGGCCAACAGTCTTCAAGCCAACAACAAGGCAGTCAGGACAGCCGGGAACAAGAGCCGCAGGACGGCAACAGCAAACAAAATAACGAAAAACAAAATGTAGAATCGCCATCAGAACAGCAAAGCAGCGAAGGAGAGAAACAACAAAACGAATCTTTCCGTTCCGGTGAAGAAGCCAGAGAAAAACTGCCTGAACAACAAAGGCAGGCTCCAACAGCCGGCAAAGCGGCTGATGATGACAGCAATACGTATGACGAACGCGCCCAAGCTCTGGAACAACAGTATCGGGACATTCCCGAAGACCCAGGCGGCCTGCTTCGCGCATATATTTACAAGGAATATTTGAAAAACCGGTATAAGGATTAAAAAAAATGAAAAAAATTTTAGCCCTGTTAATGATAATTGCCTGTCTGGACAGCACTTCAGCAATGGCCCGGACTTTGACAGCGAGTGTTAACCGGCCGGAAATTCCCCAAGGTGAAGTTGTCGTCCTGACCTTGGAATATCTTGGTGCACACACAGACAAGACACCGGATTTAAGTGTTTTGAAAAAAGATTTTAATATTTTTTCAATGGAACAGGAATTCCAAAATATTTACGACAACGGCAAAACATATCAGCTGCAAAAATGGAATATCGGCCTTATGCCTAAGGGGGTGGGAAAAATTTTAATTCCGGCGGTCAGCCTTGACGGAAATCGCAGCCAGGCGCTGGAAATTAATGTTATTCCGGCGGGAGATGCTTCCGCGATTAAAGCCGGGGAAGAAAATATGCCCAAATATGCCATCTCGGCTGAAATTGATAACACCTCCCCTTATGTTCAGCAGGAAGTCAATATGACCGTTTCTATTTTTGACGCCGGAGGCTTGCAGGGGAGCGCGCCTTATTTTGACTCGGAAGCGCAAAATGACTGGAACATTCTGGGATTGGGAGAACCGACGCTGGAAAGCAAAGTCATTAACGGCCAGAGCGTCCGGGTTATCAAATTCAAATATGCTTTGTTTCCGCAGAAAAGCGGCACGCTAAAGCTTCCTCAAGCCCGGTTTGACGGTTATTACTTAACCGGACGGCGCCGTTCTAACCCGTTGCAACAGCTTATCGACAGCCAGTTCGGCGATATCGGGCTGAGCATTTCGGATATGTCGGCGACAAGGAACCCGGTTGTATTAACAACACAAGAGCAAAATATCATTGTCAGACCGGCCGCCGCTAATACGCAATGGTGGATTCCGGCGGAAAAACTTGAGATTTACAGCCAATGGCAGCCTTCCCCGCCGGTTTTCAAAGTCGGCGAGGCTATCAGCCGCGATATCAGCATCAAAGCTGTCGGCGTGGCTGACAAACAACTGCCAACTTTGTCTTTTGACAGTTCGGAAAGTATTAAGCAGTATCCGGAAAAACCGGTCAGCGAAAACAGAATTGAAAACGGAAAAGTTGCTTCCGTCAAAAATATCAAAAACGTTTATATTCCCAGCAAAGCAGGAAAAGTCCTGATTCCCGAGGTCAAAATCGACTGGTTCAATGTTAAAACAGGAAAGACAGAAACAGCCAGGCTGCCGGCCATGGAAATAAACGTTATGCCGGGGAGTACCGTTTCGACAGCGGCTGATACTTCGACAATTCTAGGGTCGGAAAAGCTTTTGCCGGAATCGAAGAATGATGCGATTTTCGCTTCTCAGCCGCTCCAAGAAGCAAACGCAACGGAAAATAAACAGACAATGAATGTTTATTTATGGTCGCTGCTGTCATTTTTCTGCGGCATTTTTATCAGCTATCTGCTTTTCAGTTCATCCAGAAAAGATAAAAAAAGTGTTCCCGCCAGCAGCAATAATTATTTTACAGAAGTTGTCAAATATGCCAAGCAGAAAGACTTGAGAGCTTTGCGGGACAGTCTGATTTTCTGGGCCAGACAGAAATACCACGATGACAGCATCACCAATTTTAACGATATTTCTTCCTATAATAATGATGCCTCGTTTCATCAGGCTTTAGCGAATCTTTCCAGCCTTATGTACGCACCGCAAAAAACGGAATGGAATGCGGATGATTTTATTACCGTCTTTCGTCTGGTAAACAAGTCTACAGATAAAAATAAACCGGAGAACAAACCACTTCCCGAATTGTACAAATAGAAAGCGCTGTTTCTTTCTCCCAAAGGTTAAAAAATCTTTGCGTCGATTTTTCAGTCATTGGCTTAAATTAATTGTTGTATCCGTTGTAATTATGTGATATAGTATCCTTGTAG
>UQAB01000006.1 GCA_900538765.1 uncultured Azospirillum sp. | reverse complement strand
TCTTCATAGTATCCTCCACACTTGTCATCACAAGGATACTATAACATAACTTTTCTTAGTGTTCAATCATTAATTTTAATAAGAAGAGAGAAAAATGACAAACAGGCAGGAACAAGGCGCACCTGCGCGGGGTGAGCGGTGGGGATCCCCGCGGGCGCAGGCGCGGCCTGAGCGATTGGTTCGCTGTTGGTTGTTCCGTATGTCAAGAGGCGCGATGCTTGGATTATGCAGATTATGGTGTGTTGTGCAAGATTTCTTTTGCTTGCGGGCGGTGTTATGCCGTTTCCGCAGGAAGAGGGCGGAGGGCAAGCAGGCGCGAGATGTTAAAGCTTCGCTGTTCCTGTCTTTCCGTGCAAAAGGCTAACAGGTTATCCCCTTTGATATGCAATGGGATGATGACGCGACGGCTTTTCATGCCGTCTGCCCGCTGATAAACCGCTTCCAGTTTTTGACGCCGGGGAATGGCTGCTGATAATATCTGCATTTTATTGAATTCGGACAGGGGTTCCTGTTCGCCCAGCGGTTTGAGGCGGTTCAAAAATTCAACAATGCGGTAGTCGGTCAAAATGTCCCTTTGGCGGACGGGGCGGGTGAGGCTGATACCCTCCAGCGTGGTGCAGCGGCTGAGCGCAACATACAGCTGTCCGGCGGAGAAGGCGCCGCGTCCCATGTCGATTTCGATCTGAGAGAAGGTTTTTCCCTGGCTTTTGTGAATGGTAATCGCCCAAGCTAAGCGGAAGGGAAATTGTGTGAATGAGCCGACCGATTCCGAAGAAATATGCTCGCCGTCTTTTTTATATTTGAAAATTTCCCAAGTATAGGGTTGGACACGGACAATTTTATGCGTGTCGTAAAGCCGGACTTTTACCAGCGTGCGGCCGCCGGCGTCCTGGGTGATGTCTTCAATATGTCCGACCGAGCCGTTGACCCAGCGGTTTTTCATGTCGTTGTTCAGGAACATGACCTGCGCGCCGATTTTGAATTCCAGCCGGTCAGCGGTGGGATAGTATTCTTTAGTGAAGACGCCTTCGACTTCGGCAACGGCAATATGCAGCGGCATGGGCAGGGCTTCGAGTTTGCGGCTGTTGATGTCGTCGGCCTGTTTGTTGGTCGGGGTGAAGCTGATGCTGAAACCGTTTCTACCCTCGCTTTCCGGGCGAATATGGCTGTTGAGCAGGGCGATGTCTTCGGCTGTGGCCTGGTTGCCGCGAATCCGGTTTAATAATTCGATAAAGGTCAGGTCTTTTTGGCGGTAGATGTTTTTCAGCTCAACGATTTTGAGGTCGATTTCGGCAAAGACTTTGGCGTCAAAAAAATAAGGCGAGCGGTAGAAGCTTTCAAAGATTTCCTGTTCGTCGTTGGCAACGACCGGCGGAAGCTGGTACATATCGCCGACAAAAACCATCTGCACGCCGCCAAAAACCGCGCCCGGCTTGGGGCCGTAAATTTTGAGAAAGGCGTTGATGCAGTCGAGCAGGTCGGCGCGGAGCATGGATACTTCATCAATGAAAATCGTGTCCAGATTGCGGAATATGCCGAGGCTGCGCGGTTTGACTTCCAGATTTTCGATTTTGGCAACGGTGACGTTGATGGGAAAATTAAAAAAGCGGTGAATCGTCTGGCCTTTAACATTGAGGGCGGCGACTCCCGTCGGGGCGATGATGACCAGGTCTTTGGGGCAGTGTTGGTAGCAGTAGTCGAGCAGGGTGGATTTGCCGGTGCCGGCTTTTCCGGTAATGAAAAGGTGGTCCGTCGTGTTGTTGATTATGTCCATTGCCCGGCTGAATTCGGCATTTATTTCAAGTTCGGTAGTCATCGCCTATTGTAAAACGCATTTTTCTTATATATATTAGTTCTTGGACTATTATAGCAGGTAAATTTTATGAATAAAGAAGAATTAGAAGAGCGGCTGATAAGTATTGAAACGGCGCTGGCCTGTCAGGAAAAGGCTTTTGACGAATTGAACCAGGTGGTGATTGCGCAGGGGAAAATGATTGACTTTCTGTTGAAGCAGAACCGCTATATTGTCAGCAATCTGGAGGCAGACGTGGTTAAGCCTTTGTCGGAAGAAGTGCCGCCGCCGCATTATTGAGAGGTTGAAAATACAATGGACGAGACAGCTTTATTTAAGTTAACCCACGGGTTGTATGTTTTGGGGGCTGTGGATGAAGACAACGGCGGCCGGTTGGTCGGCAGTATTGTCGACGGCGTGATGCAGGTGGCGAACAAGCCGCTGATTATCGCTTTGTCGTGCCACAACCGCAGTTATACCAAAAGCTGCATCGAAAAGAGCGGGCGTTTTTCGCTGTCGGTGCTGTGTCAGAGTGTTGATCCGTTTGTTGTTGCCAATTTTGGTTTCCAAACCAGCGAGAAAGTTGACAAGTGGGCGAATGTTCCATACTTTGTTGAGGACGGGCTGCCTTATCTCAAGGCTAATCTTGCCAAGCTGGAAGCTAAAGTTCAGCGTGTGATTGCCTATGAAAGCAACACCCTGTTTCTGGCCGAGCTGGTAAACAGCGCCAATCAGGACGAGGGCAAGCCGCTGACCTATAACGACTATCGTAATTATTTCAAGAACGATGTCATCAAATGTTTTACCGAATACAAACAAAAAGGAGAAAAAAATGAGCGATAAGAAAGAAGAATGGGTTTGCACCGTATGCGATTATGTTTATGACGGGGATGTTCCCTTTGAAGACCTGCCGGAAGACTGGGCTTGTCCGGTATGTGGGGTTGGTAAAGATATGTTCGTTAAAAAGTAAGTAAAAGTTCGTATTTTGGGCTTCTAATACAGATTTAGCGGGTCGGCGAAATGCTCATTTACTACTATGTAAACTCCGCTTTCGCCGCCCTAAAATCTTATTATAAGCCTCAAACTCCGAACTTTTACTGCGGCTAAAAGTGAAGTTTGTATAATACATTATCCAAAGCGATTTTTTTCACCCTCGACGCCTACTACTCGACTCATATATCGCACTTTTACTGCGGCTAAGGATTGAATCTGTTCTGTGTACTCTTCATCTCTTTTAAAGTGCCGTAAATTGTAACGTGTGAAGATGTAAAAAAAAGACCCTTGCCGGGTCTTTTTTTTCTGCATTATTTTCAGGCGGTTTTGCGGGTTCTGTAGAGTGAGGCCGCAATGCCGATGAAAAGTATGCTAAAGGTGATTATCAACGAATACACCGGGGTGACTTCTATACCGGCATAGGGCAGGAAGATTTTTGAACCGATGAAGACCAGAATAAACGCCAGAGCCTGTTTCAGATAAGCAAAACGGTTAACCGCGGCGGCCAGCAGGAAGTACAGCGCGCGCAGTCCCAAAATGGCGAAGATGTTGCTGGTGTAGACAATGTAGGTATCCTGCGTAATCAGGAAGATTGCCGGAATACTGTCAATCGCAAAAATCACGTCCATGATTTCAATGATAATCAGGGCGAAAAACAGCGGCGTCATCATGAGCAGTTTGCCTTTGCGGACAAAGAAGTGTTCGCCGATAATTTCGTGCGTTACATGGAATCTGCGGCGGATAAACTTGAACAGCGGCCGTTCAAGAATCGGGGTTTCTTCTTTTTCCGGCAGGAAGATTTTAATGCCGGTATAAATCAGAAACAGTGAGAAGATATACAATATCCAATGGAATTTTGCTACCAGTTCGGCGCCGATGAATATCATAATTGCGCGCATGGCGATGGCGCCCAAAATTCCCCAGAACAAGACGCGGTGCTGGTATTTTCCGGGAATTTTTAAGCTGGTGAAGACCAAAGAGATGACGAAGATGTTGTCCATGGAGAGGCTTTTTTCAACCAGATAGCCGGTGTAATACAAGATGCCGGCGGAAGATCCCCGTTCATAGATGATAAACAAGCCGAAAATCAGCGCAATGATGATGTAATAAGCGCTCATTCTGAATGTTTCGCCGATTTTGGGTTCTTCGGCATGGCGGTGAAAAACGCACAAGTCCAGGAACAGCAAAACGGTGATGATGACGGCAAAGGAAATCCACAGCCATGTGTTGCTTAAAACCGCATGCTCGGACATCAGAGTATTTAAACTTTCCATAGTATTTTTCTCTTTTCAGACAGGATTGTTACACTGTTATAGTTTTAAGCGCCGCCCCCTGTCTTTGTCAAGCTTTTATCCCTTTTTATTATCATCTTATGATTATATGGTTGATGCAGCGTTTTCTTCCGGTTCCCGGGTGGGTGTGCAAAAGGAAGCACTGCGTGCGCTTTGTGCCTGCCGGGAGAGAAGGATATTCGTTTGCTTGGGTGGAGGCGTTTTTGTTGAGGGCTTTAGATGCCGAAACGAGTTCGGCATGACAATGATGGATGGTTTGGCATGACGTTCATTTGCTTGGTTGAACTATTGAACTCGGGATGACAATTTAGTAAGGGGGAAGGGGATAAAAAAATTGGTTTAACATGTAAATTATTGAAGATTTTTTTGTACGAATCTGTTATGATAATTATTGTGTTATGTAGTGTGTGTGGAGACTGTTATGAGGTATCTCTTTCTCTTTTTGTGTGTCTTTTGGTGCCGTTTGCTTTGGGCAGCGGAAACGAAGGTTTTTTATTTGGCCGATTTTGAAAAAAATTCCCTAGAACATGAAGAGGCCGATGATTATTTTCTCGGAAAGTTTATTTACAGCCCGGCAACGGGGGAGATGTCTTTTATTCCGGTGAAAACCTCGGATGATATTGCCCAGAATGTACTGATGTTAAAGTTGCAGCACCGCAAAATGCCGCGCCTGCGTATGGAACAGGTGCGCAAAGATATGGACAAGCTTATTCAGGGGTATAAGTTTTACGGTTTTGACGATTATGTCGGTGACAAGTTTCGGACGTTTAAGCCGGGCAGCCGAGGTTTTGAAAAAGTTCTGGCTTATCAGCTCAGCAGTGTTTATGCCGTGATAGACCCTGTTGTCGGCGAGCATTATTTTGGCAACGGCTTGTCTAAATCCTTGGGCAAGGAGCTGCGTATGGCCCGGCAGTATTTTCATCCGCTGTATCCGCACCGGCCGGTAAGTCTCGGGGAATATGCGAAAATCCGCGAATATTTAAATTTGTCGCTGCAACATGATTGAAAAGCGAAAAATCGTCATTATCTCTAGAGGTGAAGTTTTGTTCATTAAGGAGAAATAAGATGAGAACGCTTTTAATGTTAATCGGTTTGGCCGTTGTGATTTATGCCGGCTGGTGGGCTTATAACACTTATGTTGCGCCGTCAACCGTAACCGTGGTTGAAGACGTGGCAGTGGTTGCGGTTCCGACAGAATAAACAACAGAAACGGTATCGGTTTGACCGAAACGGCTGAAAAGGTCTGCACTCGCAGACCTTTATTGTTATGTTCGGGCGTTACTCTGAGAGTGTGCCCGGGAGAGGATGGTTTTTTGGGGGTGTTTTTTTTTGATTCTCCGGCTTGCTTAATTTACAAATGCCGTTATAATGCGGAAAAATTATGCGTTAAAATAACGGAGAAGATGAAGGATGAAAATTGTTTTTATGGGAACGCCGGATTTTGCCGTGCCGGCCTTAAAGGCTTTGATGTCAGAACATGAGGTGGTTTGCGTTTATACACAGGCGCCCAAAGAAGCCGGACGCGGTAACAAGCTGACCAAAACGCCGGTTCATCTTTTTGCCGAAGCCAACGGTATTGAGGTTCGTACGCCGAAGAGTCTGCGTCATGAAGAGATTCAGTCTGCTTTGCGGGAATTGCAGGCGGATGTTGCCGTGGTGGCCGCTTATGGATTGATTTTGCCGAAAGCGGTGTTGGAGGCTTTTCCTTACGGCTGCTTGAATATTCATGCTTCACTTTTGCCCAGGTGGCGGGGAGCGGCACCGATTCAGCGCTGTATTGAGGCCGGTGACAGCGAAAGCGGCGTGACGATTATGCAGGTGGCCGAAGGGCTGGATACCGGCGATATGCTTTTGGCAGGCCGGGTGCCGCTGACGGCGGAAACAACCGGCGGCAGTTTGCATGATGCTTTATCGGTTCTCGGTGCTGAGCTGATTGTTAAGGTTTTGCGTAATATCGACCGGATTAAACCGGAGGTTCAGGATGATGTGCTGACCTGTTATGCCGCTAAAATCGACAAGGCGGAGAGCCGTTTGGACTTTTCTTTGCCGACGGCGGTTCTGGAGCGTAAAATCCGTGCGTTTAATCCTTATCCGGCGGCTTATTTTGAGTATAACGGCGAGCGTTTCAAGGTGTTGCGTGCGGTTGTGGCTGACGGTGCCGGGAAGCCGGGGCAAATTCTTGACGGCAGCAAGCGGCTGGTTATTGCCTGCGGCGACGGTAAGGCGTTGGAGGTAACGGAAATCCAAAGGCAGGGGAAAAGGGCCATGGCGGCCGCCGACCTGCTGCGCGGTATGTCTTTTCAGGGATTTGCCGGATAAAAAGCTTTTGGCTTAAATGTGAAAAGAACGCCTCTTGGGGGAAGAGGCGTTCTTTTTTAGTGCTCTTAGTTATCGAAGAGGTTGTTTTTGGGTGGCGGCGCGTTTTTGGCGGCTTCCTCCTGTTTCTTTTTCTCTTCAAGTTCTTTCTGGCGCTGCGCTTCAATCTCTTTTTCTTTTTTTATTTGCTCGCTGGCGTCCATACCGCCGACCACAGCCTGTCCGGCGCCGAAGATACCGCCGACGACATCACCCAGAGCACCTCCGCCGCCAATCTTCTGGCCTTCATGGCCGGCCGTTGTTGCCTGTCCGGCGGCTGTCGCGCCTTTGTTAATGGCGTTATTGGCGTCGCTGACAATGCCGCTCAGGGCGCCGCCGCCTTGTTCGCTGTTAATCCAGCCGCTGATGGCGTTGGAGCTGCCGTTGTTTTGACGGTTTTGAGCATTTGCTTCGCGCTGTTCGTTGGTTCCGACCATGTCTTGGGCATTGTTAACCGTGTTGCTGATTCCGCCGAGCGTACTGTTCATACCGGTTTGGGCCGCATAGCCGATGTTGTTCATGGCACCGGAAATGTTGCCGACTGCGCCGAGAATGCCGTCCAGCCCGCCGCTGTTGTTGGTGACGGCGTTTTTGATGATGTCGGCATTGTTTTTGACGGTGTTAATCGTCGATTTGACACCCTGGACTGTGTTATAAGCGCCGCGCGCCATGTCAAGGCCTGACTGGATTGAACCTTTGAGGTCTTTCAGACTCCATTTCTTTTTGGCCGCAGCGGTGGAGGCACCGGTATCAGGCGTTTCGGATTCGTCGATTCCTCCGCTGCCGCCGGTACCGTTAATCGGGTTGTAATTGCCGCCGAGATAGTTGCCGTATTGCAGGTTGACTTCAACGGTATTATCTCCGGTGAAATAGCTGATGAACGGCCCAATCATGGCCAGGAGGAACAGGCCGATGGCAATCTGTGAGAAGTGTTTCCAGCTGATTTTATTAAATACGGCGGCGTAGGCAAAAGCGACCATACCGAAGCCGGAAATGACATAAGCAATGACACGCAGGTCAATCAAGAACATCAGAGCTTTGCAGGCAATCTGGGCAAAGACTTTGGTATTGCCTGAGCCGGCATTGGCGCAAACGCCTTTCAGGCCGGGGGTTGTGCCGTTGGCATTATCAGCATTGCCGCCGGTGCCGATGGCTTTATTCGGGTCGCCGTTACTGCCTTCAACTTGTTCAACGCCGGGGAGCGGAAGTTCTTCCGGCTCTTCTTCATCCAGATATTTTTGAAATTCTTCCAGTTCTTTTTGTCTGGCAGCTTCTTCTTCCGCAGCTTTACGGTTGTCCAAGGCGGTTTGCTGTTCATCGGTCAGGCCGTATTTTTTCTTGGCTTTTTCGGCACAGGCCTGACGGGTGGAGGGATTGGCCGCCATGGATTCACATTCGGCGAGGGCTGCCGCGAGTTTTTCGCTCAGGGATTCTGCTTTGTCCGCCAGCTTGTCTTGTTTCTTTTGTTCTTTTGCCGCGGCTTTTTCCTGCTTTTCAAGGGTTTTGTTGATTTCTTTCATCCCTTTTTCGTATTCTTTGGAGAAGTTATCGACGATTTTTTGCTGTTCTTTGATTGTTTTTTCTAATTCTTTTATTCTGTCTTTCTTTGCTTTCATAATCTCATCTATGGATTTTTTGTATTCGGCATCAGTGATTTCGCCGTTGTAAACTTGTTTTTTGAGTTTATCAATGGCATAGGTTTCATCCGACGTATAACCATTGGCCAGGCCGCTGTTTAATTCTTTCTTGGCAGCATCAATGGCGGCCTGTGCAGCCTGGCTTTTCTTGTAGCTGTCCTGCAGGTCGTTTCTGAGGTTGTTTTCCAGTTCTTCGCGGGTGTAGTTTGTCACATCATCCGCAGCGTGGACGTTGGTACAGCATAAAATCAGCAGTGCCGCCATCGGTATCATAAAAAATTTTCTGATGAGATTCTGAATATTTCGCATAATAATGCTCCCCCTGAAATATCGCTCCATTTTTACCATTTTAGCCTGTTTTTTGCGCTTTGACAATATGAAAGGCGGGGCTGTAACAAAAAATTCACAGTTAGATAAATGTTAAGTATTTTGCATTATAATGTGTTTCGTAACTTTGATGGGGTTATATGATGGTAAAAAATGTGTTGCTGGTCGGCAGTGTGGTGCTGCTGACATTGGGCTGTACGCAGAAGCGTACGGTTCCCGAGGGCTTTCAGCCCAATTATTCGCGCTTTGTCGGCTATAAGGAAGACGTGCTGACGAGGGCCGTCGGGCGTCCGGATTCAATCTATTATGACGATTACGGCCGGCGCTATATGGTTTATAATACGTTTTCGATGGATAACAGCGGGCCGCGTTTCGGTTCGTATCGCTGCCGGACGATGTTTTTGACCGGGCGCGGAATGGTGAAGGCCAGCTTCTTTAACGAAGAAGAGTGTATCCGCGAGCGTTGAAACAATTTGTAACAAAACGCCGGGTCTTGTTCCCGGCGTTTTGTTTTTGAGGATTGGGTGACGACATTTATACTGCGCCCGGAGTGAAAATGTTTCAAATTGTTACATTCTCCGATTTCTTTATCTTATTGATTCTTCCTGTTTTTGTCTGCGGTTAACCTTTTGTTTCCGTTTTTGAAACAAAGCAAAATTTCATTTGAGTTGCGTCGGGAAATTTGTGCCGCTAACCTTATGGCATAACGCAATTTTTTTTGAGAGGAGCTATAACATGAAAAGCGGAAAGAATTTTGTTTTGGGAGATTATGTGGTGATTAAAAAGCCGGAACTGGTTGAAGCCGGCGACAATGTGCGGATTTCGGATTTTTGCCGCATTTCATCGGCCTGCGAGATCGGGTCGGACTGCGAGATTGCGTCCGGGACTTATATTTCCGGCGGGGACGGCAGGTTTAAGTTCAAGATGGGCGATTGTTCAAGCCTGGCGGCCGGGGTGCGCGTGTGGCTGTCGAGCAATGATTACGTGAACGAGCTGATTACCCATTCCGTGCCGGAAGTCAAGGAAATCCAAGGCGATGTGGTTATGGAAAAATATACCGGCGTAGGAACTAACTCGGTGATTATGCCGGGAAACCATATTCCCGAAGGCGTCAGCATCGGCGCGCTGAGTTTTGTGCCGAGCGGTTATAAGTTTGAACCGTGGACAGTATATGCGGGGCGGCCGATACGCCCGATTAAGAAGCGTAATAAGGAAAATGTGCTTAATACGCTGCGCAAACTGGGACGGTTGTAAGGATTGGGGGAGAAAAACAATGTGCGGAATTGTCGGATATGTCGGAAAGAAAGCGGCTGCGGATGTTTTGTATCAGGGGTTAAAGTGTCTGGAGTACCGGGGATATGATTCTGCGGGGCTGGCTTTGGCCGGAAACGGCGGGTTTAAGGTTATTAAAGCGGTCGGAAAGCTGGAAAATCTGGGGGAGGCTCTGGCGGCGGACGGTCAAAATTCTGCCGGTGCCGGTATCGGGCATATCCGCTGGGCGACACACGGCAAGGCGAATCTGGAAAATGCGCATCCGCATCTGTCCAATGACGGAAAAACGGTTCTGGTGCATAACGGCATTATCGAAAACTATAAGGAACTGCGGCAGGCGCTGGCTGACAAGGGATATGTTTTTGTTTCTGACACCGACACCGAAGTTATTGTGCAGCAGATTGAGGAGGATTTGAAGACGGCGGCGGATTTTGCCGCGGCGCTGCGCAGGACGATTGCGCGGCTGAAAGGCGCTTTTGCTCTGGCTATTATGCACAGCGGCAATCCGGGAAAAATTTATGCCGTCAGGCGCGGGGCGCCGTTGGTTGTCGGCCTTGGCAGGGACGGGTGTTCCGCTGCCAGCGACGTGACGGCTTTGGCAGGGATTGCGACGCAGACAGTTTGTCCCGATGATGACGAAGTTGCAGTTATTTCTGCGGATGGCGTCGTTTTTACTGATGTTTCCGGAGCGGTTGCCGCCAAAACGCCAAAACCGTTGAATTTGGCGCCGGAAGCTTTGAGCAAACGCGGTTTTGCCCATTTTATGCTTAAGGAAATCAACGAACAGCCGGGAATCGTGCGGCGGATGCTGCAGAAATGCCTGCGACCCGAAGGCGTGGTTCTGCCCGGGCTGAAACTTGGCCGCGAGGCGGTTCGCCGTTTGGCTAAGATTGAGGTTGCGGCCTGCGGAACTTCTCTGCATGCGGCGACGGTCGGAAAATATATTATTGAGGATTTGGCCGGGGTGACGGTTGAGGTTGAGGCAGCCAGCGAGTATATTTATCGCCGGCATCCGCAGTGTGACAATGTTTTGGTAGTCGGCGTGTCGCAGTCCGGCGAAACTGCGGACACCATTACGGCCGTGCGGCAGGCCAAGGAACGCGGGGCGCATGTTCTGGCAGTGACGAATCGGGAAGAGTCCGGCATTGTCCGTTATGCTGACAGCGTTATTGCGCTGGAAGCCGGGGTAGAAGTCAGCGTGGCGGCGACCAAATCTTATACGGCGCAGCTGACGGTATTTTATTTGCTGGCTTTGTATTTGGCGCAGGAGCGCGGTACGATGCGTGCGGATGATTTGGGGCAAATGATTCGGGCATTGCAGGCCGTACCTGTGCAGATGGAGGAAATTCTGGCGGATACCGGTGCGGTGCAGAAATGCGCCGAGAAATACCGCCAGGCAAACGGTTTTATTTATGTGGCGCGCGGCGTGAATGTGGCTACGGCGATGGAAGGGGCGTTGAAGCTGAAAGAACTCAGCTATATCAATGCCAGCGGTTATCCGGCGGGAGAACTGAAGCACGGGCCGATTGCCCTGTTGGACGAGAAGATGCCGGTGTTGTCCGTTTTGATGCCGGGCAGCCCCAATTATGACAAGCTGCTGTCCAATTCTCAGGAGGCCAAAGCCCGCAATGCCCGAATGATTGCAGTGACGTCGGCGGCAGCGGAAAAGCTGCATGGCGTGTTTGATGATATTCTGCATGTTCCCGAAATTCCCGAGTTGTTGTCGCCGCTGACGGCTAATATGCCGTTGCAGCTTCTGGCCTATTATATGGCGGAAAAGCTGGGGCGGGATGTCGACAAGCCGCGCAATCTGGCAAAATCTGTGACCGTAGAGTGATTCAGCGTGTCCGGAAAGCAAAAGGCAAGGGGAAATATGCCGGTAAGCGGCTGTTTCTCTTTGTTTTTTCCGAGAAAATTAATTTTTTTGAAAAAAAATGAAATTAGGTATTGTCAAAATAAAATTATGTGGTAAACATATGTACGACTTTCGGATTGTAGTTCAGCCTGGTAGAACGCTTCGTTCGGGACGAAGAGGTCGCTGGTTCGAGTCCAGTCAATCCGACCATAAAATAAAGCCACCTTTGCGGTGGTTTTTTTTATGGGCAAACCGGGGCGGACTGAAAACGGCGGAGAGGAAACGTGAGGGCCGGCGGTGTTGAAACGGGCGGAGATAAAAAAAACGGCACTTCATTTGAATTGCCGTTTTTTTGACTTACAAAGAGAATTCATTGTAAAGATAATGCATTGCGGGTTGTGTTTCCTCTTTGGGGTTTTTGCCCTTTTCTGTTATTATGCAGAGGTCTTCCCTTGCTGTCAGCGAGAAAATGCGTTTATTTTCCGGATCATGTAACCTCTCGCCGATTGCTTTGGCCCGACATTTGTTCCAAAATGACGGTTCTTTTTCTTTCTTATCCATGCAGATATCAAAGCGGCGTTTGAATTCCAGCTCACATTTTTCGTCAGCTTGTTTGTGCAGCGTAATATCGATGGATTTTTCAGTTATCGTCATCAGCTCAAAACTATTGGAAGGAACAAGAAAAACTTCTCCCGAAAACGGGATGTAGACCGCTTCGAAATCGTAAGTACTGTGTAAATTAAGGCGGCTTAATGCCAGAATTGTATGGTTGCCGAAGAAGCTGTCAGTGTAGCCGAGTTTTTTACATGCCAGATAATATTTTTCGGAGATACGCGCCAGAACAAGTTCTGTTTGTATAACTGAAAAGGGGGTAAAGGCAAAAGCTACGTCCAAAACATCTTTTACTTCTTCTTCTCCAAATTTTGAGGATGACTTGAGCATGCTGTCGTTACATGCCATTTTTGAAATGATAATTGTATTCATAATGATTAAAAAAATTATAGTAAAACGCGGTGCTTTTAATGTATTCTGATAATTTTGTCAATATGTTTTTTTACAAATTTTGATTTTTTTTGTTTTGCAATAAAAAAACAGGCATCCTGAGGGGGGCCTGTTTAGAGTCTGAAAACAGAATGGTTTTTACTGCTTTGACAGCAGAGAGGGGAATATCGGCCGGAATGATTTGGGAAATAATGTCGGCAGCAATATCAGAAAAATGTAAGAGGCTGTGAGGCACAGCGCGGTATTTTCGGTTATTGCTTTTATTCCCGGCGTTTCGGGAGCTGCCCGGACTATCACGGCAAAAGCGGCCATGATTTCCAGCCATAAGGTGTTTACGATAAGATTTTTCGGGGCTTTTTTACAAACGGCGATTTGGACAACGGTAAAAGCCGCAGTGAGCGCGAGGACGTATGTCCATTTTATTGCAATCAGCGGCGACAAGAGATAACATCCTCCTAAAATCGTTAACGCGGGTACAAAACAGTAAAAGTTTAGACTGAACTTTTTCATAAAATAATATTTTAACAGTTAAACATAATTATAAAATTTGTTTTACACTTACATTGTTTTTCAAGGAAAATCAATGCTTTTTTTTTGAGCGTCCAGGAGGAGAAAGGCGGATGGGGAGGGTGTTGCGGGGAGCGGGCAGGGGCTGGTGTGTTTTTTTTCAATAGCTTTGTGCTTTTCTGTTTCATTTCCGAAAATTTGCGTTATAATCCCGAAAAATTGATTATGTTAATGAGGCGGAAATGGTACGGATTAATAACCTTAAGGCGGATTTAGACACGGATTTGGCCGGGTTGAAAAGGTTGGCGGCAGAAAAGCTCGGCGTGAAAGTGGCGGCGGTCAGAAGTGTGCGGATTGTCAAAAAGGCAGTGGATGCGCGCAACAAGTCGCGTGTGCATTTTGTATATGTCGTGGATGCGGAAATTGCCGAAGGCTGGACGCCGGTACCGGCGGTTTCATCCGGGGCATTTGAGGCGGGGGATTTTTCAGGGCAGGATGAGGCGGTGCCGGCGCTTCCGCAGGTTGTCAGGCCGTCTTTCCGGCTGGTAACCGGGCTGCGCCCGGTGGTGGTCGGAACGGGGCCGGGCGGAATGTTTGCCGCTTTGGCGCTGGCGGAAGCCGGGCTGCGTCCGGTTATTCTGGAGCGGGGAAAGGCGGTTGAAGAACGCCTGAAAGATGTCGATTTGTTTTGGAAAACCGGCGCTTTGAAGCCGGAATCCAATGTGCAGTTCGGGGAGGGCGGTGCCGGGACTTTTTCAGACGGAAAGCTGATGACCGGGATTAAGAAAGACGCCTATGCCCGCAAAGTTCTTGAAGAATTTGTCGCCGCAGGCGCGCCGGAAGACATCCTTTATCTGGCCAAACCCCATATCGGTACGGACAAGCTGGCAAAAATCGTGCCGGCGTTGCGCCGCCGGATTATTGCTCTGGGCGGGGAATACCGCTTTGAAAACAAACTTGTCGGGCTGGTGGCCGCAGACGGGGCTTTGCAGGCTGTCCATGTGCAGTTTCGCGGCGGCAGGATTTATGAACAGCCGTGTGAAAAGCTGGTTCTGGCTATCGGGCATTCGGCGCGCGATACCTTTGAAATGCTGTATGAGGCGGGGATTGCCGTGGCGGCCAAGCCTTTTTCAATCGGGGCGCGGATTGAGCACCGTCAGGAGATGATTGACCGTGCGCAGTATGGCTCTTTTGCAGGAAATCCGCATCTCGGCGCTGCGGATTATAAGTTGGCGGTTCATTTGCCGAAAGGGCGGTCGGTTTATACTTTCTGCATGTGTCCGGGGGGCGAAGTGGTGGCGGCGGCTTCGGAGGCTGGGCGCGTGGTGACCAACGGCATGAGCCGTTATGCCCGCAATGCGGAGAATGCCAATGCCGCGCTGCTGGTCGGGGTGACGCCCGCAGATTACGGCAGCAGCCATCCGCTGGCAGGGATGTATTTTCAGCGCCGTCTGGAAGAGGCCGCATTCCAGCTGGGTGGCGGCACATATTGCGCTCCGGCGCAAAAAGCCGGGGATTTTCTCAAGGGGCGGATTTCAAAATCATGGGATGACGTTCACCCCTCTTATAAGCCCGGCGTTGTTTCCTGCGATTTGTCGCGTTTGCTGCCGGATTATGTGACGGAAGCCATGCGGGCGGCTATTTTGGCTTTTGATCGGAAGTTGCATGGTTTTGCCCATCCCGAGGCCGTGTTGACGGCGCCGGAAACGCGGAGTTCTTCTCCTATTCGTATTCTGCGGGACGAAAACGGCGAATCTCTTTCGCTGAAAGGGCTTTTCCCCTGTGGCGAGGGTGCCGGTTATGCCGGCGGCATTATGTCAGCTGCAGTTGACGGTTTGCGTATCGGCGAAAAGGTTTGTTCTGCTGCGGGTTGATTTGGCGGCGTTCAGCGCATAAAAAAACCGCCTGTTGCAGGCGGTTTTTTGGGCAATGGCGTTGTTTACACGGCTTGTAAATCTTCTTCGACCATGTCTTCGAACGTGCGCGGGTATTGAGGCTCCAGCTTTTTGCATACCTGCTCAATATACCGGCGCTTGTCTTCGCGGAAAGGCGTAATACCTTCGACACCCGGCTGAGTCATGCCGCCCTGTTTAAGGAAGTTTTTCAACTGTCCGTAAAGCAGCTTGTTGAGCCCTTCTTTAACCAGAATGTCGGCGCATTCGTCGAGAAATTTCAGCGTTGTGTTGCCGATGTATCCTCCCTGAAGCGTGATGCCGAGAATCGTTGCCCATTCCAGCGGTGTATATTCTCTGGTAATTTTGGTCAGAAATTCTCCGGCAATCGGCTTGATGGAATATTCCCGGCCGCTGACTGCTTTGACGATTTCCGTGTTAAAATAGAAACAAACGCTAATCAGACAGTCGTAAGCTTCTCTTAGTTGAACAAAATCCGATGTGTCTGAAAAAAGCCGGCGAGCCTCGTCCAGAAGTTCGTCGTTCAGTTCCCGATAGTCGTATCTGGGTTTCTTCAGCAGATAATCAGGGTTTTGTTTCAGCTTAAACAGTTCGTCGTAATCAACCCAGATTTTGTAAAGAGTTGCCGTCAGAACTTTAATTTCCGCTTTTTTCTTGTCTAACGTCTGATTTTGATTTTCTTGTGCCATAACTTAAATAATTTATATGTTAATAATATATTTATCTTATGCATTATAGACAAATTTTGGAATTGTGGCAAGTATTAATTGACAAGCCGTTAAGAAATTTTTAATAATTTATGGTAAACTTGTAAGGAATCTAACAAAATCGGCGGTTAACATGAAGAAAATTACAAAATATATTATTGCCGGCGCTGCTGTTGCCGGAGTCGGGTTATTGATGATGCGGGAGAGCGAACCGCAGAAAGAGTTTGTCACGGCCAAAGTGGTTAAGGGCGATATTGTTGAAAAAATCACCGCGACAGGTACGATAAATCCGATTTCGACGGTGAATATCGGCACGCAGGTTTCGGGGACGATTGCCGAGATTTTTGTGGATTATAATTCGCAGGTCAAAAAAGGGCAAGTGCTGGCGCAGATTGACCCCGCCCTGTTTCAGGCGACGGTCGACCAGCGGCAGGCGGCGCTGAATATTGCCAAAGCGCAGGTTGACGTAGTCAATAATGATATTATTTATTACAAAAAACATCTGGATCGTGTTAAAAAGCTTAATTCTTCAAAATATTCGGCGGATGCCGAACTTGAGGCGGCGTTGCGCGACTATAATAATTCCGTGGTGCAGCTTGAACTGCGCAAGGCTGAGGTTTCCCAGGCCGAGGCAGCGCTGAAATCGGCAGAGATTGATTTGAAATATACCAAGATTATTTCTCCGGTTGACGGAATTGTCGTTTCCAAGGAAGTGGAAGTCGGGCAGACGGTGGCGGCCAGCTTTCAGACGCCGACTTTGTTTAACGTGGCGGAAGACCTGACGAAAATGCAGATTGAAACGTCGGTTGTCGAGGCTGATATTGCCAAGGTTAAAGAGGGGCAGACGGTGGAGTTCAGCGTGGACAGCTATCCTGACGAGATTTTTAAGGGAATTGTGACGCAGGTGCGCAATGAGGCGATTACGACGTCAAACGTAGTGACTTATGAAGTGATTATTGAAATCGACAACCGCGAGCTTAAGCTCAAGCCCGGCATGACCGCAAATGTGGAGATTATTACCGCGGAAGAAAAGGGCGTGTTGCTGGTGCCGAACAAGGCGCTGCGTTTCTTTATCGAAGACGAGGACGGGACGACCAAGCGCTATAAAGACAAAGGCCTGTGGATTTTGAAGAGCGGCGTTCCGGTCAGGGTGTCGATTACGACAGGCGTGTCTGACGAGGACAACACGGTTGTTTCTTCCGAGCTTTTGAATGAGCATGTCGAGGTGATTGTAGACGAGAAGGGCAGATATGCCGCGCAAAAAGGTAACACCAGATTGAGGATGCCGCGCTGATGTCGTTGATTGAAGTCAGAAATCTTAAAAAAAGCTATCCGTTGGGAGATATTAACCTGAATATTCTGAAAGGGATTAACGTTAATATCGAAAACGGCGAGTTTGTGGCGATTATGGGGCCGAGCGGTTCGGGAAAATCGACTTTTATGAACATTCTCGGCTGTCTGGACAAGCCAAGTTCGGGAAAATATATTCTTGACGGTGTGGATATCGGCAAGCTTTCGCCCGACAAGCTGGCGGAAATCCGCAACCGCAAGATCGGTTTTGTGTTTCAGGGGTTTAATCTGCTGTCGCGCACGTCGTCGATTGAGAATGTCGAACTGCCGATGATTTATGCCGGGGTTCCGGCTGAAGAGCGACAGGCGCGCGCCAAAAAGGCTTTGGAAAAAGTGGGACTGCGCGAGCGGATGCATCATCAGCCGAGCCAGCTTTCCGGCGGACAGCAGCAGCGCGTGGCCATTGCCCGGGCGATTGTCAACGAGGCGCCGATTATTTTTGCCGATGAGCCGACGGGTAATCTGGACACCAAAATGAGCATTGAAATTATGAAACTGTTTTTGAAGCTTAATGAAGAAATGGGGCGGACGATTATTCTGGTGACGCACGAGGAGGATATTGCCCGTTACAGCAAGCGGATTATCCGTATCGTGGACGGGGAAATCCATTCGGATGAAATTGTAACCGACAGATTTACGGGGGCGGAATGACAAATATCAGGATGATTTGCAGTATTGCTTTTCGCGCGGTTCGAGCCAACAAAATGCGCTCCATTCTCACCAGTCTCGGCATTATTATCGGTGTGGCGGCGGTGATTGTTATGCTGGCGGTGGGCAACGGCGCCTCAATTTCCATAAAAAACGACATGAAAACCATGGGGTCCAATCTGATTATCGTGCGTTCCGGCGTGGCGACGTCAAGCGGTATGCGCGGCGGGTACGGGTCGCAGCCGACAATGAAAAAGGCGGATGGGGACGCGATTCAGAAGCGTATTCCGGCAATCAAGCTGGCGGCACCGGTGCTGGAGGAAACTGCGCAAATCGTTTACGGCAATGCCAACTGGTCGACAGGCGTTACCGGTACGGACAACCGCAATTTTCTGATTAAGGAATGGAATATTGATTACGGGCGGATGTTCAGCGACGCTGATATTAAGAATGCCGGCAAGGTTGCCATTTTGGGACAGACGGTGGTTAAGGAGCTGTTCGGCGACGTCGATCCGTTAGGCAAGACAATTCGGATTAAGGGTTTTCCGTTTAAGGTTATCGGCGCGCTGGAACGCCGCGGGCAGAGCACAAACGGCCACGATCAGGACGATGTGGTGTTTATTCCGATTACGACGGCGCAGAAAAAGGTAATGGGGATTAAATTTCCCGATCAGGTGAAGCTGATTATGCTGCAGGCCGTCGACTCGCAGAGTACATACACGGCGCAGGAAGACATCCGCCTGCTGCTGCGGCAGCGGCATAATCTGGGGGCGAACAAGGATGATGATTTTGTTATCCGCAATTTGACGCAGATGATGGAAATGATGGAGAGCTCAACGCGGGTGATGACGATTTTGCTGGGGTCGATTGCGTCAATTTCGCTGCTGGTCGGAGGGATCGGCATTATGAACATTATGCTGGTGTCGGTGACGGAGCGGACGCGCGAAATCGGTATCCGTATGGCTATCGGCGCGAAGTCTTGGGATATTCGCTGGCAGTTTTTGACCGAGGCCCTGGTGTTGTCCCTTATCGGCGGTATTGCCGGCGTTGTTATCGGGCTTATCGGCGTGGAGCTGGTGGCCTGTTTCAGCTCGCTGACGCCGCAGGTGTCGCTGCTCTATGTCATGTTGCCGTTTTCCTTTGCCGGGCTTGTCGGGCTGTTTTTCGGCTTTTATCCGGCTTATAAAGCTTCTTTGCTTAATCCGATTAATGCGCTGCGTTATGAATAGTCTTGTTTTTACCTGGGGAGAGGCGTCTTTTGGTTTTCAGAGGGCGCTTTGTTTTTGTAAAATAAATTCCCTTTTGTGTCTTATTTTTAAGCTATGTGTATTATATTAGTAGCAAAATATACACAAATTTCGGATTATTAGATATAAATATTGACTCGTCTCAATTATAAGTATATTAGTTTTTACGCGTAGTGAATCTTAATTTTTTAAATTTATAGATGAGCTATAGGGACTATAGATTTAATATTAGGGAAAGGCAATTAAAATGTTATATGGAACATTGAAATGGTTCAATACGAGAAAAGGCTACGGCTTTATCACCAATCAGGACAACGGGAAAGACGTGTTTGTGCATATTACCCAGGTTCATAAGGCCGGAATCAACCGTATGACTGAAGGGCAGAAGATTGCTTATGAGCTGTATGACGACAAGGGGCGGACAGCTGCCGGGAATTTGTCGGTTATTCAGGATGTGACTAATTTAATTAAATAAAGGACTGCGGCCGGCGGTTTGGACTATGTGCCGGCCGTTTTTTTGACATATTGTTTTTTTACGGCGCGATTGTATGGGAGAGCGGGCTGAAAAACAGAGAGATAATCGCTTGAAGCGGGAGGAAAAGCGAAAAAAAAGAGGATGTCGTTCATTTTTTTTGAATTAATGCTTGACAAGCGGTTAAAAAAAGCGTAGTTATACGTCGTACCGCAGGAAAGCTGCTGTATGAGATTATTATCGCGGAGTGGAGCAGCCCGGTAGCTCGTCAGGCTCATAACCTGAAGGTCGTAGGTTCAAATCCTGCCTCCGCAACCACTTAGAAAAGAGGAAGTTTATACTTCCTCTTTTTTTGTATCCGCAATACCCCGTAAAACCCCAAAAACAGCGGAGTTTGTTTTTTATTCTGATGGGCGTGTCTTAACATCTTTTTTTCCTATTTTTTACTAAAAACTGGCTAAAAAAGCCGCAAATATATACTTTTTTGAAGGTCAAACACGTCAAAAACACGACCTTCAAGCGTTTTCCTCGTTTCGATTTTTTTTGGCGCTTTTTTGATGAAAGTTCCTTTTTTGTATCCCTGCGCATAAATACCAATGTTATTGATACAGATATTTTTTATTTTATTTCAAACAGATGCTATTTTTTTGAAAATTTTGGAAACGGTTTTTAATTTTTTCCGGGTGTTCCTGTCGGAGGTTCAAAATGACAGACATTCAAAAAATTATCAAAATTTTATTACCGGAACTTTTAGCTTTGATTGATGGGCAAAATAGTTCCGACTTACCGCAGAAAGGACTGGATAAAGGGAACAATACCAACACCTATTTTACATCATTGCGGTCGCACTCCCCTACGGGACAATGTTCTGCCGTCCATATAAACAGGAATTTTGCTTCCCCTGTATTACCTGATACAAGGGGCGCAAAATCCGCAATTTCTCTGAACGGCAGAACTATTGCGCAACAACGCAAAATAGGAGTTGATATTGTTCAAGAACAGAGCATTCATATTGTTGAAAAAGGAGTTGAAAATGATTGAAAGCGATGTTTTACGGCTGAACGATATGAGTGTTGGCGAGTTGAAAGAAATGTGGAGACAATATTTTGACAGCGAACCGATTTGGAAAACTAAACGGTTTTACATTCCAAGGCTCGCCTATCGGATGCAGGAACTGGCGTATGGTGGCGTGCCTGCGCATGTTAAAGATTTATTGTTGGGCAAAACGGTTCTAAAACGCTCGGAAACGGATGACACGGGCTTTTTGCCTCCGGTCGGGACACGTTTGGTGAAGACGTATCGAGGGCGTGAATACAACGTGATTGTGTCAACCGCCGGTTTCCAATTTGAAGGAATTTATTATAAAAGTCTGTCGGCAGTGGCGCAAAAAATAACGGGAAAGCGAATTTCAGGCCGCTTCTTCTTTGGCTTGGGAGAAAGTAAATGAAAACGATGCGATGCGCCATTTACACTCGTAAATCAACCGAAGATGGTTTGGATAAAGAGTTTAACACGCTGGAAGCACAACGTGAATCAGGTGAAAATTACATTAAGAGCCAATCTTATCAAGGCTGGGAGATAATTCCCACTCATTACGATGACGGAGGATTTTCCGGCGGCACCTTGAAACGTCCGGCGCTTCAGCAACTTTTAAAAGACGTTGAGGCCGGCATGGTTGATATGATTGTCGTTTACAAAATAGACAGGCTTACCCGCTCGCTGATTGATTTTTCAAAACTTGTCGAGGTTTTTGACCGTAACCAATGCTCTTTTGTTTCCGTCACGCAGAATTTCAACACTTATGATTCCATGGGACGGCTCACGTTAAACGTTTTGCTGTCTTTCGCCCAATTTGAACGTGAAGTTATCACCGAGCGCATTCGGGACAAAGTGGACGCTTCCAAGAAAAAAGGCATGTGGATGGGTGGTAACTTGCCCATTGGTTACACCACCATCAATAAAAAACTAACGATTATTTCCGATGAAGCGGCGATTGTGCGATTGGCTTTTGAAAAATATCTTCTTTTTCGCTCTGAAACAATGGTGGCGGAATGGCTTAATAACAACGGATACACCACCATGGGAAAAGGGAACGAAAAATTTACCCACGCGCGTGTGAGCAAGATGTTGAGAAATGTGCTTTACGTGGGCAAAGTTCCGCATAAAGATAAAGTTTACGATGGACAGCACGAGGCGATTGTGTCGCAAGAACTTTTTGACAAGGTTCAACAAATAAAAAAACAAAATCGAGCCGGACGACTCTCCCCCTCCCGTTTTGTGGAACACGCTCTTTTAAAAGGTTTTATTTACTGCGATTGTTGTCAGTCGGCAATGGTTTCCACAAAATCAAATAAAAAGAACAAAGTTTATGAATATTACACTTCGGCGAGAGCGGTCAAAGAAGGTTTTAACAATTGCCACGTCGGAAGCGTTCCTGCCGGAGAGATGGATAATTTTGTATTGCGGCAGATGGCGCAAATTATTAAATCTCCCAAAATTCTTTCCGGACTGATTGAGCAAGCTAAAATTGCCAGACCGGATATAAAAGACGTGCAAATCATCGACAAGATGAAAGATGGTGATGATTTTATGCATCATTTGTCGGCCATCACGCAAAGACAGCTTTTAATGCTGTTGATTAAAAAAGTTCGTGTTGATGTTGATCGTATCAAAATCATGTACACCGATTTGGCGATTGAGTTAATGGATGGCGAATTTAAGGAACAGCTGTTTCCGAATAACATTGACGGCGAGGAAAACGAAGTAATGCACCGTGTCTGTCTAAGGAGAAAACGTGGCTCTCTTAAAATTTTCGCTCCGGAAAAATACAAACCGGACGAGAATAATCCCCTTTATTTGGCGTTGATAAAAGCATTTGTTTGGCAAGATAAAATTAAAAAAGAAGGGTTGTTTATCGATGGCTTGGCTAAAAGCGAAGGTTTGAGCCGTGAATATGTCGGCAAGGTCTTGCGTTTGACTTATTTAGCCCCGGATATCGTGACGGCCATCATAGATGGAGTGTACCCCAAAACATTAAGCCTAAATAAGGTATTGGAATCGGAAATTCCAATTCTTTGGCGGGATCAACGAATTAAATATGGATTTTCCGTTTGATTTTACACAGATTTTTACACAAGATGAATAAATAAAAAAACATTGGGCGCACATACTGTCAAGTGTAATTCTATTTAGAGTTGAATTTATTTAATATTGTTCATTTATAATTTAGGAAACACAATAAACCTCTAATCAATAGTTTAAGAGGTTTATTTTATGAACTCAAATATTTTTAGCGGACTACCCGAGTATGTCCGCATGACAATCTTGTCGCAAATTCGAAGATTGTTGTCAACCCCGTTGTTTTCCTATGAAGATCGAGAAGATATTTTGCAAGACCTGCTGTTGTTCTATTTGAAGCGGTTTTACGAAGTTCCCGACGCGGATGAAGCCTTGGTGGTTCACGCTGTCAAGCGATACGCCTCGGACTTGTTAATTAAAAGATATCAGCGCCGCGATTTCTTATACTCCTCATTGGCCGATTATGATGCCGATGAGGAGTTTTCTTTTGCGGAAAACACGGATGCTAGGCTTGTTGTCGAAGACATAGCCCGATATGCCGAGCCTAAGGAAATGGAATTTATCGAGCGTGTTCTTTTGGGAGAAAGCATCGAGCAAATATCCAAGGATTTGCGTGTCAGTAAAAAGACCATTTATAAATTTTTTGAAAAAGTTCGAAAAAAACTAAAATAATGGAAACGGTTTTTGATTTTTTCCGGGTGTTCCTGTTGTCATTAACAAATTTTGAAAGGAACACCCATGAAAAATAAAGAACGTCCGGTTTACATCACGGAAGAAATTCGCAAAATTCCGGTCATTTATCTTTTGGAACTGGAAATGTCCGCCCTCAACCGTTTGGAACGGCAAATCAGCGAAGAAGCCCGCCGCGCCAGTCTTGCTTTGGAGTGGATACAGGGCATTAAAAATATCAAAAAGGCCTCTAAGGACGGAGGGCAAAATGGATAAGAAGACGTCATTTGTTTTGTATCCGGCGGATTTTCTCGCCGCTGTGCATAATTTTAGGAAAAACGAGGTGGCGGATTTGATAATCGCACTGTGTGAAACGAACTTTTACGGCGGCGTTTCTTTTAAAATGTCGGGGCTTGTCAGGCAACGTTTTGAAATGCTTCAGGAAACAATTGAGAAAAATAACGCCAAATATTTGGAAATGCGTGAAATGCGGCAAGCCAACGGCGCGAAAGGAGGAAGCAAACGCCAAGCAAAATTGAAGCAAAGCTCTAGCAAAACGCAAGCAACCACCACAACTTCCCCATCAGATGAGTCGGAGAAGGAAAATGAATCTGTAAATGTAAATGATTCTGGAGAGAAAGATAAAGCGGTGGAAAGTGTGGATAAACAGGAATATGTCGGCGCACCGAGCGTGGATGAGGTTGCGGCGTATGCGAAAGAAAGCGGTTACACAATCGATCCGGTTGCCTTTGTGCGCTGGAATGAGGAACGTGGCTGGATGAACGGCAAAAAATATATTGCTCTCGATTGGAAAAAGGCTGTCCGAAAATGGTTTTGCAAAGAAAATGGACTGGAATTTTCCGAGATGGAAACAATGGCCGATATCTGCGCTGATATGCTGGGCAAGGTAAAGGCGGTGCAAAATGACTGATGACACCATTGAAAAAATCAAAAATGATTTGGAAACCGCCGCTTATGTCGATCGTTTGTTACCTCCGGTTCGTGCGCCGAAATATCGATGCTGTATGCCGGAAATTGTTTACACACCGCAAGAAATGATTTTTATGGAGAAGAAACCGCTCAAAATTCGCCCTAATCAAGAGCAAATCGCTTTATGGGAACGTGTGGTTTTAGAGTGGTTGCCAATTTTAGCCGTTGATGAACGGCGGCTTGTGTGGAAGCGTGCCAACAGAATACCGTGGAAACTACTGTGCCGAGAGTTTGGTGTTTCTCGGCAAATGTTGGCGGTTCGTTACGAGAGAGCCCTCATAAAAATCCAATACGGGTGTAAAAAATGTCATTGACATATTTGGAATTTACATTTTCGTAAAATACCCGTATAAAACTAGCTATAATCAGGGATGAGTTATGAAATCATCCCTTTTTTATATTTTGGCCGTCCGTAGACATTGCTGTCTGCGGGCTTTTTTTATGCAAGAAAGGATTGGACATGAAAAAGACTGCTGAGGCGGTGTCGCTCGGACATCCCGATAAAACTGCGGACTACATATCAAGTTATATTTTGGATCGAATGATTGCTCAAGATCCGGAAGTCAAATACGCCGTTGAGGTTATGATTAAAGACAACACCGTTGTTTTAGGTGGTGAGATTAAAGGCAACGTGGACTTATCCAATTTGGAAGAGTTTGTTAAGAACGCTCTTCGTGAAATCGGCTATGATGAGCTTTACGCCGACCGTTGGGGAAATTATGCGATTGACGTTCGCCGGCTGAAAGTGATTAGTCTGATTGGACAACAGTCTTCAGAAATTACACAAGGTGTTGCAACCGGTTGGGGTGATCAGGGTGTGTTTGTCGGTTATGCCTGCAAAGGTGACGGGCTAATCAGCAAAGAACAATATCTTGCCCGCTTGCTTAATAATGCTCTTTATATCAAAGCAAGGGGGAGCAAAAATCTTGGTTTGGATATAAAAACGCAGATTACGCTGAATGATTTTGACCATATTGAGACTGCTGTTGTAGCTATCCCAATGCTTGAGCCTGAAAACCTGACGTTTTTTATCGTTAAAACGTTGGGTGCAATGCCTGATAACCTTATAATCAACGGTACGGGAACGTTCAAAACTCATTCTTCCGTTGCTGATTGTGGTGTGACCGGGCGCAAGCTTGCGTGCGATTTTTATGGCACATCCGCTCCGATTGGTGGCGGTAGCCCATGGACGAAAGACGGCAGTAAGGCCGATGTAACCTTAAACCTATATGCTCGTAAACTGGCGGTGCAATACCTTGCTGATAATGACGAGTGTTTTGTTTATCTTTCCTCATGTATTGGTCGGTTTGAGTTGCCGAGTGCTGTTGTCAAAACTTTTAAAGATGGTATTTGCAATGTGCAAAAATTGCAAATTATGAAGAGACCATCAGAGATTATTGCGGAGCTTGGGCTGAATAAACCGGTGTTTGCGGAGTTATGCCTAAAAAGTTTATTTTCTTGTTGATATTATTTAACTTTGATTCTTCTTTTTGTTATCTCATTGGTAAGATGTATAAATATGATAATTAATGAGAAAAAATATGATAATATCAAGTAAACATATTCAGGCGTCGGAAAATAATATTTACACAAAGTTAAGTGCTTTATTTTCAGATAAGCCTTATATCGAAATTACGCCATTGCAGTCAGATTTGTTTGATTCTATTTGTGGTTCTAGGAAACTTTTAGGGAAAAAGATTGCAGAATATCCTGATCATTCAATATCTTTTTTTATTGCCCTAATTAAAGAAGGAGAAGCTGCTACGGTAATAAATCAACAAAAAGAAATTGAAGAAATTACTGCTCCAGATGGTTCTGAATATTTTAATCAGGCGGCAATTATTAATCTTTCTAATGATACTATATATTATGCAACTATTGATCGGTTTAGTGAATATGACATTAAACATTTTTTACAAAAAGCCTTAAATATTACTACAGGTATTGATTTTATTAATATTGCTGATGAACAGGCACTAAAAAAAATTGCACGTTATGGCGTTAATGGAATAGATTTAGAATTGCTTTATAATCAGGCATACATAGATAATATGCGAGCACGCGCTGAGAATAGAATAACGTCTGCAATACGAGATTTTGCAACGCATCTCTGTGGATTTAATGACAAGTTATGTGACGCTAATTATAGTAATGGTTTAAAAACACGTTTTAGCATTAATAGAACATCTATTCCTCAGAAGGATAAAAAACAGCACAAAAATGAACTGATAAATTATTCAGATGAAGCATTGAAAGTAATGGCTTCTGATTTATGTTCTGATAGTAACCTTGGAAATGATATTAAATTTAAGATACGGTTAAAAAATGGTGGGGGAAAAATTACAGATTCATCCCTATATCTTGCACGTGATATCTGTATTAGCAGAGGACGGCAATCTTATAATGAAATGCTCTTGCAGATAAATGCTGCAATTCTTAAATTTAAAGAGCAAAATAAAGAATACCTAGCATCTCTAAAGGAGTAGTAATGAAATTTTTTTTGACAGTAGTTGTCGGGATAATATTGTTGAGTATATTTTTTATTCCGAACGGATATTTTACTCAACTTTTCACAGATAAAGAAAACACGACTAGTGCAATAGGAAATTTATTAACTATTATCACTTTTTTAGCTGGTTTTATTTTAGTTATTTTGCCAATGAAAATAGATGCTTCCCGACAAAAGAAGACTGTACAAACACGGCTTCATACTTATTTAATTAAGAGAAATCGTTTTTTAACAGTTCTATTTTTTTTATTTTTGATTGAAATGGTTTTATTAGCTATGCTGTTATTTTCTATGCAGTTTTGGGTGTTGAAGGTAGCTTTTTTTCTTTTAGGTATTTTGATTGTTTCTGTTATCCGACTATTCTTTATAATCAGAGAATATGTAGAATATTCTGAGTAAAGGGTCCTTCCTGGACTTCGATCGTATGCGGGGACGCAAGCCGCGGCGCAATTCTAGCGAAACGCTTTTTTGTTTACTGGTCAGATTATCCCTGAAAGCTAAGTGTATCAAGGCTTTCGGGGATATTTGTTTTTGCTCTTCTGGTCGGCTTTTATTTTTGCTGGTCATTTTTATTTTTTTATGGAGAAATTTATGGAATTTCAAGAGAATTATCCTATTGATAAGCTCATCCCTTACGCGCGTAATTCGCGGACGCATAATGACGAACAGGTGGTGCAGATTGTTGCCAGTATCAAAGAGTTTGGTTTTACCAACCCGATTTTGGTCGGAGCGGATGATGTGATTATCGCCGGCCACGGGCGTTTGCTTGCCGCTCAACGTATGGGTTTAAAAGAGGTTCCGGTTGTCCGTCTGCCACATCTGACGGAAATCCAACGTCGCGCATTAGTTATTGCCGATAACAAAATCGCCCTTAACGCCGGATGGGATGAAGAAATGCTTGCTCTTGAGATGAAAGAGCTTGAGGACATGGATTTTAATCTCGATATTTTGGGCTTTTCGGAAGATGAGCTTAAGGAATTGGAGGCCTTTGGCGAACCTGAACAAGAGGGTAAAACGGAAGATGACGATGTACCGGAAGTGCCTGAAGAGGCTGTCACCAAACCCGGAGATATTTGGGTTTTAGGCGAGCATCGTTTGCTTTGCGGTGATACGACTATTTATGATGATGTCAAAAAACTCATACAAAATGATATAGCCACGATGATTTTTACCGACCCGCCTTATAACGTCAATTATGGTTCCTCGATGAAAGACAGTATTCGCTATCACGCCGGAACCTTGGGCGGACGCAAAATTATGAATGACAATCTCGGTGATGGATTTGCGCAATTTTTGACCGACAGCCTTTCCAACCTTATGATGTTTAACAAAGGTGCCGCCTACGTCTGTATGAGTTCTTCCGAGTTGCACACGCTTTACTCATCTTTTGTCGCCGCCGGTGGCAAGTGGTCGACCTTTATCATGTGGGCAAAGAACACGTTTACACTCGGTCGTGCAGACTATCAACGGCAATATGAACCAATCCTCTATGGATGGCGGGCTGATAATAAAAAGCACTATTGGTGCGGCGACCGCGACCAATCGGACGTTTGGGAATACAACAAGCCTGTCCGCAACGACCTCCACCCCACTATGAAACCGGTGGAACTCGTGGAACGAGCTATTAATAACAGTTCAAAGGTCGGGGATATTGTTTTGGATGGTTTCGGCGGTTCTGGTTCTACGCTTATTGCGGCCGAAAAAACTCGGCGCAAGGCTCGTTTAATGGAGCTAGATCCGAAGTTTTGCGATGTGATAGTGCGGCGTTGGGAGGAATATACCGGAAATAAAGCTCAATTACTTGAAAATCAAGCAGAATTAACTGGACTTCCAGCCCAAGAAGAGCGTTCATTGAATAAACAATGAAGCGAAAGGAGAGAAAAATGTCTGATGTAAAATATCCTGAAATTACGGTGCAACTCGTTGGCCAAGATGGAAATGCTTTTAATCTACTGGGACTTTGTTTACGAGCCATGAGACGAGCAAATTTATCCAAAGAAGAACAAGATGCTTTTTATAAAGAAGCAACAAGTAGCGATTATAACCACCTGTTAGCCACTTGTTCGGAATGGTTTAATATCGAATAATTATTGATTTTCAATGCGTTATTTGCTGGACTTGTGTGTCAATAAGAGCGTTACTGTAGTTATAGAGAAAAAGATAAGGAGATTCAAAATGTTAAGACATAACGATGTTTTTATAATCGACATACAAGAGCAAGGTATTGAGGCAAAAGACAAAGATATTTTACTAGAGAGTTTTGAGGGATTGATGTGTAATACCAGCTCTTTGGTTAAAAAAGCCGAATACGATGTTGATGAATTTGCTTGGGCCGGACAGCATACCAAAGGTTATTATAGCCTCATTATGGAACGCCAGCTTAAAGAAAAGAGACTAGAACAATGGCGTGCAACCTTTATCAAAGATGGCACAGTTAAAATGATAGCTCTTGGTCAAGTTGAGTGTTAATAAAATAAAAATAATTATATGATATTATTTATAACAGAAATTTAAAAAGGATGAAACAAATGGCAGAAGAGTTAGATGAAATTTATTTTGATGATACAGAGACTGAAGAAGCAACCGAAACTTTTCTGTCAAGTAATATTAACACAAATATAGCAGATCCTGATTTCTTTACATTAGTTAGAAGAATTAATAATGGTACTATAAATCTACAGCCAGATTTTCAAAGAGGATATGTTTGGGATAATCATAAAGCTAGTAAATTAATAGAGTCTATTCTTTTAGGTATACCATTGCCTACAATTTATTTAGCAGAAGAAGCTAATGGTAAAGAAGTGGTTATAGATGGGCAACAGCGTCTTACTGCAGTAAAGCTATTTATGGAAAATGAATTTAAGTTGATTGGTATTCAATCATTTCCTGAATTAAATAAAAAATTATTTAAAGAATTACCTGATGATAAAATGAAAACCATAGAGAATGGATCTATTCGTACAATTACATTTAGAAAAGATAGTGATGAAGACCTAAAGTTTGCTATTTTTGAAAGATTGAATACTGGGTCTGTTCCATTAAATGACATGGAATTGAGAAACTGTATATATCGAGGTAATTATATAGAACTTTTAAAGAAAATGGCTGAAAATACGACTTTTAGAAAGTTAATAGGTATTAAAACAGCAGATAAAAGAATGAAAGATGTGGAACTAGTATTAAGATTTTCAGCCTTATATCATGCCACTTACTTAAACTATGAAGCTCCTATTAAAACATTTTTAAACAAGGATGCTAAAAAGTATCAAAAAATATCTAAAGATGATGCTGAGAAATTATTAAATGCTTTCCATAATTCATTAAAAATCATAGATTCTCTTTTTGCTGATAAAGCATTTAAACGTTACTATGCAGGTACAGATGTTAATAATTCAGGATATTGGGAAAATAAAAAATTTAATGTATCTTTATATGATGCCCTCATGTTTGCCTTTAGAGATAAAGATATAAATATGGTTATGAATACAAAAGATTTAATAAGAGAGGCCATTATAGGTCTCATGACTTCAGATGAGAAATTTATTGAATCTATATCCAGAAGTACAAGTTCAAAAGACATGTTACAATATCGTTGCGAAGTTGTTGAAAGACTTATTAAAGATGTTTTGAATACTACATCAAAGCAACCTCGTTGCTTTACATTAGAATTTAAACAATATCTATTCGACAATAATCCTACATGCGAAATTTGTGGTAATAGAATTGAACATATTGATGATGCAGCGGTGGATCATATAGAACAATATTGGCAGGGAGGAAAAACAATTCCAGAAAATGCACGATTAACACATCGATATTGTAATAATGCACGAAAAAGAAAAGAATAATCTAAAGAGGCTCAGAATTATCTGGGCCTTTACTTTTACAGAAACAAAACATGGGGCAAAAAGTATCACTCAGGGAATATGCCAGAATGCGTGGTGTGCGGCTGAACGCGGTGCAAACAGCGATTAGTTCGGGACGTATCCATAAAACGGCGGATGGCAAGATTGACGTTGACGAGGCCAACAAAGAATGGTTTATGAACACCGATCCCGCCAAAAGCCGCAAAGCTGATCCGCTTTTTGAGGGAGCAACCGAAACTCCAAAAGCCGGAATGTCCAGTTTTCAGCAAGCCAAAACCGCAGATATTTATTATCGGGCGATGCTTGCTAAAGCCAAACTCAAAATGATAACAGGAGAAACAATTGACCGCAAAAAGGCAGGAACGCACGCTTTTAACCTCGGCCGCTCGCTACGGGATTTGTTTATTTCGTTTCCGACACGCTATGGTGCTTTGATTGCGGCGGAATTGGAGACCGATGAACACAAAACAATAACGGTGCTTGATGAATATGTCCGAAAACTTCTATCCGAAAGCAGAGACCTCCTTGACCGAGAACTTTGAGGTGGCAAGCTATATTGAGGATGAGTTCTTTCGGGGCGTTGAACCGGACAGCTACATGTCGGTTTCCGACTGGGCGGACGAGTATCGGGTGTTGTCTTCAAAATCCGCTTCCGAACCAGGGCGATGGCGGACAGCTCGCACGCCTTATTTGCGGGAGATTATGGATAATCTATCGCCTAAAAGCCCAATTCAAAAGGTTGTCTTTATGAAAGGCGCACAAATTGGCGGCACCGAGTGCGGCAACAACTGGCTCGGTTACATTATGCATAAAGCACCTGGTCCGATTATGGCGGTATCGCCCACGGTGGAAATGGCTAAACGTAATTCGCGCCAGCGTATAGATCCGCTGATTGAGGATTGTCCGGCGTTAAAAGGTATTGTCAGCTCTCCACGAGCAAGGGACAAAGGCAATACTATCCTTTCCAAAGACTTTCAGGGCGGCGTTTTGGTGATGACCGGCGCAAACTCGGCGGTGGGATTGCGTTCCATGCCTGCGCGTTATTTGTTTATGGACGAGATTGATGGTTATCCGCAGGATATTGACGGCGAAGGTGATCCGATATTGCTGGCGGAACGGCGCACGGCAACGTTTAGCAAGCGCAAGAAGATATTTTTGGTTTCCACGCCGACTATTAAAGGCTTGTCAAACATTGAACGTGAGTTTGAGAACTCCGACAAGCGGTATTATTTTGTGCCGTGCCCTTATTGCGGTGGGTTTCAAAAATTGGAATGGGCGCAAATCCGTGCCGAAGACGGCAAAGCCCAGTACGAGTGCGTTCATTGCGGCAAACTGATTGGTGAACATTACAAAACACAGATGTTGGCGAACGGTCATTGGCAAGCGACCGCGCCAAGCGATGGCTTGACGGCGGGATACCATCTTTCCTCGCTTTACTCCCCTGTGGGGTGGCTCTCATGGAAAGAGTGCGTTGATATTTTTGAGAAAACCAAAACGAACCCGAGTTTAACGCAAGGGTTTCGCAACACTATTCTTGGTGAAACGTACGAGGCAGAGAGTGATGCCCCTGAATGGCAACGCCTGTATGAAAAACGCGAGACTTATCCAATCGGTACAATTCCGATGGGCGGATTATTCTTAACCGCTGGCGTGGACATTCAGAAAGACCGCATTGAGTGCGAGGTTGCGGCTTGGGGACGCAATAAACAAAGTTGGTCGGTGGAATATTTCGTGCTTGATGGCGACACCGCCAAACCCGAAGTGTGGAAACAATTGGAAAACGTGCTTAATCGGGATTATCCGCATGAAAGCGGCATCACGCTGCCGATACGGGTGATGTGCGTGGACTCAGGCTATGCGACACAAGATGTTTATTCGTTTGTGCGGCAGTTTAGCCAAGCGGTTTGGGGCGGTGGCGGTGCAAAAGCGAGCCAACCGCGCACGGTGGTGGCGATTAAAGGGCAAAGCCGAGACACGGCGATGCTCCTTTCTACATCCAAAGCTGACACGAAAAAGAAAGGCTTAAAGGTGTGGAATGTTTCTGGTCCCGTGATTAAGACCGAACTATATCGGTGGTTAAAAATGGAGCGTGTCGGCGAGGATGCGTCCATTTTTGGGCAATGCCACTTTCCGCAGTATGCCGAGGAGTATTTTAAACAACTGACTTCGGAACGACAAGTTATCAAAATCAGCAATGGCTATCCGAAATCTGTCTGGGAGAAAGATCCGTTACGGCGCAACGAAGCGTTGGATTGCCGAGTTTACGCCCGTGCCGGCGCGGCTATTTACGGTTTAGACCGAATGAGCGAGAAAGGTTGGCAAGAGTTAGAGGCTCTGATTCCGACTACGCCAGAAGCTAAGCCTAAAAAGAAACCGGCGCGTTTTATACAAATGCAACAAACAAAGGTGAATGACCCGTGGCTGTAGATATCAAAACACTAAAAATCAGGCTTATTGAGGCTGAAGATGCGTACCACCAATTGTTGACCGGAACAAAAGAAGTCTCGGTCAATGTGGGGAATTTCGGCTCTGTGACCTACAATCAAACGAGCCGAACTGCGTTGGAAGCCTATATCTCAAGCCTTAAGTCGCAGATTGCGGCGGCTGAGGGACAACCTGTTGGGAGGAGAAAAATGATAAAAATTTGCTTCTGAACTTGCGTGTTAAGATTCTATTAACTATATAAACTTTAGTTTTAATTTAACTGAGGATTAAAAAATGAGTAAATATATAATAACCTTTAGATTGGATGACGATGATGATTACAATGTAAGACTAGAGGATGTAAAAGAATTTCTAGAAAATGAAAGTACTGATTACATTGAAGATAGCACTACGTCTACAATTTTCTGCAAAGGCGTAAATTTACAAGGTAAGTTATCATCTTCCGGCTTATTAACATCTTCTGACAACGTACTTTTTATAATTTTAGATGATTCAAATAAATTAATGAAATTGATCAGAGTTAGAGGGAATACTATGTATAAAGTATCCAATGATATTCGTCAGTTATTTGATTTAGAATAGTCATATTTAATTATTTTCAAGCCCAACTTAATCGTTGGGCTTTTTTTATAGGAAAAACATGACAGACACATCACATAAAGCGGCATCGCAGACTTTGCGAGAGATTGCCTCGTGGCAACCGGGACGCGGTTCGGCGGATAGCGATTTATTACCGGAACTCTCGACGATGGTAGCGCGTTCGCGCGATTTATCCCGCAATCACGGAATTGCCAGCGGAGCAATGCAAACCCTTGCGGATAACATTGTCGGCACGGGCTTTCGCCTATCCGCCAAACCTGATTATAAGCTGTTGGGCAAAACCAAAGAATGGGAAGAAGAATGGCAAGCCAAAGTTGAGGGTTTATGGCGGAGTTGGGCGGAGACATTTAACTGTGACGCGGGTAAAAATCTTAATTTTCACGGATTAACAACACAGATTTTTAAATCATGCATGATTAACGGTGAAGCGTTGGCGTTGGTTTTGTGGCTACCCGATCGTTCGGTCTCGACCGCCATCCAGCTTATTGAGCCGGATAGACTTTCCAATCCGAACAACAGCACCGATACAAAAACATTACGCGGTGGTGTCGAGATTGACAAGTTTGGCGCGCCGATTGCCTATCATATTTTAAAAGAGCATCCGGGCGACTATTGGTTGACATCCCTGCAATGGGAGCGTGTTTCGGCTTTTACATCATTTGGCAGACGGCGGATTTTGCACGTTCATGACATCAACCGCATCGGGCAAACGAGAGGCAAGCCCATTCTTTCCTCGATTATGCCGATGTTTAAGATGCTTGACCACTATGAGCGGTCGGAACTTCAAGCCGCTATTGTCAACGCGATGATTGCCGCTTTTATTGAAACACCGATGGGCGGTGAAGAACTTAACGAGCTGTTTGGCGGTTCAAGCGATGATTACCTGAACGCCAAGAAAGACTGGCAGGTTAAGCTTGAGGGCGGCTCCATCATCCCAATCTTCCCCGGGGACAAGGTCGCACCGTTTACGCCATCTCGTCCGAATTCAGCATACGGAAGTTTTGTAGAGAATCTGCTTCGGCATATCGGCACAGGATTAAATATTCCTTATGAATTGCTGTTAAAGGACTTTTCCAAAACCAACTACTCTTCGGCAAGGTCGGCACTTTTGGAGGCTTGGCGGTATTTTAACGGTCGGCGGCAATGGCTGGCGGATTATTGGGCTACACCTGTTTATGAGCTGTGGCTTGAGGAAATGGTCAACAAGGGCTTGGTGGACGCTCCCGATTTTTATGCAAACCGTTACGCTTACACCCGTTGCAAATGGATAGGTCCCGGCAGAGGTTGGGTTGATCCCGTCAAAGAGGCGCAAGCCTGTCAACTTCGCATGGAGATTGGGCTTTCAACCCTTGAAAACGAGTGCGCTTCTCAAGGTTTGGATTGGGAGGAAGTCGTTGAGCAGCGGGTTCGGGAAAAGAATAAACTTAAGGAAATGGGATTGATAAATGAAAATACTCAACAAAACAATCTGGGCGATAACTCCGGAGATGATGGGAACGATGGCGGAGATAGCGAGGGAAAATCGCAAAACTTGTGACGCCATAGCCCGTGAGATGGGCAAAGATATGAAAGATGCTAACGCCGCCTCAATTAGAGACGGCGTTGCTGTTATTAAAGTGTCCGGGCCTTTGTTTCGGTATGCCAATTTAATGACACGGATTTGCGGCGCAACCTCTTACGAATTACTTGCACAAGACTTTAATAAAGCGGTGCAAAACCCTAATATTAAAGGAATTTTGCTTGATATTGACAGTCCGGGTGGTGAAGTAAACGGATGTTCCGAGCTCTCTGATATGATTTATCAGGCACGAGGCACAAAGCCCATTATTGCGTACGCTTCAGGAGCTTGTTGTTCCGGTGCTTATTGGATTGCCTCGGCTTGTGACAAGATTTTGGCGGCGGATACAGCTATTTTGGGTTCTATCGGTGTCGTTTCCATTTTTGAAAAGGATGACGAGGATAAAACAATAGAGATTGTGTCCTCGCAAAGCCCTAACAAACGTCCGAATATCAACACCGAAGAAGGTAAAGCCAAGATTCAAGCACGCGTTGATGAGTTGGCTGAGGTGTTTATTGCCAAAGTGGCGCGTAATCGCGGTATTACGGCTGTTGATGTGGTGGAAAAATTTGGTGCAGGCGATGTTTCGGTTGGAAAATCAGCCGTTCGTTCCGGTCTGGCGGACGGTTTAGCCTCTTTTGAGGGAATAATCGCAGACTTTAATAAGGAGAAAACATTCATGAATGACACAATAAATATTAATGCCGAGGAAATTCGGCAGACAGAACGAGAGCGCATGGTCAAAGTTTTTGCCGCCGACATTTCCAAAGGAAAGGAAGCTACGGCGCAAATTCTTTTGGCCAAGACAGATTTGGATGCAACCGATATTTTGGAAATATTGGACTCTATTCCAAGTTTCGCCAAAACAACGGACTTTGAAAAAGCGATGGCGACAGTTAAAAATCCGGATATATCGCCATCTATTGAACCAATGGATGAAACACCCGAGGCAGTCGCTCAGCGTATCGCCTCTTTTGTTAGGGAGTAAGACATGACAATACAAGGATTTACAGATCAAGGCTCGACAACAGCAGATAACCTTTTTGCGGGAGAGTTTCCGAGAGTATCCATACTTGCCACAATTACCGGTGGCAAATTTGAACGAGGAGCAATTTTAGGAAAAATTACTGCCAGCGGGAAATGCACCAGCTGTACATCGGCGGCAACAGATGGTTCTAAGGATGTCTATGGTATTTTGGCGGAAACGGTCGATGCTTCCGCAGAAGATAAACAGGCTGTGGTGTATCTGTCCGGCGAATTTAACAGTGCAGCGTTAAGTGTTGGCGAGGGATACACGGTTGCCGGACTGGTTGACACTCTTCGTGCCAAGAGCATTTTTATTAAAAACAACCAACCTTATTAATCAGAAAGGCAAATAAATGGATATTTTTTCAACTCAAGTGTTGTCAAAGGTGGTGGAACGGTTGCATACACCGCCTTCTTTTTTACTTGATACATTCTTCCCGAATGTTCAAACCTCTGATAAAGAGGAAATCTTTTTTGATGTGACCGACAGCAAACCGCGCATTTCGCCGTTTGTGTCTCCGCTGTTGCCGGGCAAAGTTGTTGACGGCGGCGGATATCAGACCAAATCGTTCAAACCGGCGTATGTTAAGGACAAGCGCCGCTTTGATGCCAATATTCCCTATAAACGCGTTGCCGGTGAGACTATCGGCGGCTCTTTGGCTCCGGCTCAGCGGTATGAACGAGCTCTTGCCACTCATCTTAAAGACCAGTTGGACAATTTGACCCGCCGTGAGGAAGTTATGGCGGCAGAAATCCTGCGTACCAGCAAAGTAGTGGTTTCAGGAGACGGTTATCCGGCGCAAACGGTTAATTTTGGCAGAGATGAGGCTTTGACTAAGGCTTTGGCGAGTAGCGCTACGTGGGATAGTTCTGGGGTTAATCCGGTGGATGATTTGGAAGATTGGGCGATTACCATTCAGGATAAATCCGGCGTGGTTGCCAAAACTGTAGTGATGGATCCGCAAGCTTGGAAAATCTTCCGCTCTAACGAAACCGTGCAGAAATACTTGGACATTCGCCGCGGAACAAGCAACTCCCTGGCCATTGATCCTGTCTTAAGGTCAGAAGATGCCAAAGCCCGCAATGTCGGCTCTATCGGCGATTTTGATATTTGGGTCTATAACGACACTTATATTAATGATGCCGGGGCTACGACCAAGCTGTTGCCGGAAAAGACGGTTCTGCTTGGTTCTCGTGAGGGTTTGGAAGGAACACGCTGCTATGGCGCTATCCACGATGAGAAAGCCAACTGGACGGCCAATCGGTATTTTACCAAGTCTTGGTTGGAAGAAGACCCGAGTGTTCGGTGGTTGTTGCTACAATCCGCACCGTTGGTCGTTCCGTATCGTCCGAATGCTTCTATGTGTGTAACCGTTGGTTAATTGGGGGCGACATGAAAATCAAGGCGTTAATCACATTGGTGGTTGGTAAAGGCAAACAGGTCGCTCCGAATACGGTTTGCGACATTAGTGAAAACGAAGCAAAACGGCTTATCGCCCTTGGTTTTGCCGAGGGTTTGAAAAAGCCAACACCTCAATTGAGCGGAGACAACAATGGCAAATCCGATGAAAATGGCGGTGGACAGCCTGTTCAACAGGTTGGGAACACCGGCGATGTTTAAGAACCGGAGTGTTCGGATAATCCTAAATGAACCAGATGAAGTAATTGGAGTGGGGTTTATCAACGCCCACTCCGAAACTCATCGGGCAAGAATAAGGATTTCCGACGCGCCGGAACTTAAAATCGGCGATAAAATTGAAACCGCAGAGGAAACCTATGCCGTACATTCGGAGCCTGTTAGAGATATTCACAAACTGGTGTGGAGTTGTGATTTGATATGCGTATGAAAGCGGCATTGGAAGGCAGTTTGAGGGAATATCTTGAAAAAGAGTATCAGAATTGCGCCAAAGCGGTGACTTATGGCGTCAAAACCGCGACAAACGGCTTGAAACAATCTCTGCGGGCTCAAGTTAAAAACGCCGGTCTTGGCGGCAGGCTTGCCAACACTTGGCGTGGTGATGTGTACCCTAAAAGCAAAAACAGCGTTAGCGCGGCGGGAGTTGTTTACACCAAGGCCGAGAAAATCCTTGAGGGTTTTGAGTATTCCTCGGTCATTCGTTCGCCAAACGGGTTTTGGCTCGCCATTCCGACCGAGTCTATCCCAAAGCGCATTCGCAATAAACGGATGACACCGGCTCTGTATGAACAAGCCAAAGGTGTCCGGTTGCGATTTATTTACCGTTCGCATGGAGTTTCATTCCTCGTTCACGAGCAAAAGAAAAAGACAATTATCGCATTTTGGCTTGTGCCACAGGTTAAAATGCCAAAATTGATACATTTTGAAGCAGAGGGTGAAAAATGGCAAAAACGATTGCCAACCTTGATTTTACAGAATTGGAGAGATGATGAGTAAACGAGAGCAGATTTTACAGGCTTTATTTGAGAAATTGCAAACATTAGAAAATATTCCTGTCAAACGCAATGAAACATTGCCGCAGGTTATTCCAGAGGCAGGAATTGTAATGTTGCGTGATGGCAAGCAAGGTGAGCCGGAAATTATTTTATCGCCGCCGATTTGTATTTTTAAGCACGAGGCCGAGGTTGAAATTATTGTTCAAGCGGCCAAACCGGAAGAACGAGACAGAAGGCTCGATGATGTTTTGGAGCAACTCGGTGTTTTATTGTCGTCTGATGATACGTTGCGTGGACTGACCGATTATGTTTATCCCAAACCGCCTGAAATCATAGACGAGTATATCGAGGGTGCGCCAACCATAAAAGCTGCAATTATTCCGATTATTCTTGAATACACAACAACAAGTGCTTTACTTTAGGAATTAAATATTGTTTTATATATAAATATCAGAATAAAAACTACACTTTATTGCAAGGCGGAATGACATGGAAAACTATATTGAAATTGAAAAAGAAATCGCAGGGCAATCAATTAAAGCCATAGAGCAAATTAGCGAAAAAGCACAAGAAGATTTACAAAACAGGTCATCTATTCCATATGCTGCCGTCAATAATACTTTTACAGATACTGCACTGATTGAAAAAAATCAATATAGAAATACACAAACGGAACAGCTTCTCAATATTACTAAGAATATCCCTATTATTGGTAGAGTTTTAGTTGAAGATGAAAATGGAAAACAAGAATGTATATATATTACAAAAGGATATATTGTTAATGTATCAGGACTTATGTTGACAAGAGAAGCTAATCCTAAAGGAAGATTATTTGCAATAGATGTGGGTGACGAATGTTCTATTAATGGGCATGATTATACTGTATTAGAAAAAAATGTATATAGAACAACAAAAAACGAGCAAGAATGGGATGCAGATACAGATTTTTATTTACAAGATGATTTTGTAGATCAGATAAGTTCATTGAGACAGTTGTTGTCAGAACAAGAAGTGGACTTATACTCTTTTTTAGATCAAACATCCCCTAAAAAGGCAGGAAAATTAAAAAGGATTGCTGTAAATCAGTTAAGTTTAAAAGAAAATTTTATGCTTGATGAATACCAAGATAATATCTTTAGAATGGAACCAAATAAAGCTTTTGTTTTGATGGGACCTCCGGGAACTGGAAAAACAACGACATTAATCAAAAAATTAGGATTTAACTTAGAAACAAAATATTCAGATTCTGAAGAACAACAAAATTGGTATATGTTTACTCCAACGAAGTTGCTTAAAGAATATCTCAAAGAGGCCTTCAATAGGCAAAGCATTGCCGCTCCTGATACAAAGTTATGGGTATGGGATGAATATGTGTTATATCTCTCAAGAGATATTTTTCCTATATTAGAAACTTCCGTGAGAAAAGGCCTTATTTTTCCTAAATCATTTCAGGAAAAGAAAATAAACTACTTGAGAGAAAAAACTTCTAGTTTTCAACAGCATTGTTATGAAGTGTTTTATACTTGGCAAGATGAATACTTTTTAAAAAATTTATATGCGAAATATAAAAATATTCTAAAATCAGGAACAGAAAGTGTTAAAGAAATATTTAAAAGTATAACTGACAGCGATTTCAAATCATTTTCAGATATTAATTTAAAAATTAATACGATTTCTAATAAAATAGAAGATAAGATAAAAAGTTTAAATAATGATTTAGATAATCTTGTAGTAAAGCTCGTCCGAGAGACTGCAATTTTTAAAAATAAATCATTTTCTGAAGTCAACGAATATCTTGGAAATTTACAAAAAAGTGTTCAGACAGAAATGCTGAGTTATAAAACAGATAAAGATTTTGATGCTGGTGATGATGAAGACGAGGATAATGAAAACGATGATGAAAAAATAAATACATCCTCAAAAGATGCTAATCATATTTTTAGAAATTATGTTGTTGCATCCATTAAATCCTTATCTCGAGCATATAGCCAAAAGAAAAAAATATCTCATAAAAGTTTATATTACTTAGTTGGTAAATATATTAATTTTGATCATATTATAGATGATAAACACAAGCAAGAAATTGCAAGTTACGTAATACAAATTGCTTTATTAAAAAATTTTAATAAGTTGCAAAATCGTTATATTTCTGGTTTGGTATCAAGATACAAAATATTTAGAAAAGAATATGCATCGTTTTATATTAATGATATTGATCCTAAAAAAATTACAGCATTAGAATTGGATATACTTGTCCTTGTTTTTATAAAATTAATTAAATTATTTAAAATAGAAAAGGAAGATCTCTTTAGGCAACAAGTTTTTGTAGATGAGATTACTGATTTTTCTACAGTACAACTCAGTATTATGAATAATTTACTAAATGACAAATCAAAAACATTCTTTGGGGCTGGCGATTTTAATCAGCGTTTAACACTTGAAGGTGTGTCCTCTAAAGATGATTTGGAGTGGGCAATTCCTAAAGTTGAAATAGAAAAAATCACCATTCCATATAGACAAAGTCGCCAATTAACAGAGCTATCTCAATTGTTGATTGGAAAAACATTGAATGAGATAAAACAGCCAAAATATATTGATATGGAAGGTAAACAGCCGATTTTGGGATACAATATGGTTGATATAAATTATATGGCTAAATGGTTGGCGGATAGAATTATTGAAATTGATCGTATTATGGAAGGAAAATTGCCTTCAATTGCCATATTAGTTAATTCAGAAGAAGAAATTCAACCTCTAGCCAATGCCATGAACGATTGTCTAGAAGATAATAATATAAATGTAACTCCTTGTTCTAAAGGCGGTGTTGGGTCTGAAAATGGGGTGAGAATATTTAGTATAGAATACATTAAAGGCTTGGAATTTGAAGCTGTATTTTTCATAAATGTAGATGTATTAGCTAAAGAAAAGCCAGAAATTTTTGATAAATATATATATGTCGGAGCATCTCGCGCAGCTACATTTTTAGGCCTAACATGTTCAAGTAAACAATTGCCAGATAAACTTCAACCTCTATCTCATTTGTTTACAGATAATTGGATGGATTAAAACATCTACTTTATTAACCCAAAAAATCCCGAGTTTTCGGGATTTTTTTATATCTTAACAAAACGAATGGAGGCTAATATGTCCAGAGCTTACGGCTGGAATGCCCAGCTTTTAATTGCCGAAGAAAGTGAGTACGGCGTTTTGCCGGACAGCGGATATCGGCAGATTCCTTTTATTTCCACATCGTTGGACAGCGAGCAAGGTCTTGTATCGTCCAATGTTTTGGGGCTTGGCCGCGACCCGACCCAGCCTTTTCAAGATGTTATCAATGTTGACGGCGATATGGCTATTCCGGTGGATATGAGGAATATTGGCGTATGGTTAAAAGCTATTTTTGGAACGCCAACCACAATCGAGAACGAGGATGGCAGTTATTCACACGCTTTTGAAAGCGGCAAAACCTCTATTCCCAGTTATTCTTTGGAAGTTGGTCTGCCGGAAGTACCGCAATTTATCCGCTTTATGGGTGTTAGAGCCAACAGTATCGCTTTTAACTTTCAGCGTTCCGGTGAGGCACAGGTTACTGTTAACCTGATGGCACAAGGCGAAAGCGGTTCAACCACCACAATCGCGGCAGAGCCTGAAATTTATGAATATACCCGAGTATCGCAGTTTCAAGGATATATTAAAAGCGGCGGAAAATTATTGGCAAACATAACCTCGGCAAGTGCGACCTATTCTAACAATCTTGAGAAAATCGAAACTATCCGCAACGATGGTAAAGTTGAGGCTATTGATTTGGGCGTTGCAAGCCTTTCTGGGAGTATTTCTGCTCGTTATGGCGATAACGAACTACTGGACAAAGCCCGTGCAGGTACGCCGGTTGATGTCGAACTTGGCTATCAGCTTTCAGATAATCTGAAATTGGTTATTACCTGCCATGAAGTATATTTACCCAAGCCTAAACGGTCGATTGACGGCCCCGGCGGTATTGAATGTTCTTATGACTTTCAAGGAGCAAAAGACCAGACACTTGGGAAAATGATGACCGTAACCCTTGTAAATGATGTGGAGATGTATTGATGTTAAGGTTAAAAATTAACAAAGAGCCATATTGGCTTGAGCTTGGCTACGGCGTGAAAGTTAAGGTTAAACCTTGCACTTCCGCCGTTTTTTATGAGGCAAAGGCTTATATGAACAGCAAGCTGGCAGAACTTGCAAAAGTTTATCAGGCGAACAAAGCGGCCGGAATTACAAACGATACGGCGGCGGATATTGAAAACCCAGTAAAGCGTGAAGCGATGGCCGATAAATTCCTGCTGATAGGTTTGGGAGTTGCCGGTATTTTGGAATGGGACGGTGTGATGGAAGCTGATGAGGACAAACCTGCGCCGCTGACGGGAAGCAAGATTGACGAGCTGTTTTCAAATTTTTGGGCGGTGGCTGAAAACTTCCGCCACCAATATTGCGGCTTGCAGGAAATTTTGGCGGCAGAAAAAAACGCCTCTACGCCCGCGCTAAATGGCACTTCGGCGATGGGCGAAGCTACTGCAACGGTTGCGGAGAAACACAAAGCCTCTGTCCGTTCCACAAGTGCCGATACACCGAAACAACCTTAGAAACCGATGTCGGCTATCAGGCTTGGGAGATTTTACTCAAACTTTCTAAGCCTGATTTGTCGTTAGCATTGGATATTGCCCGAAACCTTAACTTTGATATGGAAATAATGTGTGAACTGTTGCCTGTTGGGATTGCAGGTATGAAAAATGGATTGGATGAAAATAAATGAATTATTTTATTTTTGTTTGAATAAATTACGGTAACAGTAATTTATAATGTCTTTTTTAAACTGTTTTTAAATAATTATCCTTCATCTTTATTAGAAAATAAACTTGATTTTGTAGAAAATGTATGCTATTTTTCTACAAAATGATGAGGTTGTAAAATGACTGAAAGTGTTAAAAACAGGATATTTGCAGAGATTAAAAGGCGTGGAAAAGGACATGTCTTTTCGGCATCTGATTTTTTGAAAAAGTTCAAGCGGTTTGAAGTTGATAGATCTTTAACGGATTTGCAAAATGAAGGATGTATTGTCCGTATTATGGTCGGATTGTATTATTATCCGCAATATAATTCTCTTTTGAAAAGAAATGTTGCTCCGGATATGCAAAAAGTTGCAAAAGCGATAGCACGCAAAAATAATTGGATAATTTTTCCAGAAGGAAACACGGCGTTAAATTACCTGGCACTCTCAACTCAAGTGCCTGCTAATTATGTTTATATATCTAGTGGTAAGTCAAAAAAATATACTATTGGCAATACTGTTTTAGAGTTCAAACATCAATCTGCCAAAGGAAGCGTTATCAGAAACGAAAATGCAAATCTTGTTGTTCAGGCGATAATTGCTCTAGGAAAAGTTCATGCTACACAAGATGAGTTTATACAATTATTGGCGACAAAATTTTCGTATAAAGAATGGGATAAAATAGAAAAAGCATCTAATAAGGTCACATATTGGGTATTGGATATTATAAAGAAAGCAAAGGAGTACTCTAATGGATAAAATTATAAATTTATCAGATAAGGACAGAGAAACTCTTTTCTTGCAAACAAGTAGCGATACCAATATTCCATTTGCAATGGTGGAGAAAGACTTTTGGGTTTGTTATGTTCTTTCAAGGATTTTTTCTAATGAAGAATTAGCAAATGCTTTACGTTTTAAAGGTGGAACATCTTTATCTAAAGGATATGGCTTAATTAAACGTTTTTCTGAAGATCTTGATTTGATTTTAGATAAAACACTTATTTTGGGTGAGGAAGAGCTATTTAAATCTTCTTATAAAAAACAACGTGAATTTGCTGATATTATATCCGAAAAAACAGCTGCCTATATTTCAGGTATATTAAAGGATAAAATAGAAAAAGTTCTTGGGAACCCTCTTAAGATTTATACTGATGAGGAATACACAAAGATAAATCCGATGTATAATCCAGTGAATATTGATAATAAGTCTTTGCATGTGGTATATCCTAAAAGTTCTAAAGATGGATATTTACGTCCCGATATATTATTGGAAATCGGCATTATGTCGGCAAGGACACCTTGGGAAAATACAAATATTATATCTTCCGTAGGTGAGACGTATCCTGAGTTAAATATTAAAGGCATAGCTGTGCCTACAGTTATGCCTACGCGAACATTTTGGGATAAAGCAACTATTTTGCATCGGGAATATTATCGTCCGGAAACAACCCATACGCCATCTAGATATTCTCGTCATTATTACGATTTATATCAAATGGGGCATTCTTTGGTAAAAAAAGAAGCTTTAGATGATAAGGATTTGCTTACGGATGTTGTATTGCGAAAAGACAGACTATATCATTGTGCATGGGCAAAATATGATGAGTGCCTGACAGGCAACATTCATCTTCTTCCAAACGATAACAATAAACAAGTTTTAGAAGATGATTACAAAGCTATGCAAGGTATGATATATGGTGATAAGCCTAATTGGCACGATATACTGGAATATCTTGCGGAGCTTGAAAAAGAGATAAATTCTTTGTAAAAAAATACCAGACTTTTTTTTTTACAAAAATAACTTTTAGTCCTAGTTGAAAAACTGGGATTTTTTTATGGGTAAACAAATGAGTGCGGTTAAAAATTTAAGCATACGTCTGGCGGCGGTGGGCGGTGATAAAGTCCGGCAGGAGTTTAAAAATCTTGGAACTGACGGCGACAAGGCCTTTCGGCGGATTACGCAAGTTATTCAGCCAGCTAATGATAATTTAAAAGCCTTAGACGCGACCGCCCGCTCTTTTAATGAAGTTATTCGGCAAGGGACGGCTCTGTTTGGAGCATATCTTGGTTTACAGGGATTAAAGAATACTTTTTCGGCGATTTTCTCCGCTAACACTTCATTCGAACAGTTGTCAGGCTCTCTCAAAACCGTTACCGGTTCTGCCAAAGGCGCACAAGAGGCTTTTTCCCTGATTGAGAAATTTGCGATTGATACGCCTTATCAGCTCAACGAAATCGTTGAGGCCTTTATCCAGCTTAAAGCCTTGGGGCTTGAACCATCAGAGGACGCTCTTGTTTCTTATGGCAACACGGCCTCCGCTTTTGGCAAAAATATTAAAGATTTTGTTGGAGCGGTGGCTGCGGCAACAGTTGGCGAGTTTGAACGGCTCAAAACTTTCGGTATCAAGGCCAAAGTCATCAATGATGATGTGAGCTTTACTTTTGCTGGTGTTACGACAAAGGTGAAGAAAAACGCCGCCGAAATTGAAAAATATCTGCGAACGCTTGGCGATGTCAATTTTGCCGGAGCTATGAACGAGCAGATGAAGACAATGAACGGTGTGTTGTCTAATATTGAGGATAGTTTTGAGAAAATCTACCGCGATATTGGCAAAAACGGCTTAAACGAGGCGTTGAAATCCACTTTTACGCAATTTAACGAACTTGTCGAAAGCGGTGGAAGTGCCGCTAAAACCATTGGACAAACCTTAGCTGTTGCGGTTAACACGGCATCTTCGGCTTTCTTTTTACTGGCGAAACACGCAGATGTGGCGTTGACACTGATTGGGACTAGGCTCGGTTCGTCAGCGATTTTGGGTGGTATTAACCTCTTGAAAGCTGGTGTCGGCTATCTGCAGGTATCAATGGCTGGCCTTTCAATATCGGCAAAATCCGCTGTTACTGGTATTGCGATGATGAGCCGGGTTTCAAAATTGGCGGCCGTTCAGATGGGCGTTACCGCGGCGGCGGCCGGTATATTGAAAGGCGCATTGGCTCTTATTGGAGGCCCGGCAGGTTTGGCAATATTAGCAGGAATGGCAATTTACAAACTTGTGGAAAGCCACGATATCGCCAAACGCGCGGCTGAAGACCACGCCGAAACCCTGCAAAAATTACAAGATGAGCTTAAAGCAACGACTGAAGAAGCGGAAAAGTTTTCGTCAGAGCAAAGCAAAGACATGGCTTTGGCCGAATGGGGCTTAAAACTCAAAACAGCGGAACAGAATATCAAGGATCTGCGAGCGGAGTTAAAAAATACCGGCGGTTTATCTTTCACAACCCGGTTTACACCTAACACTTTACTCAAAGATTATGAAATTTATGCTAAGGAAACCGCTGATATTCTTCGTCAATCCAAGATTGATTTGGAGCAATATCAAAAAGAAATTTGGGAAATTGCCGCTGAAAATCCTGATTTTCAGCCACAAGCAAAAGAAATTCAAGATAAAATTCTGCTTTTGAAAGCGGCGGAAAAAGATGCAAGGACGGCAAGAGATGAATTGAAATATCTTGAGAATCCCGAGTTACGCCCGAAAATTAAGGTGGAAACCGAGGCAACTGTTACGCCAGCTTCCAATATTGACGCTGATAAATATAAAAAGAACATTGAGGATATTAAGCAAAAGATTTTGGAACTTAAAACGCCTTATGAGCAAGCTATGGCTAAAGCGGATGAATGGCGGAAAAACGCTCTAAACAATCTTAACACCAGTTCGGCGGATTATCAAAAATATAAAGACCAGATTGGACAGGTTTATGACGATATGGTTAAAAAAGCCAATGAAACGGCACTTCAATCGTCAAAATCTTTGGAAGATGGCTTTAAGCGTGGTTTCTTAAATATTCAAAAAGATGTTAATGATTTTGCCAGTCTTGCTGAAAGTGCTGTCAAAAACGCTTTTAACAGTATGGAAGACACTCTGACCTCTTTTATCACAACGGGGAAAGCCAGCTTTTCAGATTTCGCCAACGCTATTATCAGCGATTTGACACGAATTATTATCAGACAGTCAATTACACAACCGTTGATGAATGGTCTTGGCGGTTATTTGGGCTTTGCGATGGCACATACCGGCGGTATTGTCGGAGCTGACAATTTGGCACTCAAATCCGCCAGTCCTTTGGCTTTTGCCGATGCGCCACGATTTCATAGTGGCGGCATAGTCGGAGATGAAGTGCCGATAATTGCCAAACGTGGCGAAGGCGTTTTTACTAGAGAACAGATGAAAGCACTGGGAGATAATGGCTCAACCGTAAATATCAGTGTCAATGTCGTTAATAACGCCGCCTCGGATGTCAAAGCCTCGGTTTCTCAATCAAACCAAGGAAATGGCAAATTTAACCTTGATATTATGATTGAGAAAATCGAAAGCTCAATGTCGCGCAATGTTTCCAAAGGAACAGGAATTGCTCCGGCATTGGAACGCCGCTACGGGCTTAATCCCGCATACGGCAGTTACGGATAAACAAAGGATATGTCATGACAGCAAGATTCCCAGATTTGCTTCCTCTGCCGTTGGTTGAGGATTATTCCATTACACCCAATGAGGCTATTATCCGTACCCAAATGGAATCAGGCACGGCTAGACAACGGCGGCGTTTTGATTCTGTTCCAAGCAAAATTACCGTGAAGTGGTTTATGAATGCCTCACAGTTTTCGCTCTTTGAGGCGTGGTATAAATACCACGCCAAAGAGGGAGCTGAGTGGTTTGTTATCTCTTTGTTAGGAGGCTTGGGATTAATTGAACAAGAGGCTCGGTTTACCCAACAATTTACCGCCCGTTTGCAAAACGGTATTTTATGGGCGATTACCTCGGAACTTGAAATCCGCGAGCGGCCTACCCTATCAGAGGGGGCTTTGAATATCTTGCTTTCTAATGATTTTGAGAAATTGTCGCAATCTGTTAATCGGTTGCACGAGTATGTCCACATTACCTGCCCGAAAACAATAAAGGATTTATAAATGGCCAATATGGAAGAAAGACTGGAAACCGTTGTAACACAGGCGGAAACAGACGGCTCGAAATGGCACACGATTGTCCACGGCAATGAAAACAGCACTGTTGAGACTGAAAACGGCGATGTGCCAACGGTAGCCAAACAGTTAAAAGACATTCGCGAGGCGATAACCGGCGGCGTTTCTGATGTGGTGGCAGAGGCTGAAAGTGCCAGAGACGAGGCTAAATCCGTACGAGATAATGCTTTAACCATAAAAAATGAGATTGAACAGTTAAAGACAGATACGGAAGAAGCTACGGAAACGGCTAAAAGCTATAAAAATATGGCTCAAACCACATTCAACAGCATATCTTCTGCGGTAAACAAAGGTATTGCCGACGTTCAAACCGAAACACAAAATCAGATTGCCACATTAAAAACAACCGGAGACACACAGGTTAATCGCACGCAAACAGCCGCCACCGAACAAATACAGTTAGCCAGCAATCAGGCTGACCGAGCGGAAACCGCGGCGGTTAGAGCAGAAAACGCGACAAATAACAAGCTGGACATTGACTGTACCAATATCAACCTTTCGCAGGTGTTATTAGCTTTGGGAATGACCGCCAATAATTCAAACAATTATTTCAAATTTCCGTTGTTGTTGGCAAATGGAACAATCCGCCATTTCATTTTTCAGTATGGCATCACATCCTGCAGAATAGACGGAGACACGGCATTAACCTTTCCGACTGAATTTCCCAATGCCTGTTTGACTGGACAAGCCTCGTTTAATTTTGCTTTCAGTACCAATAGCGATGCCGGATGCGGAATTTATAACTTGTCAAAAACAGGAGCGACTCTCAGAAACGGGAATAATAATGTTGGAAATATAAGCTGGTGGGTTTTGGGATATTAGGAGTTTATTATGGCCAATATGGAAGAAAGACTGGAAACCGTTGTAACACAGGCGGAAGCAGACGGTTCAAAATGGCACGCGATTGTCCATGGCGATGAAAACAGCACGATTGAGACTGAAAACGGCGATGTGCCAACGGTTGCCAAACAATTAAAAGACATCCGGGAGGCGATAACCGGCGGTGTTTCTGATGTGGTGGCGGAGGCTGAAAGTGCCAGAGACGAGGCGATTGCGGCTAGAAATGCCACAAATCAGCTCAAAAATGATACAAATATTATAAAATCGGATACAGAACAGCTTAAAACCGACACTTTAAATATAAAGAATCAGGCAAACCAGATTTTTAATAACATTTCATCTGCAACCGATACAGCCGTTTCAACAATCCAAACCGAAAGTTCGGCACAGATTTCGGCGATTCAAAACAGCGGTGTAACACAAATCAATTCCGTTAATTCCGCCGGAAGTAAACAAATTGCCAATGTGCAAACCGAGGGGCAAAAACAAATTGAGCGGGCGGAAGCTCAGGCAAATCAGGCGAGATATTACGCTGAATCCGCCGCTCCGGCACCTCTTGGCTCTCGGTTATCTGTTCCCGCCAATAAGAAAGTTCCGGACGGATACGAACCTGTTTGGTTCAAAAATACCATTACCAGGGCCAGATACCCTGATTTTTTCACGCAACTGGTTGATACCGATTATTTGGTCTTTGTTGATGAAGACACGTATGACAACCAAGTCAGCAACTATGGGATGTGCGCCAGTTATGTCAAAGTTGATAATGACACCGTTATTTTGCCTTTGCTTGCCAATTATGCCCGAAGCGGCACGCTTGATAATGTCGGTAATGTCTTAAACGACCAATTTCAGGGGCATTGGCACGAAATGGTTTACAGACAGGATTCAACATCTTCAGGTTATCGTGCGGATATTTTTGGTAATGATGGTTATACGGGCAATCCCTCAGCAACAAATGGAACAGACGAATACATGCAATTACGCGGTTCTAGAACATCTGACTGGTTGTGCGCGGTTACTCCCATTACAGACAGTTCTAATGGCAATCCTCGTTTTGGCAATGAAACCCGCCCAAAATCTTATTATGAGCTGGTATATATAAAGTGTGCCGATATAAGCAGACCTCTGTCAGAAGAAGAAACGGCGGAAATGCGAAGTGGTTTAGTTAATAAGCTCAATACGGATATTTCCAATTTGTCCGCAACCGCCATTTCCAAAATAATAAAATGGCTTTGTCCAGATTGGACTAGACGACAGGTGTTGGCCTTAAATACAGATGTTACAATTTCTCAAACAGGTTGGATTCTAATGAGAAACACCGTGTATAACAGCAATATCACTGGCACGATCAACGGATATACCGTTTTTAGGCAATATGGCGCATACGGTAGCTGGGAAGAATATAACAGTTTGTCTTTTCTTGTGAATATCGGTGATGTTGTCAAATTAACGGGGGGAGAATTGACTTTTATGCCGTGTAAAGGAAGCTAAAATGCCCAATGATGTTTTACAAGAGGCGATTATTGAGGCGTATGCTTCAAGTCCTAGCGATGTTTTTATTTATCATACTTTGGAGATAAAACATCCGGATTTTATGGATGATAACGGAAATTCAACCACAATTCGATTGGTTCAGGGCTTTCATAATATCACGGCAAAATTAGAAACCGGTGAAGATGTTGAGTTTTTAGCGATGTGTTTTGATTTGGAGTTGCCACCGGTTGATACATCCGCCGTTCCGGAAATATCAATCGAGATTGATAATGTCAGCCGTGAGATTATCAAGCATTTAGACAACGCCGCTTCCTCTCAACACAAAACCGAGCTTATTTATCGACCGTATCTGTCAACGGATTTGGAAACGCCGCAAATGATACCACCGGTCAGCTTGACCGTTACGGAAGTCAGCGGCGATGTTTACAAAATCACGGCTAAGGCCAGAATGACCGACATAGGAAACAAAACATTTCCAAATGAAACTTATCGGTTGTCAAAATTTATGGGGTTAGTGAGCTAAAATGATACATTGGGCAGTTAAATATATTGGAAAGCCGTGGATTAACGGCGAATACGATTGTTGGGGATTGGTTCGGGACATTTACAAAAATGAGCTGCAGATAGAGCTATCGCCGATTGTAACAGACGCGACAAGCCTGAGAGATGTTTTATCTGAGTTCAGAAAATCGTCTAATTATAACCATTTACAAGAAACTTCTGATTTTAAGGATAAAAACATTGTTATTTTAACACAGAACAAATATCCTTGTCATGTCGGTGTTTATTGCGATGTTGACGGTGGTGGCGTCTTGCATAATATGCAGGGCGTTGGCGTGGTGTTTCAAAAATTGCCAGAACTTAAAATGAACGGCTGGCAGATTATGGAGATTTTAGAGTATGAGTGATATTATTTTATGGAGATATTTAACATTTGAGCAATTGGAAGATATATTAGATACATCTACACTATTTTTTACACATAGAGACAAAATTCCTGAATATGAAGAAGGAAAAATACCAGATAATAGCGCGGAGCAATATAGAGATTGGTCTGAACAGTGCTATGCTGGTGTAAAGAATATGTATTCCTTGATGGGAGTGAAAACTATAGCTTCAACATATAATTCAGAAAATATTGTTCAAGGAGAATTAAAAAAGACGAAAGATTTTATAAATAATACATATTTTGTGTGTTTCCGAAAGGATAAAAATTTTTCCCAAACAGCAAAAGAGCATTTAAATAAACATTTAGCTATAAAAATATCATATTCTAAATTATCAACGTATTGGAAAAATATCGGCTTATATACAATTAGTTCTGATATATATTACACTCAAAATAGAAATAATATAAATGCATTAAAGCGTTTGAATCTACTTTTAAACATTCCTAATAGTTGGGAGGATGAACAAGAATTTAGAATTTTGTTACCATTATATGAAAGTAGTGAAACATTTTTATATAAAAATCATCTAGAAGATTTAAAAAGAAGCGGAATTTCGCCACAGGATGATGAAGATAAAGATTTATATATATCTAAAAAAGAATACGATTTATTTCGAAGACTTCAGTCTGAAATAATTGAAGACGAAAACAATCATGGAGTTAAAGCTCCGTTTGACACAAGTATAATTGAGGAAATATACATTCCTATTGATAAATATGATGAGTATTCTAAAAAATATCCTGAATTTACAAATAAATTGCGAATAATAGATGCAAATAGTTAAAATACAAAATCCTTTCAACCTCGCGCAAAGCGAGGTTTTTTATTGTCTAAAACAGATGAACGTGGCAGAAATCGCCGCTGAATATAACGTTAGTCCGCAAAATCTGCCATTTATCTGTTTTCTGAACGGCGAGCCATTGTTACGGCGATATTGGAACATCTGTCCCAAAATGACAGACCACCTTGCTTTTCTTTGTTTGCCGCAAGGCGGTGGTGGCGGTGGGTCTAATCCTCTCAAGGTCGTGTTGTCTGTAGCCGTTATGGTGGCCGCGTATTACACCGGCGGAATTGCCGCCGGTGCTTATGGAACTTTGGCTGGAGCAACAGCGGCAACCGCTGTCAGTGTTGGTGGCTCAATGTTGGTTAACGCGGTTATTCCCTCGCCATCCAGCAGCTTGAGTTCGTCTTACGCTTCGTCATCTATGGAAACAAGCCCGACTTATTCTTTAAATGCACGCGGTAACCAAGCCAAACTCGGCGGTGTCATTCCGGTTTTATATGGTCGGCATATTATTTACCCTGATTTTGCCGCTAAACCTTATACCGAATATAAAAATAACGAGCAATATCTACACCAGCTCCATGTCTTGACTCAAGGTTATTGTGAAGTGGAGCAACTTCGCATTGATGATACGCCAATCAGTAGTTTTGCAGAGGTGGAATATGAAATTGTTGAACCTAACCAAGAGGTTACGCTTTTTAATCCGAATGTTGTTATGGCGGCAGAAATTGCAGGCCAAGAACTAATGAAAGATGAATATATCGGCGGTTTCATAGTTAATCCTGAAGATACAAAAATTGATAAAATCGGCGTTGATATAGTGATGAGCGCTGGTTTGTATTATGCCAATGACAGCGGTGGACTTTCTTCTAAAACCATTCAATGGAAAGTGGAAGCCAGAACTGTTGATGATTCGGGTAATCCGTTGGGAGACTGGTTTGTGCTTGGCTCGGAGACTTATTCGGCGGCACAAAACAAGCCAATTCGCCTTACATATAATTATAGTGTCGCGATGGGGCGTTATGAAGTCCGAGCTACTCGCCTTGATACTAAAGATACCAGCGCCCGCGCAGCTCACGCTATCTATTGGGAAAGTCTCAAAGGCTATATGGAAAAGCCCACAACCTTTGGCGAAATGACGCTTTTAGCAATCAAAATGCGGGCAACCAACAATTTGTCATCTAATTCCAGCCGAAAAATCAATGCCATTATTACTCGCAAGGTTAAGAAATGGAACAACGAAACCGGTTGGAGCGAGCCGATTGCCTGTCGTTCCATAGCTTGGAGCATTGCCGACATCTTAAAAGCCCAATATGGAGGCAAACTGCCGGATGAACGCATACATTTGGCAGAATTGGAACAGTTGGACAAGGTTTGGGAAAGTCGCGGAGATTATTTTGACGGAATTTTTGATAGCGCGACCACAATTTGGGAGGCCATATCAAAAGTTGCGCGGTGTGGCAGAGCTTTGCCTATTTTGCAATCCGGGATGGTACGGATTATCCGTGATGAGCCGAAAACCATACCTACCGCAATGTTTACACCGAGAAACATTATTAAAGACAGCTTTTCAATAGAATATGTCATGCCATCAGAAGATACGGCGGATAGTGTAAAAGTGCAATATTTCTCAAATAAATACTGGAAATATGACGATGTCGTAACCAAACTTCCTGACAGCACCGAAGAAAATCCCGCTAATGTGGATTTGTTCGGTTGCACAGATAAAGCTCACGCTGAACGAGAAGGCTATTATATGTGCGCCTGCAACCGTTATCGGCGAAAATACATCACATTCAGCACAGAACTTGAGGGGCTGATACCGACATACGGCGATTTAATCAGCATAACTCACGATATGTGCGAATGGGGACAAGGCGGCGAAGTGTTGTCAATCTCCGGCAATATGCTGAAGCTCTCGGAAAGCCTGATTTGGAAACCAGACGAAGAGCATTTTATCAGTTTTAGGTTGCTTGATGGTTCTATGAGCGATGTTTATCAAGTTGTCCGAGGTGCGGTGGATAGCGAGGCCGTTCTACAAACAACGCCGGATTTTGAAATTTACACCGGCACAGCCAGAGAGCGAACGCATTTTGCTTTTGGCACAAAGGGCAAAATGTCCATGATGGCAAAAGTCATCGGAGTACGCCCACGTGGCGATACCGTGGAAATATCTTGTGTTAATGAAAGTGAGGAGGTTTACAAAACATAATGGATTGGTTGCAGTTTTTACAGATAGTCTGCGTTCCGGCTTTCGTTTGGCTGGTTTATAAGTTTGGCGAAATACGCAAGGAACTCAGCGATTTTAAAGTTCAGGTTGCTCGCGAATATGCGACACAGGTGCACATCAACCGGCTTGAACTCAAAATTGATGATTTAAGGGAGATGATATGGGAGATACACAATGAATCAACGACCAAGAGGCATAAGAAACAATAATCCCGGAAATATCCGGCACGGTGCAAATTGGCATGGCTTAAACCTAGATGGCAGGAAAATAGATCCTGCCTTTTGCGTTTTTACAGATTCGATTTACGGCATCCGAGCATTGGCAAAGGTTCTTGTCAATTATAAGAAAATTCACGGTTTAAACACGGTTCGACAGATTATCAGCCGTTACGCACCACCGAATGAAAACCAGACCACCGCCTATATCCAGTCAGTTGCCAAACAACTCGGTGTTTATCCGGACACAATAATAGATATTGAGGAGCGTGGCGTGCTGACTGTGTTTATTAAAGCCGTCATCCGGATGGAAAACGGCATTCAGCCCTATTCCGATGAAACAATCCAGCAAGGAATAAATTCGATTTATTAACTCGCCTGAACAGGGCTTTTTTTTTATGAAAGGAAAAAATATGCTTAAACTTATTGAAGTCTTAAAACTCAACCAACCTTCTACATGGCGCGGTTTAATCAGCCTGCTGTCCGGCCTTGGTGTGGCAATCAGTCCCGAACTGGTGGAACATATTGTCGCGCTGGCGGTTTCCGCATTTGGTATTGTGGAAATTGTCCGAAGTGAAAAAACAGGCAAATAAAGCAATCCCCTGTGTCGAATCGGCACAGGGGAGATTTTTGAGGTTGATAAGATGAAATATTTAGGATGGTTTAGTTGTGGTGTCACTTCCGCTGTGGCTTGTAAATTGGCCATTGAAAAATTTGGCGATGATGTGGAGCTCTGGTATATTGAAACCGGCGCCGCTCATCCCGACAACATAAGATTTATTAAAGATTGTGAAAAATGGTACGGGCGAAAAATACAAACGGCCAGAAGTGAAAAATACGCGTCTCCATTGGATGTGGCTTCCAAGCAAATATTTAACACGCCTTACGGTGCGCCATGCACATATGAGTTAAAAAAGAAAGTGCGGCAAAAAATTCAAAACACTTATGCGAATTTTACACACGTGTTTGGCTTTGAGTATACTCCCAAGGAAATTAACAGAGCGAAACGTTGGAGCGAGCAAAATACAAAAAATGTTGTGTTTCCGCTTATAGAAAACAAGCTAAACAAAAATGATTGCTTGCGGATTTTGCAAAAACAGAAAATTGATGTTCCGAAAATGTACACATTAGGTTATCACAACAATAATTGCATTGGCTGTTTTAAGGGTGGCGCTGGGTATTGGAATAAAATTCGGAAAGATTTTCCTGTTGTTTTCCAAAAAACGGCCGAAATAGAGCGTGCTCGCAAATCAACCTGCTTAAAATTTAACGGCAAGCCTCTCTATTTGGATGAATTATCCCCCACAGCGGGAAGACACAAAGATTTATTACTTCCAGAGTGCGGATTATTTTGTGAACTGGAATGGGTTTGACGATTATTTTATTAATTTTTTATAAAATATTTCATGTTTATTTAATAGCTAAAGAATTATATGTGGTTAGATATAGTTTTGGCTACTGAACATGCACAAATAATTGGAGAACTGATTAACAATTTTGCTACAGGGTGAATATGAATATTGAAATTGATGCAGATTATGCATACAATGCTTTGACAAGAATCAAATGGATTGACTAGAATAATATCATTTTTGAATAATTATGCGAAAATATGTAGAAGGATATACTGATGCTTGGGAACAGCGTAAGTTTCAAGATATGTTTTCATTTGAACGCCCAGATCCGTACATTGTAAAGAGTGATAAGTATTCAAATGAGTATACTATGCCAGTGCTAACAGCAAATAAGGCTTTTGTTCTAGGATACACTAAAGAAAATTCACCTTGCAAAAAAACTTCTTTGATTTTTGATGATTTTACATTGGAATGCAAATATGTTGATTTTCCTTATATGGTAAAGTCTTCTGCCATAAAAATATTGACAGTGAAAGATGAAAAAAAGGACAATCTTCGATTTTCTTTTGAAAGACTGAACACTACAAAAATAGAAATACTTGGACACGCACGTCATTATATTTCCGTTGTTCAACCGACAAAAACAAGAACTCCTAATATTTTGGAACAAAATAAAATTAGTGAGTTATTTTCCAACCTTGATAACCTTATCACTCTTCATCAGCGTAAGATTAGTTCTTAAATAAGACCAGAAAGTGAACGCATAACAATATCCACATCTTTATTTTCCAATTCATGGATGATATGCAGATAAGTTTTTTGCGTTGTTGTCATACTTGCATGTCCCAGCCTACGAGCAACACTTGCTATAGATACGCCAGCAAACAAAAGCAGCGATGCATGAGTGTGTCTCAAGCCATGTATTGTAATTGTAGGTATTTTTAGGCTAGAGCACCTCCTACTAAGAATATTATTAACTGTTGAATTATACAACTTTTTAGTTGTAAAAATTGTTTGATCCTCTGGTAGACCTTTCAATAATTCCGAAAATTGGACAACTGTTTGCCAATCAATCTGAATTTTCCGTGCAGATGATTTGTTTTTTGTCGGCATGAAGCCCCCAGTACTTTTATAGTTCCAAGTTTTGGTAATTGATAACTGTTGATGGGTAAAGTCAAAATCACGTGGGGTAAGTGCTAGGGCTTCTGAAAAGCGTATTCCTGTTTTGGCAACCAACAAAATAAACCAATCCCAGTTAAGCTCCTGTCCTAAATCTAAATTACTAAGCAATGTATGTAGTTCAAATTGGCTTAAATATTTTGGCTTTTTGTTTTTAGGCGTTTTTCCTTTTATAATGACTTTTCGTGTGGGATCACGGTCAATTAATCCCTCATCAACCGCATCAAGTATTGCGCCTTTTAATTGATGATGAAAATCCATTGTTGTTTGTCTTTCATGATATATTGCATAATCGTTAATCAGTTGCTGATATGCAATTCTCGTAAGTTTGTGTATTTTTAGATTTGGGACAAGCTTTTCTAGCCACTTATGACTCATCAAATACTTATCCATTGTAATTTTTCTAATTGAATTTTTTTTGTAAATATTTATCCATTGCAGATAATAATCACAAAACAAGTCATTTTTTTTAATTTTATCTAACATTTTAGTTTCTCCTTAAAAAAGTTAATTTGCTTACGCTGATGAAGAGTGATAAGGTTATCAAGGTTCGAGAAAAATTTGCCAATCATCTTCTGTTCGGTTTCATAAGGAACGCCAATTTCATCGTTTCCATAATCACTAAAATACACATGCGGTATTGTTGCGCCGATGATATGAGTAGAAAAATCAAAATTACTTAGAGTGTGAAAAATAAAATCTATATTATTTGTTGCTTTACTAAAAATACCGCCCATTGTACCTATATAACATGTTTGAGGAGGTAACATTCTCACTCTTCCAACGCCAGATCCATCTTTGATAATAGTTATGTAGGATTCTTTTTGTGGCATAGCATTGGTTTTACCTATAACTCCATTTGCATCATATAAATCAAATCGTCCATTGATATCTGTATTGCTTGCAGATAGGTTAGATGGCAGATAAGAAGCAATTTCACTTAACTTACGCTGTTCCCAAGAGTTAGTGATAAAATAGCACAAAAAAAGCCAAGAAATCTTGGCTTTTTGTAACAATATGCAGATTTTGCTAGGCTTCCGTAATATCCGTACCACCACTTAATATAAAATCCCTCAATAATTTATGCACTTTAATGTTAATTTTGGGTAATGGGATTTTTGTTTTTTCAATGGCTTCAAAATATTCTTTTGCCTTAGCTTTATCAACGGATCTGATTAGTTCATCAAAACGACCAAATTCGTTCAAATTTGTTTCGGATACATCTGATTCCATGATGTTCCTTAATTGGGTTGCATCAAGGCCTAATGCTCTTGCTACTTTTGAAATTTGGTCATTCTTCGCGGTGGCAATGTACTCTGTTACATAGTCTCTGAATGATTTTCCTTTCTCCATAACGATATCGCCGCGTTGTACATCATGTAAGAAAATATTTGCAAACTTTTGTTCTTCCTGAGATAGCATAGCAAACGATTTATGCAATTCATTTAAAGTATTTTCCTGCTCAGTTTTGTCAACGTTAGGTTGTTCAATTACTTTAAGATATTTTTCAAACCTTGAATTCATATAATCGGCATCAATAACATCTGTATCAATTTCTATCAGATGGGTAGCAATATCATATGGCAGGTCTGTTCCACCACCGTTTCCGCCGCCACCTTGAAGTTCTTTATAACGCAGAGCCAAGATTTTATATGTTGTTTCGTTAAGCAGAACGTCAATTGTTAATCTAGGTTTGCCTGTTCCTTGCCCAAACTCGTAATGAAGCTCTTTCCATCTAAATCCCTGAATTTTAGCGGCCTCAAGATAATCGTTTAATTCTTTGAAAAGTTTTGCAAACTGTGCTTTTTCGTTAACATCGTTAGGTAGTTTTTCAAAATTCTCAATTTTGGCATTTTCAAAAAGATCGCAAATTTCTTTATAAAAATAATTTATTTTTTCAAGATTATGAGGCAAACGCTCAACAAATAAGCCAAAAGGTTTATTCCCTGAATACGTTTTAACGGCCTCTTCAATATTTCGTTCCATCGTGTGCGGATAACGGTAATACCGAATAGTACCAAAAGGCTTGTCTGGGCCAAACAGTCTGTTTGTTCTAGAAAATGCTTGAATAATATTTTCATACTCAATGCACTTATCTAAATACAGAGTGTTAAGCCATTTAGAATCAAATCCCGTCAACATTTGGTTTACCACAATTAATAAATTAATTTGTTCTTTTGGAGTACGATCAATAGTCAAATACGAATCTTTATGTGCCAGTCTTAAAGCTATATCTTTCTTAAATTTATCGTGGGTTTTAATAGAAAAATCCCTCTCATACATTTTATTATAGTCTGTAATAATTTCAGCCATACCATCTTCCTTAAATATGGTATTTTTCTCATTTTTTCCTGCATCGCTGGCATCAAAAAGCGCTGTGATTTTAAGAGAACTTTTCTCTTGCTTAAACAGTCTGTAATACTGAATTGCTTCCATAATGCTACTCGTTGCTAAAATTGCGTGGAATTTACTGTTGTGACTGAGTGTTTTCCAATTTTCTAGGATATCTTGAACAACGGCTTTTCTGTGTTTTTCGCAATTATACTGACTAACCGGAATGTAATCTTCTATACCTTTGATATATTTACCTTCATTTGAAAAAGAACCGGCCATATCTACAGATCGCATAAACTTATAATAAATCTTGGATTTTTCAGGGTTATCAATTGCATCTTCTACGGAAGATGCTTTCGCTTTCTCAAGCGCAATGGCTTGTCTTAGATCCTTATCAGCATATGTCAAAACTTTATATGGGTCGAAACCCAACACATTTTTATCTCTGATACCATCGGCAATACTGTAACGGTGTAATTCATTTCCGAATACCGTAGCTGTCGTATTCATATCTTTTTCGTTCTCATCCAAAATTGGGGTGCCGGTAAATCCGAAAAATATTGCGTGTGGAAACGTGTCTTTTATAGTCATCAACATGTCACCAAATGTTGAGCGGTGGCACTCATCGACGATAAATACAATGCGTTTGGAATTCATTTTTTGAATATCATACGCCTTTAGACCGCCATCTTCTTTAATTCTGCTCATTTTCTGTATAGAAGTAACTATAAGAGTATTTGCTACATCATCACTTTTTAATTTGCTCGTTAAAACGCCTGTATCCTCTGTTCCTTGAACTGTAACCCTTGCGTCTGCAAAATTTTGATAAGCATTGAGTGATTGTGTTCCTAGTTCTATACGGTCGACCAAAAATACGACTTTATCTGCATCTTTAGAATCTGCAATAAGTTGCGCCGATTTGAAACTGGTCATCGTTTTGCCGGATCCGGTTGTATGCCAAATATATCCGCCTAAAAGATTAGGCTGTGTCCAGTCTGTTTTCGATACTTTATCCGATATTGCGGCGGCGGCATAATACTGATAGCTTCTCATAACTTTAAGAATGCCATCTGTATCATCAGCGATGGTATAAAAACCAATTAACTGATGGGCCATTGGAATTGAAAGTAATGAGGATCCGATAATTTTCCAGTCATTTATCGGCTCATTGTTCACGTTGGCCCAATGAAAGAAAAAGTCTTTATTGAATTTTCCATCTCTGCCGGGATTTGCAAAATAAACAGTTTCTTCCGGGTTCATGGCAACAAAAATTTGAATGAGACCAAATATACCAGTAAACAATCCCTCGTGAGAATACTTTTCTATTTGGTAGCATGCCTGACTTACAGGGATACCGGTACGTTTAAGCTCAATATGAATAACTGGCATACCATTGATAAGAAGCATTAAATCGCCGCGGCGGTCATTCAGAACAGCAGATTTGCTCTTAAATACAGGCTGTTGTACTATTTGATAGCGGCTCTGCCCGGCGGCAATTTCCATACGGTCATATATTTTGAGGCTGACTTCCTTACCAAAATGTAATTTATCATCAGGGTTATCTCTAACAATGGATACCGTTTTACCATTAATGAATTCATTCAGCTTAAACGGTGTTTTCAAAGCAATTATTTGCTCGATAAGTTGTTGCATTTCTGTACAAGTTAGCCTGTAATCGTTCAAACGATCCTTTTCACGATTGTTTTCGAATAAAATATTGGCCCAATTTTGTATAAGATCCTCTTCAGTTGGGAACCTTAATACATCTTTTTCCCAACCTTTTGTTGAAAGTAACTCTATAAGAGCTTTTTCAAAATCTTTTTCTTCTGCAAATGCCATCTTTTTAAGTTTCCTTTCAAAAATTCTATACAAACATCTTTTCTAAGCAGGCTTTTTTGATATTTTTCAATTTTTCCAACTTACGCTGATGAAGAGTGATAAGGTTATCAAGGTTTGAGAAAAACGTTCCAATTTTCTGTTGCTCTGGTTTTTGCGGCAATGTTATTTGTGTATTTAAGATATTTTCATTGTAGAGTCTTTTAATAGTACTGCCCTCAATTCCATTCCATTTTACAACAGCATAAAAATATTTTAAGAAAGGGTTATGTATAGTATTGCGATGATTTAGCCATACAATATTAGAATCTTGAAAATACTCTTCAGCTCCTTGATATTCAACAGTTCTACCTATACTTCCAGATGCAGAAATTAATATGTCTCCACAAACTGGATATGGATATTTTGACTTATACTCTTCAAATAATGATCTTGAAATAAAGGCATCAGCTTTTCCTCCGAAAGTACCGATTTTATAAAATGGAATTTCGTCATTTTCAGATGTTTGATTTTTGAAAATTCTTTTGTTCATACAAACTGAACCAAAATCTCCCAGCTTACGCTGTTCCCAAGCGTCAGTAAATCCCTTAAAACGGATTTCAGGCACATCTGAATCATTTTTCGGGAACATTTTTTCTAAAAGTGCCTTTTTGACGTTGCTTAATTTGTCTAACTTACGCTGATGAAGAGTAATAAGGTTATCAAGGTTCGAAAAAAATGTGCCGATTTTTTGTTGTTCTATTTTTTTAGGTCTGATTACTGGAAAATCAACTAAGATATTTTGGTTCAGATGTTTGATTGTACCGCCTGTCGCTTTTTGGGATACATAAGACATTAAAAAAGGTGCTTTAAGATATTGAAAAAGGTATTTTCTATCAGTGTCTTCTGTTAATAGTTCTACATTAAAAACCCCTGCATTTAATGTTGCAGGTTTCTGTAAATTACTTACATATGCGACCTTTCCGAGTGTTCCATCTTTTGTTATCAGAATACTTCCATTTTTTACTTGAATATTTTTATCTTGTTCATATCGCTCTTTGGCAACATAGTGGCAATTTTTTAAATCAATTTTTCCGTCATCAAAATCTGTTCCTGTTATCAGATAGTAATCTCCAGAATCTAAGAATTCAGATTTTCTTAAATTTTGCCAACCTATACGAGCATGCATCGTTGCAATTTTTGATAACTTACGCTGTTCCCAAGCGTCAGCAAATCCTTTAAATCTCAGCTGTGGTTTTAATGATTTTTCGTCCATTTATGCACCTTTCAACAACGATTTTAATTCGTCGAGACCTTTCATGTCATAATCATTACCCGTCAGCTCATCAATCATTGAGGATAATTCCGTTTCGGTCTTTTCAATGTCATTTTCAACATCCGAGAAGGTTATTGCGTATTTCTCGGATAATTGTTTGACCTTTGCGGCGAGCTCATTGATGATGTTATCCGGAAGCTTATTTAGAGCGGTGGTCAAAGGAGCTATCCATTTTTCTTTCAATAATTCCAAAACCTGTTGATCACTCAAGCCCTCTATCGTTTCTTTTGTTTTCATCTGAAGATCTGCTGTTTCTTTTTTAATTTTAGCTTTCAGATCTTTTTCTTCAGCCAACAAGTCAGCCACCTTGATTATTTTCGCTTCGTAGCTTTCTTCATCAAGTTTAATGCCTTTGTTTTCGGCCTTTATCTGTTTGACGGCCTTATTCACTTCGGCATTTACAAAGGCTGTTTTATCTTCGTTTACTGTGTCTGCTTCTTTTTCTTCCTCAGAGAGGGAATCGAGAATTTCCTCATACATAGAAGCGATTTCGGCGACACGATTTTCTTTTGCTTTTAAGGAATCATTCTGATCCTTTAATATAGTCGCCTGAATTAATTCAAAAGGAATAACATGGCCAAGCCAACCTTCCTGAATTTCTTGTTCCTTACCATCTTTCTTTTTAATTACCATGTTTGGGTCAACCTTTTTAGTGGCTGAAAAACCTTCTGTTTGAATAACTTCAAGGTCGATGGCAATTTTAGACCATTCATCATCCAGTATTTGATAGGCATTATATTTATCAACCAACGGAATGGAATCCAACTTTTCAAAAATGTAGTTGCTTAATACATTCTCTTCTTTTGGAATATTTAACTCCGTCATTTTATCAATAAGTTCGGACTTTAGAACAGTCGGAAACTCTGCGAATGCTTTTGCAAAATGCTCTTTATAACCCTTAATAGTTGCATGCTCGGTTATTGCATTTTTTATATTTTCGGATTTTGAGCTGTAATAACCGTTTGCGTTGATTGAAAAAAGAGCTTCTTTTAAGCCCGGGAATGCGGCCCAATATTCGGATAGGTTATTAATTTCATTAGCAGGAATTCCACCAAACATTGAGGCATAAATATCCCAAGTTTCGCCCGCCTCAGAAGAATCAACATAGCGAGGAATATTTAAGTTATACTCATTCTCGCGAATTTCTTCCCTCGATACAACTCTTGAATACTTTGTGGTTGTTCTACGGTTAACAACTGTATCAACCATCCGCTTGATATCTGATGCTCTGAGCTTGTTGTTTTTACCAACTTTTATAAATCCTTTTGATGCATCAACAATCAAAACGTCTGTGTTTTCACGTTTTTGGCGCAAAACCATGATGATTGTTGGAATACCAGTTCCAAAGAAAATGTTTGCCGGCAATCCGATAATTGCATCAATTTTATTCTTCTCAATTAAATTTTTACGAATTTCGCCTTCATCGCCGCCGCGGAATAATACGCCATGAGGCAAAACGATTGTCATAATTCCATCCGGCTTAATGTGGTAAAGGTCGTGCAAAAGGAATGCATAATCGGCTTTTCCTTTCGGAGCCAAGCCATAACCGGCGAAACGAGGATTATTCTCTTTGTTTGCGGGATCCCAGTTTTGTGAATATGGCGGATTTGAAACAACTGCATCAACATATAGCGGATTATACGTTCCAACCGGATCGTTTTCATCAAAGTATGGCCAGTCATCTTCCAATGTATCGCCGTTTCGAGCAACAATGTTATCAGGCAAAATACCACGCATAACTAAATTCATTCTTGTTAAGTTGTAAGTATTTTGTTTTAATTCCTGGGCAAAGTATTTGATGTTGTTTTCATCTGCTATATGTTTCGCAACAGAGCGGCCGATGTTAATCAGCAACGAACCTGATCCACTTGTCGGGTCATAAATTTGGATTTCTCTTTTATCTTTTAGGTGATTAGCAACAATTTCTGACATGAATAGCGAAACTTCATGCGGGGTATAGAACTCTCCGGCTTTTTTACCAGCGTTGGCGGCAAACATGCTGATTAAGTATTCATAAATGAAGCCAAGAACATCATAATCTTGCTTTCCGTCCATCGGAATATCTTTAATCAATTGCAATAAACCACTAATAGCTTTTGTTTGTGCGCCGGAGCTATCGCCAAGCTTGCTAAGACCTGTTTGAAGTGTATAAAAAATCCCTTCGAAAACCTTTTTGTGCGTTGGATTAATCAAGCGGCTAAACGCAGATAAGGCATCACGAACATTAGCAACATCAAAACTAGATCCCATCTTAAGCCAAGTAGAGAACAGATCATTGTAGGCGATAAAATATCCGATGTTTTGTTGAACATACTTTACAGTCTCAGGATCATCCTCGGTTACAGTTAACAGATCCTCATCTGAGAAATCATTTTCTTTGAGAAATTTTAATTCCTTGTCGGATAAGTACTTATAAAAAATAAAGCCGAGAATATAGTCTTTATATTCGTTTGCTTCAATTTTAGACCGCATTTTATTTGCGGATTCCCAAATTTTTGTTGCTAATTGCTGTTTGTTCATAAAATGCTCCATTAAAATACTATTAGAAGTAATTTAAAGGAGAAATCCTTAAATTATCGTCAATAATTATTTTTTTTAATTGTATTTCAAAGGTTAGTTTTTTTTTATAAAGTCAGAATTTCTTGCAAACATCATCAATATTATTTCCATTTTTATATTATGGTTGATATGCTTAGTAAAATTTGGAAGTTTTTATTCGTGGGAGATTTATTATGCGTTATGAAATTATAGACAGCTTCGATCCTGTAGTGCTGGCGGAAAAAATAAACAAGATGCTGGTCAAGGGATGGAAACCTTTAGGCGGTTTGGCTATTCGTTACGATGGGATTGAAACCTGTTTTTATCAGGCAATGATAAAAGATAATGTTGTCAATATAGAGCACAAAGATAAAACAAAGGACGAAAGTAAAAATAGCAAAATTGTTTGTCCTTATTGTCAGAGTACGAGTATAGCTGAAATTATGTATGGAGAACCTGCGTTTGATGATGAGCTTGAAGAAGCTCTACAGAATGGTGAAATTTATTTGGGCGGATGTTGTTACTATCCTGATTCCCCAGAATACCATTGTAATAAATGTGGTAAAAATTTTCCTGAAAGTCCCCACGATCCTGATTGGGGCGTTGAATTTGATACGGATGATGAGAATGAAGATGATTAAGTGCTTGGAAGTTGGAATAATGCAATATGATTAAAGTTTTGTTTGTATGTCTGGGAAATATATGTCGGTCGCCGATGGCGCAGTTTGTGTTTAAGCAGATGGTTGCCGAAAAGGGTTGGATAGATCGGTTCGAGATTGATTCTGCGGCGACGGAAGGTTACAATGAGATGTGTCATGCAGGTATTCATTATGGCACGCGAGAGATATTGAGTGACATGAATATTCCGTTTGAAGAACATTATTCCCGGCGTATCCGTCGGACTGATTATGAATATTTTGATTATATTTTAGCGATGGACGATAGTAATATTGAGGATATTCAGGCTATTGTCGGGACAGATACAGAGCACAAAATTCATCGCTTGTTGGATTTTACCAAAAGTCCGCGCAATATTCGCGACCCTTGGTATACCGGCAATTTTGACGAGACCTATTGGGATATTTATGAGGGGTGCCAGGCATTTCTCGAGTACCTGAATGAGATAAGGGATTAAGTATTATGTCTCAAGATAAAAAATCCGAAGAACGGGAATATTTACAATATTTTTTATCTTCAGATGAAGGTAAAAAATGGTATCTACAAAACAAAATAGTGTCTTGTCTAGATGGCGAATCACCTGATTTTGTTTTTATTACAGAAGATAATCATAAAATTGGTCTGGAAGTAACTAAATTTATTGTTAAAAGTCGTCATGGGAGAGCTCTTCAACACTTGATGTCTATCGGAAATCAAGTGTGCAAATATGCTCAGAAGAAGTATGGGGTAAATATTTCGATTCTGATTGATCAATGGAATCGGCGAGCCTGTCAAGCACGAACTTATAAAGAAATGCTGGAAGCAGCTTATAATCCAGGCTTTTGGGACATTTATAATAAACAAGCTATAAAATCGGGAATAGAACAAATTGTTGACAGGAATATAGAAAAGTTAAAGCAGTGGCCATGTTTTGTTAAAGAAAGTATTTTTGTACAAGATGAATATTTCAATATTTCTATCAGTGGTTTCGAAAATATGGATGGTAAATTCAATTGTCAGGTTAACAATGAATGTTTCAGTAAAGAGAATCCGTTTGATGAACTTCAGGAAAAAATCGATAGAAAGAATGATAAAATCAACAATTATTTGAAAAAATGCGATAAATGTTTTCTTCTGATATATCTTCCGGATGTTTCCATGGGGAACTATTGCCATTTTACAGATGAGCTAAATAATCATAAATTTCGAGGATGTATATCTTTGTAAATGGAACACAATATTTACAAATGATAATTTTGTAAAAAGATTACAATAAATACCAAACTTATTTAAGGAACTAAATTTAATTTTTTAATGCTTTTTCAAGGGTATATTCAAGTCCGGCATTTTTTATTTCGTCTGCATAGATAACATTTCTTATGTATTTCAAATCACATAGAATAATGTCGTCAGATTTATCATTGTAAAAATTTGGTTCATAAATAATGTAACGCCCGGTAAATTTGGAGAGAAAATTTAAAATATTTTTATACTTATTAATATATTGAGCAATCAAAACAATTGCTTTTTCTCTTTCATAGTTTTTAATCGTATCCGTTACCTCTTTTGCGGCAATTTGCACCTTAGCTATACGATGAGCATTTTTAAGTATTTCATGTATGGCCGTGTAAATATCATCTGTTTTTTTATTTTCCAAATTAATGTCAATCTGATTATTTTCTGTCATTTATGTACTATCCTTTTATTTTACTCTAATAGCTTTAATGTATAATATATTTTGCTTTATCTCAAGTTTTTTGAAATCTATAATTAAAATGAAACCGGAGTTTTTGAAATACAAATAAATAGGCTTGCGGGCTGAAATTGCTTATAATTTCTCTTGTTAACTTGATTTTTACTGTCTGTTTGATTATACTTAATCAGTTGTTGTCGGAGGTATTATGGAACATTTTGAAGAGTATAAAAAGCAGGGTGAGCCGGAAAAATCACAAAAAGCTGAAAACTGGGGGATTGCCATTGGTTTGCAGCAGGTTGATAATCTGACCCCGTCCAAATACCTGATTGAAGTTGCAAAAGACAATATTGAGGGAAAGATTTCCATTGATGAGGCTGGCGAGCAAGTCAGTCAGTATTACAAACAAAATCCGGCAAAAAACCTCAAAGAGCATAATGAAAAAGAGGCTGATGAAGTTTCGGCACGGATTGCAAAACTTTTAAGCACGCATACTTTTTCTTTTAGCCCGGCAGAGTTGATTTCCATTCATAAAGTTTTGTTCAGCGGAATTTTTGATGATGGCATTGCCGGCAAAATACGCACATACGATATTACTAAAAAAGAGCCGATATTAAACGGTGATACGGTTGTTTATGGTCGGGCTGACAGTATTATGGAAACGCTTGATTATGATTTCGGGCAGGAAAAGAAGTTTAATTATAAAGGCCTGTCAAAACGTGAAAAAGTGGAACAGTTGGCTAAGTTTACTTCAGGAATATGGCAAATTCATCCGTTTGGTGAGGGAAATACCCGAACAACCGCGGTTTTCATTATCAAATATCTTTATACTTTAGGTTTTGCAACTAATAACGATTTGTTTGAGCAAAATTCTAAGTATTTCCGAAACGCTTTGGTTCGTGCGAACTATCAAAATTTAAATCAAGATATTTATTATACAATGGAATATCTCAATAAGTTTTTCGGAAATCTGTTGTTGGGCGAAAAAAATCTGCTTGATAATCGTGAAATGCAGATAAAAACCATCTCCGAAACAAATGATGCGTTAAAAAGTAAGGAGAAAAGTAAGGAGAAAAGTAAGGAGAAAAGTAAGGAGAAAATTTTGCAGATTATTGCAAATAATCCTTATGTTACCACCAGAGAATTATCAGAGCTAGTCGGTTTAAGTATTGCCGGTATAGAAAAAAATATGCGCCAGATGAAAGAAAAAGGGATTATTCGCCGTGTCGGGCCGGACAAAGGTGGTCATTGGGAAGTTTTAGAGGTCTGAGTTGGCGGATTTTTGGTAAAGGTTTGATATTTTTAAATATTATGTAAAATCAATGCGTTATTTTGTATATTTTTCCTCATATTTATCCTTTTGCACAACCAAAGATGAAAAAGACCAGTCCTTGTGACTGGTCTTTTTGTTTTTGAATTGTGCGACCGGATTTGAACCTACGGGAGAAGTTGGTTCATGCCAAGCGAGAGGTACCTTGAAGCTGTGGAGAAAATATCGACATTCTGTGCACTATTGATTGTTTTATGATTGCACGAAAGAAAATTGCATTTTATGGGAAAAAGGGTATATAGTGTTCATAGCCGGAGGGAGGGCGGCATTTGTGTTGAGATTGGCTGCGATGTTTCTGTTTCTTATTCTGGGCGGGTGCCGCAGTGTTGTCGTGCCGCCGGATTATGTTTACAAAGAAATTCCGACGCGGGACTTTACCCTTGCCAGCTGGCAGAAGATAACCGATCCGGCCTCCGGGTATAAAATTTATATTGAGGGTGACGGCTATGCTTTTGATGTGCGGGGCAGGGCGACAAGCGACCCGACGCCCCGGGGGACGCTGATGCGGGAGCTGGCATTTGGAGATGACAGCCCGAATGTGGTGTATCTGGCACGGCCGTGCCAGTATGTTAAAAGCGGGGTTTGTGCGCAGCGGCATTGGACAACGGCTCGTTTTGCGCCGGAAGTTGTTAATGCGTCATTTGCCGCGATAAAGACGATAGCCGGGGATAATCCGGTTGTTTTGGTCGGGTTTTCCGGCGGGGCGCAAGTTGCCGGTTTGACGGCGAGTGCCAAGCCGGGGCTGAATGTGAAAAAAGTCATAACCATTGCCGGGAATCTTGACCATTTGGCCTGGACGCAGCATCATAATCTGCCGCCGCTCAATGAATCCATGAATTTGGAAAGTTACCGCCGGCAGTTTGTTTTGGTTCCGCAACGCCATTATGCCGGCAGTGACGACGAGGTTATGCCGCCGTCTTTAATCCGGGCGTTTGTTGACGGAACAGCGCCGGTCATCGTGGTTGACGGAGCCAGCCATAATTCCGGCTGGGAAAAAATCTATCCGGAAATTTGGGCGGAACAGCCGTAGCGGTTGGTGTTTTGCGTGTGTCCGTTCGCTGCTTGTTTGGGCTGTATTTATGCCTTATGGTCGCCGTTTTCCAACTCGGCAAATTTTTGCGCCATGGTCGGGTTATTGCGGGTGAGGCGTTTGACGGTCAAATCCTGCGCTTTGTTGTTGGCCAGGCGCAGGTTGTTTTCTGAGGACATCAGAGCGTCTTTGGTCTTTTGCAGGTGGTCGATGGTCTTGTCTATTTCTTCAATGGCTTTGCGGAATTTGTCGCTGGCAAGCTGATAGTTGCGGCCGAACTTGTCTTTGAAGTCGTTCATTTCCGCCTCAAAGTTGGAAATGTCTATGTTTTGGTTTTTATATTCCGCCAGCTGTCTGCGGTATTGCACCGCATTGAGAGCCGCGTTGCGCAGCAGCGTAATCATAGAGATGAAAAACTGCGGGCGGATGACGTACATTTTGGGGTATTTGTGCGAAACGTCGACAATACCGGTGTTGTAAAGCTCGCTGTCGGTTTCCAGCAGCGATACCAGCACGGCGTATTCGCAGCCTTTTTCGTTGCGGTCTTTATCCAACTCTTTGAAAAAGTCTTCATTCTTGTGTTTGGTGGCGGTGGTATCCATTTCATTTTTCATTTCAAACATGATGGAGATGAATTCTACGCCGTCCGGGGTGCTTTCCCGGAAAATATAATCGCCTTTGCTGCCGGTTTTGGCGTCGTTGTCTTTTTCAAAGTAAGCATTTTGAAAGGCGGTTGCGCGCAGACGGTTGAACTCGGTTTCGCAGTGTTGTTCCAGCGTTTCGCCAATCATTTTGGTGGACATTTTGGTTTTGAGGTCTTTATAAAAGGCGATTTCGGTGTCTTTGGCCTTTAACTGGAGGGCGAAGTTTTCCTTGAGGGACTGTTCGTGCAGGCGGCTGTCTTTTTCACTTTCTTTCAACAGGCTTTCGAGTTGCAGGATTTTTTTGTCTTTCTCGACGAGTTTGTCTTTTTCGGCGGCAAGAGCGGTGGTGACGGCAATGGTTTTAGATTGTTCGTTGGCGCTGATTTGTGCTTTCAGACGTTCGATTTCCTGTGTCAGGCTGTTTAAGGAACGCTCTTTTTCCATTTGCGCCTGCGTTTTGAGAAGGGAAAGTTCGTTGTCTTTTTCGACCAGGAGCTGTTTTTCGCGTTCTTGCAATTCTTTGTGAAATTCGGCATTGCGCACCTGGCCGGCGATGGCCGCATAACCGGATTCATCGACGGTAAAGACTGCGCCGCATTTGGGGCATTTTATTTCGGGCATGGTTAGTGAAGTCTCCGCAGATTGTTGTATTTATGACAGATGAAGACAGAATATGGCGAAGCGGCGGCGATGTAAAGCGCTTTGTCCGCAGGCTGTGCACGTTTTTGCGATGCGCTAAAAATAATGGGGGCAACATGTACCCCCTCATCTTGCGGCATTGAGCCTTATTATATATGTGTTGACCGTCTAATTAATCTCTGAAAAAAATTACGTCATAACATATATTGCAACTAATATAACAATATTCTAATTGAAAAGTCAATAATAATATTATAGTCTAATGGCAAATGAACTTAAAAATAGGAGTTTGTTATGAAATATCGTTTAGGTTTGGACCTTGGCAGCACTTCAATCGGCAGTGCGGTTATGGCGTTGGATGAGCAGAATAATGTTTTGGATATTATTGATGCCGGGGTGCGGATTTTTGATGTTTCAGAGGGTGCGGAAGACAGACGCCTTAAACGGACAATGCGCAAGAATTTGGTCAGGACCCGCAAGCGTTTGGCGTTATTGGCGCAGAAGCTTTTTGAGAATGGCTTATGGGTTAATGCCCAACCGGAAGGTACGGCGCGGCTGGCGGCAAAGTCTCCTTATAAAATTCGTTACGATGCCGTAACCGGGCGGCTAGAAAATCCAAATTATGTTGGCCGGGCGTTGCTGCATTTAGCCAAGCACCGGGGAGCCGGTTTTGTTTCTGCGGCAGAGGAGAGCGAGGAAGAGGTTCTTGAGGAAGGTGAAAAATCAAAAGGGCGGTCTTCGCCGTATGATTTGATGCTGAAACATCTTAAAGACAGCAATTCGGAAACCGTCGGGGCTTTTTTCTACAAAAGGATACAAGATAGGGAAAAACCGCAGAACAGAGTAGTGCGGCAGCGGGCTTATGCGTTAAAAGAAAAAATAGTTGATTATGCTATTCCGCGTTATTTGGTAAAAGATGAATTTCACAAAATCTGGGATACGCAGGCTCAGTATTTTTCTCAGATGCGCAAAGAGGGGCTGAAACAGGAGGTTTATGATATTTTGTTTTATGAACGTCCGGCAGCCCCTTATGCGGTGGGAAAGTGCATTTATTTCAGAGATGAAGACCGTTTGTTGAAGGCGCATCCGCTGGCTGAGCTGCGCCGTGTGTATGAGGAGGTCAACAATATCCGAATTGTGCATGATACGGGTAAACGCCGCCTGACACTGGAAGAACGGGACAACATCATTAATGAGCTTTTGTTGCAGGGGAAAAATGCCGGCAAACAAGCGATTAAGAAGTTGTTGAATTTGTCGGGGCAACAGAAAATTTCTTTGCAGGATGACCGGGTTATTAAGGCTTATCTTTATTCTCGCCCTGAATTTGCCGAGGTGGCATATTTGCAAAAACTTTCAACGGAAGAACTGGCCGCTTTTATTGAATTTTTGGCGGAACCAAAGAATCCTGACGACAGAAACGGACGTTTGTACAGTGAGGATGCCTTAATTCAGAAGCTGAAGCTGATTTTAGATATTGATGACGAGAAAGAAATCGGAAATTTGCTGGCCAAACTGCCCAGAGGGCGGGGAATGCTCGGAAAATCGGCAACCGAACTCTTGTTGGAAAAAATGAAGCAGGAGGTTCTTTCTCATCGGGAAGCAACGGATGCGTTGTTGGCTGTGGACAAGCGCTTTATGGCAGCAGAAGAAATTGCCCGGGAAAAACAGGGAAAAAGTTTTGCTCTTCCTTATTACGGCGAAATTTTGCAATCGGATACGCAGCCTTTGCCGCAGTTGGTTATTGACAATAACAAGACACAGAACAAAGATGAGGCGCAGTGGGGGAAAATTGCCAATCCGGCCGTCCATATGATGCTAAATCAACTCCGGCTGGTGGTGAATGATATTATCCGGATTTACGGTCGGCCTTATGACATTAATATTGAGTTGGGGCGGGATGTCGGTTTGTCGACCAAGAAAAAGAATGAGCTGGAACAAAGGCAGAAATCAAATGAAAAGCAAAATGAGGCGGCTAAAGAGTATTTGCGGCAGCATAAGCTTTGCATTAACGGAAAAAATATTTTGAAATACAAGCTGGCTATGGAGCAGGGGTGGTATGACGCTTATAATCCCGATAAAAGAATTCCGCGCGATTTCAGCGGTATGGAGATAGAGCATATTATTCCTCAGGCCAAGGGCGGTACTGATACATACAACAATCTTTGTCTGGTCAATCGCAATGATAATCTCAATAAAGGTGACCGTTTTGCCTATGATTATTTTGCAGAAGCCAAAGAGCCGGAAGTTTTGCGCGAGATTTTGAAAAATGCCCGCCGAAATATGCCCGGAAAAGCCTGGCGTTTTGAAGCAGAGGCGCGCGAACGTTTTGAAGATGTCGGCGATGAGGACGAAACAAACCGCTATTTGACCGATACGTGCTATATGTCTAAAATGGCAGCGCGTTATTTGCGGGCGATTGTTGATTGTGATGACAGTGAAGATGTTATTCGTAACCGGATTTTGGCGGTTAAAGGCGGGCAGACGGCTCAACTGCGCAAAAACTGGAATCTGCAAGGGCTGGAATATGATTTGATGGGGTTGGATGTTCCTCGTTATGTTTCCTGTACGCCGCACTGGCTGGAGGTAAATTCCGGAGAAGTCCGAGTAGGAGCTGACAAGCCTGATGTCGACGGAAGCTGGCGGTTTGTTGATAAGGCGAAAAATAAGGAATGGCTTTCCAAGCCGAGAATAGATCATCGGCATCATGCCATGGATGCGATTGTTGTGGCTTGTGTTAATCGGGCGATGATTAAAAAACTGGCTGACAGCACGGCGTTGAGGCATTTTCAATGTCCGTTGCCGCTGGCGGCGGTTGATTCTCCGGGAGCGTTTCGACGGAGGGTGCTTGAGGTGTTGAAAGAGATTAATGTGTCGCACAAGCCTAATCACAGTACTGCAGGGGAGCTGCATGAGGCAACAGGGAAGAAGGTTTTGTGTTTGAATCCTGATGTGCCGGGAGCTTTGCTTACTGTTTATGGCAGAAAGATTCTGCAGGTTGTTAAAACCGCTCGGGATTTGAATAAGCTTCTTATTCCCGAGACTATAAAAAACGAGTGGTATGAAGATATTGCTCAAGATAAGGAAAAACAGGCGAAGCTGGTTCGAGATTTTGGTTTGTATATAAACACGGCCGAACAAATTCTGGCGGAAGAAAATGAGCGGGCTGTGGCAGAAGGCAAAAAGGAAATTAAGATCAGCGAAGGCCGGATTATAGCGAAGGCTTTTCATATTATTCAGGAGAAAGGATTATGGAGGGGAGATAAATTCAAGTGTTATGAAAATTCCTCATCTCTTATTTATATCAAGAAGCATGGGGTTGCTTATAAATCAGGTAATAATCATTGTGTTGATTTTTATGTGAAGGATGGAAAAGTCGGCTGGGAAGTGATTAGACGCTTTGATGTTAATCAGGCGGGATTTGTTCCGGAATGGAAGAAAAGCGGCGGCAAAATTATCTGGTCTGTTCAACAAGGGGATTTGCTGGAACTGGATACGCCGGATGAGTGGAAGGGGTATACGGATAAAGACCGCTGTTTGGCCAGGGTGAAAAAGTTTAGTGACGGCCGTGTTACAATTGATTTTGTGACAGATGCTCGGATGACGTCGCCGAAAGATAAAAGCTTAAAATATATGTTGGTTGACAGTCTTGAGGACAGAGGATTGAGTTATTTTCTTAAAAACAAGGCGCGAAAAGTAGAACTGACGCCTTTTGGCAAAGTAAAGAAAAAACACAAGGTTTTGTGGAATGGCACGAAGGCAGCGGCTTGAAACTTTAACCGGATGGTCGATGATGTGGATAATCTGTATGTTTGATATTCCGGTCAGAACCAGAAAGGAGATGCGCAAGGCGACGCGTTTTCGCAATGTTTTGCTGGATGAGGGTTTTGTGATGAAACAGTTTTCGGTTTATATTAAACCGGTGAAAAGCCTGAGTGCCGGGCAGACTGTGACGAAGAGGCTGTCGCGGTTTATTCCGGATAATTCGTCCGTGTCGTTTTTATATATTACAGATAAACAATATTTGATGACCGAGAATTATTTGGGAAAGAATTATGAAGAAAATGAAGAAGAGACTCGTGAAAAAAATGGCCAGTTGCTACTGTTTTAATGGTTTTGGGAAGACATTTTTATTTTATAATAACACCTTGAAATTATTTAATTTCAAGGTGTTATGCTATTAGATAGCTTATCAGAGATTAATTAGACGGTCAACTATAACAGGTATGCTGATAAATTATAGGACAGAAAAAGCTTATCAGAGATTAATTAGACGGTCAACTATAACGCAATCAACATACGTTTAGTCAAGGCCATCAGCTTATCAGAGATTAATTAGACGGTCAACTATAACAAATAGAGAGCGGGTTTACTTTATCGGACAAGCTTATCAGAGATTAATTAGACGGTCAACTATAACAGCCACATATATTCGGTTTATGAGTCTTTGAGCTTATCAGAGATTAATTAGACGGTCAACTGTAATTCAGTCGGTACATATCGGTCATTTGCCAAAGAAGCTATTTTTTTGTGTGGTGGTTTTAAAAACAAGGATATTTCAGCAGAACTTTTTTATTTTCGAAGCTGGTAACCAGACTGCTGACAAATTCATAAATACCGTCATTTAAGGAAACGGTTCCTTTTGCTGTTTCAACGGGGGTGGTTATGATTTTGGTCAGGCTTCGTTTTATTGCCGGTGTTAGTTCGATATGGTCGATATTAACCAGCTTGTTTAGCTCTTCAAATACAATTTTATCGGCCAAGGCACGAAAGGGTTCAATTAAATCATCAACCAGTGGCAGAGGATTACCCTGACTGCGGTGTTTCAGGCCGATATAAGGCAGAAGACCATTGCCGGCGACGGCTCGGGCGATGATGGCTCGCAAGACGGTGTAGGTATAATTCAATAAGATATTTGTGTCATCATTAAGGCGGTTTCTGACAAATTTTTTACCAAACAGGGACTTGAAATAAATTGCAGCAGCGATGCCTTCATGATTGCGGGAGTCATCGCTCAGTGTTTCCCTGGCTAAAAGTTTCAGGCGTTCAATATTGGGGTGGTCGGGAAAAAAGTATTCCAGAATTTTAGCCTGATTGTAAATTTTGTTTTGGATAATGCTTTTCCAAAGATTCTTTTGCAATGGTTTGGAACAGTTTATTTGCTGACGGATACGCGGGGCAATCAGCCAGTGTCCGGTATAGGGCATTGTCAGCGTTGTCGGCAGATAATCTTTGCCGCAGCAGATGAGGCAGCCGCCTTGCTCGCAGACGGCATTAATAATGTTTTTAGTCAGGTTTATGTTATTTGCGGAAAGCAGAAGCGCCAAAATGTTATCCAGAGGGATTTCCTGTCTGATTTGGCTTGTTTTGTTTTCAACGACGAGAAAACCTCGGTGCAGGGACAGCGCAAAGCCGTCGTTCATTATTTCGATTATTTGTCGATCCATAGCCGTTGCTCTCATTATTTCTGTTACTCTGTAATAAAAGAATAGCGGCAAATATGAAAAATATGATTAACGGCGTTGTTAATATGGCGGGGAGGGTTAGTTTTGGTGGTTTTTGAGGAAATTGTAAATGCTGGCGCGGGAGAGATTCAGACGGCGGGCGATTTCGGCTTTTGAAATGCCGTCGGCCAGCAGTTTTTTGATTTCTGCTTTATGGTGCGCCAGTTTGGATTTCAGCTTTTTGCCAACCGGATGGCCGAGTTTGACGCCGGAGGCTTTAAGCGCGGAAAGTTTGCGCCGCGTGGAATAAGATGTGACGTTTTTTTGCAGGGATAAGGCGATGTTTATGCCTTGCATGATAAATGGGAAATCGGCTGCGGAAAAGTCAAAGGTCAGATTTTCGGCCGCGGATATGATTTTGTGTTGTGGCAGAAGTTGTTCAAGGTTGTTTTTTATTTCGCCTACCGTTTGTCCGAGGCGGATGATTTCTGAAACAATAATGGTGCTGTGGGGCGGAAGGCTTTCGGCACAGCTAAAGTCAGAAGCCAGGAGGAAGTCTTCAATGTTCAGGCTGTTGAGGCGGGCATAAGCGCTGATGGCTTGCTTTTGCGCCCTGATGATTTCTTCCGGTTCGTTTATTTTGATATAAGCAAAATTCATTCGGGATAATGTTTCGTGTTAAATTAAAACGGTCATTTTTATTTAACATACAGAAAAGGCTGCCAATAGTCAACAATGATAATGAATGCGCTGTTTATTTCCTCAGTTTTTTCTTTCGCATTAAATGACCGTTTTGTGTTAACTATTTTTTACAGATGAGAATGTTAAAGAAAATCAGACTTGACTTTTTGTCTAACTGTAGCTAAATTAAGTCTAATTAACAATTATTATAAACTTATATAATTTTAACTATTATGGATATTAGAGAAAAATTAAGAGCAAATCCTAAAGCTTTTATTTTGTTGGCTTTATGGGCGGTTAGTTTGATTTTTGTTTTTGGCAATGAGTTTACGGCTTATGTCAACCGGGATGCGGCGTGGCTTGTTTTGGCACTGCTGATTTGCCTGGCTGCTTTTTTGGTGTGTAATCGTTTTGGCGACAGCAAAAGTAAACCGGAGATTGGCAAACCGGAAGATGAGAAAGTGGATTATTCTCTGAAAGCTCAGTTGGATGAGGCGCTTTCTTCCCAAATGTCGCTGATGGCTTATGGCAGGAAAAAAGAGATTCCGCAGGAGCTTTACGATAAGCTGGTTTGCTGCGATGCGTCAAAAGACCGGCCGAACAATGTTTGTGAAACGGAGGGCAGCATCAGCCGTTTTCCCGGTGAAGAATGGCCTTGTCGTTTGGTAGATAGAATCTGGGGGGTGTTAATCGGTGAAATGGTGGTTTATAATCTTGACGATTATTCCCTGTTCGGCGCTGCGCGGCTGGCAGCTTATTTTCCCGGTGCGATTTTGTATAACAATATCGTGATTTTTTATGAGGGAGACGGCAGCCGCCAGTTTGAGAGAAAAGATCCGACTTATATTTATAATCAGGATGTTTCTTATGAGGATTGGTATTTGGCTGACGGCAATAAAATTAAGGAGATGTTTCCTGATTATGCCCGTTATCTTGCTGATGGCGGCGGGTGGTTACATTCCGGGATTGGGGGACTGTATTTTCTTGTCAGTTCTGATTTCAAACGGGTGCAAAACGCTTTTATGCCAACAGGGTGTTATTTGACTTTTACTTCGTTTCAGGCGTTGGCCGAAGGACATGGCTTTACTTTTGCGAAGACATTTGCCGATGGTTTTTATGCCCGTTCTCTGCGCGACACTTTTGTCGAGATTGTTTCGGCTTATCGCAACGGCGCTTTATCCCGGACAGCAGAAGCTGCGGCGGAAACGGCATTTTATGATTTGGAGTTTTCCGAGAAGCATTATGCGCAGTTTTATGTCGGTTATCCACGGTGCAGCTTTTCCAGGGCCAGAGAGGTGGCCGCAGATGTTGATGAAATTTCGAGAGCTTATTTGGAAAACAGAAAGTTGTCTCATTTCAACATTTTGCAAAACGGAATTTATCTGAATTCGGACTGGGATGTTAATCAGAGCCTGGATGGCACGATGATATTTCCGCTTGATATTTATGAGGCTTGGAGCCGTCCTTTTACCCAAGATGAACTGAAGCAATTGTTTGGTTATGTGACTTTGGTAAACTGCTATTCCTTTAAAAGTGAGAATTTTGCTCTGAAAATGCAAAAAGGATTTTGCGAAAGGTGAGAAAAAAACCGGGGCAACCCCGGTTTTTTTTGTGGCTTATTGGAGCGGAGGGGTTGCAAATAATCTTACCTTGGTTATGATACGGAACAAACGACAACCTGAGGAGAATGACATGAAAATTGCGATTGCCGCAGATCACGGCGGATTTGAGCTGAAACAAAAACTGATTGCACATTATTCTTCTTTGGGGGTGGAAATGAGCGATTTGGGAACTTATTCGGCAGAATCGGTCGATTATCCCGATTATGCCGAAAAAGTGAGCCGGGCGGTTTTGGACGGTGCTGCCGATTCAGGCGTTTTGATTTGCGGTACGGGAATCGGCATTTCAATTGCCGCCAACCGGCACAAGGGCATTCGCGCGGCGCTGCTTTACAGTGCGGAAACGGCACGTCTGGCGCGGGAACACAATAACGCCAACGTGGCGGTGTTTGGCGCGCGGACAATGACTTATGACGAGGTAGTCGAGCGGCTGGACATTTTTTTGAAAACGCCGTTTGAGGGTGGCCGCCATGTGCGCCGTATTGAAAAAATTGATGTTTACGGAGGATGTTAGAGATGATGGATTTTACGGAGAATTTGTGGGAAGAAGATGCGGAAATCGCCGATGCGATTGATAATGAGCTGAAACGCCAGCAGAACCAGATTGAACTGATTGCCTCCGAAAATATTGTGTCGCCGGCGGTTCTGGAAGCGCAAGGCTCGATTTTAACCAATAAATATGCCGAGGGTTATCCGGCACACCGTTATTACGGCGGATGCGAATATATTGATGTGGTGGAGGAGTTGGCGCGAGCACGGGCGAAGGAACTTTTTAACGCCGCTTACGTTAATGTTCAGCCGCATTCCGGTTCTCAGGCTAACACCGCGGTTTATGTCGCTTTGCTCAAGCCCTGCGATGTGATTATGGGGATGTCGCTGGATGCCGGCGGACATTTGACGCACGGCTCTAAAGTGTCTTTTTCGGGCAAGTGGCTGAATGCCGTACAGTATGGCGTATGCCGGGACAGCGGGTTGATTGATTATGAACAGGCCGAGCGGCTGGCGCTCGAAAATCGTCCGAAACTGATTATTGCCGGCGGGTCGGCTTATCCGCGGCAGATTGATTTTAAGCGTTTTCGCGAGATTGCCGACAAGGTCGGGGCTTATCTGATGGTGGACATGGCGCATTTTGCCGGGTTGGTTGCCGGCGGGGTGCATCCCAATCCGTTGGAATATGCCGATGTGGTGACGACGACGACGCACAAGACTTTGCGCGGGCCGCGCGGCGGTATGATTTTGACTAACAATTCCGAGATTGCGAAGAAGATTGATTCCGCTATTTTCCCGGCGACGCAAGGCGGGCCGTTGGAGCATATTATTGCGGCCAAGGCGGTTTGCTTCAAAGAGGCTTTAACGCCACAGTTTAAGGACTATGCCGCGCAGGTGGTGAAAAATGCCAAAGCTTTGGGTGAAACGCTGAAAAAGCGCGGGCTGGATTTGGTTTCCGGCGGGACTGACACTCATTTGCTGTTGGTTGACCTGCGGCCGAAAAATCTGACCGGCGATGTGGTTGAAAAGGCTTTGGAAGCCGCGCATATGACCTGCAACAAAAACGCCATTCCTTTTGATCCAATGCCGCCGAAAGTTACTTCAGGCATTCGTGTCGGCACACCGGCGGCGACGACCCGCGGTTTTAAGGAAACCGAGTTTATTCAGGTCGGCAACTGGATTGCCGATGTGACGGATGCCGTCGGGACGGCGGACGAGCAGGCTGTTATCGAACGTGTCGGCAAGGAAGTGGTGGATATGTTAGCGGCTCGTTTTCCGATATACGGCTAAAAGTTCGTATAGCACGTTATCTAGAGCGATTTTTTCCGGTCGTAAGTGTCCTCACGTACTTCTATGTACGTTGCGGTACTTCCGCCGTTAAAATCACTCTATCTAACGCACTCTTCGAACTTTTAGTAAAAGTGCGCTCTGTGGTCAATTAGTACAGATTTAGTGGGACGGCGCCATTGTTTAACAGTTTTGAACAAGCTGAGCATAAATTGTTTAATAATTATGATAAAGAAGTTGATTTCTAAAAATTTTGTAGTATGTTCGGTATGTTCATGCGGGCATAGTTCAATGGTAGAACGTGAGCTTCCCAAGCTTATAATGCGGGTTCGATTCCCGTTGCCCGCTCCATTATCTCCTTTATAGGAGATTTTTTTATGTGGCAACGGGAAGATTCCCGGTCTAGCTGCGTAAGTTTCGCCTAAAGGCTCAACAACTCCAATTCCGAGTAAATTTGTTGTATCGCTCAAGTATAGCTTGGCTCACAACAAAAACTCTCATTGTGTCTCCTCTCAAAAAGCAACGTCAGTTGCTTTTTGCTTCGGCCATCGGTCACTCGGTTTGTAACACCGGCGTCGCGTCGTTTCCACTAGCTCGCCGGTTAACAAACTTTCGCCTGTCGTTGAAAAAACTTCCACTGGAAGTTTTTTCTGCCTCCAGCCCGCTCCATTATCTCCTTTATAGGAGATTTTTTTTATGTGGCAACGGGAAGATTCCCGGTTTTTTTGTCCGGGGTTGAGCCGGAGGCTCTCACCAGACATACAGAGTTGAAAAAATGTGCAGAAAAATACCCGAAACCTATAGGCGGTTCGGGTATTTTGTTTGAATGGCGGCTTATTGCTTGAGGCTATCGCGGATTTCCATAAGAATTTTGCCGAGGTTATTTTCGCCAATACCGTTGCAGATGCCCCAATAGGTATCTTCCCAGGTGTTTCCTTCTTCCAGAAGTGCGTCTTCCGTGTCGAGAAGCATTTGCTTAAGCTGCGGGTTGTTTGTGAACTTTTGAAAAATGAGTTCTCGCATGACGGAAATTTTTATTTCTTCCCAGTCAGGGCGTATTTGTTCCTCTTTGCCAATCCAATATTTTTTTGATTGAAAAGGATTCATGCGGCTTATTTCTTTTCTTAGTTCAATGTTAAGAGATTTTGCTGCCTGATAGGCGTTTTCCGTACAGTCAAATTCTATGCCTTCATAGGTCACGGATACTTTTTCGGGATATTTTTCTCCTTGTTTATTTTTGTAAGGATAAAAATTTGACAGGAATCTTGTTTCCGGTAATGTAAAAGTTTCAATTTTTTTCATGTTTTTTTATTTTAAAAGATTAGACATAATTAAAATAGTATATCAGAAACAATTTTGATAGTTCAATAATTGGCTATAATAATACTTTTTAATGGCAGTATCATATCATAAAGTTTATTATAAGACAAGTTTTTTTGACAAAATAACGTGGGCGTATTTTTTTGCACAAGGGTAAGTTTGCGCGTTGTGGTTGATGATTTTTGTTGGTATAACAAAAATGATGAATTTTATGCGGCGGAATGTTGTCTTAATTTATACGGCGACGCAGGATAAGGGAGGCGTTTTATGGAAAATAGCGGTAAAAAGTTTAGTTTTGCGGATTTCTTTTTTTCTTATGAGGGGACAATCGGGCGGTTGGCTTATTTGGGCGGTACTGTAGCGCTCTGTCTGATGTTTTGGTGTCTTGGTTTTTTGGGTGGAATGTTTATCCATTCTGATTTGGGGAGTTCTTTATTTATTGTTGTTTTTTCCGGAGTTGCTTTTTATTCTACTTTGGCTTTGATGCAAAAGAGATGCCGGAGTATGGGGGTGAACGGAACAGCCTATATTTCTGTTTTTGTTTTATTAACATGGGCGGATTTTGTTTTAAGGGCTTTTAGAGTGTCCGGGGTGGGAAATCTTTTATTTGAAGTGTTTTTTGCTCTTTTGACAATTGTTTGGCTTATTATCAGTTTTATTTTACTTTTCTCTAAAGCGATGGAGAAACCGGATATGTCGCAAAGGAGTGTTTTGCTGAAATATCCTCTCAGTTTTTGTATTGTGTTGGTAGCGGTTTTTTGGGGGTCAAACTTAATTGTCACTTATGCTATAAACAACGCTGTGAAACGGGATCTTGGAGAGGTAAAAACGTCCCAACGTTCGGACGACCATGATTTGTTTTTTGCGGTTGATTATATTTATCGTAATGTTGTGGAGTATAAAGAGTTTTGCCGCAAGCAAGGTTATGATATGACACATCTTCCTGACGCTTTTTCTACAAAATTTGCTGCGGAAATAGAGGTGCTTGACAGAGAGATGTCCAGTCATGGCGGGACTTTGAAGAGTCTTTTGGAGTATATGCGGAAAGATGAGGGTGCTGAGCCGAAAGAAGATATTGTTGCCGAGTTTGAGTATGTCAGAAAGAAGTTGATTCTTCAGAATGTTGCCAAGGAGGAAGGTATGTTGGTAGAAAATCTGCAATGGTCAGAGGAATACAACGATAGAATGACGATGGCGGAGGTTTGTTCCTATATAGATCGTGAGGGGACTGATTTGCTGCCTATGGACAGCGGGCCTGCAAAACAGAAGTTTTATCTGGTTGTTAAGCAGTTGAAGCAGTGGCAATAAAAATGTTAAAGCCTTTCGTTAACGAAAGGCTTTTTTCTTGCTGGAATGAGTATTGGCTGGGCGGTTTTATTTGCCGCTGCCGATAAATTTGGAGAGAATGCCGTCAGTGATGCTGTCGGCTTCGGCATCAATACCGGCGGCCTGCAATGCCAGTTTTTTCAGACAGGTGCTGACGATTTCGTCTTTGGTGGCGGTAAAACCCTGATTGAACAAGGTACCGGCTTTCATTTTGGCGCTGACTTCGTTGACGGCACAGGCGCGAAATTTTTCTTCGGCGGTGGCATTGCTGCCGACTTGGGTCAGGCTTTCCAGTTTGGCGCAGGAAGAGAGAAGGATAATGGTGGCTAAAACGAGTTTGAGTTTCATTTTTTTATGTCCTTTTAATTATCAATATAAGAAAGATCATGCGGGGTGAAGTTCCAGCGGGTTGTTTTTTGCCAGCCGCAGCCTGCGGTATTTTGCCATGAAGGCTGTTTGCACAGGGCGCGGTAGTATCGGGCGCCAACGGAACTTTGCGTAATGCGGGAAGAAACGTTCTGAGCCGTGTCGGTGACGGGGCTGTCTTCCGCTTTCAGAAAAGCCAGGCAGGCGGCCGCCGTTTCGTAAGAAGTCTGTCCCTTTCCGGCGGCAAGAGCGCTGCCGTTGCGGACATGGAGGCGCGTCTGGCGGATACCACAGCGGCGGTATTGTTCGCTGAGCGGCAGAAAGGCTTCGTTTTCCGGTTCAGCCGGCTGAAAGATGCAGCCGGACAAAAGGAATGCCGACATTATGGCACAGAATTTCTTCATCATGGAACATACTATAAGCAGCGGGGGTTAATTTTATATAAAAGCCTGGTCATATTTGTCGTTTTTTTTATCTTTTATTAAAATTAGTGATTGAACACTAAATTTTTTTATGTTATAGTATTTTTGTGATGACAAGTGTGGAGGGTATGATGACGAATATCAGCAAGATAATGTTACTGTCAATTTCGTGCATTTTTTGCTACGAAACGGGCAATGTTTATGCTTCTCTTATTTCCGGTATTGTACCCAAGTCAGGAACACACATAGACACACCACAACACCATCAAAGTGACTGTCCACACTTGTCACACCTGCGAGGTGAGCGATCAGTTCGCTGTTGGTTGTTCCGTACAGAAAGAAGCGCGATGCTTACATCGTGCCTG